>NZ_JBFBBT010000016.1:124884-141042 GCF_040682815.1 Amycolatopsis sp. NPDC051102
CACACCACCTGGAAGTGCGCCAGACGAGCTGAACCCGCCGCGGCCCGGCCGGCACCGACGGGTCAGCAACCAGCGACCGCCACCCGATCGCGCCCGGCCTTCTTGCCCGCATACAGCGCATCGTCGGCAGCCCGGATCACCTCGTCGAGACTGGCTCCCGGCACGACCGGGTGCAGCGCCGCGCCGATCGTCGCCGACAGCGTTACCGGCTCCCCCGCCGGCGTCGTGATGCGCAGCGCCCGGATGCGGACGCGGATCCGCTCGGCGATCGCGCGGATCTCGGCTTCGTCGACGTCGGGCAGCAGGACGGCGAACTCCTCGCCGCCGTACCGGCCGACCGTGTCGCCGCGCCGGACGGTCCTGGTGAGCACCGTGGCCACCTCGGCCAGGACGTCGTCGCCGACCGGGTGGCCGTGGGTGTCGTTGATGCGCTTGAACCAGTCGAGGTCGATCATCAGCACCCCCGTCCGGCCGCGGGTGCGCCCGAGCGCGTGCTCGGCCTGCTCGTGCCAGGCGATCGCGTTGAGCAGCCCGGTGCGCTGGTCGGTGCGGGCGGCGAGCTTGAGCTGGTCGAGCTGGACGCACTGGTGCAGCGCGAACGTCGGGATGATCATCAGCAGTGCTGCCGGCGGCCACCACAGCAGCGCGGCCGCGACGAACACGCCGAGCGCCAGCTGGCTGACCTCCAGCAGGTTGTCCGAGGCGCTGCCGAGCAGCCGGCGGGGGTGCTCGACGGTGACCGTCCAGGCGATGACCGTGCCGACGAGGGCGGTGTTGACCACCCACTGCACCGCGGCCGCGGCGACGACGGCGGCCAGGTCGGCCCAGCCGGGCCGCGCGCCGCCGGCGAGGTGCGCGTGGACGCCGGTCAGCTGCAGCACGCCGGCCGCGGCCGCCGCGGCCAGCGCGAGCGTGGCGGCGGTGAACACGGTCCGGTGCGGCGGGCGGACCGGGTCGAACCGGTTGACCAGCAGCCAGCGGTGGGCGTAGATCACCGCCACCAGCGCCAGTTCGAGCACCAGCGGCAGGGCCAGCACGCCGGCGAAGATCCAGACGCTGCAGAGGTCGACGTACGGCGAACCCGAGCGGTCCCGGCGCCGCCGCTCGATCAGGTGGGACGCGTGCAGGTGCGGCAGTGCCGCCGCGGCGAGCCAGCCCGCCGTCACCCACTCCCCGGGTGCCGGCGGCGTCCGGGCCGCGACGGCCAGCACACCCAGCGCCACCAGGTCCACGGCCAGGACGAGGAGCAGCACCCGTCCCGGTAACGACCACAGCTTCCAGCCCGACGGCGAACGACCTCCGCCGGTGACCTCACTTCCCCTCATCGCAGCGCCTCCCCCGCGCCGGTGGTCACCTGATTGCCCAGGGTAGTCGCGCCGAGGCTCGTTGTCAGCCGGTTCCCTCCCCTGCGACCCGACCGGGCGGCTGGGACGATTCGGGGTATCCGGCACCGGACGAACCGCACGGAAAGGGCGAGCCGATGAGCGACAAGGGCTGGTGAACCCCGCGACCGAACCCCGTCCCCCCGCACCGGAAGGAGCGCGCCATGAGCGACAAAGGCTGGTGACACCTCAGGTTTCGGCCGGCAGCGCTGCCGAGACGGCGTCCGGACGGCGACGCGCCCAAGCCGCGGCCGCGGCGAGCGCGACCAGCGCTCCCGCGGTACCCGCCCAGGCGATCGCCGTGGACGGCCCGGCCAGCTGGGCGAGCACCCCGCCGGCCACGATCCCGAGCCCCTGCCCGGCGGTCATCCCCATCCGGGCGAACCCGAGGGTCCGCCCGCGCACCCGCGGCGGCGACAGCTGGACGAACGTCGCCCCCGCGGTGACCTGGTAGGCCGAGAACAGCCCGGACACGAAGAGCAGGGCCAGCGCCGCGCCCAGGGTCGGCCGGCCCCAAAACGCCACGAGCGGCGCCGACGTCCCGACCGCGAGCACGCCCAGCGCGCGCACCCGCACCGGCCGGGCGACCCGCCGCAGCAGCAGCGCCCCGGCGACCGCGCCCGCCGGTTCCGCGGCGAGCAGCACCCCGATCCAGCCACCGCCCGCGCCGACCTGCTGCGCGAACGGCACGGCGAGCCCCTCGGGCACGACCGTGAACAGCGCCAGCCAGCCCAGCCACACCAGCGTGCCCAGCGTGCGGTCCCGGCTCACGGTGACCGCACCCGCGGCGATCCGGCGCCAGGAGCGCCGCCACCACGTCGCCCCGCTTTCGCCGTCACCGCTCGGGGGCGGATGGCTGCCGAGGCCGGCCCGGATCAGCACAGCGGACGCGGCGAAGGTGGCGGCGTCGATCGCCAGCGCGGCGTGCGCGCCGACCGCGGTGACCACGAACGCGGCCGCGACGAACCCCAGCACCAGGCACAGCTGCGTGGTGACCTGCTGCACCGTCTGCCCGGCCTCGTAACGGGACCCGAGCAGCTCCGGCAGGACCGCGCCCTGCGCCGCCGAGAACGGCGCTTCGGCCAGCTGCACCAGCACGAGCAGCGCGGCCATCAGCGGCAACGGCACGACGGGCACGGCCATGACGGCCACCAGCGCCGCCCGGACGACGTCGCACGCCACCAGCACGCGGCGCCGCGGGAACCGGTCGGCCAGCCAGGAAAGCAGCGCTCCCGACACGAGTGCGGGCAGCATCGACAGCGCGTACGTCGCCGCACTCAGCGCCGCGGAACCGGTGCGCTGGAAGACGAGTATCGACAAGGCGACCCGGGCGAGCTGGTCGCCGGCCACCGACAGCAGACCCGCCAGCCAGAGCACCCGGAACCCGCGCACCGCGAACGCGGACCACGTCCTGCTCATCCCTACCCCCAGGCCGTCACGCAGTGCGCTGACCGAGAAGCTCACCGTAGCGCCTGGGGACGCCGTCCACCACCGTGCTCGCAGGTACACCGATGCGAGGGGCCGGGCCCGGAATGCTCCTCAGGACCGGGGGAAAACGGTGCCGTCGAACAGTTTCCGGGCGGTGCGGAGGATCGTCGACCGGCGGACGCGGGGCCCGTCGAATTCGATCGCCACGGCGAGCTTGCCGCTCGGGTGCTCGACTTCGACGGGCGCGCCCGCGGGCGGGACGACGAGGAGTTCGCTGCCGACGGCGCCGTCGAGCAGCACCGCGGTCACGACGCTCACCGCGCCGAGCACCCCGATCGACGGGTGCGGCTTGACCGGGATGAACGTGCGGGTGCAGATCGCGCCGCCGTCACGCGGCGCGGCGACCAGGGTGGTCTTGGGCACCGAGCTGCCGCCGACGTCACCGAGCCCCATCAGCTTGCCGGCCTCGGTGCGCAGGGCGTCGATCCGGGCGGCGAGCGCGGTGTCGGCGGCGAGTTCGGCGGCCGGTTCGTACCCGGAGATGCCGAGATCCGCGGCGCGGGCGACCACGACCGGCATCCCGTTGTCCACACAGGACACTTCGAGGCCGCCGACGTCGTCGCGGACGTGGCCGGTGGGCAGGAGGCTGCCGCAGACGGACCCTTCGGTCCCGGTGAAGTCCAGTTCGACGGGGGCGGCGGTGCCGGGCACGCCGGAGATGGCCGTGCCGCCGCGGTAGTCGACCTCGCCCCGAGGGGTGGGGAAGGTCGCGACGGCGATCGAACCGGTGTTGAGCAGCCGCACGCGGACGCTGGTGCGTTCGGGACCGGCGGCCACGAGCCCCCGTTCGACGGCGAACTGCCCGACGCCGGCGAGGAGGTTGCCGCAGGTCTGGCGATCGGAGACGGTGGGCTCCTCCACGCCGAGCTGCAGGAACAGGTAGTCGACGTCGTGGCTGTCGCCGGTGGCCGCCGAGACGATCGCGACCTTGCTGGTGACCGGCTGCGCGCCGCCGAGCCCGTCGATCTGGCGCGGGTCGGGGGTGCCCATGATCCGCAGCAGCAGGTCGTCGCGCTCGGCCGGGTCGGCGGGAAGGTCGCCGGCGAGGAAGTAGGCGCCCTTCGAGGTGCCGCCGCGCATGAGCATGCAGCGCACGCCGGTCATGCCTGCTCCTTTTCGTACTCCTCGGCGGTCAGGTACCGGACGCCGAGGGCTTCGAGCTTGTCGCGCAGCCCGTAGCGGTCGAGGCCGAGCTGGCCGTTCGCGAAGGCTTCCCGGGCTTCGGCTTCCTTTTCCAGCCGGGCTCGCGCCTTCTTCAGTCCACTTTGGACGTCTTCCCGGGGGACGCAGAGGACACCGTCGTCGTCGGCCAGGACGGCGTCACCGGGCCGGACGAGCTGCCCGCCGACGACGACGGGCACGTTGACGGCACCGGCGGTCGCCTTCACGGTGCCCTGTGCACTGACGGCGGCGGACCAGACGGGAAAGCCGAGCGCCCGCAGATCGGCGACGTCCCGGACACCGGTGGTGGTGACGAGCCCCCGCACCCCGCGACGGCGCAGCGCGGTGGCGAAGAGCTCGCCGAAGAGGCCGTCCCGGTTCGGTGAAGTGGTGGTGACGACGAGGAGGTCGCCTTCGCGGCACTGCTCGACGGCCGCGTGGATCATCAGGTTGTCCCCGGGCCAGCAGAGCGCGGTGACGGCGGTGCCGCCGACCCGGGCGCCGTCCTGGAGGGGCCGGAGATCCGTCCCGAGCAGCCCGGAGCGGCCCAGAGCCTCGTGGACGGTGGCAACGCCGTACTCCGCCAGCTGCGCAACCTGCCCGAGGTCGGCCCGCGGCGGATCGGTGACGATGACGGGCTTCATCCGGCCACCGTACGATCCGGTAGACGAAATTGTCAACAATTTTGGCGGCCAAGTTGACCGCCGAGTACCCGAAGGGGCCGCGAGTTGCCGTAGACGAGGTGAGCTCGGATCAGGGGTGGAGCGGGGAGACCTCTGCGTCCGCTGCCTTCAGCGCCTCGATCACGCTGCTCAGGTGGACGCGCGCCGCCTCGGCCGCCTCCTCCGGGTGGTTCGCGCAGATCGCGTCGATGATCGCCAGGTGTTCCGGGAGCGAGACCTGCGGCCGGCCCGGGCGCATCGCCAGGCGGAACTGGTGGCGGACACTCTGGCCGCGCAGCCGCTCCAGCACCTGCGCCGCCGTGCGCTGGCCGCTGATCTCGCGGATCCTGCGGTGCAGCCGCTGGTTCAGGCCGGAGTACCCGACCACGTCGCCGCCCGCCACGGCCATCTGCATGCGCTCGCCCAGTTCGCGCAGCTCGCCCACCTCGGCGTCCGAGATGCGCTCGGCCGCCTTCGCCGCGCACAGCGACTCCAGCATCATGCGGACCTCGGAAATCTCGACGGCCTCCTCCAGCGACACCGCGCGCACGCGGGCGCCCCGGTTCTGCACGCGCTCTACGAGACCTTCGTTCGTGAGCTCGATCAGCGCCGCGCGCACGGTCGCCCGGCTCGCCCCGAACTGGGCGGACAGATCGGCCTCGACCAGCCGCTGGTTGGGTACGAACTCGCCGCGGACGATGGCGTCGCGGACGGCCGCCACCACGGAACGCTCCCCCGGCTGCCGGTCCGCAGCACTCTCGGTCATAGCCTCGGCTCCGTTATTGTTGACAATTTTGTCGAACACATCGTGTACTCGATCGTAGCTGTTGAGGAGGATTCTGCTATGACCGGAACCATCGCGGTACTCGGACTGGGCGAAGCGGGCGGCGCGTTCGCCCGCGACCTGGTGGCCGCCGGGGTCACCGTCCGGGGGTACGACCCGGCCGCCCCCGCCCCCGACGGCGTCGTGGCCACGGGCTCCGAAGCCGAGGCCGCCCGCGGCGCCGACCTGGTCCTCAGCGTCAACAGCGCGTCGGCCGCCCTGGACGCACTGGTGGCCGGGCTCGCCGGCTTCGGACCCGGCGCCGCCTGGGCCGACCTGAACACCGCCTCCCCCGGCACCAAACGCCGGCTGGCCGCCGTCGCCGCCGGACGCAGCGCCCCCTTCGCCGACGTCGCGATCATGGCTCCCGTCCCCGGCCGCGGGCTGCGGGTCCCGATGCTGGCCACCGGGGCCGCCGCCGGCACCGTCGCTGCGCTCCTGAACCCGCTCGGCGCGGCCGTCGAGGTCATGCCGGGCGAGGCCGGGCTCGCCGCCGAGCGCAAGCTGCTGCGGAGCGTCTTCTTCAAGGGCATGTCCGCCGCCGTGGTCGAAGCCCTGCACGCCGCACGCGCCGCCGGGTGCGAAGACTGGCTGCGCGAGCTCGTCGTCGGCGAGCTCACCGCCGCCGACGCGGCCACCGTCGACCGGCTGGTCGACGGCTCTTACCGGCACGCTGTCCGCCGCACCGCCGAGATGGCGGCCGCCGCCGAAATGCTCGGCGAACTCGGCGTCCGGGCCGACGTCGCCGCGGCCGCACGCGATCAGCTCCGACACCTCGCACAGGATCGTTGACAAAACGGCGTCCTGGTCGCAAGTGGACAGTCCACACCGGGCTTCGCCGTCGCCGGCTTGCCGGGTGCGGCGAGCGTCCCGCGGGTAGACTCGAAGGTCCCCAACCTGCGCAGGTGAAACGGTGTGACGGACGCGGCCCTCGAACGGGAAAAGCTGCTCGCCCCGTCGCGCATCTACGTCGAACCCGCCGCCGCCGAGCTCCCCCGCGGCCGTCAGGTGCTGGACCGCTTTCCCGGCGCCACCGTCGTCGAAGTCGACAGTCACTGGCGCATCCCCGAACTGCACGGCGACGAGACCAACGTCCGACGCTGGGTGCGGATCAAGCGCGAAGCCCTGGTCCTGGGGATCAAGAAGTCACTGACGGCCCGGCCCAACGGGCGGTCCGCCGACTTCATCGCCCCCTCGACGTCCAACGGCTGCGCGATGGCGTGCGCCTACTGCTACGTCCCGCGGCGCAAGGGCTACTCCAACCCGATCACCGTCTTCGCCAACATCGAGCAGATCACCGGGTACCTCACCCGCCACATCGCCCGGCAGGGGCCCAAGCCGGAGCCGAACCAGTGCGACCCCGCCGCGTGGGTCTACGACATCGGCGAGAACTCCGACTGCTCGGTCGACGCCCTCGTCAGCGACAACGTCGCGGACCTGATCGGCCTGTTCGCCGGGCAACCCACCGCGAAGGCGTCCTTCGCCACGAAGTACGTCCACCGCGGGCTGCTGGACCTGGCCCCGCGCGGCCGCACGCGCATCCGGTTCTCGCTGATGCCCGAGCGGCCCGCGAAGCTGCTCGACCTGCGGACCAGCCCGATCGCCGACCGGCTGCGCGCGCTGGACGACTTCGTCGCCGCCGGGTACGAGGTGCACGTCAACCTGAGCCCCGTCGTCGTCTACGACGGCTGGCCGGCCGACTGGACCCGGCTGCTGCAGGACCTCGGCGACGCCACGAACGACGTCACCAAGGCCCAGCTGGCCGCGGAGGTGATCATGCTGACGCACAACCGCGGCCTGCACGAGGTCAACCTCGGCTGGCACCCGAAGGCGGAGCAGGTCCTGTGGCGGCCCGACCTGCAGGAGACCAAACGCAGCGAGGGCGGCGGCGTGAACGTCCGCTACCGCGCCGGCCACAAGCGGGCCCTGCTGGACGAGCTCCTCGGCCTCATCGCCGTCCACGCGCCCTACCTGCGCGTCCGGTACGCGTTCTAGACACCGGCCGGCGCCGCGGGGACGCGCGCGAGCCGCGCCTGCCGCGTCCGCGGCCCGAAGACCGCCAGCACCACCGCGCCGGCCAGCCACGTACCGGCGATGAAGAAGAACACGCTCCGGTACCCGCTGCCGTTGTACAGCCCGGCCACGATCAGCGGGCCCGCCGCGTTCGACAGCCGGCCC
This sequence comes from Amycolatopsis sp. NPDC051102, assembly GCF_040682815.1. Classification (NCBI taxonomy): domain Bacteria; kingdom Bacillati; phylum Actinomycetota; class Actinomycetes; order Pseudonocardiales; family Pseudonocardiaceae; genus Amycolatopsis; species Amycolatopsis sp. NPDC051102. The sequence goes on from NZ_JBFBBT010000016.1 coordinate 132,579, forward strand.
AAGCCGTACGACACGCCCGTGCCCAGCGAGCGGCCGCGCGTGTCGAACAGCTCCGGCGAATACGCGTACCCCAGCGCCGTGTAGCCGCGCTCGAACATGTTGACCAGGAAGCCGAACACCACGATGAGCACGGGATCGAACGTCAGCCCGTACAACAGCCCGCACAGCGCGATCACCGCGCCGAACGCGACCAGGCACCACTTGCGCTCGAAGCGGTCGGTGACCAGGGCCGCCAGGTACGAGCCCAGCGGCGCGCCGACCGTCGTGAGCGCCACGTAGAACACCGACTTCTCGACGCTGAAGCCTTCCTTGGCCAGCAGCGTCGGCGCCCAGCTCGAATAGCCGAAGAACCCGATCGTCTGGGTGACCCAGAGCACGGTCAGCAGCAGCGTCGGCAGCAGGTACTTCTTGCGCAGCAACAGCCGCAGCGGCGCCTTGGCCACCGGGGCCTCCCCCACCGGCGGCGCCGGCTCCGGCAGCGGGCCCTTCTCCGCCGCGACGTGGGCCTCGATCTCCCGCAGCACCGCGTCCGCCTTCGCGTGCTCGCCACGGCTTTCGTACCAGCGAGGTGACTCCTTCAGCCGCCGCGTGAACAGCACGAGCAGGACGCCGAGCGCGCCCCACAGGTACACCAGCCGCCACGCCCAGTCACCGAGCGGGACCACGACGCTGGCGATCAGGTTCGTCACCGGTGTCCCGCAGATGCCGATCACGATCGCGTAGGCCTGGTACTTGCCGCGGTTCGCCGCCGGGTACAGCTCGCTGACGTAGATCACCGCGACGACGGTCATCGCCGACAGGCCCGCCGAAGTCAGGACGCGGAACACGCCGAGGGACACGATGTCCCACGAGAACACCGCCGCGAACGAGAAGACGCCGAACCACACGGTCGTCAGCACGAGCGCGTTCTTCCGGCCCCAGCGGTCGGCGATCGTGCTCGCGATGATCGAGCCGAAGAACATGCCGACGAACGACAGCGAAGTCACGTACGCGACCTGATCGACCGTCACGCCCCAGAGCTTGATCAGCTTGGGTGCGGTGGTGGCGAAGCTGTTGATGTCGGCGAACTCGAAGAAGTAGGCGAACGAGACGGCGAACAGGGTGACCTTGTGGAACCGGGCGATCGGCAGGCGGTTCAGCCGGTTGAGCGCGTTGGCGTGCTGCATTGCATGCCTTTCCGGGGGTTCAGGCGGTTTCGCCGGGCCAGTAGAGGCGCATCGGGTTGTCGACGAGCAGCTTTCGCTGCGCTTCAGGGGTTTCCGCGATCCGCGGGACGTGGTCGACGAGCAGGCCGTCGTCGGGCATGTGGTCCTTCAGGTTCGGGTGCGGCCAGTCGGTGCCCCACAGCACCCGGTCCGGGAACTCCGCGACGACGCGGCGGGCGAACGGCACGACGTCGGCGTAGGCCGGCGGCCCGGTGACGGTGAGCCGTTCGGGACAGCTCACCTTCACCCACACGTCGTTGGCCGCGGCGAAGTCGAGAAACCGGCGGAACTCCGGGCCGTCGACCGGCTTGGTGACGTCGGGGCGTCCCATGTGGTCGATCACCAGCGGGGTGGGCAGCCCGCCGAAGAAGCCCGCCAGCTCGGGGAGATCGGCGGCCTCGAAGTACAGCACGACGTGCCAGCCGAGCGGGGCGATCTTCTTCGCGATGGCACGGAGGTCTTCGTGGGGTGCGGCGTCGACCAGCCGCTTGACGAAGTTGAACCGCACGCCGCGGACGCCCGCCGCGTGCAGCTCCCGCAGTGCGGCGTCGCCGACGTCGGGCCGGACGGTGGCGACCCCGCGCGCGCGGCCGCCGGCCGCCCGGACGGCGTCGGCCATCGCGGAGTTGTCCGCGCCGTGGCAGGTGGCCTGCACGATCACGTTCCGGGCGACGCCGAGGTGGTCGCGCAGGGCGAAGAGCTGATCCTTGCTCGCGTCGCACGGCGTGTACTTGCGTTCCGGCGCGAACGGGAACTCCGCCTGGGGGCCGAAGACGTGGCAGTGGGCGTCGACCGTGCCGGGCGGCAGCCGGAAGTCCGGAGTGGACGGTTCGGCGCACCAGTCCAGCCAGCCCGGCGTCTTGGCCGCGGTCACCGGCCCTGCCCCTTCAGGAGGGCGTCCAGTCGCGGGTAGACGGCGCGGGCGTTGTGCTCCCGGATCGCCGCCCAGTCCGCTTCGGACAGTTTCGCCGCTTCGGCGTACCGGCGGGTGTCGTCGAAGTGGTGGCCGGTGCGCGGGTCCACGCTCCGGACCGCGCCGATCATCTCCGAGGCGAACAGGATGTTGCGCGCCGGGATGACGTCGAAGAGCAGGTCCGAGCCCGGCTGGTGGTAGACGCAGGTGTCGAAGAAGACGTTGCCCAGCACGTGCTCTTCCAGCTCCGGCTTGCCCAAGGCCGTCGCCAGGCCGCGGAACCGGCCCCAGTGGTAGGGCACCGCGCCGCCGCCGTGCGGGATGACCAGCCGCAGCGTCGGGAAGTCGGTGAACAGGTCGCCCTGCACGAGCTGCATGAACGCGGTCGTATCGGCGTTGAGGTAGTGCGCGCCGGTGGTGTGGAACGCCGGGTTGACGCTGGTGCTGACGTGCACCATCGCCGGGACGTCGTACTCGACCATCTTCTCGTAGATCGGGTACCACGACCGGTCGGTGAGCGGCGGGGCCGTCCAGTGGCCGCCGCTGGGATCGGGGTTGAGGTTCAGCGCGACGGCGCCGTACTCCTCGACGCAGCGGGTCAGCTCGGGAACGCAGGTGGCGGGGTCGACGCCCGGGGACTGCGGGAGCATCGCCGCCGGCGCGAACCGCCCGGGGTAGAGCGTGCTGACGCGGTGGCAGAGCTCGTTGCAGATCGCCGCCCACGCCGACGACGTCTCGAAGCCGCCGACGTGGTGAGCCATGAAGGAGGCGCGGGGCGAGAAGATCGTCAGGTCGATCCCGCGTTCGTCCATCAGCCGCAGCTGGTTCGGCTCGATCGTTTCGCGCAGTTCGTCGTCGCTGATCCGCAGGTCCGCGCGGGCGGGCGCCGGGACGGCGCCGTCCAGCGCGGCGACCTGCCGGTCGCGCCACGCCGCGAGGGCGGGCGGCGCGGTGGTGTAGTGGCCGTGGCAGTCGATGATCACGGGGTTTCCTCGTCGCTTCGGGTTTCGATAGTCGCACCCTAATCGTCGATGAGATTGTTAACAATATCTGCGACGAAGTAGTTACGTGAGCGCCGTCCGGCCCGACCTACACTCTGCGCATGGGTGCCCGATCCCGCCGCAGCACCGGCAATCTGCCCGCCGAGCTGACCAGCTTCGTCGGCAGACGGCAGGAGGCCGGGGCGGCGAAACGCCTGCTGGCGGCGGCCAGGCTGGTCACGCTGACCGGTCCCGCCGGCGTGGGCAAGACGCGGCTGGCCCTGCGGGTCGCCGCCGACGTGCGCCGGGCCTTCGCCGACGGCGTGTGGCTGGTCGAGCTGGGCGACCTGGGCGATCCCCGCCTGGTGCCCAACGCCGTCGCGGCGGCGTTCGGCCTGCGCGGCACCAGCGACCAGGCGGCCGGGCTCGCCGAGCACCTCGAAGACCGGCAGCTGCTGCTGGTGCTGGACAACTGCGAGCACGTCGCGGACGAGTGCGCGACGCTGGCCGCGAAGCTGCTCGCGGGCTCCGGCGGCCTCCGGGTGCTGGCCACCAGCCGGCACACGCTGCACGTGGAGGGCGAGCACATCCTGCACGTCGAGCCGCTGCCGGTCCCGCCGCCCGGCGACACCGGCGCCGGCCCGGCCGAGGCGGTGACGCTGTTCACCGAACGCGCCGCCGCCGTCTCGCCCGGCTTCGAACTCACCCCGGGCAACCGGGCGGCGGTGAGCCGGATCTGCCGCCGGCTGGAGGGCATCCCGCTGGCCATCGAGCTGGCCGCCGTCCGCGTCCGCGTGCTCTCGGTCGACCAGGTCCTCGAGCGGCTCGACGACCGCCTCGGCCCGCTCACCTCGGGACCGTCCGCCACCCGGGGCCGCCGCCGGACCCTGGAAGCGGCGATCGGCTGGAGTTTCGAGCTCTGCACGCCCGCGGAACAGCGGCTGTGGGCGCAGGCGTCGGTGTTCCCCGGCGGCTTCGACCTCGACGCCGCCGAACGCGTCTGCGCGCCCGCGGAAGCCGACGGCGCCGGCACGCTGGACGTCGTCACGGGCCTGGTGGACAAGTCCGTCCTCAGCCGCCGGAACGGCACCTTCGGACGGCACGCCTGGTACCGCATGCTGGAGACCGTCCGCGACTACGGCGGCGTCAAGCTGGCCGAAGCAGGCGACGAGGCCGACGTGCGGGCCCGGCAGGCCGCGTACTACGCGGACCTCGCGCGGCGCTACCGGGCCGAGGGGTTCGGCCCGCGGCAGTCGGAGTGGCTCGGCAGGCTCCGGCGCGAACACGCCAACCTCCGGGCCGTGCTCGAACACTGCCTCGCCGGTCCCGGGCAGGCGAGCCAGGCGCTGGACATCGCGGCTTCGCTGTGGAACTTCTGGTACGGCGGCGGCCTCGTCCCGGAGGGCTGCGGATACCTGCGGCGCGGCCTCGAGCTGTGCGGCGAGCGCACGCTGGTCCGCGCCCGCGGCCTGTACGCGATGGCGTTCCTCGCGATCCAGACCGGGGCGCCGCACGCGGAACTGCTGGCGGAGCTGGGCGAGCTGGCCGGAGAGCTCGCCGACGACCGGCTCCGGGCCGGGCACGCGGAGTGCGCCGGCATGGCCACGTTCTTCACCGGCGACCTGACCGGCGGGGCCGAACTGCTGGAGCGGGCGCTGGCCGGGTACCGCACCGCCGGGGACGCGCTGCTGGTGTTCGACACGCTGATCCTGCTCGCCGCCGCGCGCTTCTTCCTCGGCGACCCGCGCGGCGCGGCCGCGGCCGAGGAGGCGCTCGCCCTGGCCGACCGGCACGAGGCGCAGTGGTCACGGGGCTACGCGCTGTGGGCCGTCGCGATCCACCGCTGGCGGGCGGGCCGGCCCGGGGCGGCGGCGGAGCTGCTGCGCGAGGCCGTCGCGCTGCGGTTGCCGGACCGCACGCTGCTCGCGTTCCTCGTCGAGGCGCTCGCGTGGTGCCGCTCCGCCGAGGGCGCGCACGAGCGGGTGGCCCGGCTGCTCGGGGGCGCCGGCGCGGTCTGGCGGCTCAGCGGCGCCCGCGTCGGCGAGATGAGTCCTTACCAGAGCGTCGACGAGCAGTGCGCCGCCCTGGCTCGCAAGGTGGTCGGGGACGAGGCGTTCGACGCGGCCTTCGCCGAGGCCGCCGGCTCCCGCCTCGACGAGGTCGTCCGGTGCGCGCTGGGCGAGCGGCCCGCCGCGGAACCGGCGCAGGCGACGGCCCAGCCCGGCGGGCTGACCCGGCGGCAGCGGGAGATCGCCGCGCTGGTGGCGCAGGGCATGAGCAACAAGGAGATCGCGGCCGCCCTGGTCCTCAGCGGACGGACCGTGGAGGGACACGTCGAGAACATCCTGGTGCGGCTGGGCCTCACCTCCCGCACCCAGGTGGCGTCGTGGCTGGCCGCACACGCGGACCGACCCGCGTAGCGATCCAGGTAGTTTCCCCGGTCCGCTCCGGTCCCGTTCGGACGATCCTTTCCCGCGACCACCCAGCACGCGGAGGAGGACGAGTGTCCATCGACTCGGCAGCGCAGACCTGCCCCCGGTGCCGGCGCCCGACCGTCCTCATGTCCCACGCCTGGGGCCGCCAGTGGGTGCACCTCGGCACCTGGCGCCCGCAGTGCGGCAATCCGCCCTGGACGGTCCATCCGGGGCAGAACCGGACCCGGCCGCCCGAATAGGCCACTTCGGACCAGCCGGGCCCGCGGCGCCACCTCGTGTGGCCCGGCCAGAGCGTGGGGGGCCGTGCCTTCCCCTCCCCCCAAGTCGGCACGGCTCCCCACGCTCGACCCCGCTCAGCCGAGGCGATGCCGCCGGATCAGCTGCCGGGTGATGACGGTCCGCTGGATCTCGTTGGTGCCTTCGCCGACGATCATCAGCGGCGCGTCCCGGAAGTAGCGTTCGACGTCGAACTCGGTGGAGTAGCCGTAGCCGCCGTGGATCCGCACCGCGTTCAGGGCGACCTCCATCGCCGTTTCGGAGGCGAACAGCTTCGCCATCCCGGCCTCGAGGTCGGCGCGCTCGCCGGAGTCGTAGCGGCGGGCCGCGTGGTGCACGAGCTGGCGCGCCGCCTCCAGCTTGGTGGCCATGTCGGCGAGGAGGTTGCCGACCGACTGGTGCTGCCAGATCGGCTTGCCGAACGTCTCGCGTTCCCGGGCGTAGCGCAGGGAATCCTCGAGTGCGGCCCGCCCGACGCCCAGGGCGCGGGCGGCCACCTGGATCCGGCCGAGCTCCAGCCCGCGCATCATCTGCGCGAACCCGCGGCCGGTTTCGCCGCCGAGCAGCGCGCTCGCCGGGACGTGGAAGTCCGAAAGGACAGTTCGCAGCTCTCCACGCCCTTGTAACCCAGCTTCGGTAGGTCACGGGAAACCTCGAAGCCCGGGCCGTGCTCGACGAGCAGGATGCTGATGCCCGCGTGCGCGGGTTCGGCGTGCGGATCGGTCTTGCACAGCAGGGCGACCAGCTGCGACCGCCGGGCATTGGTGATCCAGGTCTTGGCGCCGTCGACCACATAGGACTCGCCGGCCCGGCGGGCGGTGGTGCGCAGGGCCTGCAGGTCGGAGCCGCCGCCGGGTTCGGTGAGCGCCATCGTCGCGCGAACCTCGCCGGTGGCCATCCGCGGCAGGTAGCGCGCCTGCTGCTCCCGGGTCCCGTGGCCGGCGAGCAGCTCGGCGACGACGGTGTGGCCGCCCATCGCGCCGGCCAGGCTCATCCAGCCGCGCGCCAGCTCCTCGGTGACCTCGGCGTAGCACCGGGCCGAGACGGGCGTCCCGCCCCAGGCTTCGGGGACGGCGAGCCCGAAGACGCCGAGCTCTTTCATCCGCTCGATCAGCGCTTCCGGGTAGGTGTCGGCGTGCTCCAGCTCCCGCGCCACCGGGCGGACGTCGCGGTCCACGAAGTCCCGCACGACCGCGACGATCCCGGCCTCCTCCTCGGTCAGCTCCATCCGCTGTCCCTCCGCTCGGCTCCCCCTTCATCATGGCGGCTCCCGGCGGCCGGACGCGGCCTCGCGCGAAAATTACCAAAGGTAAGTTCTGCTGCCACCTTGACTTTACCAATGGTCAAGAGGAAGGTACTGGCCACCTGATTCGTCTAGACCAATCGGCGCTCCCCGCGGTACGGCCATCCCAGGAGGAGACCCATGTCCCGCAGAACCCGCACCACCACAGCAGTCCTGACGAGTGTCGCGACCGTGGCCGCGACCGCCCTGCTCCTCTCCGGCGGGGCCGACGCCAGCCCGGCGGCCGCGGCGGCCGGCTGCGGCGTGCTGTTCGACGACTTCCACTACGCCTCGCCCACCGATCCCGCGTTCGGCGGGGCCGGCTGGACCACGCGCAACGACGTCGGCAGCCCCGGTGTACCCGGCGCGCGCTGGCTGAGCAGCAACATCAGCTTCCCGTCGGTGGGCGGCGAGCGCGTCGCCCAGCTGACCGCCACCACCGACGGCAGCGCGGCCGGCACGACGCACGCCGAGCTCTACCAGAACCAGCTGCGGTTCCTGGACGGCACCTACGCCAGCCGGGTCCGCTTCACCGACGCGCCGGACAGCGGCCCCGACGGCGACCACGTCAACGAAACCTACTTCACGATCTCGCCCCTGCGGTACGACCGCGATCCGCTCTACAGCGAGCTCGACTTCTCCGAGTACCTGCCCAACGGCGGCTGGGGCGGCCCGCAGGCCGACTACCAGACCAGCTGGTACACCTACTGGAACAAGCCGACGTGGGACGGCCTGCGCACGTCCACCGCGCAGAACCGCAGCTTCGCCGGCTGGCACGACATCGTCACGCAGGTGTCGGGCGGGCACGTGAAGTACTACATCGACGGCGTCCTGACCGCGGACCACACCACCGACGCGCAGGGCGACCCGGTGTACCCGCGCACGCCGATGTCGATCAACTACAACATGTGGTTCATCGACACCGCCGGGCACACCGGCGGCAACAGCGTCTACACCGAGCAGGTCGACTGGACGTACTACGCGGGCAACCAGGTCGTTTCGCCCGCCGACGCGGTCGCGAAGGCCGGGCAGTACCGGGGCGCCGGAACGTCCCATGTGGACACCGTCAGCGGCTGCACCACCCCGACCACGCCGACCACCCCGCCGTCGACGACCCCGCCGTCGACCACGCCCACGACGCCGACCACGCCGTCCCAGCCCGCCGACTGCTCGACGGCGCCGGAATGGGACTGGGGCACGGTGTACCTCGGCGGCCAGCGGGTGAAGCACAACGCCCACCTGTGGCAGGCGAACTGGTGGACCCAGGGCTCGGAGCCGGGCCTGACCGCCCAGTGGGCCGACCTCGGCCACTGCTGACCCCCTCCCGCGGCCGGTCGTGAGTGGTAAGGCGAGTTCTAACTCGCCTTACCACT
>NZ_JBFBBT010000016.1:141052-207410 GCF_040682815.1 Amycolatopsis sp. NPDC051102
CCCCGGGGGGCTGTCGTGCTCGGTCTTCGCCCTTCCTCAACCCAAAACCCACCCCCCCCACCCCGCGCCGCACCCACCTCACGCCCTCCGGGAATCCCCATGCGCAGAAGCATCCTCGCCGCCTTGGCCGTCGTCGCCGTGACCGCCACAGGCTGTGGTACCGATAACCCCGCTCCCGCCGCCGGTGGTGGCACGCTGACCGTCTGGCTGATGAACGGCGACCTCAGCGACAAGGCCGCCGCCGCGATCACCACCGCCTTCGAGAAGGCCACCGGCGCCAAGGTCACCGTGCAGATCCAGGAATGGGACAACATCAACACGAAGATCAGCACCGCACTGGCGCAGGACGACACGCCGGACGTCATCGAAATCGGCAACACCGACGTCCCGCTGTTCGCCGCCAACGGCGCGCTGACCGACCTGAACCCGCACCGCGGCGAACTCGCCGCGGGGCAGACCTGGCTGCCCGGCCTCGCCGGACCGGCCACTGTGGACGGGCACCTGTACGCCGCGCCGCTGTTCGCCGGGAACCGGGCAGTGATCTACGACAAGCAGGTCTGGGCCGACGCCGGGGTCACCGCGCCGCCGAAGACCCTCGCCGAGCTCACCGCCGACCTGGACAGGATCAAGGCGAAACACCCCGCGCCCGACTACTCGGCCTTCCACTTCCCCGGCCGGTACTGGTTCGGCGCGCTGCAGTTCGTCTGGGACGCCGGCGGGCAGCTGGCCACGCAGAAGGACGGGAAGTGGACCGGCGCCCTGGAAACCCCGGAAGCGCTGAAGGGCCTGCAGACGTGGAAGGACTTCCAGAACGCCTACTCCTCCCCCGCGTCCCGCAACGTCGACACCAAGGCCCCGGACCAGGCCGCCATCTTCTCCTCCGGCGGCGCCGCGGCCATCCTCGACACGAGCGTCAACACCGTGCTCAAGAACAAGCCCGAGCTGAAGGACCGGCTCGGCACCTTCCCGTTCCCGAGCGCCACACCGGGGAAGACGCAGCCGGTGTTCCTCGGCGGCTCGGACCTCGCCGTCGCCGCCAAGAGCCGCAACCAGGACCTGGCGCTGGCCTACCTCAAGGCGGCGACCGACCCGGCCGTGCAGCGTGACGCGATCTCCGGCATCGACGGCTGGACACCGGTCTCCACCGAGCTGATCGACCGGGTCACCCCGGCCTTGCCGCCGCTCAACGCGGCCTTCGCGACCGCGGCGAAGACCAGCGTCGCCACCCCGGCCGCGCCCGGCTGGGCGACCATCGAGAGCGACAAGTCGATCAACACCTTCTTCGCCGACATCGCCACCGGGCGCCGGCCGATCGCGGACGCGGCCCGGGAGTTCGACGCCCACCTGACCGAGGCGCTGGGCGCCCGCTGACCGGCGGGGTGGCCCGGCCGACCGCCGTCCCCGCCGGGCCACCCCGCCCCTGCTTCCGCGAAGGAGACCCCGTGCTGCTCGAGAAGGCACGCACCCGGGAAAGAACCCGGCGCCGCTCCCTGCTCCCCTACGGCCTGCTCCTGCCCGCGGCCGCGCTGCTCGCGCTCGTGCTCGGCTACCCGCTCGGCCGGCTGGTCGTCATTTCGCTGCAGGAGTACGGCCTGCGGTCGCTGTTCACCGGCAAGACGGGCTTCGCCGGCCCGGACAACTACGCCGCCGTGCTCGGCGATCCCCAGCTGCTTCCGGTGCTCGCCCGCAGCGTCGGGTTCTGCGCCGCGCTGGTGACCGGCACGCTGGTGATCGGGTTCGCCGTCGCCCTCCTGCTGCAACGCCTCGGCCGCGGGATGCGCACGGCGGTGACGCTGTGCCTGATCGCGGCGTGGGCGCTGCCGAACGTGGCCTCCACCCTGGTCTGGCAGTGGCTCTTCCAGCCCGGCTACGGCGTGGTGAACTGGCTGCTGACCCGGCTCGGCTTCGGGGACCTCACCCAGCACGACTGGACGACGAGCCCGGCGTCGGCGTTCACCCTCGTCTGGCTGCTCGTCGTGTGGCAGTCGGTCCCGTTCGTCGCGCTGACCCTGCACGCGGGCCTGACGCAGATCCCGCGGTCCTACTACGAAGCCGCGGCGCTCGACGGCGCCGGGCCGTGGCGGGTGCACCGCACGATCACCTTCCCGTTCCTGCAGCCGATCCTCGGGCTGGTCACCATCCTCTCGGTCATCTGGGACTTCACCGTGTTCAACCAGATCTGGATCCTCACCCAGGGCGGCCCCGGCGGCGGCACCACGACGCTCGGCATCTGGACGTTCACCCGCGCCTTCAGCCGCAACGACTTCGGCCAGGGCGCGGCGATCGCCGTCGTCTCGGTCGCCCTGCTGGTCGGGTTGACCGCGGTGTACGTGCGCCGGCTCGTCCGCTCCGGGGAGGAGCTGTGATCCGGCGGATCGGCCGCAACGCGGCAGCGGCCCTCTTCTGTCTCGTGTGGATCTTCCCGGTCTACTGGATGGTGCTCACGGCGTTCAAGCCCGCGGGCCGGATCCTGCAGCCCACACCGGAGTTCCTGCCCTTGCACGTCACCTTGGACAACTTCGCCGACGCGCTCGCGAAGCCCGGGTTCGTCCGGGACCTGCTCAACAGCGTGGTGGTCGTGGTCGCGGTCGTCGTCCTGTCCATCGTGGTCGCCTTCCTGGCCGCGACGGCGTTGACGCGCTTCCGGTTCTTCGGGCGCCGCGGCTTCCTGATCGGCGTGCTGGTGCTGCAGATGGTGCCGGTGCCCGCGCTGGTGATCCCGCTGTTCCTCGGCCTGAAGAGCGCGCACCTGCTGGACACGCTCTTCGGGCTGGTCCTGACGTACGTGGCGCTGGTGCTGCCGTTCACGATCTGGACGTTGCGCGGGTTCCTGCACGGCATCCCGGTCGAACTGGAGGAGGCCGCGATGGTCGACGGCGCGACGCGCGGGCGCGTGATGCGCTCGGTCCTGCTGCCGCTGGTGCTGCCCGGGCTGATCGCGACCAGCGTGTTCGCCTTCATCACCGCGTGGAACGACTTCCTGTTCGCCTACGTGATCATGAAGGACAGCTCGGGCTACACGCTGCCGGTGTGGCTGGTCTCGTTCAGCACCAGCACGGGCACCGACTACGGCGGCCTCATCGCCGCGTCGACGCTGTTCGCGCTGCCCGTCGTCGTCTTCTTCGCGCTGGTGCAGCGCCACCTGGTCGAGGGCATGACCGCGGGCGCGGTGAAGGGCTGATGCTCATCCCCTTCCCCGCGCGGCTGACCCGCCGCGCCGGCTCCTGCGTGCCCACCGGGATCCTGGCCGGTCCCGGCACCCGGGGCCCGGCCCGGCTGCTCGCCGCGTACACCGGGCTCCCGCTGGTCCACAACGGACCCGTCATCCGGCTCGCGCTGCAACCGGGGCTCGGGCCGGAGGAGTACACCCTGGAAGTCACGCCGGCCCGCGCGCTGCTCACCGCGTCCACGGAAGCGGGCCTGCTCGCCGGTGTGCAGACGATCCGCCAGCTGTCGCCGCGGCTGCCGTGCCTGACGATCCGCGACGCGCCCCGCCTGCCTTGGCGCGGCGTGCTGCTCGACGTCGCCCGGCACTTCATGCCGCTGGAGTTCCTCCGCGAGTTCGTCGACCTGCTGGCCCTGCACAAGTACAACGTCCTGCACCTGCACCTGACCGACGACCAGGGCTGGCGGATCGAGGTCGACGGGTGGCCGCGGCTCACCGAAGTCGGCGCCTGGCGGGCCGAATCGATGGTCGGGCCCGCGGGCAGCGGCGTCTTCGACGGCGTGCCCCACGGCGGTTTCTACACCCAGCGGGAACTGCGCGAGCTCGTCGCCTTCGCCGCCGCGCGCGGCGTGCGGATCGTGCCCGAGATCGACCTGCCCGGTCACGTGCGCGCGGCCCTGGCCGCCTACCCCGAACTGGGCAACCGGCCGGAAACACCGCAGCCGGTGTGGACCGAGTGGGGCATCAGCCCCGACATCCTCGGCGTCCACGACGACGTGTTCGCCTTCTGCCGGGACGTCCTGGGGCAGGTCGCCGAGGTCTTCCCGGCGCCGTACCTGCACATCGGCGGCGACGAATGCCCGACGACGCAGTGGGAAACCAGTCCGGTCGCGCGGGCGCGCGCGGCCCGGCTCGGGGTGCGCCCCGCCGGGCTCCACCCGTGGTTCCTCGGCCGGCTGCACGACATCGTCGCGGGCCTCGGCCGGCAGGCGGTGTGCTGGGACGAGACCGGGCACGCCGAGGGGCAGCTGCCCGCGGAACTGGTCGTCACGGCCTGGCGCGACGCCGCCCACGGCGCGCTCGCCGTCGCCCGCGGCCACCAGGTCGTCATGGCCCCGCACACCGCGACGTACTTCGACTACCGGCAGAGCGAGGAGCCCGGCGAACCACCGCGGGAGCCCGTGACGACGCTGGAAGACGTCTACCGCTTCGATCCCCTGGCGGGCGGGCTCCCGGTCGCTTCCGGGCGCGCGCCGGGCGTCCTGGGCACCCAGGCCCAGCTGTGGACCGAGCACGCGCCGACCCCCGACCACGTGCGGCACCTGGCCTTCCCGCGGCTGTGCGCGCTGGCCGAGCGGGCGTGGTCGCCGCCGGGCCGCGGTTATGCTGATTTCCACCAGCGCCTGACCGGGCACCTCGGCCGGCTGCGGGTGCTGGGTGCCCTGCCGAAGGAGCGCGTCCGGTTCGCCGGCGCGGTCCCCGTATCCGGAAAGACGGTGCCTTGACCGCTGTGCCATCCGGGGCTCCGCCCCAGGCCGGGGGCTCCGCCACCCGGAGCCCCCGAAAAACAGCTGTGCCATCCGGGGCTCCGCCCCAGGCCGGGGGCTCCGCCACCCGGAGCCCCCGAAAAACGGCTGTGCCATCCGGGGCTTCACCCCAGGCCGGGGACGCCGGCGAGCGGCCGCCCACGGTGAAGCGCGACCGCGTCCGGCGGCACCTGCTGAAGGTGATCGAGAACGCCGGTCCCGGCACCGGGCTGGCCTCCGAGCGGGACCTCGCGGCCGAGCTGGGCGTCTCCCGCCCGACCGTCCGGGCGGCCATCGACGAGCTGACCCGCACCGGGTTGCTCGTGCGCCAGCGCGGCCGCGGCACGTTCACCAGCCCGCACAAGGTCACCCAGGAACTGGCGACCGGGCTCGCGGTGCCGCCCGCGGAAGGCCACTGGACGAGCCGGGTGGTCGCGTTCGCGGTGTCCCCGGCCGCGCGGTCCCTGGCCGCCGAGCTGGAACTCGAGCCGGGCGCGCCGGTGCTGCGCGTCACCCGGGTCCGGGACGTCGACGACGAACCGATCGCGATCGAAAGCCTTGCGCTGCCCGCCGCCCTGGTTCCGGGCCTGCGGCCGGCGGACCTGGAAACCGGCAACTTCTACCGGCTGCTGCGGGAACGGTTCGGGATCGCCGTGCAGGACGCGGTGCAGACGATCGAACCCGCGGTCACCAACCCGGACCAGGCCGAACTGCTGGAAATCGCGGTGTACGCCCCGATCCTGCACATCGAACGGCTCACCCGGGACACGACCGGCCGGATCGTCGAACTGACCCGGTCGGTCTACCGCGGCGACCGGTACCGCATCACCTCGAAACTCCGCTTCGACGCCGAATCCGGTTAGCTTCCGGTAAATAAATCTTCACCGTCGGCCGGAAACGCGGGTTCTTAGCCTGCCCTTGTCACACGATCGAGTGAACGCGGACGGCGTCCAGGTGACGGCAATTGCGAAATCCCCTCGTCACAGCAGGTGCTCGCCGGCGGAAAACCGCGGGAAACTGCGCTGTTCGCATCGCCTTTTCGGCGCCCGGGTGAGAGCACTTCAACCGCGATGCGGGTGCGGCATAGGATTTTCCTTCGGCCGGGAAAACGTTTCCCGAGCCCATTCCCGCCTAGCAAAGAATCGAGGACCAACCATGCGAAGACGCATGCTGGGGGCGGTCCTGCCCCTGGTGCTCGCCGCGGCCACCGCCGTCCCGCTGCCCGCGGCCGCCGACCCCGCCCCGGTCTCCGCGCTGACGAAGTCCGTGCAGGGCACCGGATCCCCCGCCGACCACGGCGCGAGCGCGAACTGGGTGATCGGCTACGACGACCACGCCACCACGACCGGCGCCGCCACCATCACCGACGCTGTCGGGGCCGGCCAGGCATACCAGCCCGGTTCGCTGCACGCGCCACCCGGCTGGACACCGGAGTGGTCCACCGACGGCAGCACGTTCACCGGCACCGAACCGGCGTCCGGCGTCACCGCGGTCCGCGCGACGAACCCCGCCGCCGGGCCCGACGCGACCCAGCTGACCGGCGCTCTCACCCCGCCTGTGCAGGCGGTCACCACCGCGACCGGCGGCGACGGCTTCTCGCCGATCCTGTACCGCACCCCGAGCGGCACGCTGCAGGCCTGGAACATCTACCACCACCTGGGGGCCACGTCGCCGAAGGTGGTCTGCACCGAGCTCGCCACCGGCACGCGGTGCCCGGGCGGCCCGTGGCCGAAGGTGCTCAACACCGCGGCCGGCCCGCTCGGCACGCTGGGGGCCGGGGACATCAGCACCACCATGGTCGAGCAGTACGTCCGCGACCCCGCGGCGCCCGCGAAGGTCTACTACCCCGCCGTGACGGCGGCTTCCGTCGGCGTCGCCTGCCTCGACATGGCCGCCTCGGCCAACTGCGGGTACTGGGCGCTGGCCGCCACCGGCGGCTCGCCCGCGGTGAACAGCATCACCGGGCTCGTGGAGACCGGCGGCAACCTGTACGGCCTGATCAGCAGCGGCGCGGTGGTCTGCTGGACCATCGCCACGCAGAGCGCCTGCGGCGGCCAGCCGTACGCGCCGATCGCGCCGGCCATCAGCGGCAACGCGTACGTCTACGGCGCACTGGACGTCGTGGCGGGCAAGGTGTTCGCGTCGTCGTCGAACCCGAACACCGGGCAGCAGCCGTCGCTGGGCTGTTTCGACCCGGCGACAGCCACGCCGTGCGCGAACTGGGCGTCCTGGCGGCCGACCGGGCCGGCGGGGAACTTCACCTACAACGCCTACACCGCGTTCAGCACGGCCGGCGCCCCGGTGGGGGTGTGCTCGTCGACGACCGGCGGCACCAACGTCACGACGTGCTACGCGCTCGACGGCTCGGCACTGCCCGCACCACCGGGCGCGGCCGCGCTGCCGAACGGGACGTATGTGTTCAACCCGGAGGTCGTCACCGACCCCGGCGGCCACGTACGCAGTTACCTGCCGGTCTGGAACGGCGGCATCGCGGGCGCGGCGGTGTGCCACGACTGGACGACGGGCACGGCGTGCGCGGGGCTGCCCGCCCGGATCACGCACCCGTCGGTGAACGGGGGCGCCACGCGGGACTACGGCTACGCCTACGACCCGCCGTCGGGCTGCCTGATCGGCCTGGGCGACGCGGGGGTGCTGTTCTCGATGGATCCGGCCACCGGCGCCACCCCGTGCGTGCGTTCCGGCGGCCAGGTGACCCTGCGCCCGGGTGACTTCTACTGCGACGGCGGCTCGCACGTCCAGGGCTACACGTCGGCGCGGCTGACCGGCGTCGACCTGGCCAACGTCGACTTCGCGGCGTCGCGGGTCACGGTGGTCGACCAGGACGGTGCCGTGGTGCCGACCCCGGGCTTCGCCCCGGACGGCTCGGTCGACCTGACCGGCGTGTCGGTGGCGGCCCACCCGTCGATCACGGTGACGACGACGCTGGTCTTGCACTCCGGCGCCGGCTTCAGCGGCTCGTTGGTGGTCGACTTCGCCGGTGACGCACCGCAGCTGTGCTTCCGCACGACGATCTCGGCGGACTGCACGGTGACGTCGGTGGCGAACACGGCGACGGGCACGGACTCGACGGGTTCGTTCAGCTCCAACACGGTGACGCTCCCGGTGGCCCCGGGCGCGTCGTGCACCCCGAAGGTGACGGTGGAGAAGGAGATCTGCACGGCGATCCACCCGGCCGACTGCGGCCCGGGCGGCGCCGGCCCTTGGGCGAAACAGGCCCCGGTGGGCCTGCTGGGCGTGCTCGCGGCCTCGGCGTACTGGCGGATCACGGTGACGAACCACGGTCCGGTGGGCATCACGTCCGCCCAGGTGGTGGACACGGTGGAGCCGACGTGCCAAACGGGTCCGTTCACCTTGGCGGCGGGCCAGGCGAAGCAGGTGTACTGCGCGACGTACGCCCTGCTGAACCTGTTCCCGATCACGAACAAGGCGAAGGTGAGTTACGTGCCGGTGAACGTCCCGCCGGGGACACCACCGTCCACAACGGACTGGTCGTCGGCGAAGGCGTGTTCGCTGATCTGCAGCCTGTAGGGAGGTGAAGGGACGGCCCGCGGGGAGTGTTCCCCGCGGGCCGTCTTCACACCGTGACGGCGTCTTCCGCAACCGTTTCGGCGGCCTTCGGCGAAACCGCCGGGGCCAGCAGCACCGCGCACAGCGGGACCGCCATCGCGATCGCCGCCACCACGAACACCGGGAACAGGAACGAGAACACCTCCGCGCCCGCCGGGTCCGGGGCGTTCATGTCCATCGTCATCCGGACCGCCGCCATGCCCGTGTAGTGCATGCCCGTCACCGCCGCGCCCATCACGAAACCGGCCAGCAGGCGCAGGGACAGGCGGTCGAGGAACACCGCGAACCACAGGGCCGCCGTGGCCGCCACCACCGCGATCACCACCGACAGCGCCACCAGGGCGCCGTCGTAGCCGAAGTCGCCCTTCACCCGCAGCGCCGACATTCCCGTGTAGTGCATGACGTTCACCGCCAGGCCCGTGATCACGCCGCCGAGCGCCAGGCGCCACCAGCCGAACTTCGCGCGGCCGCCCACCACCAGCAGGCCCGCGAACACCGCCGCCACCGACAGGACCGCCGACAGCACCGTGCGGAAGATGTCGTAGCGGACCGGCATGCCCGGGGTGCTGAAGCCGAGCATCGCCACGAAGTGCATCAGCCAGATGCCGACGCCGCCGATCGAGATCGCCGCCAGCACCAGCCAGCGCAGGCGGTGGCGGGGGTTCGCCGCGTAGCGGGCCTGGACCGCGCACGCCAGCCCGAGCGCGCAGCCGACCACCGACGTCAGGTACGCCAGCACGAGCAGCCAGTACCCCAGCGCGAAATGCTCCATCGGGAATCCTTCCTAGAGGTCGCGCAACCCGTGCAGCACGCGTTCCATCAGGTCGTGGCGCTCGTCCCAGGTGGCGTTGTCCGACAACGTGTCCCGGACGATCACCAGGTGGTCCTGCATCAGGTCCGAGACGAGCACGCGGACCACGCCGAGCGGCAGCGCCAGCAGCGCGGCGATCTCCATCAGCGACCGCGGGCGGACGCACAGCTCGAGCACCTCCGACTGCGCGCTCGAGGTCAGGTAGCCGGCTTCGGCCCGGCCCGCCGCCGTGGTCTCGACCAGTGCCTCGACGGCGATCTCGACCGCCGGTGCCGTCCGGCCCTCGGTCCACGCGTAGGGACGGGCGAGCGCCGGGCTGCGGCGCGGCTCGTCCCCGTACGGGCCGGGCGGCGGGTCGTCGATCACCGGTGGTCCTGGGCCACCGGTATCTCGCGCGCGGGCACGTCGACCTTCTGCCCCACCCGCTCGACCAGCATCGTCATCTCGTAGCCGACCAGCCCGATGTCGCAGCCGGTCGAGGCGAGCACGACCAGGTTCGAGCCGTCGCCCACGCTCATCAGCAGCAGGAACCCCTGCTCCATCTCGATCACCGACTGCACCACCCGCCCGGCGGTGAACAGCTCCGCGGTGCCGAGCGACAGGCTGGACAGCCCGGCCGCGATGGCCGCGAGCTGGTCGGCGCGCTCGCGCGGCAGGGCGTCGTCGGCGGCCACGAGCAGGCCGTCGGCGGAGACCAGCACGGCGTGCGCGATCCCCGACACGTCCTGGACGAACGCGTTGACCAGCCAGTTCAGCGTCGCCGTCCGTTCGGGCGGCGCGGCGGAACCGGGGAAGGCCAGCGTTCCGCGCACGGACCGGCCCGCCGGCTCGGAGCGTCGGGCGTGCAGTTCCGTCATCGGGGATCCCCTTCGTCCGTTCCGGTTTCTCCGGCGCGGGCGGCGGTTTCCTGCCGGGCCGCGCGCATGCCCTGGTAGTGGCGCGAGAGACTGCTGCGCACGGCGGCGGCGTCGCGGAAGGACGCCCCGCCGGTCTGGTCACGCACCCGCGGCACGACCGCACCCGGCGCGAGCTGCGCCCCGGGCCGCCGGGTCGGCAGGCCGGCGTCGGTGAGCCGTTGCGCGGCCGCGGGCTGGAGAGCGCTTTCGGCGGCTTGGCGCGTGCGGTCGGCGGCCGTGTCCCAGCTGCCCACGACGGTCGTTTCGGCCCGGTCCGGCTGCGCGGGCTCGGCGGCGGGTGCCGACGAGGTGGCGGGTGCCGGCGCGGCGGCGGGTGCCGGCGCGGCGGCGGGTGCCGGCGCGGCGGCGGGCGCCGACACGGTCGCGGGCGCCGGCTCGGCGGCGGGCTCGGCCGGGCTGTCGGCCGGGACGGCCCGGTGGGCACCGGAGCTTTCGCCGGCCGGTTCCACCGGCGTGTCCCGATCGGCCGGCACTTCGGCCGCGGACGGCCACGCCACCGGGCCGGCCACCCCGTTGCGCCGGACCACCGGCTTCACCGCCGGCTCGGTGAACCAGCTCGTCACCACCTGCTCGAAGATCGGCGTCGACGCTTGCGCCGGCACCTCCGGCGGCCGCGGGTGGCCGTTGCGGGCACCCGCCGGGACCAGCCGGCCCGCGCCGATCGGGCGGGCCAGGTCCGCCAGCACCAGTGCGCCGGGGACGTGGACGCTCGCCGTTACCCCTGCGTGGCGGGCCCCCGTTCCGGTCGCGCGCAACCGCACCGTGACCCCGTGCAGGGCCGCCAGCCTGCCGACCACGAACAACCCCATCCGGCGGGTCGTCTCCGGGCCGACCGTCGCGGCCGCCGCGAGACGGTCGTTCACCGCCGCCAGCTCCGCGGGGGTCATGCCCAGGCCCTGGTCGACGACCTCGATGAGCAGGCCGCCGTCGGCGCCGCGGTCGGCCGTCAGCGCCACCTTGTGCTCCGGCGGCGAGAACCGCGTCGCGTTCTCCAGCAGCTCCGCGAGGATGTGCACCACGTCCGCCGCCGCCTCCGGCTGGACCGAGCCGCGGGGCGCGTTGCCCAGCGCCACCCGCCGGTAGTCCTTGACCTCCGACGTCGCCGCGCGCAGCAGGTCGCGGGTCGGCACCGGTTCGCGGCCGTGGCGGACCGGGCGGCCGCCCGCCAGGACGTGCAGGTTTTCGCCGTTGCGGCGCAGCCGGGTGGCGATGTGGTCGATGCGGAACAGCTCGTCGAGCCGCCGCGGGTTCTCCTCCCCCGCCTCCAGGTCCTCGATGATCGACAGCTGCTGCTCGACCAGCGACTGGCTCCGCCGCGACAGCGTCATGAACATCTCGCTGACCTGCTTGCGCAGCTCGGCCTGCTCGACGGCGAGCCGGACCGCCTGCCGGTGCATGTCGTCGAACGCCCGCGCCAGCTGCCCGATCTCCTCCTCCGTCCGGACGCCGGAGTCCGGCACCGCACGCCAGTCGACGTCCTGGCCCTCGCGGACCTGCCGGACGGTCTCCGGCAGCTGTTCGTTCGCCGCGTGCAGGGCGGCCGCGCGCAGCCGGCGCACCGGCGTCACCAGCGAGCGCACCACCAGCAACGCGATCGCGAGCGCGCCGAGCAGCGCCCCGAGGACCAGGGCCGTGTCGCGCAGCGAGTCCGACCGCGCGTCGTCGGCCGCCGCCGCCACGTTGGCCGCCAGCTGCGCCGCGACGTCGTTCAGCACGCCGGTGACCCCGGTGGCCTCGGCGGTGATCGAGGGCAGCAGCGACGCGAGCGGGCGGCCCCCGCCCGGTTCCTGCAGGGCGTCGAGCCGGCTGTCGGCGGCGCCGGTCGCGGCGGTGAACCGGGCCAGCCGGTCGCCGGTGAGCCGGTGCTCCGCCTGTTCGGCGAGGACCTCCTGCTCGGCGGCGGTCTGGATGACGGCCGGGCGCAGCGAAGCGTCGTCCGGGCTGGTCTGCGCGGCCCGCCGGTAGGTCTCTTCGGTGGCCAGTTCGCCGCGCAGGTGCACCAGCAGCCGGGTGGTCTCCGCGGTGCCGTCGTCGGCCGCGACGATCGCGGGCACCAGGTCGCCCAGGGTGGCGATGACGTCGTTGTAGCCGGCGGCCTTCGTGCGGACGTCGCCGCCGCCGGCGCCGGCCGCGCGGATCCCGGCGAGCTTGCCCAGCGCGGTGTTGAGCGCCCGGCCGGTGTCGGCGGGCAGCGGCGCGAACCCGGCGTCCCGCTGGACCGCCGCCGCCTTCGCGTCGACCGCCGCGGTCAGCGTGTCCGGCGCGCCCGCGGGGACCGCGACGGCGGCGACCATCTCCTCGCCCAGCGACGCGGTCAGGTCGATGGTGTCGCGCAGCACCGGCAGCCGGTCGCGGGCCGCGCTGAGCGCGGTCGCCCGGTCGAGTTCGCCCTGGATCCGGATCTCCGCGAGCGCCACCGCGACCAGGACCGGCAGCAGCAGGACGACGCTGATCTTGGTGCGGACGCTCCAGTGCGCCGGCCACCACGCGGCGTCCGCCGGGCGGCGGGGCGTGGCTCTGCTTTCGTGCATGGCGGAATCGCTCGATTCCCAGCCGCGCGCACGGCTGACGTCGAGTTCGGACAGGTCGGAGGGCCCCAGGGAAGACGTGGCGTTGATCAGGCCGATCAGCAGAAGACATCACGTCCGGCGTCCTTGTCAACCCTGCGCGGCGGCGTTTCCGAACGCGGGGATCGAATTGTTTCCGCGGTTCACTGCACGTGTTCCGGCGGTCGCTGCTTGCACACCGTTCAAGCGCGTTCGCCCTGCTCCCGGGCGTGCCAGGAGGAAACCGGCGAAGAGTTCCCGCTGGCGGCAGAATTACCCACAGCAGCCACCGGGGCGAATTCGGCCATTGTTCGGACGGTGTGTTATTAATTCCCACCTCTCCCGGGTGGGGGACAGCGCCGCGGGGTGCGGCAGAATCCCCGCCGTGACCGATGGGGACGGAAAGGCCGCCGGGGCCGGCAAGCGGGTCGGCTGGGTCGAGCTGTACTTCGACCTGGTCTTCGTGTTCGCGGTGGGCCAGGTGGCGCACAGCATCGTGACGGACCCGCACTGGGCCCGCATCGCCGGCGCGCTGGGGCTGTTCACCACGCTGTGGTGGACGTGGATCGGCTTCGCCGTGCTCTACAACCGCCGCGGGGACGACAGCCGGGCGGCCGACCGGCTGTTCGTGCTGGCAGGCACCATCCCGTGCGCGATCGCCGCCACCCAGGTGCACCACGTCTTCGAGGGGCACCCCGCGATCTTCGCGGCGGCCATGGCGGGCGTCCGCGTGATCCTGGCGGCCGCGCACCGCTGGCCGGCCCGGCCCGGGCTCGACCAGCGCCGGATCAGTTCGGGGTACGCGGTTTCCGCGGTCCTGTTCGCCGTCTCGGCCGTGCTGCCCGCCGGCTGGTGGCTCTGGACCATCGCCCTCGTGCAGGAGGCCGGGTTCCTGCTGCTCGGCGACCGGCACCGGCGGCGCCGCGGCGAGCCGCAGGAGCGGCCGACGCGGGAGACCCGGCTGCGGGACATGCTCGCCGGGCCCCGCGACCCGAACCTGGCGGTCGACTCCGCCCACCTGGCCGAACGCTTCGGGCTCTTCATGATCCTGCTGCTCGGCGAGCTGGTGATCACCGTCGGCACGGCCGCGCTCGAACGCCCCGCCGACGACGTCGCCTACTGGTCGGCCACGGTCGGCGGCCTGGTTCTGGCGGGCGCACTGTGGTGGGTGTACTTCACGTCGGCCGCGGAGATCTCCGAGCGCACGCTCGGCCTGTCCGGCGGGCACCCCGCGCTCGCCTACTCGCTGTACGCCGGCGGCCACCTGACACCGGCGTTCGCGCTGCTGCTCATCGCGGCCGGGGTGAACCTGTCGCTGCACGAAGCCCCGCCACCCGCGGCGACCTGGCTCATCACCGCCGGGCTCGGGACCTACCTCGCCGGCACCCGGGTCTTCGCCGGCGGCACCCGGCGCTGGTACCAGCGCTGGGCGCGCGTCGCCGCCGTGGCCGCCACCGTGAACCTCGCCTTCCTCGGCCTGCTGCTGCCGGCGCCCGCGATGGTCGTGGTGATCGCCGCCTGGGGCGTCGCCGCGGCCGCGGTCAGCTCGGCACTGCGGCGGCGGAGGCCCGAGGACTTCGGCGACAACCCGCTGGAGTTCCTGTTGCGCGGCCGCGACGTCCCCTCGAGGTGACCCCACGCCGATCCCCCAGGCCGCGGGCCGGCGGCTTTCAGCTGGTCAGGATCTGCGGGGAGAGCACCTTCAGCATCGCGTTCGTCCACTTCAGCTGCCGCAGCGTCTGCGGGTGGCACCGGCTCGCCAGCTCGAGCAGCTCGGTGTCCTTCGCCGCCTGCGCGCCCTGCGCAAGCAGCTCCCAATCGAGCGACACGCCCGCGGCGCGGCGGTGCAGGCGGCGCAGGTCCGCCAGCAGCAGCACGCCCGGCTCCGGGCGGCGGCCGCTCAGCTCCGACAGCGCCGTCCGCAACGGCTCCAGCGGGCCCGGACCCGGCACGTCCTCGCCGAGATCCAGGCCGTGGGCGCGGCCGGCGCGGGCGATGTCCCGCACGTGCGCCGCCGACCAGGCCGCCAGGTCGCGGGCCAGGTGGTGGATCTCGTGCTCGGCGTGGTGGCGGCCGGAGGTCTTCAGCAGGAACTCGGCCATCGCCGTCTCGGCGCGGTGGAGTTCCCGCAGGACGAGGCCGAGCTTCATCGGACGACCTCCTCGTCGACGGCCGCGGGCACCGGCTCGGCGGCCGGGGCCGGCACCGGGCCGATCCGGCGCAGCGCGGCCGCGGCCGTCTTGAACAGCGGCTGCTTGGACACCGGGTCCCAGTCGGTGGCGGTGAGCTCGTTGGCCGCGCGGTCGCCGTCCTTGCCCGCCGGGTGCTCGACGTCCCAGTAGCCGTAGTGGAACGGCAGGAACAGCACGCCGTCGCGGATGCCGCCGATGCGGACCCGGGCGCGGACGGCCCCGCGCGGGGTCGAGACCTCCGCGAGGTCGCCTTCGGCGAGCCCGGCGGCGGCCGCGTCCCGCTCGGACACCTCGAGCCACACCTCCGGCGCGGCCGCCCGCAGCTGCGGCGTCCGGCCGGTCTTCGTGCGCGTGTGGAAGTGGTAGACGGTGCGGCCGTTGATCAGGAAGTACGGGTGGTCCTCGTCCGGCTTTTCGTGCGGTTCGAGGTACTCGGCCGCGCGCAACACGGCCTTCCCGTCCGGGTTCAGCGCCCGGTACTCGGCCGGCTCGAAGGGCGCGCCGGTGACGAGGTCGCGGCCGTAGCTCTCGCAGTAGTCGGGCCGGGCGAAGAACTTCCCGTCGGTGTAGAGCCGTTCGGTCCCGTCCGGGTGGTCCGCGGTGCACGGCCACTGGACACCGCTGACCTCGCGCAGCTTCGCGTAGCTCAGGCCGCTGTAGTCGCAGGGACGGCCCGCCGACGCGCGTTTCCACGCCTCGAACGCGGTTTCCGGGTCGTGCCACTGCGGGAACGGCTCGCCGTCGTTGCCGCGGAAGTCCATGCGCCGCGCGTAGTCCAGGAAGATGTCGAGGTCCGGGCGCGCCTGCCCGGGCGGCTCGACCGCCTTCTCCGACAGGTGCACCGTGCGGTCGGCGTTGGTGAACGTGCCCGTCTTCTCACCCCACATCGCCGCGGGCAGCACCACGTCGGCCAGCTCGGCGGTTTCGGTGCGGAAGGCGTCCTGCACGACCAGGAACAGCCGGGGGGAGTCCAGAATGGACCGGACCCGGGGCAGCTCGGGCAGCGAGACGGCCGGGTTCGTGGCCGACACCCAGAGAAACCGCAGGGTCCCGGTTTCGGCGTAGCGCAGCATCTGCATGAGGTGCGTCGGCGGGCCGTAGTGCGGGATCCTGCTCACGTCGACGTTCCACAGATCGGCGAGTTCGGCCACGTGCGAGTCGTTGGCCCAGTTGCGGAACCCGGTCAGGTCGCCGTCGGCGCCGCATTCGCGGGTGTTCTGCGCGGTCGGCTGGCCGTTCATCTGCAGGACACCGGCTCCCGGCCGGCCCAGCATGCCGCGCAGCAGCACGAGGTTGTTGACCTGGACGGCGGCCGCGGACGCCTGGTGCGACTGGTAGAAGCCCTGCAGCACCGTGCACAGCAGCCGCTCGGCCGACCCCAGCAGCCGGGCGGCGGCGCGGATCTCCGCGGGGTCGAGCCCGCAGATCTCCGCGGCGCGCTCGGGCGGGTAGTCCGCGACCATCGCCGCGAGGTCGTCGTAGCCGACCGTGCAGCGTTCGACGTACTCGCGGTCGACCCGGCCGTTTTCGATGATCTCGTGCAGGAT
This sequence comes from Amycolatopsis sp. NPDC051102, assembly GCF_040682815.1. Classification (NCBI taxonomy): domain Bacteria; kingdom Bacillati; phylum Actinomycetota; class Actinomycetes; order Pseudonocardiales; family Pseudonocardiaceae; genus Amycolatopsis; species Amycolatopsis sp. NPDC051102. The sequence continues at coordinate 157,346 of NZ_JBFBBT010000016.1, forward strand.
CCCGTTCATCAGGGCGACGTTGGTCTCGGGCAGCGGCGCCAGGTGCAGCGTCGCCGCCCGGGCGACCGGGGTTTCGCGCGGGTCGACGCAGAGCACCGCCGGCGGGTTCGGCCCGGCGAGCCGGTCGAGGATGCGCGACCAGAGGACGGCCTGGGTTTCGGCCACGTTGTGCCCGAAGAGCGCGATGACGTCGGCGTGGTCGACGTCGGTGTAGGACGACGGCTGGCCGTCGCACCCGAAGGACTCCTTCAGCGCCGCGGCCGCGGTCGCCGTGCAGAGCCGGGTGTTGCCGTCGAGGTGGTGGGTGCCCAGGCCGCCGCGGGCGATCGCGGCGAGCGTGTAGTACTCCTCGGCGAACAGCTGGCCGCTGGTGTAGAACCCGAGCGCGCCCGGCCCCTGCTCGTCGAGGAGTTCCTTGCTGCGCCGGACGATCAGGTCCATCGCCTCGTCCCAGCTCGCTTCCGCGAGCTCGCCGTTCCGGCGCACCAGCGGCGTGGTCAGCCGGTCCGGCGCGGAGTTGGCCTGCCAGGCGAAGAGGTCCTTCGGGTCGAGGCGCCCGTGGTTGACGCGGTCGTCGGCGCGACCGCGGACGCCGGCGATCCGGCCGTCCTTCACCGCGATGTCGAGGCCGTCGCCGTTGGAGTGCAGCACCGCCGCGCTGCGGACCCAGCGGTCGACGTCGGCCGGCGCCAAGCCGCCGGCGAGGTGGCTGTCCACCCGGACCGGCCACGGCTCCCCCGGCCCGTAGGGCGTCCTGGTCCCCCAGGGCTCGGTGATTCCGTCGCGTTTTCCCACCGCAAGGACCTCCGATCACGAAAAACCGGCGCCGGGGTACCCGCTGCGCCGGCGGTCAAACATTCTTTTCCCGGACCTGGTTTGCGCGGCGCAACGATGAGCGGGAATCCCTTTCGTCCGCTTCGACGGCCCCGGCAAACTGCTCGAAAGCGGCAATCATCGCGGCTCGCGACCCGGGGTCGAGCCGGCCGAGGACGTCCGCGAGCACCCGGCGGCGGTCGCGGTCGACCCGGTCCACCAGCTGCCGCCCCGCCGCGGCCGGGGCGAGCAGCGTCTCCCGCCGGTTCAGCGGGTTGGGCGCCTTTTCCAGCAGGTTCAGCGCGACCAGCCGGTCACACGCCCGGGTGACCGACGACGGGTTCAGCGCCAGCTCGCGCGCCACCCGGCCCATGGTGACCGGGGTCCGGTCGACCACCACCCGCAGCGCGCGGAACTGGGTCAGCGTCAGCTGTTCGGTGTTCCGTTCGACGGTGGAGTCGGCGATCATCACCATCGCCCGCAGCACCGCCAGCGCCGCGCTGGTGCCGTCCGGCTCCTGCCACGTTTGCGTCACGCAAGTATGATAGACGGCGAAAGCGGGTACAGCGATTCGTGAGCGCCGAAGGTGACCACGAAGGGAGGCGTCCGCGCCGGTGAAACCGGACCCCGGGCACGTCGAAGTCACGGCCCTGCGCGACTACGTCGAGACCGTCGCCGAGCTGCTGCGGGTGGAACCGGCCGCGTCGTGGAGCGAACCCGGCAGCCCGGCGACCGCCTACATCGCCCTGGCCGCCCGGCACGCGGGCCGGTTCCTGATGCTGCAGTGGGCCGCCGACAGCGGGTGGTGCCTGGCGGTGGAGCCCGACGGCGGGGAAGCGCCGTCGGTCCTCGTCCGGTGGCCCGAGCCGGCCCGGCCGCGGCCCGCCGTGGTGGCCCGCCGGGTCCACGAGGCGCTCACCGAAGCGGCATCGCACGCCAAAGGGAGTACTCATGAGCCAGACAGTCGGTGACTACCTGCTCCAGCGCCTGCGCGAGTGGGGTGTGGACCAGGTCTTCGCCTACCCGGGCGACGGCATCAACGGGATCGTCGCCTCGTTCGGCAAGGCGGACAACCAGCCGCGCTTCGTCCAGGCCCGGCACGAGGAGATGGCCGCCCTCTCGGCGGTCGGCTACGCGAAGTTCAGCGGCAAGGTCGGCGTCTGCCTGGCCACCTCGGGCCCGGGCGCGATCCACCTGCTCAACGGCCTCTACGACGCGAAGCTCGACCACGTCCCGGTGGTCGCGATCGTCGGGCAGACCGCGCGCAGCGCGATGGGCGGCAGCTACCAGCAGGAGGTCGACCTGCAGGCGCTCTACAAGGACGTCGCCAGCGAATACCTGGTCGAGGTCAACGTGGCCGAGCAGCTGCCGAACGCGCTCGACCGGGCGATCCGGACGGCGCAGTCGTCCCGCTGCCCGACCGCCCTGATCATCCCCGCGGACCTGCAGGAGGAGCCGTACTCCCCGCCGCAGCACGCGTTCAAGCAGGTGCCGTCGAGCCCGCCGAGCACGGCGTGGTCCCGGCCGGTCCCCGCGGAGCAGGACATCGAGGCGGCGGCCGAGGTGCTCAACGCGGGCGAGAAGGTCGCCATCCTGGTCGGCCAGGGCGCGCGCGGCGCGGCCGAGGAGGTGCGCGAAGTCGCCGAAGTCACCGGCGCGGGCGTGGCGAAGGCGTTGCTGGGCAAGGACGTCCTGCCCGACGACCTGCCGTGGGTGACCGGCTCGATCGGGCTGCTCGGCACCCGGCCGAGCTACGAGATGATGCGCGACTGCGACACGCTGCTCATCGTCGGTTCGAACTTCCCGTACAGCCAGTTCCTGCCGGACTTCGGGCAGGCGCGCGCGGTGCAGATCGACCTGGACGGCCGGTTCATCGGGATGCGCTACCCGACGGAGGTCAACCTCGTCGGGGACAGCGCGGCGACGCTGCGCGCGCTGCTGCCGCGGCTGAAGAGCAAAGCGGACTCCTCGTGGCGCGAGACGATCGAGAAGAACGTCGCGTCCTGGTGGGACACCGTCGAGAAGGAAGCCGCGGTCGACGCCGACCCGGTCAACCCGATGGCGATCGTCAGCGAGCTGTCGAAGCGGATCCCGGAGAACGCGATCGTCACCGCGGACTCGGGCTCCTCCACCAACTGGTACGCGCGCAACCTCCGCATCCGCGGCGACATGCGCGGGTCGCTCTCGGGCACGCTGGCCACCATGGGCCCGGGCGTGCCGTACGCCATCGGCGCCAAGTTCGCCCACCCCGACCGGCCGGTGATCGCCCTCGTCGGCGACGGCGCCATGCAGATGAACGGCCTCGCCGAGCTGATCACCATCGCGCGGTACCACACGCTGTGGACCGACCCGACGTGCGTGATCTGCGTCTTCCACAACAACGACCTCAACCAGGTCACGTGGGAGCTGCGGGCGATGGGCGGGGCGCCGAAGTTCGAGGAGTCCCAGACCCTGCCGGACGTCGACTACGCCGGCTTCGCCCTGTCGCTCGGGCTCGCGGCCGTCACGGTCGACAAGCCGGACCAGCTCGCCTCGGCCTGGGACACCGCGCTCAGCGCGGGCAAGCCGGCGGTGCTGGACGTCCGGTGCGACCCGGACGTGCCGCCGATCCCGCCGCACGCCACCTTCGAGCAGGTGAAGTCGGCCGCCCAGGCCGTCCTCAAGGGCGACCCCGACGCGTTCCACCTCGTCGCCCAGGGCGTCAAGACGAAGCTGCAGGAGTTCCTGCCCGGGAAGCACCGGTGACCACGGTCGAGCGGGTCGGCGCCCGGGCCTACCGGGTGCCGGCCCCCGGCCCCGAAGCCGACGGCACGCTGGCCTGGGACGCCACCACGATCGTCGTCGTGCACGCCGAAGCCGGCGGGATCCGCGGGCTGGGCTGGACCTACGCCGACGCGGCCTGCGTGCCGCTGATCGAAGGCCTGCTCACGGAGGCCGTCCGCGGCCGCCCGGTGCTCGACGTGCCCGCCTGCTGGGCGGCGATGCAGCACGCCGTCCGCAACCTCGGGCGGCCCGGCCTGGTCTCGTGCGCCATGTCCGCCGTCGACATCGCGCTGTGGGACGCCGCGGCCCGGTCGCTCGACGTGCCCGTGAGCAGGCTGCTCGGCCGGGTGCACGAGGAGGTCGCCGTGTACGGCAGCGGCGGCTTCACCACGCTCTCCGACGACGAACTGGTCGCCCAGCTGGACCACTGGGTCCGCAGGCAGCGCATCCCGCGCGTGAAGATCAAGATCGGCGAGTCCGCGGGCACCCGCGTGGCCCGCGACCTGGAGCGGGTGGCCGTGACGCGGGACAAGGTCGGCGCCGACGCCGAGGTGTTCGTCGATGCCAACGGCGCCTACTCCCCCGACCAGGCCCGCCGGGTCGCCGAGCGGCTGCTGGAGTGGGACGTCACGTGGTTCGAGGAGCCCGTCTCCAGCGACGACCTGCCCGGGCTCGCGGCGACGCGCTTCCCCGGCGGCCCGGACATCGCCGCCGGCGAGTACGGCTACGACCTGCCCTACTTCGCGCGCATGCTGCCGGTGGTCGACTGCCTGCAGGTCGACGTCACCCGGTGCGGGGGCTACACGGAGTGGCGGCGCGCCACGGCGCTGGCCGCGGCGGCGAACCGGGACGTGTCGGCCCACTGCGCCCCGAACCTTTCCGCACACGCCGCCGCGGCGACGCAGAACTTCCGGCACATCGAGTGGTTCGCCGACCACGACCGGATCGAGCGGCTCTTCTTCGACGGCTGCCTCGACCCGGCCGGCGGCACGGTGACGCCGTCGATGACCGCGCCCGGCCACGGCCTGACGTTGCGGCCCGCAGCCGCGGCCGAGTACGCACTCTGAAGGAGGATCCGCGATGGGACCCGTCCAGCTCCCCGATCCGGTGGTGCGCCACGCGGAGCACGAAGACATCGACACCGGCGCGCTCGCGGCGGCGCTGCGGGAGCGCGTCGACGGCGAAGTGCGCTTCGACCGCGGCACGCGCGCGGCGTACTCGACCGACGCGTCCAACTTCCGGCAGGTCCCCCTCGGCGTCGTGCTGCCGCGGACGCCGGACGACGCGGTGGCGGCGCTGGCGGTGGCGCGCGAGTTCCGGGCGCCGGTGCTGTCGCGCGGCGGCGGCACCAGCCTCGCCGGCCAGTGCACCAACACCGCCGTCGTGCTCGACTTCTCCAAGTACTGCACCGAACTGGAGTCGGTCGACACCGGCGCCCGGACCTGCGTCGTGCAGCCGGGGATCGTGCTCGACGAGCTGAACCGGCAGCTGGCGGACACCGGCCTGCGGTACGGGCCGGAGCCCGCGACGCACATGAACTGCACCCTCGGCGGGATGATCGGCAACAACTCCTGCGGCGCCACGGCCCAGCGGACCGGCAAGGTCGTCGACAACATCGCCCGGCTGGAGGTCGTCACCTACGACGGAACCCGGTTCTGGTGCGGGGAAACCACCGACGAGGAGTACGCCGAGATCGAGCGGCGCGGCGACCCGCGGGCGGCGATCTACCGGCAGCTGCGCCGGCTGCGCGACGAGTACGCCGACGAGATCCGCCGCCGCTACTCGGACATCCCGCGCCGCGTTTCGGGCTACAACCTCGACTCCCTGCTGCCCGAACACCACTTCGACGTCGCCGGGCTGCTCGTCGGCAGCGAGTCCACTTTGGTCACCGTGCTGCGGGCGGAGCTGGAGCTCGTCCCGGTGCTGCCGGAGCGGACGCTCGTGGTGCTCGGCTACCGCGACATCGCCACCGCCGCGGACGCCGTGCCCGCCGTCCTGCCGCACGAGCCGGTCGCGCTGGAAGGCGTCGACCACAAGCTCATCCGGGACCAGCAGATCAAGGGCATGAACCCGAAGGCCCTCGGCGAGCTGCCGCACGGGCGGGCGTTCCTGATGGTGCAGTTCGCCGCCGAGACGCACGAAGAAGCCGAGCGGCAGGCGCACAAGATGCTCGACGCCCTGCACGACACCGAGCACGAAGCCGACGTCGAATTCCTCGACGACCCCGCCCGCGAAAACGAGCTGTGGCAGGTCCGCGAGGCCGGCCTCGGCGCCACCGCGCACCTGCCGGGCCGCGCCGACACCTTCGAGGGCTGGGAGGACTCGGCCGTCGCGCCGGAGCGGCTCGGCGAGTACCTGCGGAAGCTGACCGCGCTGTACGAGGAGTTCGGCTACGCCGGCGAGACGGGCCCGAGCCTGTACGGCCACTTCGGCCAGGGCTGCGTGCACACGCGGATCCCGTTCGACCTCTACAGCGCCGACGGCGTCGCCACCTACCGGCGGTTCATGGAGCGCGCCGCCGACCTCGTCGCCGCCATGGGCGGGTCGTTCTCCGGCGAGCACGGCGACGGCCAGTCCCGCGGCGAGCTGCTGCCGAAGATGTTCGGCGACGAACTGGTGACCGCGTTCGGCAAGCTCAAGGCCGTCTTCGACGCCGGGAACCGGATGAACCCCGGCAAGGTCGTCGCCCCCTACCGGCTCGACGAGAATCTGCGCCTCGGCGCCGGCTGGGCGCCCGCCGACCCGCAGGACCTGTACTTCCGCTTCCCCGACGACGGCGGCTCGTTCGCCCAGGCCGCCAACCGCTGCGTCGGCGTCGGCCGGTGCCGGCAGCACACCACCGGCGGCGGGCAGGTCATGTGCCCGTCGTACCAGGTGACCGGCGAGGAGGAACACTCCACGCGCGGCCGGGCGCGGCTGCTGTTCGAGATGCTGGACGGCCACGGCGACAGCCCGGTCGACGACGGCTGGCGCTCGACGGAGGTCCGCGAGGCCCTGGACCTGTGCCTGGCCTGCAAGGGGTGCAAGACCGACTGTCCGGCCAATGTGGACATGGCGACGTACAAGGCGGAGTTCCTCGCCCACCACTACGCGGGCCGGCCGTGGCGGCGGCCGCGCTCGGACTTCACGATGGGCTGGCTGCCCGCCTTCGCCCAGGCCGTCGGCCGGCTGCGGGCCGGCCGCGTGGTCAACGCGCTGACGCACGCGCCGGGACTGGCCCGGCTGGCCACCCGGGTCGCGGGGGTCGAGGACCGCGAAGTCCCGATGTTCGCCGGGGAAACGCTGCAGCAGTGGTTCGCCCGGCGCGGGCCGGCCGGCACCGGGGCCCGCGGGACCGTGCTGGTCTGGCCGGACACGTTCACCAACTCGTTCCACCCGCACGTGGGCCGGGCCGCGGTGCGGCTGATGGAGGACGCGGGCTGGCGGGTGACCATGCCGTCGGCGGCGCTGTGCTGCGGGCTGACGTGGATTTCGACCGGGCAGCTGGGCGTCGCGAAACACATCCTGGCCCGCACGGTCCGCGAGCTGGCCCCGCACCTGCACGGGGGTGGGCTCGTCGTCGGCCTGGAACCCAGCTGCACGGCGGTGTTCCGCTCCGACGCGGCCGGCCTCTTCCCGGGTGACCAGGACGTCCGGCGGCTGCGCGCGCAGACGGTCACCCTCGCCGAACTGCTCACCGAGCACTCCCCCGGCTACCGCCCGCCCCGGCTGGACGCGAAGGCGATCGCGCAGGTGCACTGCCACCAGCACGCGGTCATGGGCTGGGACGCGGACCGCAAGCTGCTCGAAGCCGCGGGCGTCGACGCCGAGCACCTCGACTCGGGGTGCTGCGGCCTGGCGGGCAACTTCGGCTTCGAGAAGGGCCACCTGGAGGTCTCGCAGGCGTGCGCCGAGCGGGTCCTGCTGCCGCGGGTCCGGGACGCGTCGCCGGATACGGCGGTGCTGGCCGACGGCTTCAGCTGCCGGACCCAGCTGCACGAGCTCGACAGCGGCGGCCGGGAAGGCGTGCACCTGGCGGAACTGCTGGCCGGCGGGCTCGAGCAGCCGCCCGAGATGCCGCGGCACAGGCGGCCGGCGGTGGTGGCCGCGCTCGGCGCGGGTGCGGCGGCCGCCGTGGGATTCGCGGTGCGCCGGAGCCTCCGTTGACCCGCGGAGTGGCCGCGGCCCGGGCGGCGTGGGGCGGCGGGGTCCTGGTCGTGTCGCGGTACCTGCCGGTGCCGAGGAAGGTGGCGCTGGCCCTGGGGTTTCGCCACCTGGCCCAGGCGGCGGCGGTGCTGCGGCGCCCGGCGGGGGTGGTCGCGCGCTGGGGCTGGACGGTGGACGTGCTGCACAGCGCGAGCATGCTCGTCCTGGCGGCGGCGTCCCGGCGGTGGCGAGCGGCGGCGCTGGCGAACGCGGTCGTGGCGGCGGGGTGGGCCCGGGCGGCCCGGCCTCGTGGGGAGAGCGGCCACCGGCCCCGGAGACGGGCAGCCGCGACACCGGAACTCGACCCGGCCGCGCGCGGCGGGCCTCGGCGGCGCGGCCCGGCTGGCCCGCTCGCAGGTCCCGGAACCGGACCAGGGGCCCGGTGAGCCGGCGCCGTCAGCCCGGGGGCCGCACCGCGCCGCAGAAACCGGCCGCCCTGTTCCCCTCCGCCCCTCTTCACCAGCTTCCGATCGGAGAGTCATGACCAGCCAACCCCAGCACCAGGTCGTCGTCGTCACCGGGGCGAGCGGCGGCATCGGCCGGGCCGTCGCCCGGGCCTTCGGGGCCCGGCAGGCCCGCGTTGCCCTGCTCGCCCGGGGTGAAGCCGGGCTCGCCGCCGCGGCCGGAGACGTCACCGAGGCCGGCGGGACCGCCCTCGCCATTCCCGCCGACGTCGCCGATTTCGGGCAGGTCGACGCCGCCGCCGAACGGGCCGAAAAGGAGCTCGGGCCGATCGACCTGTGGGTGAACGTCGCCTTCACGTCCGTCTTCGCGCCGTTCGACGAGATCGAGCCGGACGAGTTCCGGCGCGTCACCGAAGTCAGCTACCTCGGTTACGTCCACGGCACCACCGCCGCGCTGCGGCGGATGAAGCCCCGCGACCGGGGCACGATCGTGCAGGTCGGCTCGGCCCTCGCCTACCGCGGGATCCCGTTGCAGAGCGCCTACTGCGGCGCCAAGCACGCCATCCAGGGCTTCAACGAGTCCCTGCGCTGCGAGCTCCTGCACGAGGGCAGCCACGTCCGCACCACGATGGTGCAGATGCCGGCCGTCAACACGCCGCAGTTCTCCTGGGTGCGCTCGAAACTGCCGCGGCACGCGCAGCCGGTGCCCCCGATCTACCAGCCCGAAGTCGCCGCCCGCGCGGTGGTGCACGCCGCCGAGCACCCGCAGCGGCGCGAGTACTGGGTCGGCGGCAGCACCGTCGGCACGCTCGTCGCGAACGCCGTCGCCCCCGGGATCCTCGACCGCTACCTCGCCCGCACCGGATACCGCTCCCAGCAGACCGGCGAGGCCAAGCCCACGGGCCAGCCGGAAAACCTGTGGGCGCCGGCCGACCGCGGACGCGACTTCGGCGCCCACGGCGAGTTCGACGGCAAGGCGACCCCGCGCAGCCTGCAACTGTGGGCGAGCCAGCACCACGGTCTCCTCGCCGCCGGCAGCGGCGCGCTCGCCGCGGCCGCGCTGGCCGTGTGGCGCCGGGCCAGGTCCTAGCGCAGGACCGGCTCCAGGACGTCCGGAGCGGAGACGAGCAGCAGGCCGGCCGCGAGCGCGGTGCCCAGGGAGCCACGCGGGCTGCTCCCAGGGCGGCGCGAAGGCCGTTCACTGTAGCGCCGCACGTCATCCGATCGCCGTCCCGCATACTGGGGAGGTTCCCGGCGGAAGGAGAGGCGGCTTGCACGCACCCGTGGACCCCTTCGTGCACCCCGCGCTGTTCTACCGGGGTGCCGCCGAATACCTGGCGGGCACCGTGCCGTTCGTCTGGGGCGGGCTCGCCGCCGGCGAGCCGGTGGCGGTCGCGGTGCCCGGCGACAACCTCGCCCTGCTGCGGCGGGAACTCGGCCCGGACGCCGCCCGCGTCCGGCTGCTGGACATGACCGAGGCCGGGCGCAACCCCGGCCGGATCATCCCCGGCGTGCTGCGCGCGTTCGCCGACACGCACCCGGGCCGGCCGGCGCGGATCATCGGCGAGCCGATCTGGGCCGCGCGGTCGGCCGTCGAGTACCCGGCGTGCGTCCAGCACGAGGCCCTCATCAACCACGCCTTCACCGGCCGGGACGTGACGATCCTCTGCCCGTACGACGTCGCCGCGCTGGATCCGGCCGTCCTGGCCGACGCCGAGGCCACGCACCCGGTGCTGGTCGACGGCACCGGGCAGCGCCCCAGCCCCGCCTACGACCCGGACGGCGTGCTCGCCCGGTACAACGAGCCCCTGCCGGTGCCGGACGGCGCCTTCGAGCTGAAGGACACCACCAACCTCGCGGCGGCCCGCGCACTGGCCCACGTCCGCGCGGCCGCGGCCGGGCTGAGCGCCGACCAGGTCGCCGACGTCGAAGTGGTGGTCACCGAGCTGCTCTCCAACAGCATCGAGCACGGCAGCGGGAGCGGCACGGCCCGGTTCTGGGCGGCGGACGGCGAGTTCGTCTGCGAGGTCCACGACGACGGCCGCATCGCCGATCCGCTGACCGGCCGCCACCCGGCGACGCCGGATCAGCCCCGCGGTCGCGGGCTCCTGCTCGTCAACCACCTCGCGGACCTCGTCCGCGTGCACACCAGCGACGAGCGCGGCACGACGTTCCGGGCGTACTTCCACGCCTGAGCGGCGCTACTTCCCGGCCTTGCCCGCCCGCCGGAACCCGCGGTGCACGAGGCCGCCCACGACGGCACCCATCGCGACGCCGCCGTACACGTCGGTCGGCCAGTGCGCCCGCGTCCGGAGGCGGCTGTAGCAGACCGCCGCCGCCAGCGGGACGATCGCCGCGCCCGTGGCCGGTGCCGTGAGCGTGACCGCGACCGTGAACGCCGCCGCCGTCGTCGCGTGCGTGGACGGGAACGACGACGACTTCGGCTGCTCCGGCAGCGCCCGGCGGGCCGGCAGCTGCCGGGCCTGCGGCCGCGGGCGGCGGACGATCGCCTTCAGCCCGTGGCCGAACGCCATTCCGGCCGCACCTCCGGCCAGGCCGTGGCCCGCGGCCCGGCGCCGGGAGCCCGGCCGCCACGCCAGCACCGCGGCCACGGCGAGCCAAAGCACGCCGCCCTGGGCGGCGGTGCTGAGGGCCGTGACCGGCCACGCCGGCCGGGTGACCGGAAGGTCGTTTTCGTCCGCTCCGGCCTCCGCACGAACACCTTCTTCGCTCGGCATGGCCCCCAACTTCCCACCCTGGCCCCGATTCAACCGTCCGACTGTCCACGGTGGAGATTCCGGCCGGGACGTTTGTCCACCCCCCGATCGGGTACCCCCTGCGCCGTGAACGCGCTGCGGCTCCCCCCGGTCCGTACGGCGGCCGCGCTGGTCGCGGCCGCGGCGCTGGTCGCAGGCTGCGGGGCGGACCCGCAGGCCGAAACCGTGCACGCCGGCCGGGAGATCCGGGGGCAGCTCGAACTCCTGCGGCTCGTGGTGACGGCCGATCGTGAGAGCGTCCCGCCCGTCCCCAGCCTGTCGGTCACCGTCCGCGACGCCGCCGACGAACTCGGCTCCGCGGGCCAGGACGTCGGCAAGCTGACCGACGACCGCGCCCGCGCGGCGCTGGCCTCGATCACCGACCGCGGAGTCGCGCTCGCCCACCGGCTCGACGACGGCCTCGGCGACGGCACCGACCAGGGCCTCGACCGGATCGACGCCGAGCTGCAGGGCCTGATCGGCGAGCTCGCCCGCTGGGGCGTGACGTCGTGAGCAAGAAGCTCCTCGCCGTCACCCTCGGCATCCTCACCGCGGTCGGCGGGTTCGTCGACATCGGCGACCTCGTCGAAAGTGGTGTAGTCGGCGCCCGCTACGGGATGGCGATGGTCTGGGTGACCGTGCTCGGCGTGCTCGGGATCTGCGTCTACGCCGACATGTCCGGGCGGATCGTGGCGGTGTCGGGGCGGCCGGTGTTCGACCTGATCCGCGAGCGGCTCGGGCCGCGCATGGCGCTGCTCAACCTCGCCGGGTCGTTCCTCATCACGCTGCTGACCGTGTGCGCGGAGATCGGCGGCGTCGCGATCGCCGTCGAGCTGGCCTCCGGGGTCGACCGGCTGGTCTGGGTGCTGCCGATCGGCGTGCTCGTCTGGCTGGTGGTCTGGCGGGTCGGGTTCGAGCGGATGGAAACCGGCTTCGGCCTCGCCGGGCTCGCGATCGGGGTGTTCGCCGTCGCGATCTTCCTCCTGCACCCCGACTGGTCCTCGCTCGGCGCGCAGATCGCCGGGCTGGCCCCGCCGGCCGACGAGGCGCTGCCGACCTACGCCTACCACGCGGTCGCGCTGTTCGCGTCCGCGATGACGCCGTACGAAGTGTTCTTCTTCTCCTCCGGCGGCGTGGAAGAAGGCTGGAAGGTGAAGGACCTGCCCGTGCAGCGGGCCAACGTGCTGCTCGGCTTCCCCCTCGGCGGCCTGCTCGCGCTGGCCGTGATGGCCTGCGCCGCGACGGTGCTGTTCCCGGCCGGCATCGACGTCGGCGAGCTCAGCCAGGTGGTGCTGCCGGTGACGCTGGCGCTGGGGACCGCGGGCCTGGTGATCGTGCTGATCGGGATCTTCGCCGCCACCTTCGGCGCGGCGCTGGAGACCGGGCTGTCGTCGGGGTACATGCTGGCGCAGTTCTTCGGCTGGGACTGGGGAAAGCGCCGCGCGCCGCGCAACGCCGCCCGGTTCCACCTGACCGTCGGCGCGGGCATTCTGCTCGCGGTGGTGGTCGTGCAGACGGGCATCGACCCGGTCGGCTTGACCGAGATCTCACTGATCTTCTCCGCGGTGGCGCTGCCGCTGACCTACCTGCCGGTGCTCATCGTGGCCAACGACCGCGAGTACCTCGGGAAGCACGCCAACGGCCGCTTCAGCAACATCGTCGGCCTCGTCATGCTCGTCGTCATCGCCATCGCGGCCCTGGTGGCGATCCCCCTGATGATCTTCACCGGAGCAGGCCAATGAACCCGTGGACGGACCTGGGCCGCGTCGATCTGAGCGACGCGCTGCTCGACCGGCAGATCGTCGGCGAAGACGGCACGGTGGTCGGCAAGGTCGACGACCTCGAGCTCCGCGCCGAGGGCGGGACCTACGTCGTGGACGCGCTGCTCGTCGGCCCGGAGGCGCTCGCCGAGCGCATCGGCGGCCCGATCGGCAGGCTGCTGCACCACATCGGCCGCGGCTTCCGCGCCCAGGCGCCGCAACGCATCCCGCTGAACGCCGTTCGCCGCATCGAGCCGACGGTCGTCGTGACGACGGCCGTCGCCCAGGCGACGGACAGCCCGTCGGAGGACTGGCTGCGCCGCCGGGTCATCGGCCGGATCCCGGGAGCGGGCCGTGCGAGCCGGTGAGCTGCTCGGCCGCCCGGCCCGCGACGCGGACGGCCGCGACCTCGGCGCGATCCGCGAAATCCGCGCGGAAGCGACGCCGCGCGAAGACGGGATGCCGGAACTGGTGGTGCGCGGGGTGATCGTGGGCCGCACGCGCGTGCGGCTGTTCGGGTACCAGCGCCACGACCAGCGCGGGCCCAAGCCGCTGGTGGCGTTGATCCGCTGGCTGCACCGCCACAGCCGGTACGTGGCGTGGGAGGACGTCGACGCATCCGGCCCGCAGGTCCGCGTGCGGCGGCCGTTCGCCGAGCTGGCCCCGCTCGACCGGCCCTGAGCGGCCGCCGGGCCGTCCCGGAAGGGTCAGCTCGCGCGCCTGGAAGGTCGGTTGCACGCTGAACTCCACGGCCGTGGTGGCCGTGGAGTTCCGGCGGCGGGCGCCGTCAGCTCTGGCTGGGGATCTCCGTCGCGCGTTCCCAGCCCGAGGGCAGGCGGCTCACGTTGAGGGCGTGGTCGAGGCCGCTGGCCGACAACGCGCGGCGCACCACCCGGTTGTCTCCCGTGACGATGCGCAGGGTCGCGTTCTCGCGGAACGTGCGGGCCTGGATGCCGCCGAGGGCGGCCAGCCCGGCTCCGTCGAGGAAGTCGACCTCGGACAGGTCGAGGACCAGGACCGGGAACCGGCGGTGGGCCCACGTGTCCAGTGCCGAACGGACCTGGGGGGCGCTGTCCGCGTCGAGGGCGCCGCGGATCCGGACCATCACCGCGCCGAAGTACGGGCGGATCACCTGGATGTCGAACGCAGTGCGCTGTTCGCGCGCCGACGGCGCTACGGGGATCGCCGTCGCTGGGGGCTGGACGACTAACATTCTTCCACGCCTCATTCGCAGATGACGTGACGAACGGGCCTGCTGCTGCCTACCCGCTCGGTCGCTGGGCAAGTTCGGGGGACGTCGGCTGTACATGCTGAACCGCACTTCGCAGCGTAGTCCTTGATCCGAACGGCGCAACCCCGCCAACGGCCGAACCGGGCACCTCCGCACGCGACCCGCACGCGTCTTTTCCAAACCACCCATCCGGGTGAACCACGGGGAAAGCCCGGCGGAAACGGTGACCGGGCAGGTCACCGTTCCCGTCCGCGTCACCCGGCGTGGTTGGCGAAGATGTCCGACACGCCGCTGGCCGCCAGCGGCCGCGCCACGCCGAAGTAGGCGGTGAACGACGGCCCGGTGCCGGCGAGCCCGGAGTAGTCGCCGAGGAAGTAGCCGCCGGCGTCCGGGGCGGTGGTGTAGTCGAACGGGGCGGTCGTCAGCCGGGTCTGCCCGTTGGCCGCCCAGTTCGCCGGGTTGCCGCAGTCGCTCGTGGCGGCGTGGCAGTGGGCGATGAACGCGTCGGTGAGCCCGGGCTGCGCCGGGGTCGCGTTCTGCAGGTCGTAGTAGCTCAGGCCGATCGTGCCGTCGGAAGCGGCGTGGATCTGCGGCACGAACGCGGGGGTGTCGCCCGGCGACTGGTCGACGCGGATCGTGGCACCCCACGTCAGCCCGCCGTCGGTGGACTGGGCGAAGGCGATCTTCGCCGCGCCGGTCGCGCTGAACCGCGAGTCCTGCCAGACCGCGTACACGTACCCGTTGACCGGGTTGACGGCGAACTCGGGCAGCTCGTCGCTGGAGCGGACCGGGTGGCCGGCGATGCTCACCGAAGCCACCTGCTGGGTGTCGATGCCGATCGCGCCGGACCACGTCGTGCCGCCGTCGGTGGACCGGACGACCGCCGCGGTCGAGGTCGACGAGCCGTGGCAGTGCGCGCTGCCGTGGGTGACCACGCAGGCGCCGCCCTTGTTCGTGATCAGGTCGAAGCCGTCGATCAGCACGCCCCGCCCCGGACCGGTGACCGGCACGACGATCTGGTTGCCGATCGTCTGGTCGTTCTGCCCGGGGTCGAAGATGATCCGGCCGGTGCTCCAGGTCTGCCCCCGGTCGGTGGTGCGGGAGAAGTAGCTCGGGCCGCGGTAGGTGAACGCGTGGTTGTACGCGCTGGGGTTGGCGTGGCTCTGCGGCGAGACCAGCTGGTCCCACACCGCGTAGGCGCGGTCGGCCAGCAGCGGGTCGGCCGTCACCGACTCCTTGTCGTTGAGGACCTGCGTCGAGGTGTCCAGGCGCGCGGTGACCGGGGTTTCCCAGTGGTCGCCGCCGTCGAGCGAACGGCTGATCAGGATCGAGCTCGCCCCGCCGAACGCCGGCCCGTCGGCGTCGAACGAGTCGGCGATCGAGTACACGACCCGGCCGTCGGCGGAGAAGCTGACCCACGGGTCGGTGGTGCGCTGGAAGTACCCGGGCGAACCGGCTGTCGCCCCGGCGCAGATGCTGAACCGCGGCTGCGCGGCGGCCGGCGTCCAGGTCGTCCCGCCGTCGCGCGAGACGACGTTGGTGAGACCGTTCGACCCGCCGTCGTTCCAGCGGTCCTGCTGGGCCGAGCCGACGAGGTGACGCGGGTCCGCCGGGTCGGCCGCGACGTACGGTTCGACCTCGGAGGCGGCGTAGTTGACGCTGCCCCGCGCCTCCTGCTGGGCGACGAGCGCGGCGCACGCCGCCCCGGCACCCAGCGGGTGGTCGGGCACCCGGACCGGGACCCCCGCGGCGAAGGTCGTGGCGACGGCGACCCCGGCGGCGGCCAGGAGAGCGAACACCGCGGCGCCGGGCGGCAGCGATCGGCGGGCGAACCGCCGGGAAATCTTCGGGTTCACGGATGACCTCTTTTCCGACACCCCGGGCCGCGGAAAGGTCACGGCCGTTCGCGGGCATTGAGGAGTCGTCCCCTTCCGACCAGCCGTTACGGCTTCGGCCGCGCCGCTGAAATATCCGGGTTGTCCACTGAAAAATTGGTCCGCCCACCCGGGATCCGGTTAACGGACGGGCAAAAATCGGCGCCGGGAAATTGCGTTGCGCGAACGGGCCGGGAGAGGGCGGCCTTGACAGCGGCGGGCTCCCCGCGCATCCTGATCCCATCTCAGGGTTCCTGATATAGCTCAGTGAGGAGTCGGCCGATGACCGCAGTGGAGGAGCGGCCGGGCACCCGGCCCCGCCCGGACGTCGAGCCGGGCCGGTTGTTCATCGGCGGCCGGTGGGTCCTCGCCTGACGCTCGTGAGTGGTCAGGCGGGTTAGAACCCGCCTGACCACTCACGACAGACGCCCCCGTTCAGGAGGAGACCATGCCCCCCACGAGAACCACCGCGGCTCTCGCCCCGCGCCCGGGCGCCACGCTGCTGGTCACCGGCGCCGGCGCGGTCGGCCTGCCGGCGGTCATGGCCGCCCACCGGACGCCGGTGACCCGGATCATCGCGGCCGACCGCGTGGCCGCCCGGCCGGCGCCGGCCCGCGAGCTCGGCGCCACCGACACGATCGACACCGGCGGCGAGGACCTCGCCGAGGCGGTCGGCGAGCTGACCGGCGGCCGCGGGGTCGACGGCGTCGTCGAGACCACCGGCAACGCCGGCGTCCTGGGGACGGCGATCGGCACGCCGGCCGCGCGCGGCACCGCGGTCGTCGCCGGCCTCACCATGGGCGACGCCGACACCCAGGCGCTGGTGCCGACCCTGGCCGAGCTCGTCGCCGCGGGCCGCTTCCCGCTCGAAAAGCTGGTCACGCACTACGAGTTCGGGCAGATTCAACAGGCAGTGGACGACATGCTCGCCGGCACGACGATCAAACCGGTGCTCCGCCTGTGAAGGAGGCAGTGGTGAACCTCCCCGACTTCGGTCTGGGCAGCTGGCCCGCGCGGCGGGCGCGGATCGACCCGGACCGCACCGCGCTGGTGCAGCACGACCGGTCGCTGACCTACACCGGGCTCGCCGACCGGGTGCACCGCCTCGCCGGGGCACTCACCCGGCGTGGCGTGCGCCCGGGCGACCGCGTGGCCTACCTCGGCGTCAACGCCATCACCGTGTTCGAGACGCTCTTCGCCACCGCCCGCTGCGGCGCGATCTTCGTCCCGCTCAACTACCGGCTCTCCCCCACCGAGATCCGGTACATGCTCGACGACAGCGGCGCCTCGGTCCTGGTGCACAGCCCGGACACCGCCGACCTGGTGGCCGCGGCCGGGGGCCTGCCGGACGGCGTCGTCCTCGCGACGGACCCCGCCGAGGGGGACTTCGAGGCGGCGATCGCCGAGGCCGGGCCACCCCCGGAAACCGTGGTGCGGCTGGAAGATCCGTGCCTGCTGCTCTACACCTCCGGCACCACCGGGCGGCCGAAGGCGGCGGTCCTCACCCACGGCAACCTCACCTGGAACACCGTCAACCAGCTCGCGCACCTCGACGTCCTGGGCACCGACAAGGCGTTGTGCATCGCGCCGCTGTTCCACTGCGTCGGGCTGGGCCAGATCACGCTGCCGACGCTGTTCAAGGGCGGCAGCGTGGAGCCGGTGGCCCGGTTCGATCCGGGCGCCATCCTCGCCCGGATCGGCGAGGCCGGGATCACGAGCTTCTCCGCGGTCCCGACGATGCTGGAGATGATGTGCCGCCACGAAAGCTGGGACCGCACCGACCTGAGCTCGCTGACCTGCGTGCTCTACGGCGGGTCGCCGGTGGCCGAGCGCGTCGCCCGCGCGTGGCTCGACCGCGGCGTGAAGCTCCTGCAGGGCTACGGCATGACCGAGGCCGCCCCGGGCGTCTCGATGGCCACCCACGCGGGCACGCTCGACCACCCGGTCGCCGCCGGGGTGCCGCACTTCTTCACCGACGTGGCGGCGCTCGGCCCCGACCTCACGCCGCAGGCGTTGACCGGGACACCGGCCGAGCTGCTGGTGCGCGGGCCGCACGTCTTCGGCGGCTACTGGAACCGGCCCGAGGAGTCGGCGGCGAGCTTCGTCGAGGGCGGCTGGTTCCGCACCGGTGACGTCGTCCGCGTCGACGACGACGGCTGGGCGCACGTCGTCGACCGGGTCAAGGACATGATCATCTCCGGCGGGGAGAACGTGTACCCGGCCGAGATCGAAGCGGTCGCCGTCCGGCTCGACGCGGTCGACGCCTGCGCCGTGGTCGGGGTGCCCGACGAACGCTGGGGCGAAGCCGGCGCGGCCTTCGTCGTGGTCCGGCCCGGTGCCGAGCTGGACGAGCCGCGGTTCCGCGCCCACCTCGAACGGCACTTGGCACGCTACAAGATCCCGAAGCACGTGCAGTTCACCGAATCCCTGCCCCGCAACGCGACCGGCAAGATCCGCCGCGTCGAACTGCGCGCCCGCGCCGCCGAAACCTTCACGAACGGATCCGCATGACCAGCCCCCTCCTGCCCCCCACGCTGCGCCTGGAGCTGCGGGACGACATCGCCGTGCTGCGGCTCGCGCGTCCCGAGAAACGCAACGCGCTCGACGACGCGACCGTGCTCGGCCTCGAGGCGTTCTTCGGTGCCCCGCCGCCGGCGGTCAAGGCCGTGGTGCTCGACGCCGTCGGCGACCACTTCTCCGCCGGGCTCGACCTGTCCGAGCTGACCGAGCGCGACGCGTTCGAGGGCCTGGAGCACTCGATGATGTGGCACCGCGCGTTCGAGCGGCTCGAACGCGGGCGCGTGCCGGTGGTCGCCGTGCTCAAGGGCGCGGTCGTCGGCGGCGGCCTGGAACTGGCGGCCGCCGCGCACATCCGCGTCGCCGAGCCCTCGGCGTTCTACGCCCTGCCGGAGGGCCAGCGCGGGCTGTTCGTCGGCGGCGGCGCGTCGGTGCGGGTGCCGCGGCTGATCGGCGCGCACCGGATGGCCGACATGATGCTCACCGGCCGCGTGCTCGACGCCGACGAGGGGCACGCCGCCGGCTTGTCGCACTACCGCGTCGAAAACGGCCTGGAGCACGCGCTCGGCCTGGCCCGCAAGATCGCCGGGAACTCGCCGATCACCAACTTCGCCGTCCTGCAGGCCCTGCCCCGCATCGCCGAGGCGAACCCGAACGAGGGTTACCTGATGGAGGCGCTGATGGCCGCGGTCGCCGGCGGCAGCGCCGAAGCGAAGGAACGGATGCAGGCGTTCCTCGAGAAGCGGGCCGGGAAGGTCGTCCCGTGATCCTCCGCCCGGTCGCACCCGACGTGCGCGAGACCACCGAGATCGGCCGGTACCTGACGTGGCTGGAAACCCGCGGGCACTCCTTCGACGGCTACGCGGCCCTGCACCGGTGGTCGGTGACCGATCTCGACGGCTTCTGGTCCTCGATCAAGGACTTCTTCGGCGTCCGCTTCCACTCCCCCGCCACCGCGGTCGTGCCCGACCGGACCATGCCGGGCACCGAGTGGTTCCCCGGCGCGACCCTGAACTACGCCGAGCACGCCCTCGGCCACGGGGACAGCGACGAGGTCGCGATCATCGCGTATTCCCAGACGCGGGCGCGCACCGAGCTCACCTGGGCGCAGCTGCGCGACCAGGTCGCGCGCGCCCGCGCGGGGCTGGCCCGGCTCGGCGTGGGGCGCGGCGACCGGGTCGTCGCGTACCTGCCGAACATCCCCGAAACAGTGGTCGCCTACCTCGCGGCCGCGAGCCTGGGCGCGATCTGGGCCTCGTGCGCCCCCGAGTTCGGCGCCCGCTCGGTGGTCGACCGGTTCGGCCAGATCGAGCCGCGGGTGCTGCTGACGGTGTCCGGCTACCGCTACGGCGCCAAGGACGTCGACCGCCGCGACGAGGTCGCCGCGATCCGGGCCGGCCTGCCGACCGTCGAACACGTCGTCCACGTCCCCTACGGCGGCCACGACCTGCCCGGCACGCTCGCCTGGGACGACCTGCTCACCGAAAGTGCCGGTGACATCCGGGCCTTCGGCCCGGGCCGGGGGCTCCGCCACCCGGAACCCCCGAAAGCGCAAGAGTTCGAGCCGGTCGGCTTCGCGCACCCGCTGTGCGTGCTGTTCTCCTCCGGCACGACGGGCAAGCCGAAGGCCATCGTGCACGGCCACGGCGGGATCCTGCTGGAGCACCTGAAGAACCACGGCCTCAGCTGGGACCTGCGCCCCGGCGACCGGATCCTGTGGTTCTCCACCACCGCCTGGATGATGTGGAACGCGCTGGTGTCGGGCCTGCTCACCGGCGCGTCGATCGTGCTGGTCGACGGCAACCCGCTGCACCCGGACCTGGCGTGGCAGTGGCGGCTGGCGGCCGAAACGCGCGCGACGCTCATGGGCGCGAGCCCCGGTTTCCTGATGGCGTGCCGGAAAGCGGGTCTCGACCCGGCCGCCGAGTACGACCTCTCCGCGCTGCGGCAGCTCGGCGCGGCCGGCAGCCCGCTGCCCGCCGAAGGTTTCCACTGGGTGCACGAGCGGTTCCCGGGCGTCCTGCTCAACGTCGGCAGCGGCGGCACCGACGTGTGCAGCGGCATCGTCCAGGGCAGCCCGCTGCAGCCGGTCGTCGCGGGCGAGATCTCCGGGCCCTGCCTGGGCGTCGACGCGAAGGCGTTCGACGAGCACGGCAACCCCGTGGTCGGCGAGCTGGGCGAACTGGTGATCACCGCGCCGATGCCGTCGATGCCGGTCGGGTTCTGGGGCGACTCCGGGGAGCGCTACCGCGAGACGTACTTTTCGGCCTACCCCGGGATCTGGCGGCACGGCGACTGGGTCCGGTTCACCCCGGAGGGCAGCTGCGTCATCGCCGGCCGCTCGGACGCCACCCTCAACCGCGGCGGCGTCCGGCTGGGCACCGCCGAGTTCTACGCCGTTGTCGAGGAGCTCCCGGAGATCGCCGACTCCCTCGTCGTGCACCTCGAGGACCCCGCCGGGGGCAACGGCGACCTCCGGCTGTTCGTGGCGCTGCGCGACGGCGCCGAACTCGACGACGCGTTGCGCCGCAGGATCGCGACCGCCCTGCGCGGCGCGCTGTCGCCGCGGCACGTGCCGGACGCGATCACCGCCGTCCCGGCGATCCCCCGCAACCGCACCGGGAAGAAACTGGAGCTGCCGGTGAAGAAACTCCTCCGCGGCGCCGCGATCGACGAGGTCGTCGGGCGGGACGTGCTGGCCGATCCCGCGGCCCTCGACGCCTTCCTCCGGGAGCGCGCATGACGACCGTCGCGATCGTCGGCACCGGCGTGATCGGCGCCGGCTGGGCCGCGCACTTCCTGGGCCGCGGCTTCGACGTCGTCGCCACCGACCCGGCGCCCGGCGCCGAGGACCGGCTGCGGGCCGACGTCGCCGCACACTGGCCCACCGTGGTCCGGCTCGGCCTCGCCGATGGCGCCTCGCAGGACCGGCTGAGCTTCGCCACCGACGCCGGTTCCGCCGCCGCGGAGGCGGATTTCGTGCAGGAGAACGGGCCGGAGCGCGAAGACGTCAAGCACGCGCTGTTCGGCGTGCTCGACGAAGCCGCGCGACCGGAGGTGATCCTGGCGAGCAGTTCGTCGGGGCTGCTGCCGAGCGTCATCGCGCGGGGCTGCCCGCACCACCCCGAGCGCGTGGTCGTCGGGCACCCCTTCAACCCGCCGCACGTGATCCCGCTCGTCGAGGTCGTGCCGGGCGCCGGCACCGCGCCCGAGGTCGTCGACCGCGCGGTGGCGTTCTACACCGCGGCGGGCAAGCGGCCGATCCGGCTGACGCGGGAGGTGCCCGGCCACGTCGCCAACCGGCTGCAGGCCGCGCTGTGGCAGGAGGCGTACTCCCTGGTCGAACGCGGTGTCGCGACCGTCGCCGACATCGACGCCGCCATCGCCCACGGGCCCGGCCTGCGCTGGGCGGTGCTGGGCCCGTTCGCCAACCAGCACCTCTCCGGCGGCGCGGGCGGCCTCGCGCACGTCCTGCGCCACCTCGGGCCGCCCACCGAAGAGTGGTGGCGCGACCTGGGCCGCGTCCACCTGACGCCGGAACTCGCCGAAACCCTCGTCGCCGGTATCGACGCCGAACTGGCCGGCACCTCCCACGACCGGCTCGTCGCCGCCCGCGACGCCGTCCTCGACCGCCTGCTGGCCGCCAAGGCCGCGCAGCCCGACCTGCCCTGACCTGGAGCTCCTCGTGGACCTTTCCTCCCTGACCGCCATCGACGTCCACACCCACGTCGAGCAGGACGGCCACGGCTGTTTCGCCCTCGACCAGGAACTGCTGGACGCGTCGGAGAAGTACTTCCGCGCCGGCCAGGACCGCACGCCGACGGTGGCCGCGATCGCCGAGCACTACCGGGCCCGGAACATGGCCGCCGTCGTCTTCACGGTCGAGGCGCCCGCCGCGACCGGGCACCCGGCGCTGTCGAGCGAGGAGATCGCCGACGCGGCCGCCGAGCACGCGGACGTGCTCATCCCGTTCGGCTCGGTCGACCCGCACGCCGGCAAGGCGGCCGTGCTCCGGGCGCGGCGGCTGGTGGGCGAGCACGGCGTGCGCGGGTTCAAGTTCCACCCGAGCCTGCAAGCGTTCGAGCCCAACGACGTCCGGTACTACCCGCTGTACAAGGCGATCTCGGAGCTGGGCGTGCCGGCCCTGTTCCACACCGGGCAGACCGGGATCGGCGCGGGCCTGCCGGGCGGGCACGGCATCAAGCTGCGCTATTCGAACCCGATGCTGCTCGACGACGTCGCCGCCGACTTCCCGGACCTGACGGTGATCCTGGCGCACCCGTCGGTGCCGTGGCAGGACGAAGCGATCTCGGTCGCGACGCACAAGGCGAACGTGTACATCGACCTGTCGGGCTGGTCGCCGAAGTACTTCCCGCCGCAGCTGGTGCGCGCGGCGAACACGCTGCTGAAGCGGAAAGTCCTGTTCGGGTCGGACTTCCCGGTGATCACCCCGGACCGCTGGCTCGCCGACTTCGCCGAGCTGGACATCAAGGACGAGGTGCGGCCGCTGATCCTCAAGGACAACGCCATCCGGGTACTCGGGCTGAGCTGACCCGCCGGACGACGTTTGTCCGCTACGTCCCCGGGCATCCGCAGCCTTCCAGCACTCACGATGGGAGGCGACGTCGTGGCGGAGGGTGACGTGCACACCTACTTCGAAGACGGGCTCTGGAAGAACCGGGTCGAAGGCGGGCGGCGGGCATCCAACACGTCCGTGCGCCGCGTCGACGCCGTGCTGGCCGGGCGGCAGATCGCGCGGAAGCGCCGGGTCCAGCACGTGGTCCACACCCCGCAGGGTGACGTCGAGACCGAACGGGACTTCCGGCCGCGCCGTCCGGCGCGCCCGGCGGACGGCTCACTGTAACGAATCACCCGTTCGGACGATAGCCCGTTCGTGCCCGGGGACGCCCCGGCCCTCACGAACGGACTACCCATGCCTCGCCTCCGCCTGGCCGCGCTCCTCACGGCCGGATTCCTCGTCCTCGTCGCCGGCTGCTCCGGCACGCCGAGCACGCCGACGCCGGCCGCCGCCGGTTCGTCGTCCGCGGCGCCGTCCCCGAGCACGCCGGCGGCCCCGCCCCTCGCCGCCGCCAAGGTGGGCACCGCCGTCACCGACGCCGCCAAGCAGGCCTCGGCCGTGCACGTCAAGGGCACGATGACCCAGGACGGCAGCAACGTGAACCTGGACCTGCAGCTCAACCCGGACAGCGCCGGCGGCACGGTGGTGAAGGACGGCCTCGAGATCCCGGTCCTGCGCGTCGGCAGCAAGTACTACTTCCGCTTCACCGACTCGCTGGTGAAGCAGGCCGGCATCCCGGCGTCGGCCGCGAAGCAGCTCACCGGCAAGTGGGTCGCGTCCACGGCCAAGATCGGCGCGGGCATCGCCGACGCCTTCAAGGTGTTCCTGGACTACAAGTCGTTCACCGAGGGCATCCTCGGCGAGCTGGCGAAGTCGACCTTCACCGGCGGCGAGCCGACCACGCTGGCCGGCGAGCCGGCGCTGAACTTCACGAGCCCGGACGGCACCGCCACCGTGGCCGCCGCCGAACCGCACTACCTGCTGCGCATGCAGGACCCGAAGAGCGGCGCCATGGAGTTCAGCGACTGGAACAAGCCCAGCACCCTGTCCGAGCCGCCGGCCGCGGAGATTTACTCCGGCCCCGGTTCCTGAGCCCCCGGGTCCCGGACGCTCCCGCCAGGGCGGCGTCCGGGACTCACACCCTGGCCAGCACGGCCCACACGGTCTTGCCACCGGACCGCGTCCGGCTGCAGCCCCAGGTCTTCGCGACCTTGGTGACCATCCGCAGCCCGAGGCCCGCGCGCACCAGGTCGAGCCCCTCCCGCAGCACCGCCGCCCGCGAACTGTCGTCCGACACCTCGACGGTCAGCTTCGCCCCACGCAGCTCGAGCCGCAGCCGGGGTTCGGAATCGGTGTGCCGCAACGTGTTCTCGACGAATTCGGTGGCGATCAGCTCGGCGTCCTCGGCCAGCTCGGGCACCATCCACTCCGCGCAGACCGCCCGGACGAACCCGCGGGCCCGCGCCGAGGTGCGGGCCGACCGGTCGAGCAGCCGGCCGGCGCGGCGGCGGGCCGGCCGGGTCAGCGCCGCTTCCGCCGTGGCGAAGTCGGCGAACACCGGCACGCAGCGGTCCACCGCGTCGGCGGCTAGGGCCGCCCGCTGTTCCGGCCGGCCGGTGACGAGGGCGAACGGGACCGCCGGCCAGTCGCCGATCCGCAGCGCGACCAGGGCGAACACCCGGGTCAGCGCGCGATCGCGCAGCTCCAGGCGTTCGATGTCGACGAGCACGCCGTCCTCGGAGTCCACCGCGAACTCCAACAGCTGATCACGCAGCTGCGGGTACGTCGTCCGGTCGAGCACACCGACCACGGCCGCCTTCGCCGGCGCGCCCTGCCGGGACACCAGCCACACCGAGTTGTGCCGCGCGAGCACCGGCGACCACCTCCTTCGGGGATCACCCGATCGGATATCCCCTCGCGAACCCGTCAAACACGGCTTTTCCCCGGTTGACGCGGCCGGACGCGGGAACTCCGCGGGTTCGGAAGGGAGATCACGTGTTCCGTCACACGAAGCTGCTGCAGTTCGAAGCCAAGCCCGAAAAGCCCGACCCCGTCTACGCCCGCAAACTCCAGGAACTGATCGGCGGCGCCTACGGCGAACTGACCGTCACCATGCAGTACCTGTTCCAAGGCTGGAACTGCCGCATCGAAGGCAAGTACAAAGACCTCATCATGGACACCGCCACCGAAGAAATCGGCCACGTCGAAATGCTCGCCACCATGGTCGCCCGGCTGCTGGAAGGCGCCCCCGCCACCGCCACCGCCGAGGCCGTCGAAGACCCCGTCATGGCCGCGGTGATCGGCGGCATGGACGTCCAGCAAGCCATCGTCGCCGGCGGCGGCGCTCTTCCGGCCGACAGCAACGGCTACCCCTGGAACGGCAAATACATCGTCGCCTCCGGCAACCTGCTCGCCGACTTCCGCGCCAACGCCGCCGCCGAAGCGCAAGGCCGGCTCCAAACCGCCCGCCTCTACAACATGACCGACGACCCCGGCGTCAAAGCCATGCTGAAATTCAACCTCGCCCGCGACACCGTCCACCAGAAACAATGGCTCGCCGCGATCGAAGAACTCAAAGCCGACGGGCTCGAGGGGGATATCGCCCCCAACGCCTTGCTCGACGAAGAAGACCAGACCCACAACCACACGATCTGGCACCTCTCCGACGGGCCCGACGGCGCCAAGGGCACCAGCTGGACCACCGACGCCGGCATCGAATACCTCATGGACCCCCAACCCCTCGGCGGCCCCGGCACCGCACCCGAACCCGACCCCGCCCTCTACGGCACCTCCGCGCTCCTGCAGGACGACGCGGAGCCCGGCCTCGAGCCGGCGGACGGCGACGTCGAGACGTTCCACGACGGCTCGGTGTGGAAGAACAAGGTCGTCGGCAACTCGCGGGCGTCCGGGAGCGCCGAGACGAAGTCCGAGGCCGTCGCGGAGGGCCGCAAGCTGGCGATCAAGCGCGGCACGGCCCACTTCATCCACACGAAGAACGGCGAGGTCGGCGAGCGCCGGACCTACCCGCGGGCCCGCTCCTGACCCGTCCCCGCGGCCGGCCGCCGGTTCACGACGGCCGGCCGGCCCGGCTCCCCGCGTAGGCCCGCTCCCGCAGCCGGACCAGCCACTCCGGCGCGAACTCCAGGCCCGCCGGGCGGTTCAGCATCGGGTCGAACGACGGCGCGTCCCCGGCGGGCCCGGTCAGCGTGAGCACCGCGCTGTCGCACCAGCGCCCGTCTTCGCGACCGGTCCGGAGCACGAACCGCCACGGCACCGCCGCCCGGGCCGCCTCGATCGACGCTTCCACCCGCGGCGACGACGTCCACGCACCGAGCCAGACGAGCCGGTCGGCCTGGCGGTAGGGCACGAGGCTGCTGTAGGCGCCGCTCGTCCACGCCGCCGCCGGCCGGGGCAGCATCCGGCCGACGTGCCCGTGGCCCGCCGTCGTCAGCGTGATGTCCCACGGTCCGCCGTCGCGGCCCGCGCCGGGGATCCGCACCGCCAGCCCGAGCGCGTCCGGCAGCCGCCCGGGCGTGCCGGCGCCCTTGGACAGCCGGGCGACGACGGGCGCCGGCCCGGACGGCCACGGCAGATCGCGGGCGACCGGCCGGAGCTCACCGTGCAGCACGACGCCGTCCGGGTGGAAGGCCGGGGCGCGCCGCAGCGACGCGAGCCCGCGAAAGCCCGCCGAGACGAGACCCGCCATGTGTACTTCCCTCCCCGCCTGGGTAATCGATCGTCCTCCCGATACCCGCGCGGAGGACGGAGAAACCGCACCGACCCCGAGGAGCCTGCCATCGCCACCGCGGTCCTGTTCGACGTCGACGGCACGCTCGTCGACTCCAACTACCTCCATGTCCACGCCTGGCGCCGGGCGTTCCACGAGCTCGGCCGGAACGTCGACTCCTGGCGCGTGCACCGCGCGATCGGCAAGGGGTCCGGCAAGCTGCTGAGCACCCTGCTCGGTGACGAGGACGCCGACCGGATCGGCGACCGCGCGAAGGAGCTGCACAGCCGTTTCTACCTGGAGACGGCGGAGCTGCTGCGCCCGTTCGACCGCGCCCCGGACCTCATCCGGGAGCTGGCCGGGCGCGGGCTGCGCGTCGTGCTGGCGACGTCGGCGGCCCCCGACGAGCTCAAGGAGCTGCGCCGGGTCCTCGACGTCGACGACGTGGTCGCCGGGATCGTCTCCGGCGACGACGTCGACGCGACGAAGCCGGACCCGGAACCGGTGTACGCCGCGCTCGACAAGGCCGGGACCGCACCGGAGGACACGATCTTCGTCGGCGACGCGGTCTGGGACGTCCACGCGGCCAAGAAGGCCGGTGTCCGCACGGTTTCGGTGCTGTCCGGCGGCATCGGCGCAGCCGAGCTGTCCGACGCCGGCGCGGTCGCGGTCTACGACGACGCCGCGGCGCTGCTGGCCGGTCTGGACGAGAGCGTGCTGATCAGCTGAGCTTGCGGGCCACCAGCCGTTCCACCAGCCCGAGCTTGAACCGCTCCCGGCGTTCCACCGGCAGCCCCAGCGCCTCGACCAGCTTCGACGGCCGGCGCCGGAAGTGCTCGCCGGCCAGTGGCACGCTCGCCAGCTCGACCAGCCACTGCAGGCCGCGCACCGGCCACGACGACGAAGCGACGTGGTCGACCAGGATCAGCCGGCCGCCCGGGCGCAGGACCCGGACCATCTCCCCGACCGCCGCCGCGTGGCCGGGGATCGCGCAGAGGCCGAACGTGCACAGCACGGTGTCGAAGGTGGCGTCGGCGAACGGCAGTTTCTCGGCGTCGCCCTGGCGCAGGGTCACTTCGCGGCCGAGCCGGCGGGCGCGGTCGCGGGCAACGGCGAGCATCCCGTCGCTGAGGTCGAGACCGGTGAGCGTCACCTCCGCCGGGTAGCACGGCAGGTTCAGCCCGGTCCCGACCGCGACCTCCAGGACCTCGCCCGCGGCCTGCCCGCAGGCCCACTCGCGGGAGTCGCCGAAGAGGCGGCGGTCCCAGACGCCCATCTCCGCGTCGTAGACCGGGGACTTGCGGTCCCAGTACCGACGCCACCGCTCCGCTTTCGTCATGTCCCCCAGCGAAGCACGAACCCCGCCTCAGCCGAACCTGCCGGGCTCGTAGCCACCGCCCTTCTGGTGGACGATCACCGCGAGCCGGTTGGCCGAGTTCATCTGCGCGACCAGCGCGACCAGGGCGGCGACCCGGTCGTCGTCGTAGTGCTCGCGGACCCGGGCCCACGTCTCGTCGGAGACGCCCGGGGCGGCGTCGGCGATCCGGGTGCCCTCTTCGGCCAGCGCGAGCGCCGCCTGCTCGGCTTCGGTGAACACCGTGGCTTCGCGCCAGGCCGCGACCAGGTTGATCCGCACCGCGGATTCGCCGGCGGCCGCGAGTTCCTTGGTGTGGATGTCCACGCACCAGCCGCAGCCGTTGATCTGGCTGACGCGCAGCGACACCAGCTCCTGCGTGACCTTCGCCAGCGGCGACTGGATGATGGCCAGGCTCGCGGTGCCGAACCGCTTGGCGAACTTGGCACCGATTTCGTTGTCGGTCAGGGTGAACCGGGGTTCCATGGCTTCGTCCTCATCTCGTGCTCGTCCGATCCGGACGACCACGAGATGCCGGCGGCCCCGCCCTGCGTGACAATCCGCGCGGGTGACCACGATCACTGTCACACGGCGGCGACGCCCGGCATCCGGTGGGCGAACCCTCGAACGAAGTGGAGCCACGCCCATGGCCGACCCCGCCACCGAAGCCTTCCTCGGCTGCCGCAACCTGCTGTTCACCGTCGCCTACCAGCTGCTCGGCTCGGCCGCCGACGCCGAGGACGTCCTGCAGGAGACGTGGCTGCGGTGGGTGGACGTCGATCTCGCCGCGGTGCGGGACCAGCGCGCGTACCTGGTCCGGATCACCACCCGCCAGGCGCTGATGCGGCTGCGGGCGCTCGGCAGGCGCAAGGAGTCCTACGTCGGGCCGTGGCTGCCCGAGCCGCTGCTGACCGCGCCCGACGTCGCCGAGGACGTCGAGCTGGCCGACAGCGTGTCGATGGCGATGCTGCTGGTGCTGGAGACGCTCGGGCCGGCCGAGCGGGCGGTGTTCGTGCTGCGCGAGGTGTTCGCCCTGGACTATGCCGAGATCGCCGAAGCCGTCGGCAAGAGCCCGGCCGCGGTGCGCCAGATCGCGCACCGGGCCCGCTCCCACGTCGCCGCGCGCCGGCCGCGCGGGACCGTCTCGCCGTCGGCGACCCGGGATGCGCTCGAGGCGTTCCGGCGTGCGGTCGAGACGGGCGACCTGCGCGAGCTGCTCGCCGTCCTGGCGCCGGACGTCGTGTTCCTCGGTGACGGCGGCGGGGTCGTGGAGGCGGTGCTGTCGCCGGTCTCCGGGGCCGCAAACGTGGCGCGCCTGCTCGCCGCCGGCCTGGGCAACCTCGCCGTCGGCACGCTGGAGGCGGCCGAGGTCAACGGCTACCCGGCGTTGCTCCTGCGGCGCGGCGGCGAGGTCGACACCGTGGTGGCCGTCCGCGTCGACGACGGTCTCGTCACCGGGCTCTACGCGGTGCGCAACCCGGAAAAGCTGTCGCGCCTGGACGAGACGACCACCTTGTGCCGCTGACTCACTCGACGTGCGCCGCGGCGGCGAGGATCACCTCGGCGACGACGTCCGGCTGGGACACCGCGACCGCGTGCGAAGCGTCGATGCGGCGGACGGTCGACGACGCGCGCTCGGCCATGAACTCCTGCGCCGCGGCCGGGATCGCGTTGTCGTTGTTCGCGACCAGCGTCCACGACGGGAGCTTGGTCCACGCCGGAGTGCCCTCGAACGGCGCCGCCAGGGCCTGCTGGGCGACCGGCCGCTGGGTGACCGCCATGATCGCCGCGGTGGCCGCGGGGACGTCGGCGGCGAAGACCTCGGCGAAGTCTTCCGGCTTGATCGACAGCTCGGGCTCGCCGTTGTGCACCAGGACGTTCGTGGTCTCCGGGCCGAGCTTGGCGCCCGGGTAGCGGCCGGACAGCTCGAACACGCTCTCGCCCGCGTCGGGCTGGAACGCGGCGATGTAGACGAGGGCGCGGACGTTAGGCGTCTCGGTGGCCGCGCGGGTGATCAGGGCGCCGCCGTAGGAGTGACCGGCCAGGACAACCGGGCCTTCGACGCCGTTGACGACGTCCTGCACGTAGGCCGCGTCGGACTCGACGCCGCGCAGCGGGTTCGCCACCGCCTTGACCGGATAGCCCTGCTCCTGCAGCTTCGCGACGACGCCGGTCCAGCTCGACGAGTCGGCGAACGCGCCGTGGACCAGGACGATGGTGGGCTTGCTCATGGCTGGCTCCTTCAGGGAGAACGATCGGTCTTTCTGCCTCGCCTACTTTGGCCCCCCCGAGCCGCCTTGGCAATGTGACGAACACGATCTGGCAGAACGACCGGTCTTTCTCTAAGCTGCGAGGATGAGCACTGTCGAGCCGCACCCGAAGGACCGGCTGCTCGCGACCGCCGCCCGGCTCTTCTACGCCGAAGGCATCCACGCCGTCGGGGTGGAACGGCTGGTTTCCGAGGCGGCGGTGACCCGGGCGACGTTCTACCGGCACTACCCGACCAAGGACGACCTGGTCGCGGCCTACCTCGCCGAGACCAGCCGCCGGATCCGCGAAGCCGTCGACGCGGCGCGGGCCGGCAAGCCGCCGCGCGAAGGCCTGGTCGACGCCATGGCGGTGGTGGGCGACGCGACGCGCGGGGAGGATTTCCGCGGCTGCCAGTTCCTCAACGCCGCCGCCGAATACCCCGACCCCGGGCACCTGGTGCGCCAGGTGATCGAAGACCACCGGCAGTGGTTCTTCGGCGTCCTGCGCGAGCAGGCCGCGGCGCTCGGCCACCCGGAACCGGACCACGCGGCCCGCGTGCTCGTCCTCCTGCGCGACGGCGCGCTGCACGGCGGCGAACTCGACGACCCCGGGAAGGTGCGCGCGACGCTCCGCCGGGCCGTCGACGACCTCCTGCCGGCCTGAGCCGCGGGCCGAACACGCGTTCAAGCGGCGTTCACCTGCGAAAACCCAGCGAAGCTAGGCCGAACGGGTTACCTTGGGCGCGTGAGGTGACGGAGGTCCGAAATGGCGGCAGACGACGAGTCGCGCGTCCCGGCCTGGCTGGAGCCGATGCTAGCCAAGGCCGACGGCGGGCGGCTGCGCACCGGCCCGGAGTGGGCCTACGAGTACAAACTGGACGGTTACCGCGCCGCCATGCGGATCGCGCCGGACGGCACCACCGTGCTCACCAGCCGCAACAACATCGACTTCACCGCGGAGTTCGCCGACCTCGCCGGGGTGCTCGCCCCCGCGCTGGACGGGCAGGCCGCCTACCTGGACGGCGAGGTCGTCGTCTACGGCGAGGACGGCCGGATCGACTTCGAGCGGATGCAGGAGCGCCGCGGCCGCTGGGTCCGGCACCAAAGCGGGCCGAAGGGCCTCGAGTTCACGGACGTCCCGGTCCGCTTCCTGGCCTTCGACCTGCTCCGGCTGGGCGACCGGAGCCTGCTGGCCGCGCCGTACGACGAGCGCCGCCGCCTGCTCGCGGAGCTGCCGATGCCGGACCCGTACCGGATTTCGGTGGTCCGCGCGGTCACCTTCGACGAACTCGCCGCCGACCGCCGCACGCCCGCGGACTTCCTCGCGCACGCCGCGGCCGCCGGGTACGAAGGCGTCGTCGCGAAACTGCGTTCGTCGGCCTACTCCCCCGGGCAGCGGCCGGACTCGTGGCTGAAGCACCCGCTGATCCGGACGCAGGAGGTGATCGTCTGCGGCTGGCGGCCGGGCCAGCGCAGCTTCACCGGCACCCTCGGCGGGCTGCTGCTCGGCGCCCACGACCCCGGCACCGGCGACCTCGTCTACATCGGCGACGTCGGCACCGGGTTCAGCCAGGCCACCCGCGCCGACCTGATGGCGCAGCTGCAGGCCATCGAGCGGCGCACGCACCCGTTCGCGACGACGCCACCGCGCGAGGACACCGTCCGCGCGCGCTGGGTCGAGCCGCGGCTGGTGGGCGAGATCGTCTACCGCCAGTTCACCCGCGGCGGCCGCGTGCGCCACACGGCGTGGCGCGGCCTGCGCCAGGACAAGGATCCCGCCGAAGTCCTGGCTCCGCGCGCGGGTTCGCCCGAGCCGGCCGCCCCGGCTCCGCCGCCGCCCGAGCCTTCGGGACAGCGGATCACCGTCCAGGCGGGGAACCGGCGGCTCACTTTGTCCAATTTGGACAAGGTGCTGTACCCGGCGGCCGGGTTCACCAAAGGCGAGGTGATCAACTACTACTCGCGCGTCGCGGCGGTGCTGCTGCCGCACCTGGCGGGCCGGCCGGTGACGTTCATCCGCTACCCCAACGGCGTCGACGGCCAGAAGTGGTTCGAGAAGAACGTCCCGAAGGGTGCCCCGGACTGGCTGCGCACGGTCCGGCTGACCGGCAGCGGAGGCACGATCGACTACCCGCTCCTCGACGACCTGCCGGGCCTGGTGTGGGCGGCGAACATGGCGGCGCTGGAGCTGCACGTTCCCCAGTGGACGGTGGCCTCGGGCGCCCGCGGCACCCCGGACCGCCTGGTGTTCGACCTCGACCCGGGCCCGGGCACGACCATCGTCGACTGCTGCCGGGTGGCCGAACGCCTGCACGACGTGCTGGTGGCGGACGGGCTGACCCCGTACGCGAAAACGTCGGGTTCCAAGGGGATGCAGCTCTACTGCGGCATCAGCACGGACGACCCGGGGGCGCCCTCGGCGTACGCGAAGCGGCTCGCCCAGCGCCTGGCGCGCGAGACACCGGAGTCGGTGACGGCGGTGATGGCGAAGGCGCAGCGACCGGGCCGGGTGTTCATCGACTGGAGCCAGAACAACCCGGCCAAGACGACGGTGGCCCCGTATTCCCTGCGCGGCCGCGACCACCCGACGGCCTCGACCCCGGTCACGTGGGACGAGGTCCGCGCGTGCCGCCACGTGACGCACCTGACGTTCACGGCGGACGAGGTCCTCGATCGCATCGACGACCACGGCGACCTGCTGGCCGGGCTGACCGGCTCGGCCGGGGCCGCCGCGCTGCCGGCCTGAGGATCAGGACCGGCCCAGGAGCCGCTTGGTGAACCCGCGCACGGCCGACTCGTGTCCGGGCGGGGCTGTTGCCTGCGGAGCGGCGGTTTCACCGGGTTGCGGCGGGGTTCCGGCTTCGGAACGTGCCTGCGGGATCCCGGGGGTGTCCGGCTCGGCGGCTTCCGCAGGGTGACGGGCGTGCCTCGGCCGGCTCTGCGGCGGGACGGCGGCTTGCGGCTGCGGGCCCGGGACCGCCGCGGGCTGCGCGGATCCCGGCGGCACCACGGGAACCGGCTCGGGCTGCGCGGGTTCCTGCGGCACCACGGGCACCCGCGCGGCCGCCGCCGGAACTTCCGGCTCCACCACGGGTTGCTGCTCGGGCTGCGCAGATCCCTGCGACACGGCGGGCATCCGCGCGGCCGCCGCCGGAACTCCCGGCTCCACCGCGGGAACCGGCTCGGGCTGCGCGAATCCCGACTGCACCACGGGCACCGGCGCGGCCGCCGCCGGAACTCTCGGCTCCACCACGGGTTGCTGCTCCTCGGGCCGCGGGGCCGGGATCTCGCCCACCATCCGCCCCGACTCCGGCAGCGCAGCTTCCGGCTGCAGCTCTGCCACCCCCTGCCGGGCCGCGAGCATCTCCGGCGTGATCACCGGGGTCATCAACGGTGTGTGGGCCGCGTCGGCGTTCGGCGTCGCCGGTTCGCGGGCCGCCGGGTAGCGGGCCAGCGGGTCGTCCTCGATCGCGCCGCCGTCCGCCCGGTGGCCGCGGAGGAGACCGCAGCACCCCAGCAGGCCGAGCAGGCCCGCCAATCCCCACCACACCGTCATGACGCTCCTCCGTTCCCTCGCTCCCCCCGGATATCCGGCCCCGCGTTGCCCAACCGGAGTGCTACCCGGGTGGGTGACGGTTCAGCCCAGCTTCGGCACGTCGCCCGGGAACGAGACCGGCAGCTCGTACAGGCCCCGCGCGGTGCGGCCGCCGCCCAGCCAGCCGTGGAAGAAGATGTGGCCGTCCACCACGTCGGCGCCGCCCGGGGCGTCCACCTTGCCGCCGAGGAGGTCGGTCGACAGGAACTGGGCGTCGGCCTTCACGAACGGGCCGGCCAGCACCGGCGCCGACGCGTAACACGTGTGGTAGCCCGTGCTCTGGAACGTGTCCGCGGAATAGAACAGCAGGTAACGGGACGCCGTCTTCACCACCGAAGGCGCCTCGACGACCGCCTTCTCCGCCGTGAGGTCGGCGCGGAGCAGTTCGGTGCGCGGACCGGTGAGCGTGCGGCCGTCGGCCTGCAGCTGCTGCGTCCAGATCGCCGCCGGCGGCCCGGTCGCCGCGCCGTCGCTCTTGTAGAGCAGGTGGCGGGACCCGTCCGCGTCGACGAACGTCTGCGGGTCGATGTCACCGTGGTCCTCGGGCGCGCACACCAGCGGCCGGTCGCCGGCCGGGGTGTACGGCCCTTGCGCCTTCGCCGCCGTCGCGGCACCGAGGCACATTTCGCCGCCGGTCTTCTGGGCGGCCGCGAAGTACAGCACGAACGTGCCGTCCGCCAGCTGCGTGACATCCGGCGCCCAGAACCCGCCGTCGGTCTTAGCCCACACCGGTACCGCGCCGAGCGCGTCGCCGGCGACCCGCCACGGCCCTTCCGGTGCCGGCGCCGCCGCGAAGGGAATCCGCGTCGCACCGGTGCTCGTCGAGAACGCGAAGTAGCCCCAAGCGGTCTTGAGGACGTCCGGGTCGGGAAAGTCCTGGTTGATCAGCAGCCGCGGCGCGCTGATCGCCGCCGCTTCCGGAACCACCGCGAACGCGGCCGCGACAGCCATGACGAGGGCGAGCAGGAGACCCTTGAGACGCATACGCGATTCTGTTGACTCCCCCGCGCTTCCGGCAACGGCAGGCGGCCGCCGTCACCAGGAAGCGTGGACTTGCCCGCGCACCCGGATCGGGGGGATTCGCCCGCGCCGGGCCGGGGTAGCCGCCGTCGCATGCACGCAACGAGCGGACGCGGCGCCTACCGCGCCGGCCACCCCGTCGGCGAGGCCGAAGGCGCGGCCGCCCGGCAGGAAAAACCCTTGGGCGCGCCGGGAAAACCGCTCGATCGCCGGGCACCGTTCTTCACCGGGATGCTGGCGGCGGCCGGGGTGGTCGTCACGGTCGCCGTCGTCGAGGTCGTCCTCGCCGCCTCCGACGCGCTGCTCCTGATCGGCATCGCGTTCTTCCTGGCGGTCGGCCTCGAGCCGGTGACCGCCCGGCTCGCGCGCCGGATGCCGCGCGCGATCGCCACCGCCGTCGTCGTCGTGACCGGGCTGGCCGTGCTCGGCGGCGCGATCGCCGCGGCCGCCGTGCCGCTGGCCGACCAGGCGACGCAGCTGCGGGACGGCGCCCCGCGCTACCTGTCCCTGCTGCGTGACCACGCGACCCTGCTCGGCCAGGCCAACGAAACCTTCGGCCTCGAAGCCGCCATCCGGTCGGTCCACGTGTCCGACGTCGCGAAGTCGCTCGCCGGGCTGCTCGCCGACGCGGCGATCGTGGTCGTGCTCGCCACCTACTTCGTCGCCGACTTCCCGCGGATCCGCACGGCGCTGTACCGGCTGGCGCCCCGTTCCCGGCGGCCGCGGGTGATCCTGATCGGCGACGCCGTCTTCCGGAAGGTGGGCTCCTACCTCGTCGGCAACGTGGTGGTGTCGCTGATCGCGGGCGCGTTGACGTTCGCCTGGCTGTCGGCGTTCGGCGTGCCGTACTCCCTGGTGCTGGCCGTGCTCGTCGCCGTGCTCGACCTCGTGCCGGTGGCGGGCTCGGTGGCGGCCGGGGCCGGCACCAGCCTCGTCGCGCTCACGGTGTCGGTGCCGGTGGGGCTCGCGACCTTGGGCTTCTTCGTCGGCTACCGGGTGCTGGAGGACTACGTGCTGCTGCCGAAGATCGTCGGGCGGGCGGTCCGGATCCCCGCGCTGGTCACCGTGGTCGCGGTGCTCCTCGGGTTCGAACTGCTCGGCGTGGTGGGCGCGTTCGTCGCGGTCCCGGTCGCGGCGGCGGTGCTGCTGGTCGTGCGCGAGGTGGCCGTGCACCGGCTCGACCGGACGTGACAAAACCGCCGCGCGGAAGTCCCACGCGGCGGTTCCGGACCGGGATTCGGTCAGTTGCCCTGGGTGGTGCCGCCGTCGGCGATCTCGCCGGCGGCGCAGTTGTCCGGGCTCTCGCCCTCGGCCGAGTGGTCGCCCGCGGAGAGCACCGGGATGCCGATGCCGTTGGCCGTGTCGTGCAGCGGGACCTGGACACCGAGCACGTTGATGTCGTTGTCGCAGACGCCGCCGACGACGTTCAGGTTGTGCACCGCGTCGAGGTTCTGCACGTTGCCGACGAGGCCGAACTGGTCGGTGGAGTCGACCGGGTGGCCCGCGACGGTGACGTTGGTCGCGGACGCGGATCCGCCGAGCACCGCCATCCCGGCGGCGAGGGCGGTGGCGACGAAGCCGATCTGCTTGATCACGGGAAGAAACTCCTTCTGAAAACCCACCGGACGGTCCGGCAGGGGATCGGGGAAGGGAACGGGCCCGGCTTCGGTTCGCCGGGCCCGGGGAAGTCCGTCAGGGTGCGATCACGCCGGGCGGGACCGGCACACTTCTCCAGCGTCGCGGCCGGTCCCACCCGGGCCGGCGTCATCCGGCGTCGCGGCGTGCCCGGGACGCGGACCGGAGTGTGCAGTTCGCTCCGTGTTCCGGGCGCGCGACGCGACGGCCGCGCAACTGCCGGATCCCGTGCCGGAGCCGGCGTCCGCACACAGCGGGCGGCCCCGGCACGGAGATTTTCAGTGACCCTGGCTCGTGCCGCCGTCGGCGAGGCCGCCCGACGCGCAGTTGTACGGCCCCTCGCCCTCGGCCGAGTGCTCGCCCGGCGACAGGATCGGCACGCCGAGGCCGTTGAGCGAGTCGTGGATCGGCACCTGCACGCCGAGCACGTTGATGTCGTTGCCGCACAGGCCGAGCGTGGCGTTGACGTTGTGCAGCACGTCGGTGTTGTTCAGGTTGACCAGGCCGACCTGGCTGATCTGGTCGTAGCCGCCGTAGTGGTGGCCGTGGTGGTGGTGCTCGTGGCCCTCCGGGGTGCCGGCCGCGGCGACGCCGCCGGCCAGGAACGCGCCGGCCGCCGCGGTGACCGCGACGAAGCCAATCTTCTTCAGCATGGATTGCTCCTCGGTGAACAGTTTCGGAGAAACAGGACTGCAGCGAAGGTGTGTACTCCGTCCTGTGTGGTGGAACGTACTGATGCGCGCGCGTCGTTTCCACTTCATGCCACCATCGTGTGGCTACCGCGAGCCTCTGACCGCGTGGAGAGTGGTCCGATCGGGTTACACGCGGGCTTTCGTTCCCGCCAAGGTCTTCCGGTCATCCTCCACCGGAACCGGTTGTGGGGCAAGGAAGAATCCGGGCACGCGAAAGAGCCCCGCGCCGGGGTGGCGCAGGGCTCTTCGGACCGGTTCGCTATTGGGGCCAGGCCTCGGCTTCGGCGGTGAGCGCGGTGGTCACGTCGATTTCGCCGGACCGCACCCGCCACGCGAGCGAGTCCGGCCGCGGCTGCAGCAGGTGCCAGCCGACGACGGCTTCGTCGCCGTAGCAGGGGTTTTCCTCGTCGCCGATCCCCAGTGCGGCGAAGTACTGGCGGGCGGGCCAGGTTTCGGGAACCCAGGCACGGGCCCAGCGCACGACGATCCTGGCGAGGTCGTTGCGGCCGTCGGCGGGGTGGATCAGGCGGTCACCGGTGGTGCAGATGAGGCGTGGCGTGAAGGTCGCGCCGAGCGGCGCGACAACGAGATCAGTGTTCATTTCTCCCCCGGTCCACGGCAGTGGACGGAATGGCCCGGCTCGGATGAGCTGCTGCGCTTGAGAACGGAAAGGACGGCCGGGGCGGACGTGCGCGCACAGCGCGTCCCTGCGCGGATCTGTCTTGAAGCGGGAGCCATCTTACAAACGCCGGGAAAGCGGCCCGAACCGGGGTTCGAAGGTGAAGTCTTCGCTCGTTCCCGTGACAACGGGAGTGAACGGGAGCCGCGGGGGTACGCCGCCGGGGAAAGCCCCTCCGACCGGAAGGAAGAACCGAGATGACGCACACCGCACGGAAACTGCTCTGCGGAACGGCCGCGGCCGCCGCGATCGCGTTGACCGGCGCATGGCCCGCATCGGCGGCCCCGGAGGCGGCGACACCGGCATGGCAGGCCCAGACCGACGACGGCAACCAGGTGAATACGGCGCGGGACGACAACGACGACAACGGGTTGTGGGGCCTGCTCGGCCTGGTGGGCCTGCTGGGCCTGGCCGGACTGGTGCGGCGCGGCCCGAAGCCGGGCGCGATGGCGGGATACCCGGCGGCGCCCGCGGAACCGCCGGCGAACACGTATCCGCCGGCCAGCCCGCGACGGAACCCGCCGGGAGTCTGAGGCCGCAAGGTCGCCCACGGCCGGCGCGCGCCGGGTGCCCGGCGGTTTCCGCCGGGCGCTTGAGCGCCGCCGCCGATATCACGGCATCTCGCCGAGCTGCGGGATAACCCGCCGGGGAACTGAGCGCTACCGGTGCAACGGCCTTTGGCCGCCGGCGTGCGGCGAAATCCGCCGAACGCGTGAGCTCCGGCGGTCACCCACTGCGGGCGCGCGCCCGGAACCCGGCGGTTTCCGCCGGACACCTGCGCGCCACCGGCACCACAGCATTCACCTGCCAGCCCGCAGCCGAACCCGCCCAACGCCTGAGCTCCGGCAGTCCCCCACGGCCGGCGCACGCCGGCCGTTTGAGCGCCATCGGCATCACGGCATCCCGCCGAGCTGCGACATAACCCGCCGGACAGCCGAGCGCTACCGGTCCAACGGCCCTTAGCCGCCAGCGTGCGGCGAAATCCGCCGAACGCGTGAGCTCCGGCAGTCCCCCACAGCCGACGCGCGCCGGGAATCCGGCGGTTTCCGCCGGACACTTGCGCGCCACCGGCACCACTGCATTCACCCGCCGGCCCGCGGCCGAACCCGCCGAACGCCTGAACTCCGGCAGTCCCCCACGGCCGGCGCGCGCCGGGTGCCCGGCGGTTTCCGCCGGGCGCTTGAGCGCCACCGGCACCACGGCATCTCGCCGAACTGCGAAGTAACCCGGCAGCCGGGTGAGCGCCACCCGTCTCGCTGCATTCGCACGCCGGTCCACGGCATCCACCGGCCGGCCCGCGGCGATACCTGCCGAGCACCTGCGGTCCGCGCGCACCACAGCATC
Source organism: Amycolatopsis sp. NPDC051102 (assembly GCF_040682815.1). Lineage (NCBI taxonomy): Bacteria > Bacillati > Actinomycetota > Actinomycetes > Pseudonocardiales > Pseudonocardiaceae > Amycolatopsis > Amycolatopsis sp. NPDC051102. Next base: position 196,523 of record NZ_JBFBBT010000016.1, read on the forward strand.
CCACAGCCGCCCCACGGCCGAACGCCTCCGCACCACCAGCACCACGGCATCCGACCGCCGCCCCGCGGCCGAACCCGCCGAACGCCTGGGCGCCACCGGTCCCCCGCACCCGGCGTCCACCGGGTGGCCGAGTGCCCCTGGTGCCGCGCACCGTGGATCCCCCTTCTCCTCTTCGCGCAGAACGTCCCGGCGCCGTCGGCGTCGGGACGTTCTGCGTTTCCTGCTTCTCCGAATGGCGCCCAGTTGTCAGCTCTCGGCACCGAGGGGGCCGCGGAAGCACGGAAGACCGGCCCCACGACCGCCGCTCAGATTAGCGAGTGACTCGGCGCACAAGAAGTGTTTCTTCACCCTACCCTACTTAAGGGTGGCTTCCGCACTTTACAGCAAACGGCCGTGATTACCCAGCCCCACCTCCCCCAAACCTCACGATTGAGTGAAAGTGCGACGTCACCCGTTCTGGTACCCCGCGAACCCGACACGAAGAAAATCGGGTTGATTCAGCCATTCATGGTAATAGGCCGCCACGGTCGAGTGACGCTATTACCTACCGTAACTGAAGCACAAAATCGCTTCGGATGCGCTTCACGCGAAGTTGATGTTTGTTGCGATGCCACCGCAAGGCCGTACACCGTGCGGAACCGAGCACCGCGACCGGCCCCGGCCATCCGCTCGCGCTATCGCGGATCGGCGCTCACGATGATCGCAGTCGGCATCGCACAATCCGGAGGAGTACGACATGAAAAGTGCACTGACCCGAGCGCTCACGGTGTTCGTCACCGCCGCCGCGGTGACCCTGGCGGGAGTGGGTGTGGCGACGGCGGGCGGGCCCGGCGGCAGCGGTTCGTCGAGCACCACCAGCGCGGCGGCCGAGGTCCAGGGCCTGCGCGACCAGCTGGCATCGCGGGCGGACCGCGGGGACGTGCCCGGCACGCGGGCCACCCTCGCGCGGCTGGACCCGCTGCTCACCGATCTGTCCCAGGGCAAGCGGTACACGATCCAGGCCGCGGCCAAGGACAGCGCGGCCACGGCGCAGCAGGAGACCGCCAAGGCGCGCAAGGGCGTCGACGACCTCGCCGCGCAGCTGCAGTCCCGCCAGGCGCTGCCGCCGGTCTCGGCCCTGCTCAACGCACTGCTGCAGCGGGTCCTGATCAGCCTCTCCGCGCTGGTGAACGACCTTCTCGGCGGGCTGCCCGTCCCGGTCGGCTGAGCCGGCCGGACCCCCGGACGGACAAGCCGGCGACGGCCCGGCGCGGTTCCCCTCCCGCGCCGGGCTTTCGTCGTCCGCGGCCGACGAACCCCTGCAGAACACGAAGAAGCCCGGTGCGGCGTGCCGCACCGGGCTTTGGCGTGCCGGGGACTATTCGTAGACGGCGTAGGCGGGGGTCGGGTTCAGCGCCATGACGTCGGCCGGGCTCATCAGGGGCGTGCCGTGGCGGGTGTCCTCCTCGAAGAACAGCTTGAACCCCGGCCGCACGTGCGCGGGCATGGTCGTCATCAGCGTCTTCCACGTCGCCTTCTTGGCCGAAGCCGACCCGATGCCGTCGACGACCTTGACCACCGAAACGCCGTGGTGGGCGTGCAGCTGCTGCTCGTCGCGCACCACGGACGCCGCGACCTGGTGGTAGACCATCACCTTGGCCGGCAGGTGGTGCGCGTCGGCCAGGGCGCCGAGGTAGCGGGCGACTTCGTCGAGTTCGCCGCCGGTCGTGCGGCCGAACTTCTTCCCGGGCACCACGCCCGGCTCCACCGCCCACTCCGGGTCGAGCGCGACCCCGACGTCCGGCTCGGTCAGCCAGCGCTCGTACGCCTGGACCTCGGGCAGGAAGTCGGCGCGGCCGGGCTGGATGTTCAGCAGCAGCAGGCCCTTCAGCGCGCGGGCGGCGTCGAGGTAGTCGCGCACCGTCGAGTCTTCGCAGCGGCTGCGGTACATGCCGTCCGCGCCGGGCGAGCGGTGCACGGTGGTGGCGATCAGCTCCACGACCGGGGTGATCGGGCGGCCCGGCGGGAACGCGGCGATCTGCTTCTGCAGCCCGCGGCTCGCTTCCGTGAGGTCGCCGGTCATGCGGCCGAGGGCCTTCGCGCCCGGCGCGCCGCAGAAGCCGACGAGCAGGCCGGTTTCGAGCGGGTTGGGCGGTGGCGGCGGTGGAGCCGCGGCGGCAGCCGCCGCCGCGGGGGCCGGCACGACGAGCGCGTTGCCTCGCTGCAGTGCGCCGCACGCGCTCGTGGCCAAGCCCGCGAGGGCGGCGGTGAGGACCAGACGTCGATCGAAGGTTCGTTCGGCGGCAACCGCCTTTTTCGGGACCATCGAAGAAAAGTACCCGATCACGATCTTCGCGAAACCCGTTCCCCGACGATCACCGCATCGTGCAGGATTTCGATTCCGGGATGGGCGCCCCGGCCTGGGGAAACCCGGTTTCCGGGGCTGCGGTGGGCAATTCCGCCATCACCCGACCCGGTGGCTCGGCCCGCACCCGCTGCGGGGCGGCGCCACACTTCCGGCATGCGTTGCCTTTTCCGGTTCGGTACCGGGTTCACCGCACTCCTCGCCTTGGCGGCCTGTGGCGGTCCGGCGCCCGTGGCCCCGGCGTCCGCGCCGCCGCGGCCGGCGCCGTCCGCGGCCCCGGCCCGCGTCACGGCCGCCGCCGCCCGGCAGGCCGGCGCCGACGAGCTCGGCCGGGTGCCGGTCCTGATGTACCACCGCCTCAGCGCGCAGCCGCGTTCGGTGTACGACCGCACGCCCGCCGACTTCACGGCGGAGCTCGAGCGGCTGGCGGCCGAGGACTACGTGCCGGTCACGACGGCCGACCTGGTCGCCCACCGCCTCGACCTCCCGGCCGGCGCGCACCCGGTGGTCCTGACCTTCGACGACGGCGACCCGAGCACGTTCAGCCTCACCCCGCAGGGCCAGCCGGCCCCGGGCACGGCGGTCCGCATCCTGCTGGACGTCGCGGCGGCGCACCCGCGGTTCCGCCCGGTGGCGAGCATGTACGTCAACGAGCACCCGTTCGCCGACCCGGGCGACGGCCGGACGTTGCGCTGGCTGGTGGAGCACGGCTTCGAGATCGGCAACCACACCCGCAAGCACACCAACCTCCGCAAGGCCACGGAGAGCGAAGCGACCACGGCCATCACGGAGGGGGACGCCCTGATCCGCAAGGCGGTCCCGGGCTACCAGCCGACGACGCTGGCGCTGCCGTTCGGGGCCCACCCGCACCGCGAAGAGCTGGCGCAGCGCGGCGCCGGCTATTCGTACGCGGGGGTGCTGCTGGTGGGCGCCGGGCCGGCCCCGTCGCCGTGTTCCGCCGAGTTCGACCCCGGCGCGATTCCCCGGATCCGTTCGCAGTCCGAAGGCCGCGAAGCGGAGTACGGCTCGACGCACTGGCTGGACGAGCTGGCGTCCCCGAGCGGCCACCGCTACACCTCGGACGGAGACCCGTCGACGGTGTCGTACCCGCGTTCCGAAGGCAAGGTGGCGCCGGCGTGTGCGAGCGTGGGCCTTGCCTACTGACCCGCACCCCGTCGCCCGGGTGGACTGGCTGCCGCAGCCCCGCCGCCGCAACCAGCCCACGCACCAGACGGCGCCGCCACGGTCGCCGCGGATCCCGCGCATCCCGGCGCAGAAGCAGCCACCGGCGGCCACGGGCCAGGTGGCTCCCGCCGCTGCACCGGCCTGGACCGCGGCGGGTGTTCCCGAGGCACCGGCAGATACCGCGCCCCCGACGCAGACGGCACCCTCGGCGCACGCGGCCCCGACGGCTGCCGCGGCTGGGGTTGCGCCTGCCGAGGCACCGGCACCTTCAGTTCCGGAGGCACCCACCGCCCACACAGCCCCGACGGCTGCCACGCCCGGCATTGCACCGGCCGAAGCACCGGCACCTCCGATTCCGGATGCACCCTCGGCGCACGCGGCCCCGACGGCTGTCGCGGCTGGAGTTGCACCTGCCGAGGCACCGACAGCTGCGGATTCGGAGGCACCCACCGCCCACACAGCCCCAGCGGCTGCCACAACCGGCATTGCAGCGGCCTCTCCGGGTCCGGCAACGCCATCGGCACCCACCGCCGACGCGACCGCAGCTCCCGCAACACACGCACCCCCCTCGGCCCAGGCGGCCCCGGCGACCACCGCCGCTCGGATCGCGCCTGCCGAAGCATCGGTGCCGGCTCAAGCAACTCCGGCCGAGCCCGCGACCGAACCCGATACCCCGGCTTGGCCAGGCCCCGAGGATCTCGCCGCGGCACCTCCGGTCCCGGCATCCCCGCGCCCGCCCCGAATCTCGGCCGAAGCCACACCGGCAACCCCGCAAGACTCAACAGCGACCACCTCCGAAGCACCGGAATCCGCCCACGCCACAAGGCAAAGCCCGCCGATCGCCCCCGCGCTCGCCGTCGGTCCGCCCGCCCCGCGCGTTCCGCGGATCTCGACCGCGCCCGAACCCGTCGTCGTTCCCGCGCCTTCGCCGCCGCCCGCGCCGGCGTCGCCGCCCTGGTGGCCGCCCGCCGTGCTCGTGTTCGCCGTTGCCCTCGCCCTTGCCCTGCTGCTCACGCCCCGCGCCGCCGAGCCCAAGCGGGTGTCCGGGGTCGCCTCCGCGCAGCCCGCCGGCTCCGTACCCGCCGCCCGGCCCGCTCCTGCGCCGGAACCGGCCGCGCTGCCCGATGGCGTTCCCGTCCCCGAAGCCGGCGCCGGGACCTGGCACGTCGTTCCCGGGCCCGGCCACGACATCGGGTCCGGCGACCGCGTCCTCACCTACACCGTCGAAATCGAGGACGGGATCGACGTTCCCGGCTTCGACCGGGACGTCGACGCGATCCTCGCCGACCCGCGCGGCTGGACCGGGCTCGGCGAGGTCACCTTCCGCCGGCTCGGTGATCCCGGTGCCCAGCCAGCCGTCCGGATCAGCCTCACCAGTCCCGGGACCGCGCGGCGGCCCGACCTCTGCGGCTTCACCATCCCCTTCGACTCCTCGTGCCGGCTCACCCACGACCACCGGATCGTCCTCAACCTCGCCCGGTGGCTGCGCGGCGCCCACTCCTACGACGGGGACCTGGCCGGCTACCGCGCCTACGCCGTCAACCACGAGATGGGGCACGCCCTCGGCCTCGGCCACGTCGGCTGCCCCGCGCCCGGTGCGCCGGCGCCGGTGATGATGCAGCAGACCTTCGGGCTCTCCAACACCTACCTCGCGAACCTCAACCGCGCCGAACCCGGGGCAGCCACCAACGTCCGGCCCGACGGTGCGGTCTGCCGCCCGAACCCCTGGGTCACCGACCCGCACTGACGCACTGGTTTGGACCCTCCGCTCCGTGGGTACTTTCCGCCCCTCTGGGAGGGGTGCGCAATGGTGCGGAAACTTCTGGCCGGTGCGGGTGTGGTCGTGCTGCTCGCCGGGTGCGGCGGAGTCGGCAGCGGGGGTGACACCGGCGGCGCGGTGACCCTCACGACCATGGGCTTCGGCCTCGGCGACGAGATCGCCACCACCCGGGCCGACCTGGCGGGCAAGGCGATCGCGCCGGCCACGGTGAAGATCGGCGGCAGCGCCTTCGACGCCCAGCAGTTCCTCGCCGCGGTCGCCTCGCACACCCCGCCGGACCTCGTCTACCTCGACCGGCAGCTGCTCGGCACCTACGCCGCCCGCGGCACCCTCGAACCCCTCACCGACTGCATCGCCAAGCAGCACGTCGACGTCGGGCAGTACCGGCCCGCCGCGCTGCAGGAAGTCACCCTCGACGGCAAGGTCTACGGCCTGCCCGAGTTCTACGACAACCGGGTCCTGCTGGTGAACGACACCGCCGTGGCAGCGGGTGGCCTGACGCCCCGGGACCTCGCCCCGGCCGACCGGGCCGAGCTGGCCTCGGCCGCGCAGAAACTGACCGCCCGCACGAACGGCACCCTGTCCCGGATCGGGTTCGACCCGAAGATCCCCGAGTTCCTCCCGCTGTGGGCCAAGGCGAACGGCGTCCGGATGCTCAGCGACGACGGCCGCACCGCGCACCTCGACGACCCGCGGCTGGCCGATGCCCTCGCTTACACCAAGTCGCTGATCGACGCCCAAGGCGGCTGGGGCGCGGTGAAGGCGTTCCGCGACTCGTTCGACTTCTTCGGCGAGAAGAACCCGTTCAAGCAGGGACAGCTCGCGGCCACCCTGATGGACGACTGGTACCTCAACGTCCTCGCGAACTACTCGCCGGACGTGCGGGTGACCGCCGCGCCGTTCACCGACACCAGCGGCACGCCGATCGACTGGGTCACCGGCAGCGCCTGGGTGATCCCCGCCGGCAGCACCCACAAGGACCAGGCGTGTGCCTGGATCAAGACCATGACCGACGCGCCGACGTGGGTCGCCGCCGCCAAGGCGCGGGCCGAAAAGCGCAAGGCCGCCGGCAAGGCGTTCACCGGCGTGTACACCGGGAACCGCGTCGCAGACCAGGAAATCTTCGGCAGTCTCGTGCAGCTGGCGGACCGGCCGGCGTTCGACGCCGCCGTCCGGACCGTCCTGAAGGCGCAGGACAGCGCCTTCACCATGCCCGCGTCCCCGGCCGGCTCGGAGTTCAAGACGGCCTGGCAGAACGCCGTCAACCGGGTCCTGTCCGGCGAGCAGCAGCCCGCCGACGCCCTGCGGCAGGCCCAGCAGGAAGCCCAGCGGGCGCTCGACGCCGCGGTGGCCCACCGGTGAGGCGGCGCACGCGGGAAACCTGGGCCGCGTACGCGTTCCTGTCGCCGTGGATGATCGGGTTCGTCGTCTTCATGGCGATCCCGATGGTCGCCAGCCTGGTGCTCTCCTTCACCGACTACGACGCGCTGCGCTCGCCCGACGCCGTCGGCTGGGCCAACTACCGGCGCCTGCTGGACGACCCGGCCGTGCGCAAGAGCCTGGTCAACACCCTCGTGTACACCGTCCTGTCGGTGCCCGCCACGATGGCCGTCTCGCTGGCGCTGGCGTCCCTGCTCACGCGGGCGGGGCGCCGGTCGGCCGGGTTCTTCCGCACGGTGTTCTACCTGCCCGAGGTCACCCCGAAGGTCGCCGTCGGCGTGCTGTTCCTGATCCTGTTCAACGGCCAGGTCGGGCTGGTCAACGCCGTGCTCGGGCTGGTCGGCATCGACGGGCCGCAGTGGAGCACCGACGGGGCCTGGGTGAAGCCGGGACTGGTGCTCATGCACCTGTGGTCGGTGGGCAGCACGGTGGTGATCTACCTGGCCGCGCTGCGCGGCGTGCCGCGGGAGCTGTACGAGGCCGCCGAGCTCGACGGCGCGTCGGCGTGGCAGCGGTTCCGGCGGGTCACCGTGCCGATGATCAGCGGGGCGCTGTTCTTCACCCTGATCGTCCAGACGATCGCGGCGCTGCAGTCGTTCGACGAGGCCTACACCGCCTTCTACGGCTCCGCGGCGTCGGCGACCTACAGCAACGACGCCGCGCTGTTCTACCTGATCTACCTGTTCCAGCAGGCGTTCGAGTTCCTCCACCTCGGGTACGCCTCGGCGATGGCGTGGCTGCTGTTCGTCGTGATCTTGGCGATCACGCTCGTGCAGGTACGGCTGAGCCGCCGGTTCGTCTACTACGAAGGCGGTGACCGGTGACCGCGCGCCGCGTGCTCCGGTGGGGCGCGCTGACCGCGGCGACCGTGCTGTTCCTCTACCCGTTCGTCTGGCTGCTGAGCGCTTCGGTGAAGCCGCGCGCGCAGGTCTTCGACAACCTGCTGATCCCGCGCACCTGGGCGTGGGACAACTACGTCGAGATCTGGCGGGCGGCCCCGGTCGCGGCCTGGCTGGTCAACAGCGTGGTGGTGTCGCTCGCCGCGGCCGTGACCGTGACGCTGACCAGCTCGCTGGTGGCGTTCGGCTTCGCCTACTTCCGCTTCCCGGGCCGCAACGCGTTGTTCGGCCTGGTGCTGGCCACCATGATGCTGCCGGCCGCGGTGACGATGATCCCGGTGTACCTGATCTGGAACAGTGTCGGCCTGGCGCACACGCAGGTGCCGCTGTGGGCCGGGAACCTGTTCGGCAGCGCGTTCTACATCTTCCTGCTGCGCCAGTTCTTCCTCGGCCTGCCCCGGGAGGTGTTCGAGGCGGCCCGCGTCGACGGCGCGAGCCACTGGACGCTGTTCTGGCGGATCGCGGTGCCGCTGTGCCGTCCGGCGCTGATCGTGAGTTTCGTGTTCGAGCTCAAGGCCAGCTGGTCGGACCTGCTCAAGCCGCTGATCTACCTGCGCGACCCGGCGCTGTACACGCTGCCCCGCGGGCTCAAGGCGCTGTCGGACCAGTTCGGCCAGGCGAACGAGCAGCGGTGGGAGATCGTGCTGGCCGGGAGCGTCATCACGACCGTGCCGCTGCTGATCGTGTTCTTCGTGGCGCAGCGCCACTTCCTCGCCGGGATCACGACGGAGGGCGGCCCGAGGACACGGGCGTGACGGCGCACCTCGCCAGCACCTGACACGGAGGGTGGCGAACCGTCAGCCGGACGAGGTGTCGCCGGTCCCGAACGGGGATCTTGTGCCACCTCGCTGCACACCGGGGCGGGGGCCTCGCTGGGCCGGACGGGCCACGCTCGGCCAGCGCGAGTGAAGCGCCTTGTCCAGGTGAAACTCCCGGCACTAGCGTCGACGGGGAGGGGACGAAAACCGGGCCGCCCCGGCCGGCGGCCCGGTTTTCGTTGCCTGCCAGCGTAACCGCCAGCGAGGAGTTGCTTGATGACCGCTCTCGACCAGCCCGTGGCCCGCACCGCGTACCAGCAGTCGGTGGCCGCCTACTGGAACGCCGAAAAGGATCCGGTGAACCTCCGGCTGGGCGACGTCGATGGTCTCTACCACCACCACTACGGCCTCGGCGACTACGACCCGGCGGTGCTGGAAGGCCCGGAGGCCACTCGCGACGAGGCGATCATCGCGGAGATGCACCGGCTCGAGACCGCGCAGGCGGAGGTCCTGCTCGACCACCTGGGCCCGATCGCGCCGTCGGACCGGCTGCTGGACGCGGGCTGCGGCCGCGGCGGCACGAGCGTCATGGCCCACCTGCGGTTCGGCTGCCAGGTCGACGGCATCTCCATTTCGGAGCAGCAGGTCGGGTTCGCCAACGAGCACGTGCGGCGGCGCGGGATCGACGGCTCGGTGCGCTACCACCTGCGGAACATGCTCGACACCGGCTTCGAATCCGGCGCGTTCCAGGGCATCTGGAACAACGAGAGCACGATGTACGTGGACCTGCACGCCCTGTTCGCCGAGCACGCCCGGCAGCTCAGGCCGGGCGGCCGGTACGTGACGATCACCGGGTGCTACAACGACGTCACCGGCGGCCGGTCGCGCGCGGTGAGCCAGATCGACCAGCACTACATCTGCAACATCCACGCCCGCGGCGACTACTTCAAGGCGTTGTCCGCCAACGGGTTCGTCCCGATCAACGTCGTCGACCTGACCGCGGCGACGATCCCGTACTGGGAGCTGCGGGCGAAGTCGTCGGTCGCCACCGGGATCGAGGACCCGTTCCTGACCGCCTACCGCGAAGGCAGTTTCCACTACCTGCTCATCGCCGCCGACCGCGTCTGAGGCGGGGCCGGTGCCGGAGGAGACCACCATGACCGGCTGTCCACAGTGGACGAGCGGGGACCTCGGCCTGCCGGCGGGACCGTTCGGTCTCGGGACGTCGGCGGCCCGGATCGCGACGCAGTTCGCGCCGGCGTCCGGGCCGGACCCGGCCTACGCCTACCTGCCGTGGGGTGACGGCAGCGCGCCGCCGCTGTACTGCCCGGTCGTGGGCCGCGTCGACGACGGCCTGGCCGCGGAGGTGGACCGGCGGCTGGTCGCGTGGGCGGCCGGCTGCGGGTTCACCGGCAAGGGCCTGGAGCAGATCGCCGGCGCCGGCTTCGGCCGGCTGGTGATGCTCGCCCACCCCGACTGCGACGACCCGGACCGGCTGCTGGTCGCGGCGCAGCTCAACGCGGTCTGGTGGGCGGCCGACGACTACTACGCCGACGACAGCACGCTGGGCGCGGCGCCGACCGAACTGCCGCCGCGCCTGGCACTCGTCATGGCGGCGATGGACCCGGTCGCGCCGGCCGGGGAGTTCTCGGCCCCGCTGGACGAGGCGCTGCGGTCCGACCCGATCCTCGTCGGGCTGCACTCGGCGATCGACCACCTGGGCCGGCACGGTTCCCCGGTGCTCGTGCAGCGGGTCTGCTACGCGACGTTCTCGATGTTCGTCAGCTGGGACGCCTACGCGGCCTGGCGCCACACCGGCCGCTACCCCCCGGCGTGGGAATACCTGGCGGCCCGCCAGCACGACAGCTTCTACACGTCGATGACCCTGGTCGACGCCGTCGGCGGCTACGAGCTGGCCGCGCCGTTCTACTACGACCCCCGCGTGCGCGAGGCGATGATGCGGGCCGGCACGGCGTCGGTGCTGGTCAACGACCTCCATTCGGTGGCCAAGGACGCGGCCGACGAGAAACCGGTCTGCAACATGGTCCTGCAGATCGCCGCCGACCGCGGTTGCGCGGTCGAAGAGGCGGTCGAAGCCACCGTCGAGCTGCACAACCGGATCGTCCACGAATTCGAGGACGGTCACCGGGACCTCATGGCGGTGCCGTCACCGGAACTGCAACGGTTCCTGGTCGGCGTCCGGTCCTGGATGGGCGGCGGGTTCACCTGGCACGCCACCAACCCCCGCTACCAATGAGTGAGGTTTCGCTGTGACTGTCACCGACCCGGTGGATGCCGTGGACACCGACGAACGGGCCCCCTCGAGCCTGAGCCGGGCCGCGGCCCGCACCCTGGCCACCACCACCAAATCCGTCCCCCAGATGCAGGGCATCTCCAGCCGCTGGCTGCTCAAACTCCTCCCCTGGGTCGAAGTCTCCGGCGGGGCCTACCGCGTCAACCGCCGCCTCTCCTACTCCGTCGG
>NZ_JBFBBT010000017.1:0-194260 GCF_040682815.1 Amycolatopsis sp. NPDC051102
CGGCGTCGACCAGGGCGGCCCTGGTCGACGTGCCGCCGGCGTCGACGCCCACCGCGAAGCTCACCGGGTCTTGGTCACCTTCAGCAGGCCGCGCGGGCTGTCCGGGTCGCCGCCGCGGGCCAGCGACAGGCCGAGCGCGATCCGCTGGATCGGCAGGATCTCCAGGATCGGCGCCAGCTCCTCGGCCGTCGGGGCGACGTCGATGCGCAGCGCCGCGGGCACCTCGGCGGCGGCCGAACCGACCGCGAGGACGTCCGCGCCGCGCTTGCCGACGGCCTCGAGGACCTCGTGCATCGCCCGGCCGCCGTGGCCGGCGCTGGTCACCGCGAGCACGGCGGTCTCGCCGTCCACCGCCGCGACCGGGCCGTGCAGCAGGTCCGCGCCGCTGTACGCGCGGGCGGCGAGGTAGCTGGTCTCGGCGAGCTTGAGGGAACCCTCGAGCGCGCTGGCGTAGGAGTAGCCGCGGCCGGTGGTGAGGACCCGGTCCACGAACCGGTACCGGTCGACCGCGCGCTGCACGCCCTCGTCGGCGCCGTCCAGGGTCTGCTGGGCCAGCTCGCCGATCTGCTCGGCGTCGGCGGCCTTGCCCCCGCGGACGGCGTCGATCAACAGGTACAGCGCCATCAGCGTCGCGGAGTACGTCTTGGTCGCGGCGACGGCCTTCTCCACCCCCGCGCCGATGTCGACGCCGAGCTCGGACGCCGCCCGCAGCGGCGAGTCCGGCGTGTTGGTGACCGACACCGTCAGCGCGCCCTGGCGCCGCGCCGTTTCGGTGACCTCGATCAGGTCAGGCGAGCCGCCGCTCTGGCTGACCGTGACGAACAGCACGTCCCGCAGATCCGGCCGCGCGCCGTACAGCGTGGCCGTGGACGGGGAAACCAGACCGGCCGGAAGGCCGAGGAGTACCTCGATCAGGTACTTCGCGTACAACGCTGCGTGGTCGCTTGATCCACGCGCGGCGAGCAACGCGAACCGCGGGGGGCGTTGTGAGATCTTTTCCGCCACCTCGGCGATTTCCGCCTGACGAGCCACCAGTCCGGCCAGGACGTCCGGTTGCTGGGCGATCTCCGCGGCCATGTGCTCGCCGGGCCGTTGTTCGGTCATCATTTTCCTCTCCACCTCCGGCATTATGTACCGGACTCAGGCGGCGTCGGTCAGGTCTAGACCAATGTTATAGGGGCGGCGCGTTTGGGGAAAAGGGTACGTTTCTTACGGGGACGTGGCGTGCGATGAGGGAAGACATAGGGAGCCGGGCATGTTGGAGACCACCACCACGGGCGAGGCGGGCGCCGTCGCCGGGATGCGCGGGCAGCGCGAGCCCAAGTACTGGGCGTTGAAACAGCACCTCCTCGATCTCCTGGACGTGCTGCCGCCGGGGTCGCCGATCCCGACCGAACGCGCGCTCGCCGGGGAGTTCACGGTCTCCCGCACCACCGTGCGCCAGGCGCTGGCCGACCTGACCGCCGAGGGCCGCCTGCACCGTGTGCAGGGAAAAGGCACGTTCGCGGCCGAACCGAAGCTCGCGCAGCGGCTGCAGTTGTCCTCCTACACCGAGGACATGCGCAAGCAGGGGCTGAAGCCGTCGTCGAAGCTGCTCGAAGTCGAGGAAATGCCGGTCGAGGGCGATCTCGCGAAGCTGCTCGGAATCCGGACCGGCGCGAAAATCCTTCGCCTTCGACGGCTTCGACTGGCGGACTCGCAGCCGATGGCGCTCGAGACGACGCACCTGCCGCTCGGCCGTTTCCGCGGGCTGCGCAAGCACGTCTCCGCCGGCGGTTCGTTGTACGCCGTTCTGCGCGAGCACTACGGCGTCGAACTCGAGCGCGCGGAAGAGACGATCGAGACGTCGCTGGCGGGGCCGCAGGAAGCGGAGATGCTCGGCGCCGACGTCGGCATGCCGGTGCTGATGCTGACCCGGCACTCGTTCGCCACCGACGGCAAGCCGGTCGAATTCGCCCGCTCGGTCTACCGCGGTGACCGCTACAAGTTCGTGACGACGCTGCTGCCGTAAGCGCGCGGTTGACGACAGTCCCCGGTCGCGGTGGAGTGACCGGGTGACTGCGACTGAAGACACCGGGATCCGGTGGGGTACCGGTGCCGCCCGCGGCCTGCTGGCCACCACCATCCTCGGTTCCGGCATGGCGATGCTCGACGGCACGATCGTCAACGTCGCCCTGCCCCGCATCGGCGCCGAGCTCAACGCTTCCGTCGCGGGGCTCCAGTGGATCCTCGACGGCTACATGCTGGCGCTCGCCGCGCTCATCCTCGTCGCGGGCTCGCTCGGCGACCGGTACGGCCGTCGTCGCATGTACCTCGTCGGCGTCGTCTGGTTCGGCGTCGCGTCCGGGCTGTGCGCCGCCGCGACGTCCACCGAGATGCTCGTCGCGACCCGGATCCTCCAGGGCATCGGCGGCGCGCTGCTGACGCCCGGGTCGCTCGCGATCCTCCAGTCGTCCTTCGCGCACGACGCGCGCGCCCGCGCGATCGGCGCCTGGTCCGGCCTCGGTGGCATCGCGGCCGCCGCCGGGCCGCTGCTCGGCGGATTCCTCGTGCAGGTGTGGTCGTGGCGGCTGGCGTTCCTCATCAACGTGCCGATCGCGGTCGCCGTGGTGCTGATGGCGCGGAAATTCGTCCCCGAATCCCGTGACCCGGACGCCACCGGGCACCCGGACTTCGGCGCCGCCGCGCTCGGCGCCCTCGGCCTCGCCGGGGTGACCGGCGCGCTGGTGGAGGCGCCCGCCCGCGGCATCGGCGACCCGATCGTGCTGGTCGCGGGCCTGCTGGGAATCGGGGGGCTGGCCGCGTTCGGGTACGTCCAGCACCGCTCGCGTGAGCCGCTCGTGCCGCCGTCGCTGTTCCGCGACCGCACGTTCACCCTCTCGAACGCGCTGACGTTCGTGGTCTACGCGGCGCTCGGCGGCGTGATGATGCTGCTGGTCATGCAGCTGCAGGTGTCGCTCGGCTACTCGCCGACCGCGTCCGGGCTGGCCGGGCTGCCGTTGACGGTGATCATGCTGCTGCTTTCGGGCCGCTCCGGCGCGCTCGCGCAGCGCATCGGCCCGCGGACGCAGCTGGTCGTCGGCCCGATCGTCGTCGGCATCGGGATGCTGCTGATGCTGCGCATCGCGCCCGGCGCGTCCTACCTCGGGACGGTGCTGCCCGCGGTCGTCGTGTTCGGCCTCGGCCTGGCGACGGTGGTGGCGCCGGTGACGGCGACGGTGCTCGCCGCGGCCCCGGACCGCTACGCCGGTGTCGCGTCCGGCGTCAACAACGCCATCGCCCGGTCAGGGGGCCTGCTGGCGGTCGCGGTGCTGCCGGCGGCGGCCGGGCTGACCGGCGAGGCGTACGCGGACCCGGTGGCGCTGACGGCGGGCTGGCGGACGGCGCTGGTCATCTGCGCGGCCCTGGCGATCGCCGGCGGCCTGATCGCGCTGGGCATCCACAACGGCGTCCTCGCGCCACCGTCGCCGGCGGAAGCCAAGCCCGACGACGAGTGCCCCCACCTGGGCGAGTGCTACCACTGCGGCGTCGAGGGCCCGCCGACGCACATCCGCGGCGGCGGGGCCCCGGTCGCCGGGGCCTAGCCCGCGAGGATCCCGGCGAACATCGCCGGGTCGGCGTTGCCGCCCGAGACGAGCGCGACCGTCTTCCCGGCCGGCAGCTCGGCGGCGTGGGACAGGTACGCCGCCGTCGTCACCGCGCCGCTGGGCTCGGCGACCAGCCGGGCCTTGGTGGCGAGGACGCGGACGGCTTCGCGGATCTCGTCCTCGGTGACCGTCACCATGTCGTCGACGACCTCCCGGAGGTGGGCGAAGGTCAGCTCCGACGGCTCCGAGCGCAGGCCGTCGGCGATCGTGCGGGCGCGGTCGGCCTGCGGCCACCGGACCAGCTGGCCCCGCCGGAGGCTGTCGGCGACGTCCGCGGCCAGCGCCGGTTCGACGCCGATCACGCGCGCCCGCGGGCAGCGGGCCCGGAGCGCGGTGCCCACGCCGGCCGCCAGCCCGCCGCCGCTGATCGGCACCAGCACGACGTCGACGTCCGGCAGGTCTTCGGCGATCTCCAGGCCCGCCGTGCCCTGCCCGGCGATGATGGCCGCGTGGTCGAAGGGCGGGACGAGGGTCAGCCCGCGTTCGGCGGCCAGTTCGCGCGCTTTGCCCTCGTGTTCGCCGATCGGCACCTCGATCACCTCGGCGCCGTACGCGCGGGTGGCCTCGACCTTGATCCGCGGCGCGACGTCCGGCACGACGATCACCGCGGGCACGCCGTACCGCTGCGCGGCGTACGCGACTGCCTGCGCGTGGTTGCCGCTCGAGTACGCGATGACGCCGCGGGCGCGGGCCGCGTCGTCCAGGGTGGCGATGGCGTTGAACGCGCCGCGCACCTTGAACGCCCCGACCGGTTGCAGGTTTTCGGGTTTGAGCCACAGGGTTCCGCGGGGATCCCAGGTCTGGAGCAACAGGGGCGTGCGCACGGCGACATCGGCGACGCGCTTCGCGGCGGCCTCGATGTCAGAGATCGTCACCAGTTCCATGTGCCGAGTATGTCAAGAAAACGTTCGATCTGGAGTGTCTATTATGGACAGACGAAGTGGTCCTCCTCACGCTGCGGCAACGAGGGGAGTGCTTCGCGCGCCTTAGACGTTGGACAGGGGAGAACACGGACTACCTAGATCGGGATCATGAGCAAGGAGAACGTAGCGGCTTCGGAAGAAAAGGAACAGAAGCCGGGCCTGCGGATCGCGCAGGTACTGGCGGCGGCGCTGGCGGCGGTGACCGCGGCGCTGCTCGGTTCGACGCTGGGCGTGGCGGGCACGGTGATCGGTGCCGGCGTGGCGAGCGTGGTGTCGACGGTCGGCAGCGAGCTGTACCTGCGCTCGCTGGAGCGCACCCGCGCGGCGGCGCTCAAGGCGCGCCAGCTGGCGACGTCGGGAATCCGGCGGCGCGGGCCCGCGGTCGACATCACCGAGCAGCCGACGGTCCAGCTGAAACCGCCGGAGGAAGAGCCGTCACGGCTGTCGGCGCGGCTGCGGAAGCTGCGCTGGCCGTTGATCATCGGCACGAGCCTGGCGGCGTTCGCGGTGGCGATCCTGTCGATGGTGGGGGTGGACGCGGCCACGGGGGGCAAGGTGGCGGGCGGCACGGGCGCGAGCGTCGGCAAGATCTTCGGCGGCGGCGCCGGCCACGAGGACAAGACCCCGTCGACGACCCCGCCGACCTCGACGAACGACACGCAGGTGTCCCCGACGGAGACGACACCGACGGAGACTTCGACCCCGCCGACGACGTCCTCCGGCACCCCGACGACGACCACCCCGAGCACGACGACCGAGCAGCCGTCGACCTCGGCCCCGGCCACGACGGCGACCCCGCCGACCAGCAAGGGCGCGGCGACGACGCCGACCCCGTGATCAGGGCAGCCGGGCTCGCAGGTCGCGTGCCGCGGCTTCGGGGTCCTCGGCCTCGGTGATCGCCCGGACCACCACGATCCGGGACGCCCCCGCCTCCAGCACCTCGGGCAGCCGGTCGCCGTCGATGCCGCCGATCGCGAACCACGGCCGGTCGGGGGCCCAGGCCGCCGTCGCGCGCACCAGGTCCAGGCCCGGGGCCGGGCGGCCCGGCTTGGTCGGCGTCGGCCAGCACGGGCCGGTGCAGAAGTAGTCCACGCCGGGCTCCGCGGCCGCGGCGAGCGCCTGGTCGAGCGAGTGCGTCGAGCGGCCGATCACGACGTCGTCGCCCAGGATGCGCCGGGCCAGCGGCACCGGGATGTCGTCCTGTCCGAGGTGGAGCACGTCGGCACCGACGGCCAAGGCCACGTCGGCGCGGTCGTTCACCGACAGCAGGGCGCCGTGGCGGGCGCACGCCTCGGCCAGCACCTCCAGCGCCGCGATCTCGCCGGCCGCCTCCAAGGCGCCGGTCTTGTCGCGCAGCTGGATGACGTCGACGCCGCCCGCGAGGGCCGCGTCGGCGAAGGCGGCGAGGTCGCCGCGGTCCGTGCGGGCGTCCGTGCACAGGTACAGGCGCGCCGCGTCGAGGCGGGCGCGGATCTTGTCACCGGAGAGGGCGGGCATAGCGGCGACCGTACCTGGCGCCGTTGGTAATCCGACCAAAGCAGGCCGCCCGGCGAGCGGTGCGCGCCCGTTGCCACGAAAGCCATCCGGCCGTGACTGCGGTTGGATTATCAACGAACGGCACAGTAAGGTGGAGGAGTCCGCACGGGAGCCCGAGGCACGGGCTGAGAGGGAGCTGCCGCTCCGACCGTGGAACCTGATCCGGGTCATGCCGGCGCAGGGAGCGTGATTCCATGACGAACCTGGCAGTGGTGGGCGGCGGCGTGATCGGCCTCGCCACCGCGTGGCGTGCCGCGCGCACCGGCCGAAGTGTCACCCTCTACGACCCCGAACCCGCCCGCGGTGGTGCGTCCTGGCTGGCCGGCGGCATGCTCGCCCCGGTCACCGAGGCGTGGCCGGGCGAGGAAGGCGTCCTCCGCCTCGGCGAAGCGTCGCTCAAACGCTGGCCGGATTTCGCCCGTGACCTCGCGGCAGAGGGGGTCGATCCCGGCCTGGCCGGGCACGGGACGCTCGTCGTCGCCTTCGACAGCGCCGACGCCGGTTACCTGGACATCCTGGCCGGCCACCTGCACTCCCTCGGCCGCGCGGCCGAGCGGCTCACCGGCCGGGAGGCCAAGCGGCTCGAACCCGGCCTCGGGTCTGTCCGAAGTGGACTCCACGTGCCCGGCGACCTGGCCGTGGACAACCGGAAACTGCTCGACGCGCTGTACGCGGCCTGCGTCAACCGCCGAGTCAGGTTCGTCCGCGAGCGCGTCGGAGAACTGCCGGACGCCGAAGCCGTCGTGCTCGCCGCGGGCGCCTGGACCGGGCAGCTGCACCCGCTGCTCGCCGACGCCGTGCGCCCGCTCAAGGGCGAAATCCTGCGGCTGCGGCCCCGCCGTGGCTGCCTGCCGCCGCCCGCGCACACCGTCCGGGCCGTCGTCGAAGGCCGCCCGATCTACCTCGTGCCGCGCGGCGACCGCGAGCTCGTCCTCGGCGCCACCCAGTACGAGGCCGGGTTCGACCAGACCGTCACCGTCCGCGGCGTGCGCGAGCTGCTCGAAGGCGCCGAGCGCGTCTTCCCCGCGATCACCGAGTACGAGCTGGCCGAGACCGCCGCGGGCCTGCGGGCCGGCAGCCGGGACGCGCTGCCGTACCTCGGCGCCTTGGACGGCAGGGTGTTTGCCGCGACCGGGCACCACCGCAACGGCCTGCTGATGGCCCCGGTGACCGCGGACGCCGTGGTCGCCTGGCTCGAGGGGGAGAAGCCGCCGGAAGGCACCGAAGCGGCGTCCCCCGCCCGCCTGCACCAGAAGGAGCACGTGTGATGGAGATCAAGCTCAACGGCGAGTGGACGGCGTTCCCGGACGGCGCCACCGTCGCCGACGTCCTCGACGCGTCGGGCGGGCAACGGCCCGGGATCGCCGTCGCGGTCGACGGCGTCGTCGTCCGCCGAGCCGAATGGGCCACCACCGCCGTCCCCAAGGGCGCGGTCCTCGACGTGCTCACCGCGGTCCAGGGAGGCTGAAATGGACGAAGAACCACTGGTCATCGGCACGACCAAGCTGACGTCCCGGCTGATCATCGGCACCGGCGGCGCGGCCAACCTGGCCGTGCTGGAACGCGCGCTGGTGGCGTCCGGCACCGAGCTGACCACCGTCGCCATGCGCCGCGCCGACGCCGAGGGCGGC
This sequence comes from Amycolatopsis sp. NPDC051102, assembly GCF_040682815.1. NCBI lineage: Bacteria > Bacillati > Actinomycetota > Actinomycetes > Pseudonocardiales > Pseudonocardiaceae > Amycolatopsis > Amycolatopsis sp. NPDC051102. Next base: position 7,738 of record NZ_JBFBBT010000017.1, read on the forward strand.
TCCGGCGTCCTCGAACTCCTGAACCGGCTGGGCATCGAGCTGCTGCCGAACACCGCGGGCTGCCGGACGGCCGCCGAAGCCGTGCTCACCGCGCAGCTCGCCCGCGAGGCGCTGGGAACCGACCTCATCAAGCTCGAGGTGCACGCCGACGACCGGACGCTGCTGCCGGACCCCATCGAAACCCTCGACGCCGCCGAACGGCTGGCCGCCGACGGGTTCACCGTGTTCGCCTACACGAACGACGACCCGGTGCTCGCGCTGCGCCTGGAGGAGGCCGGCTGTGCCGCGGTGATGCCGCTGGGCGCGCCGATCGGCACCGGCCTCGGCATCCGGAATCCGCACAACATCGAGCTGATCGTGTCGCGGGCGGGTGTGCCGGTGATCCTGGACGCCGGAATCGGCACGGCGTCGGACGCGACGCTGGCGATGGAGCTCGGCTGCGACGCCGTCCTGCTGTCGACGGCCGTCACCCGGGCGGCCGATCCCGAGCGGATGGCCGCGGCGATGCGCGCGGGCGTCGTCGCCGGACGGCTGGCCCGCGAGGCCGGGCGCGTGCCGCAGCGCTTCTGGGCGCAAGCGTCGAGTCCACCACGGTGAACCGGAGCGCCTTCACGCCGAGTGTGCACCACCAGCCCGTAAGGTGGACGGCATTTCCCGGCGCACCGGCAGAAGGAGCCAGCCGTGACGAGCACATCGGTCCAGGACGTCTCGGGCAGGTTGTACCTCGCCGTGGGCAGGCTGTCCCGGTCACTGCGGCAGGCCGGCGTGCCGGGGCCGGGCCACGGCGCCATCTCGGCGCTGGCGACGCTGGTGCACGCGGGCCAGCTCCGGCTCGGTGACCTCGCGGCCAAGGAGGGCGTGGCCGCGGCGACCATGTCGCGGATCATCGCGTCCCTGGTCGAGGCGGGGTACGTCAGCCGCGAGTCCGATCCGATCGACCGGCGGGCTTGGCTGGCGAAGGCGACCGAAGAGGGTGAGCGGCTCGTCTCCGGCGTCCGCTCGACGCGGGTCCAGGAGCTGAACCGGCGCCTCGACCGGCTCTCACCCGAGCACCGCGAAGCCCTGACAGCGGCGATCCCGGCGCTCGAAGCCCTGATCGCCGACGACTGAGCCGCTCTCCGGCGCAGCTCGCCCTCCACGCCGCTGACCACTTTCCGCATCGACGGCCCGACCGGGATCAGCCGCAGAACGCGTGCGGCGGCAAAGGTTTCTTGCGAGCGGAGAGGGAAATGCATGAGTGAGGGCCCGGAGGTCCCGCTGGCGCGGCTGCGCGAGGTGACCGAGCTCCTGCTGGCGCACGCGGAACGCGCCGGTGCTTCGGTCACGCTCGAGCACGACCTGTTCTGGGAGGTGCCGCCGGAACAGCGCCACGACCCCGGCCACGAGCCCACCGGGCTCACGCTCGGTGCGCTGAGCGAATCGTGGGCGCAGCTGTCGGCGATGGCCGACGACCCCGATCGGGTGGTCGGGTACGGCCTGGTCTGGCTGGCCGACGTCCTGCGCGCGCTCGGCCATCAGTCGATCGGCTGAACCTCAGCGCTCCTCGGGAGCCAGCCGCCAGAAGGCCGAGACCGGGCCGACCTTCGCGCCCATCGGGTACGCGTGCTCGACCGCGTGCGAGACGAACCACTTGCCGTAGCGCGCGGCCTCGACCACGGACATCCCCTTGGCCAGGCCCGCCGTCAGCGCCGACGCCATCGTGTCGCCCGCGCCGTGCGTGTGCGGCGTCGAATACCGCTTGCCCGGCAGCTCCACGAACGTCGAACCGTCGAACAGCAGGTCCACGCACTCCGGGTCGGCCTGCAGGTGGCCGCTCTTGACCAGGACGTACCGCGGGCCCATCCGGTGCAGCACCACCGCCGCGGTGTGCATGCCCTCGCGGTCGGTCACCGTCATCCCGGTGAGCAGCCGGACCTCGTCGAGGTTCGGGGTCAGCACCGTCGCCCGGGGCAGCAGTTCGTCGCGCAGGGCGTGCAGGCCGGCCTCGTCGAACAGGGGGTGGCCGTGCATCGACGCCGCGACCGGGTCCACCACGAACGGGATCTTCTCGTCCCGCCCGATCCCCGCCTTGTCGCACGCCGCCGCGACGGCGTGGATGATCTCGGCCGAGGCCAGCATGCCGGTCTTCGCCGCGCCGACGCCCATGTCCGCCGCCACGGCCTCGATCTGCCCGGCCACGATGTGCGGCGGCAGGTCGGCGCGGTCGTGCACGCCCAGGGTGTTCTGCACGGTGACGGCGGTGACCGCGACCAGGCCGTGCACGCCGCAGGTCAGGAACGTGCGCAGGTCCGCCTGCAGCCCCGCGGCACCCCCGGAGTCCGACCCGGCGATCGTCAAGGCGGTCGGAAGGCTCGTCGTCATGGTGGTTTCCCGACTTCTGGTCTAGGCCAATCAGCCTCTTTTGCTTCATCAACAGTCAACCACGGTGGGACATTGTGAACGTTACTCACGTTCGAAGGAGCCTGGATGAAGCTCTTCTCGGTGGCACTCCTCACGGCCGCGCTCACGCTCTCCGGAGCGACCGCCGCGCATGCCGACAGTCCCAAGCTTTCCCACGTCACGACCGTCGGCGTGCACAACACCTACGACCCGGCGGCCTACGGCTACCTCGCCCAGGCGCTCGACGCCGGCTCGTCGCTGATCGAGCTGGACGTCTGGCCGGACTTCTTCACCCACGAGTGGAAGGTCAGCCACTCGAACCCGCTGGGGAACCAGAACAACTGCGTCGCCGCGACTTCGGCGTCGCAGCTGTACTCCGGCGGCACGAACAAGAACCTGGAGTACTGCCTCGACGACATCCGGATCTGGCTGGCCGCGCACCCCGGGCACATGCCGATCACGCTCAAGATCGAGATGAAGACGGGCTTTTCGGACAACACCGGCCTGGGCCCGGACGAGCTGGACGCCACGTTCCGGGCGCACCTCGGCAGCGTCGCCTTCCGTCCGGCGGAGCTGCTCGGCGGCTACGGCACGCTCGACGACGCGGCCAAAGCGGACAACTGGCCGTCCGTGGACGCGTTGCGGGGCCGGGTGATCACCGAGATCATCCCGGGCACGGTCGAGGAGGGGAACCCGACCGACACGCTGCACACCGACGTCGAGTACGCGCGGTACCTGGTCGGCCTCAAGAACGCGGGCAAGCTCGGCGACGCGAACATCTTCCCGACCGTGCACGGCGCGGCCGGCGGTGACCCGCGGGACAAGTACACCGCCGACCTCAAGCCGTGGTTCGTCGTCTTCGACGGCGACGCGAACGCGTGGGTGACCCAGACCGGGCCGTGGTGGTACGACGCCAACCACTACTACCTGGTGATGACCGACGGGCAGAACGTCGCGCCGGCCATCGACGCCCACAACCCGACGGTCGACCAGGCCGGCCAGCGCGTCGCCGAGCTGGCGAAGCAGCACGCGTCGGTGGTCACTTCGGACTGGACCGGGCTCACGACGGTGCTGCCGCAGGTGCTCGCGCGGGGTTAGACGGTCAGCACGAGCTTGCCGGACACCCGGCCCGCTTCGCCCAGCTCGTGCGCCTTGGCGGCGTCCGCCAGCGGGAAGGTCCGCTCGACGTGGACCTTCAGCTGACCGGCCTCGACGAGTTCGACGAGGCCGGTCAGCCCGCCGCGGTCCGGTTCGACGAGGATCCGCCTCGTGCGCACGTTCCTGGCCTCGGCGGCTTTTTCGACCCGGTCGCCGACACCGCTGGGCACGCCGATCAGCAGGCTGCCCTCCTTGATCGCGGGCAGCCAGCGCAGGTCGCTGTCCTCGCCGACGAGTCCGAAGTAGACGTCCACATCGGACGCCGTGGCTTCGGTGTCGTGGTAGTCGATCGCCTCGTCCACGCCGAGTTCGCGCAGGAATTCGTGCTTCTTCGCGCTGGCCGTGCCGATGACGTACGCGCCGCGCGCCTTGGCGATCTGCACGGCGAGGTGGCCGACGCCGCCCGCGGCGGCGTCGACGAACACGCGTTGTCCCTTGTGGACGCCGGCGACGTCGACCAGCCCCTGCCACGCGGTCAGCCCGGCCAGCGGCAGCGCGGCGGCCTCGGCGAACGACAGCCCGGCCGGCTTGCGCACGAAGTGCCTTGAGGGCGCGGTGACGTACTCGGCGTAGGCGTTGGCCGGCCGCGGGAACCACGGCATGCCGAGGACTTCGTCGCCCTTCTCGAGGCCGGTGGCGCCGAAGCCGGTCTCTTCGACGACGCCGGCGACGTCCCAGCCGACGGTGAACGGCGGCTCGCCGAGGAATCCGCCGCCGCGCCGCACCTTCCAGTCGACCGGGTTGATGCCGGCGGCCTTCACCCGCACCAGGACCTCCGTGGGCCCGGGTTCGGGGCGCGGTGCCTCGGTGACGCGGAGCACCTCCGGGCCGCCGAGGGCCTGCTGGGTCACGATGCGCATCGGTTCTCTCCTTCGGAGTTCGGGGTCGCCTCCATCTTCGGATCCTTGGTCACTTTTCGCCAGAAGGCACTTGCCTGTATCGTAGGTACCTGATGGATACCACCTGTGACCAGGGCGGACCCTGGGATGTGTACCTCCGCAACTGCCCGTGCCGGGACGTGCTGGACCTGCTGGCCAACAAGTGGACGGCCCTGGTGCTGGGCGCGCTGGCCCGCGGCCCGCACCGGTTCGGCGAGCTGCGCCGCGCGGTCGACGGCATCAGCCAGAAGATGCTGACGCAGAACCTCCGCCAGCTGGAGCGCGACGGCTTCGTGACGCGCACGGTCTACCCGACGACCCCGCCGACGGTGGAGTACGCCCTGACGGAGATGGGGGCCGAGGTGGGCGCGCACCTGATCGCGCTGAGCGCGTGGTCGCAGGCGAACTTCGGCCGCATCCGCTCGGCCCGCGAGGAATACGACGGCCGCGAGCTGCAGCCGGTCCGTTAGTCCTTGTCCAGCGCCCAGAACGGCGAGACCGGCCCCACGCCCGCACCCAGCGGGTAGGCCTCCGCGACGCACCGCTCGATGAACTTCTTCCCCGCCGCCACGGCGTCCGGCACCGAGGCGCCCTTCGCGAGCGATGCCGTGATCGCCGACGCCAGGGTGTCGCCGCCGCCGTGGGTGTTCTCCGTCTTGTACCTCGGACCGGTCAGCTCGATGAGTTCGCGGCCGTCCGAGAGCAGGTCCACGCAGTTTTCCGTGCCCTGCATGTGGCCGCCCTTCACCAGGACCCACTGCGAGCCGAAGGCCAGCAACGCCTCAGCCGCCTCGCGCTGGGTAGCCGGGTCCACGACATTCACACCGGTCAGCAATCGGACCTCGTCCAGGTTCGGCGTGATCAGCGTTGCGCGGGGGAACAGCTCCGTGCGGATTGCCTCCAGGGCGTCCTCATGCAGGAGCGAGTGTCCCGTCATCGAAGCCGCCACCGGGTCGACCACGAACGGGAACGGCCCGACTTCGTCCAGGGTCTTCGCCACCGCACGGATGATCTCCGCCGTCGCCAGCATGCCCGTCTTCGCCGCGTCGACGCCCATGTCCGACGCCACCGCCTTGATCTGCGCGGTGACGACGTCGGCCGGGATCTCCGTGAAACCCTGCACGCCCAGCGAGTTCTGCACCGTGACCGCCGTCAACGCCACCAGGCCGTGGACCCCGTTCGCGAAGAACGTGCGCAGGTCCGCCTGGATGCCCGCACCGCCGCCGGAATCGGATCCGGCGATGGTGAGGGCGGTCCTCGGTGTCACGGCTGCACCACCGGCAAATAGACCTTGCCGCCGGACTCGGTGAACTCCGCCGACTTCGAAGCCATCCCGGCCTCGATCGCCTCCACGGTGGACAGTCCGTGCTCCTCGGCGTACTTGCGGACGTCCTGGGTGATCCGCATCGAGCAGAACTTCGGGCCGCACATCGAGCAGAAGTGCGCGGTCTTGGCCGGCTCGGCGGGCAGCGTCTCGTCGTGGAACGACCGGGCGGTGTCCGGGTCGAGCGAGAGGTTGAACTGGTCGTTCCAGCGGAACTCGAAGCGTGCCTTGGACAGCTCGTCGTCCCACTCCTGCGCGTACTGGTGCCCCTTGGCCAGGTCGGCGGCGTGCGCGGCGATCTTGTACGTGATCACGCCGGTCTTGACGTCGTCGCGGTTGGGCAGGCCGAGGTGCTCCTTCGGCGTGACGTAGCACAGCATCGCCGTGCCGTACCAGCCGATCTGCGCCGCGCCGATGGCCGAGGTGATGTGGTCGTACGCCGGGGCGATGTCCGTCGCTAGTGGACCGAGGGTGTAGAACGGCGCCTCGCCGCAGAGCTTTTCCTCGAGTTCGACGTTCTCCTTGATCTTGTGCATCGGCACGTGACCGGGGCCCTCGATCATCACCTGGACGTCGTGCGAGCGCGCGATGTGCGTCAGCTCGCCGAGGGTTTCCAGCTCGGCGAACTGGGCGCGGTCGTTGGCGTCGGCGATCGAGCCGGGGCGCAGGCCGTCGCCGAGGGAGAACGTGACGTCGTACTGCCGGAGGATCTCGCAGAGTTCTTCGAAGTGGGTGTACAAAAAGGACTCTTGGTGGTGCGCCAGGCACCAGGCCGCCATGATCGACCCGCCGCGGCTGACGATCCCGGTGACGCGCCGCGCGGTCAGCGGGATGTAGCGCAGCAGCACGCCGGCGTGCACGGTGACGTAGTCGACACCTTGTTCGCACTGCTCGATGATCGTGTCGCGGTAGACCTCCCACGACAGCTTTTCCGGTTCGCCGTCGACCTTTTCCAGTGCCTGGTAGATCGGCACGGTGCCGACCGGGACCGGCGAGTTGCGGATGATCCACTCGCGCGTCTCGTGGATCCGCTTGCCGGTGGACAGGTCCATGATCGTGTCGGCACCCCAGCGGGTGGCCCACACCATCTTGTCGACCTCTTCCTCGACCGACGACCAGACGGCCGAGTTGCCCATGTTGGCGTTGATCTTCACCAGGAAGTTCTTGCCGATGATCATCGGCTCGGTCTCGGGGTGCTTGCGGTTGGCCGGGATCACCGCGCGGCCGCGGGCCACCTCGTCCCGCACGAACTCCGGCGAAACCCGTTCGCGGGCCGCGACGTACTCCATTTCGCGGGTGATGACGCCCTGTTTGGCCCAGCCGAGCTGGGTGTTGTGCTCGCGTCCGTCGGCCCAGCCGGCCCGCAGCCGGTGGAGTCCACTGTGGACGTCGATGGTGGCTTCGGGATCGGTGTACGGGCCCGAAGTGTCGTAGACGTCGAACTGTTCACCGTTGGAGAGGTCGATCCGCCGGACGGGGACGCGGAGCCCGGATTCCGTCTGGTGGTACGCCTTGTGCGAGCCGGTGATCGGGCCAGTGGTCACCTTTACGGCAGCATTGTTTTCGAGCGTCGTCAACGACTTTCACTCCCTACGCCGGCATTACCCGGTCAGGTTCATGCGGTCGGTGACGCCTGCGAAACGCAAGTCACCCTCTCAGCCCGCCATGGCGCGAGCTCCCGCGTTGGTGTTGTGCCACCGACCATGCCACGCCGGAGCGCGATACTCAAGTCAGGTCACCTCACCCGACCAGTTCGGCCGGGGTGGCGTAGACGTCGACCATGGCGCCGCCCCGCAGCACGGTGATCGGCAGTGCGGTGCCGATCACTTCCGCGAACAGCTGCCGCTGGATGCCCTGGGCGTCCGAGACGCGCGTGCGTCCGACGGTCAGCACGAGGTCGCCGGCCTTGAGCCCCGCCCGGTCCGCGGGACCGCCGGACACGACCTCGTGCACCCGCAGCCCGGCGTGCTGCCCGGTGCGTTCGGCGACGTCGTCCGGCAGCGGCGCGGGCACGCCGACGACGCCGAGGTACGCGCGCCGCACGCGCCCCTCGACGACGAGCGTGTCGATGATCCGCCGCGTGGTGGCGTTGATCGGCACGGCGAGCCCGAGCCCGATCCCGGCGACGGCGGTGTTGACGCCGACGACCCGGCCGGCGGAGTCGGCGAGCGCGCCGCCGGAGTTGCCGGGGTTCAGCGCGGCGTCGGTCTGGATGACGTCCTCGATCACGCGGGTCGTGCGCCCCTGCCGCACCGGCAGCGCCCGCCCGAGCGCGCTGACGACCCCGGCGGTGACGGTGCCGGAGAAGCCGAGCGGGCTGCCGACGGCCACGACGAGCTGCCCGACGACGAGCCGATCGGCGTCGCCCAGCCGGACGGCCGACGGCGTCTCGCCGCGCGCCCTCAGCACGGCGAGATCGGACAGCGGGTCGGCGCCGACGACGTCGAAGGGCACTTCGCTGCCGTCGGCGAACGTGGCGACGCCGCGTCGGTGGTCGCTGACGACGTGGGCGTTGGTGAGCAGGTGGCCGTCGTCGGCGAAGACGACCGCCGAGCCGCCGCCGCGCGCGAGCTGCACGCCGGCGACGTGCGGGGTGACGGTCTTCGCGACGGTGCTGACCGCGCGCGAGTAGGCGTCCATCGCCTCATCCATGCGTACCTCGATTACAGCGTTGCAGGTACTACAATTCTGCGCCCGGAAACCGGACGGGAACGTTCGCTGTCCGTGAACCGGCGGCCGGACCAGTGACGGTCAGTGGTTCACCGGATCGGACCATGCGCCGGTGAAGGATCGGCGGCAGACTCCCAAGTCGCTTCTGTAACGGTGCAGAAGCGATCTTCTGTGGGGTTGATATGCGCAAACTCATTTCCGGCGCCTTCGCCGGACTGCTGGTCACCGGCCTGATCCCGGCGACCGCGGTGGCCGCGACCCAGGCTCCCGGCGCACCCGGGGCCCACCCGAGCTGGCTGCCCGCGAACAAGACCGGGTTCGGCACGGCCCACGACCGGTCGAGCAACGTCTGGTTCACCCTCCAGGGCGGACAGCTGTCCGAGGTCTACTACCCGGACCTGTCGACGCCGAGCGTCCGTTCGCTGAACTTCGTCGTCACGGACGGCCGCAGCTTCGCCGTCGCCGACTACACGGCGAAGTCCCAGCAGGTCCGGCGAACCGACGACGACAGTCTCACCTACGAGCAGACCATCACCGACGACCAGCACCGCTGGCGGCTGCGCAAGACCTACGTCACCGACCCGGCCGCCACGACCGTGCTGGTGGACGTCGACTTCCAGTCGCTCACCGGGCGGCCCTACCAGCTCTACGCGGTCGCCGACCCGGACCTCACCAACGACGGCTCGGACGACTCCGCCGCCCGCCAAGGCGATGCCGTCACCGCGCAGGACGCGACCAACGCCGCCGCGCTGACCGCGAAGCCCGCGTTCACGAAGACGAGCGTCGGCTACGCGGGCGCGTCCGACGGGAACACGCAGCTCACGAAGACCTTCAAACTGGCGCAGTACGACACCGCCGAGAAGGGCAACGTCGTGCTGACCGGGCAGACGAACGCCGACGGGCTGTGGAACCGGCACGTCACCCTCGCCCTCGGCATGGGCGCGAAGGCCGCCGGCGCGCTCGGCAGCGCGCAGGCGTCGCAGCGACGCGGCGTCCGCGACATCACCCGCGCGTACGACCGCGGCTGGCAGCAGTACCTGCGGGGGATCAGCAAGCCGCCCTCGTCGCTGAAGACCGATGCCGAGCGCGACCTCTACAAGGCGTCGATGCTGACCCTCGCCGCCAGCGAGGACAAGCACCACCCGGGCGCGTTCATCGCGTCGCCGAGCATGCCGTGGCGATTCGGGAACAACGACCCGGAGTGGTCGCCGTCCGGCACCTACCACCTCGTCTGGCCGCGTGACCTCTACCAGATCGCGACCGGCCTGGCCGCCGGCGGCGACCAGGCGGCCGCGAACCGGGCCGTCAGCTACATGTTCGGCACGCAGCAGCAGGCCGACGGGCACATGCCGCAGAACAGCCGCGTCGACGGCGTCCCGTACTGGACGTCGGTGCAGCTCGACGAGACCGCGTTCCCGATCGTGCTCGCCCAGCAGCTCGGCCGGAACGACCTGTGGCCCGGCGTCCGCAAGGCCGCCGACTTCATCCTCGGGTACAAGGGTCCGGACGGGCAGGCGTCGCCGTACACCCAGCAGGAGCGCTGGGAGGAGCAGGACGGCTGGTCCCCGTCGACCATCGCCTCGGTGATCGCCGGGCTCGTCTGCGCCGCCGACCTGGCGAAGCACAACGGTGCGGCCGCCGATGCGGCCCGGTACCTCGCCGCGGCCGACAAGATGAAGGCCGACCTGCCCAAGCAGACGATCACCACGAACGGGCCGCTGTCGAAGGACCCGTACTTCGTCCGGCTCACGAAGGACGCCAACGCGAACAACGGGACGACGTACAACCTCGGCAACTCGAGCGTGACGATGGACCAGCGCGCGGTCACCGACGCGGGCTTCCTCGACCTGGTCCGGCTCGGCGTCTACCGCGCCGACGACCCGGTGATCCGCAACAGCGTGCGCGTCACGGACAAGGAAATCGCCTTCACCACGCCGACCGGCCAGTTCTGGCACCGCTACACGAAGGACGGCTACGGCGAGCAGGCCGACGGCTCGCCGTGGGACTACACCTTCCCCGCGGAGAGCCGCACGACGTTCGGCCGGCTGTGGCCGCTGCTCGCCGGTGAGCGCGGCGAGTACGAGCTGACGCTCGGCGATCCGGCGTCGGCCACGCGGCGGCTGCGTGACCTCGGCCGGGTGAGCAGCTCGGCGGAGACCATGCCGGAGCAGGTGTGGGACGAGAACCCGCCGTCCGGGCAGACCGGCTTCCCGGCCGGCACGCCGAACACGTCGGCGACCCCGCTGGCCTGGACGCACGCCCAGTACGTCCGGCTCGCCTGGGACGTCAGGGCGGGCTCGGTCCTGGAGACGCCGAAGGTGGTCCGCTGCCACTTCCTCGGCTGCTGAGGTCTGCCGCGGCTTGTCGTGAGTGTTTAGGCGAGTTCTAACTCGTCTAAACACTCACGACCGTGGGCGGTCAGATGACGGCGCCGTCGTCCTCGGGGGTCCGCGGCGGCAGCCACGAGTTGCCGGGGACGCCCCACTTGTTGTGCTTCAGCATCTTCTTCGCCGCGCGCGCGTGCCGCCCGACCAGGCGGTCCAGGTAGATGTAGCCGTCCAGGTGGTCGGTCTCGTGCTGCAGGCAGCGCGCGAAGTAGCCGGTGCCCTCGACCTCGATCGGGTTGCCCTCGATGTCGGAGCCGGTCACCTTCGCCCACTTCGCGCGGCCCGTCGGGTACGACTCGCCGGGCGCCGAGAGGCAGCCCTCCCAGTCGTCGTCCGGGTCCGGCATGGTCTCCGGGATCTCCGACGTCTCCAGCTTCGGGTTGACGACGACGCCCTTGTGGCGCACGCCCTCGTCGTCCGGGCAGTCGTAGACGAACACCCGCAGGTCGAGGCCGATCTGGTTGGCCGCGAGGCCGACGCCCTCGGCGGCGTACATCGTCTCGAACATGTCGTCCACGAGCGTGCTCAGCTTCTCGTCGAACTCGGTGATCTCCCGAGTCGGCTGGTGCAGCACGGGTTCGCCGGCGATCACGATGGGGTGGATGGTCACGGCGAGCCAGTTTAGTCGGACCCCTCTGGTAGACCTGCATCAGACCGTGACGCGCCGACGTCGATGCCCACGTCGGCACTGGCTTCCGTGGTTGAATGGCGCCCGCGGAAGAGCTAGGTCTGAATCGCCAGGACGCCCGATTGAGAGGGACTCGGATGGACGCCGCGGAGTCGATGGCTGAGCCGCAGCCGTCGCCGCCGAAGCCCGTGCCCGGCCTGACCGAACGCGAGGTCGAGATCCTCGCCTTCGAGCGTCAGTGGTGGCGGCACGCCGGGGCGAAGGAGAACGCCATCCGCGAACGCTTCGACTTGTCTGCGACGCGCTACTACCAGCTGCTCAACAAGCTGCTGGAGAAGCCGGAGGCGATCGAAGCCGACCCGATGCTGGTGAAGCGGTTGCAAAAGACACGCGCCGCCCGCCAGCGCAAGCGAGGCGCCCGGCGACTGGGGATCGAGCTGAAATGAGTGTGTTTTCGGGCATGTCCCGGCCGATGAAGGCCGCGGGCGTCGTGTTGGTCGGCGTGGCGATCGTCGCGGCCGTGATCGGCGGGATCACCGCGCTGGGCGGAGGCAACGGGTCGAACGAAGCCGGCCCGAGCGGCACTTCGACGCAGCCGGGCACGCCCGGCGGGACGTCGGCGCCGTCGTCGGGTACTTCTTCGACACCCCCTTCCACCTCGGCGAGTCCTTCGTCGCCGGTTCCGCCGCCGTCGACTTCGCCGGCGCCGGGCGGCGCGACCTCGGCCCCTCCCGGCCAGTCGGGCCAGCCAGGGCAGCCCGGTCAGCCGGGCGGTGACCAGCAGGCGTCCAACAAGTGGGTGACCGTCCGGGTCTTCAACAACTCGACGATCAAGGGCCTGGCCGACCGGGCGGCGGACGACTTCCGCAACGGGGGCTGGAACGTCAACGAGGTCAGCAACTACTCCCAGGGCATCATCCCGACGACCACGGCGTACTACCGGCCGGGCACCGACGAGGAAGCGGCGGCCAAGCAGCTGGCGCAGGAGTTCGACATCAAGGCCGAGCCGCGCTTCGAGGGCATCCAGAGCGCGAGCCCCGGCGTGATCGTCATCGTGACGAAGGAGTACCAGTCGGGCCACAAGGGCAGCTGAATCCCGGAGAGGCGGCCGTCACCGACGGCCGCCTCTTTCATTCGCCGGCCTGGTTCTTCGCGTACGCCTCGAGTGCCGCCAGCTGGGCCGGGTCGAGACTCGGCCGGACAGCCTTGCGGGCCGCCTCCAGGTGGGCCGCGGTGACTTCGCGGGCCTCCAGCGACTCGCGCATCGCCGTCAACGCCGCTTCGCGGATCAGCGCCGCGCAGTCGGCGGCCGAGTAACCGTCCAGAGTGGACGCCACCTCGGCGAGGTCGACGTCCTCGGCCAGCGGCGTGTTCTTCGAACTGGCCGCGAGGATCGCCGCGCGGGCCTCGGCGTCCGGCGGCGGCACGTAGACGCGGCGCTCGAGCCGTCCCGGCCGCAGCAGCGCGGGGTCGACCAATTCCGGCCGGTTCGTCGCACCCAGGACGACGACCTCGCGCATCGGCTCGACGCCGTCGAGCTCGGTGAGCAGGGCCGCGACCACGCGGTCGGCGACGCCGGAGTCGGACGACTGGCCGCGGCGCGGGGCCAGCGCGTCGATCTCGTCCAGGAAGATCAGCGCGGGCGCGGCCTCGGCGGCCCGGCGGAACAGCTCGCGCACCGCGCGTTCGGACTCGCCGACCCACTTGTCCATCAGCTCGGCGCCCTTGACCGCGAAGACGTTCAGCGCGCCGGTGCCGGCCAGCGCCCGCACGAGGAACGTCTTGCCGCCGCCGGGCGGCCCGTACAGCAGCACCCCGCGCGGCGGTTCGACGCCGAGCCGCGCGAACGAGTCCGGGTACCGCAGCGGCCACAGCACGGCTTCGGTGAGGGACTGCTTGACGTCGACCATGTTCCCGACGTCGTCCAGGGTCAGCCCGCCGGTGGCCAGGTTGTCCGAAGTGGACATCGAGACCGGCCGGACGGTGGCCAGCGCGTCCAGCAGGTCCTGCTGGGAGATGCGCGGTTCGTCGGTGTCGCGCTGGCGCAGCGCCGCCCGCAGCGCGGCGTCCCGGCGCAGGGCGATCAGGTCCGCCGCGACGAAGCCCGGCGTCCGCTCGGCGAGGAGGCCGCAGTCGATGCCCTGGTCCAGCGGGACGTCCCGGAGCAGGACGTTCAGCAGCTCACGGCGGGTCTTCGCGTCCGGAAGGGGCAGGCCGAGCTCGCGGTCCAGCAGGTCGGCGGCGCGCAGCCGCGGGTCGGCGGACTCCGCACGGGCCGTCGTCGCGACGACGGCGAAGCGCTCGCGTTTGAGAGCGGTCCTCAATTCCTCCAGCACGACGGTGGCGACCGGCGGCGGGCTCGTCGCGGGCAGCAGCGCGTCGACGTCGGTGAGCAGGAGGACCGACGGGCCTTCGGCGGTGCGGACGGCCTCGCGCAGCCGCGCGACCGCGACGTTCGGGTCCAGCACCGCGAGGTTCGGCGCGGCCAGCGGGATGATCTTGATGTCGGCGTCGTGGGCCACCGACCGCACGAGTGTCGACTTGCCGACGCCCTCGGGACCGGAGAGCAGAACGCCGAGGTGGGCGGGCGCGCCGAGCCGGGCCAGCAGCTCGGGCCGGTGGAAGGCGAGGTCGAACCACTCGCCGAGCTTGCGCGCGGCGGCCTCGGCGCCGATCAGGTCGGCCAGCGGCACGGCCGGCTCTTCTTCGGTGGTGGCGACCTCGTCCTCGACGACCTCGGCGTCGATCCACTCCTCGGCCGCGGTGACGGCGGAGGTGCGGACCAGCGCGGTCGCCGTCCGGGGCGCGGCGGGTTCGGCGGCCGGGCGCGCGCCGTCACGCCAGGTGACCACTGTGGACGGTCCGACCGCGACGGTGCCGGCGGGCTCGGTGGCGGTGACGGTGAGCAGCTCGTTCGTCCAGGTGGCGCCGACCGCCCGCGACAGCTGGCCGCGCAGGCCGGCGGGGTCCGACCCCGGCGACGGCGCGAGGTCCTGCGGCAGCAGCGAAACGGCGTCGCCGACGGTGAGCACCTTGCCGATCAGCGCGAGCCGCAGCATGTGCGGGCTGACCGAGACGCTGGCCAGCCGCGACCCGGCGACGGTCACCGTCTTGGCCGCCGCGACCTCGGCGGGCGCGACCACGACCTCCGAGCCCTCGGTGACGCCCAGGTTCGACATCGTGACGTCGTCGGTGAGCAGCACGCCGGGCACGCCGGTCTCGTCGGCGGGCGCGGCGAGCGCGGCGCTGACCCGCGCCCCGGTGAGGTGCACGGCGTCCCAGGCCCGCAGGCCGAGCGCGTCGAGGACTTCGGGATGCAGCCGGACGACGCCCCGGCGCGTGTCCAGCGCGGACGGCGTGTGCCGGACGGTCAGCGTGATCTGCGGGTGGCTCACGCCGTTCACCCTAGCGAGCCGACGCCCCCGGAGGACCCGAGAACCCGTGTCGTCCCTTCAATCACGCGTGTCGGCTCCTCAATCACGCGTGTCGGCTCTTCGATCACGGGCATTGAGCCCGATCGCCGTGCCTGGAGGGTCGACTCGCGTGATTGGCGGGTCGACTCGCGTGTCTGGAGGGTCGACTCGCGTGTCTGGAGGGTCGACACGGCCTGCTTACTTGCGGCGGAGGCCGATCTGGCGCCATGAACGGCGGCGGGGGCCCTGGCCGTTTTCGCTGCCGCGGGGGGTGCGGACCGTCTCGCGGGGGAGGCGGACCGCGCGCATTGCCGCGCCTGCCACGCGGCGGCGCAGCGGGGGACGCAGGCCCAGGCGGCGCGAGGAGCGGGCGCGGCGGATCGCGCGGCGCTCGCGCGGCGGGACCGTCCAGGCCTCCGGGTGCGCCGCCAGCCAGCGGTGCCGGTGGATCGAGTACGGGATGTGCGCCAGGTACAGCAGCATCGCCGCGACCAGGGCGACCAGCGGGAACTGGATGATCGCCGCGGCCAGCAGGGCGACGCCGATCAGCAGCGGCGCGATCGCCCTGGCCGGCGCCTTGACCGTCTTCAGCGACAGCGTCGGGATGCGGCTGATCAGCAGCGCGGCGATGGCGACCGTCCACGCCCACACGACGTACTGCGTCGACCACCAGCCTTCGCCCCACTGCAGGTAGGCGACCAGTGGCAGCATCGCCAGCAGGCCGCCCGCCGGCGCCGGGACGCCGACGAAGAACTCGCTCGCGTACGGCGGCTGCTCGGTGTCGTCGAGCAGCGTGTTGAACCGGGCCAGCCGCAGGATCATGCAGACGGCGAAGATCAGCGACGCCACCCAGCCGATCCGGTCGGCACCCGTCTGCCAGACGTAGATCACCAGCGCCGGCGCGACGCCGAACGAGATGCCGTCGGACAGCGAGTCCAGCTCCGCGCCCATCTTCGACGTCGCGTCCAGCAGGCGGGCGATGCGGCCGTCCAGGCTGTCGAGCACCGCCGCGATGCCGATCGAGGCGATGGCCATCGCGTAGTTCCTGGTCAGCGCGAACTGCACGGCCGACAGGCCCGCGCACAGCGCCAGCACGGTGATGGCGTTCGGCAGCAGCCGGACGCCCGGGGTGGTCACGCGGACCATCGATCAGCCCTTCGAAGGCGTGGCAGGGAGCTCCGCGATGACCGTCTCGCCGCCGATCGTGCGCTGGCCCTTGCTGACCAGCACCGTCGAGCCGGGCGGGAGGTAGAGGTCGACCCGCGAGCCGAACCGGATGATGCCGTACGTCGAAGCGGCGCCGACCTTGTCGCCCTCGCGGATCTCGCAGAGGATGCGGCGCGCGACCAGCCCGGCGATCTGCACGACGACGAGCTCGTGGCCGTCCTCGGTGCGCATCAGCACGGAGTTGCGTTCGTTGTCGTCGCTGGCCTTGTCCAGGTCGGCGGAGAGGAACTTGCCCGGCCGGTAGGCCACGCGCTCGATCACGCCGTTCGCCGGCACGCGCTGGACGTGCACGTCGAACACCGAGAGGAACACCGACACGCGCATCCGCGGCTCGGCGGGCAGGCCGAGCTCGGCGGGTGGCACGGCTTCCTCGATCAGCGACACGAGACCGTCGGCCGAAGCGAGCGCGACGCCGTCACGCGGCGGCGGGACGCGCTTCGGCTCGCGGAAGAACGCGGCCGTCGCCACCGTCGCCAGCGCCCCGACGAGCCCGAGGCGCTTGGAGAACCGGCGGGCCAGCAGCGTCGCGGCGACGCCGCCCGCCACGAACGGGCGACCCGCGGGGTGCATCGGCGGCAGCGTCTCGCGGGCGAGCTGGAGGGCGTGCGCGACTGGGTTGCCGGCGGGCTCCGGCCGGGTGCCGCTCATGGTCGGGTCCCCTGGTTTCGTGTCGGAAGGACTGTGGGCGCCGGAGGTCCGGCGGCCGCGTACGGGCGCCCCCACGCTACCGCTGCCCCAGGTGAGCGTGTCCGCGCGCCCCACCCGGAGGGGGTCACCGCGGCGGGTGGGAAAGATCGCCCGGTCGTAACGCAAGGTCAATTTCACCGATGACTCTAAGTAGTTGCCGCCGCTCGGGACGCTGCCCGCCTGACCCTGTGAGGATCGATGACTGATCGCCGCGATCTTGCCGAGGCCCGGCTTTGCGAGCTCCTGGGCGCGTGGCGTCAGGAGATCGACGAGGTGCCGGTGCCGCCGCTCGTCGACCCGGTCCGCGCGGTCGACGTGGTCATCGAAGCGGGAAAGAGGGGCCGGGTGCATCCGCCCCCCGACGGCGCACGCACCCGGCCACCGGGAGATGCGCGTGAGGAAGCAGTCTAGCGGCCGGGGCCCGCTTGATCACTGTTCGCCGAGGGAAAAGTTACCAACGGTCACTCGGACGCCGGGTGCGCCCGTTGATCAGCCGCAGGATCGCCAGCAGCACGACGGCGCCGAGGATGGCCACGCCGAAGCTGGGGAAGTCGAAGTCGAACGTCTTCGCCTGGCCGGTCGCGAGCCGGTAGAACAGCCCGCCCAGCGCCGCGCCGACGACCCCGACGAGCACGCTGACCAGGCATCCCTGCCGACGCCGGGCGCGCCCGCCGACGACCAGGTTCGCGGCCCAGCCGACGATCGCGCCGAAGATCACCCATGCGACGAAACCCATGCCCGGAGTTTACGGGAGGAGATGCACAAGCGTCATTGCACAAGAGCTGTTGTACAACTACTCTTGTGCTTCATGGAAGAGGAGAACGTCCGGGAGATCCGCGACTCGAAAGCGCTTGCGGCCATCGCGCACCCCTTGCGTCGGCGGCTGCTGGACCTGCTGCACCTCGACGGCCCGGCGACGGCGTCGGCGCTCGCGGCGCGGACCGATCAGGCCGTCGGGAACATCAGTCACCACCTGAAGGTGCTGGCGGCGAGCGAACTCGTCGAGGAGGCGGCGGAGCTGGCCCGTGACCGCCGGGAACGCTGGTGGCGGCGGACCTCCAGCGCGATCAAGTGGGGCGCGCAGGACTTCCCCGGCGACCCGATCGCCGAAACCGCCGAGGCGCTGACGCTCAACTACCAGCACACGATGGCCCGCGAGTGGCTGGCCAAGCGGGACACCTACCCCCCGGAGTGGCGTGGCGCGCTGTTCAGCATCGACGGCTGGGCCCGCCTCTCCATCGCCGAACTGGACGAGCTGAACGACCGGATCGTCGCCATGCTCGCCGAGTACCGCGATCGGGCCCTGCCCGATGACGGGGTCGAACGGCGGCCGGTCTTCTTCGCTGCGCGAGCGTCGCTGGGCCAGCCGTGAAGGGGCTCTGGGGGAACAGGGACTTCCGGCTGCTCTGGACCGGCGAGACCACCAGCATGCTCGGCAGCATGGTCGCGAGCACGGCGTTGCCGCTGGTCGCGGTGGTCACGCTGCAGTCGAGCACCTTCGAGGTCGCGCTGCTGACGGCCGCGGCCTGGCTGCCGTGGCTGATCGTGGGCCTGCCCGCCGGCGCCTGGGTCGACCGGCTGCCGAAGCGGCCGGTGATGCTGGTCTGCAACACGGTCTCGATGGCGGTGTTCGGCAGTGTCCCGCTCGCCGCCGTCTTCGGAATGCTGACCATGCCGTACCTGCTGGCCGCCGCCTTGCTCGGCGGCTTCGCGAAGGTGTTCTTCACCCTCGCCTACCGCGCGTACCTCCCGGCCCTCGTCGGGGACGAGGATCTCCTGGAAGGCAACGCGAAGCTGCACGGCAGCGAATCCGCGACGCAGGTCGCCGGGCCGGGGCTGGCCGGTCTGCTGGCCCAGCTGTTCGGCCCGGTCAGCGGCATCCTCGCGGACGCGATCAGCTTCGGGGTCTCGGTGCTCTGCGTGCGCGCGATCCGGGCGCGAGAGACCCAGGCCGTGGCCGAGCGCACGCCGCTGCGCACCCAGATCGCCGAGGGCCTGCGGTTCGTCGCCGGGGACCGCTACCTGCGGTCGATGATGACGTTCGCCGCCGTCTCGAACCTCGCGCTCAGCGGGTACAGCTCCATCCAGATCGTCTTCCTGTCCCGCACGCTCGGCGCCGGCCCCGGGCTGGTGGGCCTGGTCCTGGCGCTGGCCGCGGCCGGCGGGATGCTCGGCGCGGCGCTGGCCCGGCGGCTCGGCGCGCGCTTCGGCGCCGCGAGGGCGTTCCTGCTCTGCGAGATCTTCGCGGCCCCGATGATGCTGCTCGGCCCGCTGAGCGGTCCCGGGTGGGGACTGGCGCTGTTCGTGCTCGCGGTCTTCGGCGTCTGCGCCGGTGTCGTCGCCTCGAACGTGCTGACCACGACGTTCCGGCAGCAGTACTGCCCGCCCGAGCTGTTCGGCCGGATCACCTCGAGCGCCTCGCTCGTCGCGTACGGCACGATCCCGCTGGCCGGGGTGCTCGGTGGCACGTTGGGCGAAGCGATCGGTGTCCGGGAGACGTTGTGGGTGGCGTCAGGGGTGCTCATCCTCGCGTTGCCGCTGCTCGCGCCCTACCGGAAGCTGCGCGAGTTCCCGGTCAGAGCAGCAGGACGTCCACCTCTTCCCCTTCCCCAGCCGATGTGACGTCCTCGGGCAGCACGATCAGGCAGTTCGCCTGGGTGAAGGCGCCGAGCAGGTGCGAGCCCGGGCCGCCGCGCGGTCCGACGATGCCGGTGACCTCGCGGTCGGACGGGGCGAACACGCCGCGGCGGTACTGGCGGCGCCCGGCCGGCGAGGCCATCTCCTCGGTGAGCCGGGCCCGCACCCGGCGGCGGGAGACGTCCGTGTGGCCCAGCGCCGTCAGGATCGCCGGGCGCAGGAACGCCTCGAACGACACCAGCACGCTGACCGGGTTGCCGGGCAACGTCACCACGGGCACGCCGTGCCAGCGCCCGCAGCCCTGCGGGCCGCCCGGCTGCATCGCGACCTTCGCGAACTCGACGCCCTGGCCGGTCAGGGCGTCCTTCACCACCTCGTACGCGCCCGCGCTGACGCCGCCGGACGTCACCAGCAGGTCCGCGTCGGCCAGCTTCGGCTCGATGACCTTCCGGAACTCCTCGACGTCGTCGACGACGCTGCGGACCACGTCGACCTCGCAGCCGAGGCCGCGGATCGCCGCCGCGAGCATCACGCTGTTGGACTCGTAGATCTGGCCGTGGCGCAGCGGGGCCGGGGCGTCGATCAGCTCGGTGCCGGTCGAGGCCACCAGCACCCGCAGCGGCCGGTGGACCCGCACCTCCGCGAGCCCGACCGCGGCCGCCAGGCCCAGCTGCGAGTGGCCCAGGACCGTGCCCGCGTGCAGGGCGATGCTGCCTTCGACGACGTCCTCGCCGGTCCGGCGGATGTGCGCCCCTTCGCGCGCGGGCGCCGAAATGGTCACCTGCGCGGTGCCGCCGTCGGTGTCCTCGACCATCACGACCGCGTCCGCGCCCGGCGGCAGCGGCGCGCCGGTCATGATCCGGTGCGCGGTGCCCGGCTCGAGGGGCTGCACGTCGACCCGGCCGGCCGGGATGTCGTCGGCGACCGGCAGGGTCACCGGCGCGGTGGCGACATCGGCCGCGCGGACCGCGTAACCGTCCATCGCGGAGTTGTCGAAGGGCGGCAGGGACACGGTCGCCGTCACGTCCTCGGCCAGGACGAGACCGGCCGCGGCGGCGAGGGGCAGGGCGGTCGCGGGAGCGGTGCCGAGGAGCGCGGCAACCCGGTCGCGGTAGTCGTCGACGGAGATCACCGGACCATCCTCCCCGTGTTCTCGGCGCATGCAAGACTCTGCCCCGTCACGAGCACGCCGATGGGGAGTACGCATGCAGGTCGGAATCCGTCAACAGCCCTCGTTCGCCGTCGCCCGGCTGATGCTGGCGCCCGGCGAACCGTGCCAGGTCGAGTCCGGCGCGATGATGGCCACCAGCTACGGCGTGCAGGTGCAGTCGCAGGCGCAGGGCGGGATCATGAAGGGCCTCGGCCGCGCGTTCCTCTCCGGCGAGTCCTTCTTCATCTCCACTTTCACCGCCCCGCAGAACGGCGGCTGGGTCGACGTCGCCGCCAACCTGCCCGGCGACATCCAGGTGATCACCCTCGACGGCCGGACCGGCTGGGCCGTCACCCGCGGCTGCTGGCTCGCGTCGTCGCACGGCGTGCAGACCGAGACCAAGTGGGGCGGGATGAAGAACCTGATGGGCGGCGAAGGCGGGTTCCTCACGCACGCCACCGGACAGGGCCAGCTGCTCGTCAGCTGCTACGGCGCGGTCGAGACCATCACGCTGCAGCAGGGCGAGATGGTGACCATCGACACCGGGCACGTCGTCGCGTACGCCGACACCGTGCAGTACCAGATCCGGAAGGTCGCGCAGGGCATCATCCAGTCGATGAAGAGCGGCGAGGGCCTCGTGTTCGACTTCGTCGGCCCCGGCCAGATCATGACGCAGACGCGCAACCCGTCCGCGCTGGTCGGCTGGATCGTCTCCCACGTCCCGTCACGCTGATGCGCGTCCAGACCCGGCACACCCCGGCCTTCGGCGTCGCCCGCGTCCTGCTGGACCCGGGCGAGGCCGTGCGCGCCGCGCCGGAAACCCTGCTCGCCAGCCGGTTCGGCGTCACCGAGACACCCGCGGGCCGCGGCGGCGTCCGCGCGGGCAAGGCCGCGACGGCCGTCTACACCGCGCCCTCCGACGGCGGCTGGATCGACTTCGCGCCGCTGCGCCCCGGCGACGTCTACCCGCTCGAACTCGGCGGCGGCACGGGCTGGTCGGTGCACCGCGACGCCGTGCTGGTGCGACCTTCGTCGGTCCGGCACGACACCGGGTGGGTGCCGCTGCAGCAGCTCTTCGGCGCCGATTCGGGGTTCCTCGAGCACTACAGCGGAACCGGGCCGCTCGTGCTGGCCGCGCCCGGCCCGGTGGACGCGTTCGAGCTCGGCAAGGGCGAGCTGGTCACCGTCCGGCCGGACTACCTGCTGGCCTACCCGGACACCGTGCAGTGCCGGCTGCGGGCCCTCGATCCGGGCGGCCCGCAGTCGCTTCGCACGGGCGAAGGGCTGGCGGTCGACTTCGCGGGTCCCGGGACGGTGCTCGTGCACGCGCGGAACCGACGCCTTTCGGGTTCGTGATCTTCGGACGAATTGCCCATTGCCGAGGGGAATAATTCCGGTAGCGTGATTGGCACTCCGCCGCTGGCATCCGCTCGGGCCAGCGGATCCTTTGTGCTGAGGGAGGGCGCCGTGGCTGTCGGCACCGTCAAATGGTTCAACTCGGAAAAGGGCTACGGGTTCATCGAATCCACGGAGGGGCCGGACGTGTTCGTCCACTATTCGGCCATCCAGTCCGAAGGATTCCGCACTCTGGACGAAGGCGATCGCGTCGAGTTCGAAGTGCAGTCGGGCCGCGATGGTCGTAGCCAGGCAGCCGACGTGCGCAAGGTTTCGTAGCGAGGGCCCTCAGCTGATCGGTGAACCCCCGGCAGGCGCCGAACCAGGGGCGTTAGGCTGCGGGCGTGACAGGCGATGTGTCGGGGGACCTCACCGGTCGCCGGCTGGGCAACTACCGCATCGACGGGGTGCTCGGCAAGGGCGGCATGAGTGTGACCTACAAGGCCACCGATGTGCGGCTCGGCCGCAAGGTGGCGCTGAAGGTCATCGGTGACCACCTCGGGGCCGACGCCGAGTTCCGCGAGCGGTTCGTCGACGAGGCGCGCAACACGTCCGCGATCGACCACGCCAATGTCGTGCCGCTGTACGACTTCGGCGAGCTCGACGGCATGCTCTACATCGCCATGCGGATGGTCGACGGCGGCGATCTCGCCGGGCTGATCTCCGGCGGTCCCATCGCGCCCGCGCGCGCCCTGACGATGCTGGACCAGGTCGCCGACGCTCTCGACACGCTGCACAACCGTGGTCTGGTCCACCTCGACGTCAAGCCGGCGAACGTGCTCGTGACGAAGAAGGAGACCTCGCGCGAGCACGTGTACGTCGCCGACTTCGGGCTGACGCGCCGCGGCGCGACCGGGCACCGGACGCGCGGCGGCGACTTCCTCGGCTCGCCCACCTACGCGGCGCCGGAGCACCTGCGCGGGGAGCCGCTGGACGGGCGCACCGACCAGTACGCGCTGACGTGCGTCCTCTACGCCTGCCTCACCGGCAGCCCGCCGTTCAAGGGTGACGTGCCGACGGTGATCAAGGGCCACCTCAACGGCGAGCCGCCGGCGATCTCCCGCGCCGTCGCGCTGCCGCCGTCGATCGACGAGGTGATCCGGCGCGGCATGGCCAAGAACCCGGCCGACCGCTACCCCAGCTGCGTCGAGATGGTCGCGGCCGCCCGCCGCGCGCTCGGCCCGCTGGCGACGTCCGACACCCCGCCGAGCCCGCCCGGGTCCCATTCGGGCGGAATCCCGGCGCCGCAGCGTCCTGGTCAGGTACAACAGGGGCCGCACCAGAACAGCGCACCGCAGGGAGAGGGGGCCCCCGTGCACCCGTACGGAGGACAGCAGCAGCCCGGTTACGGCCCGGGCCCCGGACCGCAGGGTCCGCCGCCCCAGGGCCCGCCGCCCGGCTACGGCTACCCCCAGCAGGGCCCGCCGCCCGGGATGCCGCCCCAGGGCATGCCGCCCCAGGGACCCCCGCCGGGCTACGGCTACCCGCAGCAGCCGGGCATGCCCCCGCCGGGCTACGGCCAGGACCCGATGCGGCTGCGCCCGCCCATGCCCGCCGGCGGCGCGGGCGCGTTCCACCAGCCGAAGAGCGGCGGCGGCAAGAAGTGGATCTTCCTCGTGCTGGGCCTGGTCGTGGTGGCCGGCCTGGTGGTGGGCGCGATCTTCCTCTTCAGCGACGGCGGCAGCGGTGGTGGCGGCGGCACCCAGACGACGGCCCCGAACATCCCGGTCGGCCCGGGCGGCGACTCCCAGGGCAAGCCGACGTCGTCGCTGAACGCGCCTCCGACGTCGATCAGCATCAAGCCGAGTTCCTGAGGGCACGGAGGCCGCTTTCGCCGGTGGACTTGCCTGGAGGCAGGTCGCCGCGCAGGAGGTGGCCTTTCCTGCGGTGCAGTTCGAGGACTTGCTCCCAGTAGGTCGACTCGAACACGTCGTCTGGAGATCTGCCTGCCTTCAGGGCTTGTGCCCGCTGGATCAATTCCATCCGTGCGTCGTCGGCCAGCTCTTGCCAGGCGGCGCACAGCTGCCCGGTGGTCTTCCTCTGCTCTTGACTGTTGAGGAAGGTTGCTGCGGCCGAGAGCCCGGCTGAGGCCAGGGCTATGACGGCGGCGACGACTCGTCCCGCCGCGGTCGCGAGGCCGGTGGCGCCGGCGGTGGTCGCGAGGATGACCGCCGGTACGCCGAGGAGGTAGTAGGCGCGGCCCCAGCGCAAGCTCGAACGTCGTGCGTCAAAAGCGTTGAGGTCCGCTTCTGCCATGACCGATTCGAGCACGCCCAGCGGCTCGGCCGGGGCTGTGCCGAGTGCTTCCCGAAGCTGCTTCTTGAGCCGGGAGCGGGCCGACCGCCAGGGAAGGTCGCTGCCACCTTTGGAGCCGGCGATCAGTGCGCGAACGACCACTTGGCCGATGGCGGCTTCCATTCCAGGCATGTGAGGTAGTCGTAGGGCAGGCAGCGCGTGTTTCAGCCGGTCGAAGCCCGTGGTCCTCAGGTGTCGGAGGAGGCATAGGGTGAGAGAACAAGCTCCTGATCGTGCGACGCTGAGCTGGGCTTCTTGCACTCTCCCCCCGAGAGTGCTAAACACGAACTTGGCACTCGACGCCGTCGAGTGCCAAAGGTCGGGACGGTGAGGCTGAACCCCCACCCGGGTCCAGTCGTCCGTCGCGGGCACCGAGCCTGGCCGAGGAAAGAGTCCTGCTGCCGCCGCTGCATGAGATACAGCGCGGCGGTGGCGCCCAATACCGGAGGACCACACCGCAATGGCCAAACTGATCGCGTTCGACGAGGACGCCCGCCGCGGTCTCGAGCGTGGCTTGAACATCCTCGCCGAAGCCGTCAAGGTGACCCTCGGCCCGCGGGGCCGGAACGTCGTGCTCGAAAAGAAGTGGGGCGCGCCGACCATCACCAACGACGGCGTCTCCATCGCCAAGGAGATCGAGCTCGAAGACCCGTGGGAGAAGATCGGGGCCGAGCTCGTCAAGGAAGTTGCCAAGAAGACCGACGACGTCGCGGGTGACGGCACCACCACCGCCACCGTGCTCGCCCAGGCCCTGGTCAAGGAAGGCCTGCGCAACGTTGCCGCCGGCGCCGACCCGATCAGCCTGAAGCGCGGCATCGAGGCGGCCGTCGAGGCCATCACCGAGCAGCTGCACAAGGCCGCCGTCCAGATCGAGACCAAGGAGCAGATCGCTGCTACCGCCTCGATCTCGGCCGCTGACCGCACCATCGGCGAGCTGATCGCCGAGGCGCTGGACAAGGTCGGCAAGGAAGGCGTCGTCACCGTCGAGGAGAGCAACACCTTCGGCCTCGAGCTCGAGCTCACCGAGGGCATGCGCTTCGACAAGGGCTACATCTCCGGTTACTTCGTGACCGACCCGGAGCGTCAGGAAGCCGAGCTCGAGGACCCGTACATCCTCCTCTTCGGCTCCAAGATCTCCACCGTCAAGGACGTCCTGCCGCTGCTGGAGAAGGTCATCCAGTCCGGCAAGCCGCTGCTGATCATCGCCGAGGACGTCGAGGGCGAGGCCCTGGCCACCCTCATCGTCAACAAGATGCGCGGCACCTTCAAGTCCGTCGCCGTCAAGGCCCCGGGCTTCGGTGACCGCCGCAAGGCGATCCTGCAGGACATCGCGATCCTGACCGGTGGCCAGGTCATCTCCGAGGACGTCGGCCTCAAGCTGGAGAACGCGGACCTGTCCCTGCTGGGCAAGGCCCGCAAGGCCGTCATCACCAAGGACGAGACGACCATCGTCGAGGGTGCGGGCGACGCCGACCAGATCCAGGGTCGCGTCAACCAGATCCGCGCCGAGATCGACAACTCGGACTCGGACTACGACCGCGAGAAGCTGCAGGAGCGGCTCGCGAAGCTGGCCGGCGGCGTGGCCGTCATCAAGGCCGGCGCCGCGACCGAGGTCGAGCTCAAGGAGCGCAAGCACCGCATCGAGGACGCGGTGCGCAACGCGAAGGCCGCCGTGGAAGAGGGCATCGTCGCCGGTGGTGGCGTGGCCCTGATCCAGGCCGCCGAGGCCGCGTTCGCGGGCCTGAAGCTCGAGGGCGACGAGGCCACTGGCGCCAACATCGTCAAGGTGGCCGTCGAGGCCCCGCTCAAGCAGATCGCGATCAACGCCGGCCTCGAGGGCGGCGTCGTGGTGGAGAAGGTCAAGGGCCTGCCGCAGGGTCACGGCCTCAACGCCGCCACGGGTGTCTACGAGGACCTGCTCGCCGCCGGCGTGCCGGACCCGACGAAGGTCACCCGCTCCGCGCTGCAGAACGCCGCGTCCATCGCGGCGCTGTTCCTGACCACCGAGGCCGTCGTGGCGGACAAGCCGGAGAAGGCTTCGGCCGCTCCCGCCGACCCGTCCGGTGGCATGGGTGGCATGGACTTCTGATCCACGCAGGGAAAGCCCGGTCCGCTTCGGCGGGCCGGGCTTTTTCTTTGCTATGGCTTGGTGAAGAACCAGACGGCGAACGCGCCGACGGTGACAACGCCGAGCGCGAGCACGAAGAGGCCCCCGAGCCACGCCGTGCTCGGTTCGTCCGCTTCCATCGCGAGGACGACCGCGCCGATCCCGGTCAGCATCACCCAGATCGCGAACGCGGCGGCGCTGTAGAGCACGACCTTGGCCGCGGACCGGCTACCGGGGTCGTCGAGCGCGTGGAACGCGGCGAAGGCGGTCAGCCCCAGCCCGGCGATCAGGTACAGCCCGCCGAGGATCCCGACGACGACCTTCGCGGCCGTTTTGCTCCCTTGATCCACGAGCGCGAACCCTAACCCCTCGAACGGGATCCGCGCCGCGCATTTCTGCCGTTCGGCCCAGCCGCATCGGCCGAACGGCCCGGGCGTCCCCTGGCGCCCGGGCCGTTCTCCTCTTCGTGCACCCCCGTCGTCGGGCGGGCTCCGGTTCCCCCTGCGAACCGGCGCCCGCCCCGGTTCAGGAGTCCTCTTCCGGCGTCAGGATGGCGGCGGCGACGTAGATCGGGATGGCGATGCCGACCGAGAGGAACACGGCGGCGACGAGGCCGATGCGCAGCACGTTCGCGTCGATGCCGAGGTAGGTGGCCCAGCCGCCGCAGACGCCGGTGAGCATCTTGTCGCTCCGGCTGCGGCGGAGCTTCTTGGTGGTTTCCGGGGTGTACACGCTGTTCGTCATGGCTCAATACTGGCGCCGGGAGCACCCTGACCACATCCGGAACGGCCCCGACCCCGACCCTGAACTTCGCCCTCGGGGTCAGGTGAGCGCACGCACCCGGCTCAGCCGCGCTTCCCACGCGGCCGCGACCTCGGGGGGCGCCGGGTACGCGTCCGCGGGCTCCGGTGCGCGCCGCGGAACCGGCAGGTATCCGTCCACAGGAGACAGTGGATTCGCGGCAACATCGCCTTGCAGCAACGAAATCGTGCCCAGTCCACAAGCGAATTCCAGCGACGGCAGCGCGCCCGCCAGCGCCAGTCCCGCCGCCAGGCCCACGCTCGTCTCCACCGCCGACGACACCACGCACGGCAGCCCGCACGCCTCGGCGACCTCCAGCGCGCGCCGCACGCCGCCGAGGGGGGAGACCTTCAGGACCGCGATGTCCGCCGCTCCGGCGACCGCCACCTTCAGCGGGTCCTCGGCCCGGCGGATCGACTCGTCGGCCGCGATCCGGACGCCCACCCGGCGCCGCACCGCGGCCAGCTCCTCGATCGACGGGCACGGCTGTTCCGCGTACTCCAGGCCGCCCGCCGCCTTGTCGAGGTCGGTGATCGCCCGCACCGCCGTGTCGACGTCCCAGGCCGTGTTGGCGTCGACGCGGATCGCGCCGTCCGGGCCCAGCGCGGCGCGGACCGCTTCCACCCGCGCGCAGTCGTCGGCCAGGGAGACGCGCGGGTCGGCGACCTTCACCTTGGCCGTCCGGCAGCCGGACGCGCGGACCAGCTCGTACGCCTGCTCCGGCCCGACCACCGGGACCGTCGTGTTGACCTCGACCCGGTCGCGGACCGGCGCGGGCCAGCCGGCTTCGGTCGCTTCCAGCGCCGCCCGCAGCCACGGCACGCTTTCGGCGTCGGAGTAGTCGGCGAACGGGCAGAACTCGCCCCAGCCCGCCGGGCCGTGCAGCAGCACGCCTTCACGGACGGTGATGCCGCGGAACCGGGTGCGCAGGGGGATCGCGTAGACCTTCATCGAGGCCGATCATGCCACCCGCCCGGGTTGGGCAAACAGGTGCCGAACTGCGCGTTTCCGGCCAGAATGACCCCGTGGTCCTCGATTTCCGCGTGCTGGGTCCGGCCGAGGTCACGGCCGACGGCCGCCCGGTACCGCTCGGGGGCAGCCG
This sequence comes from Amycolatopsis sp. NPDC051102, assembly GCF_040682815.1. Classification (NCBI taxonomy): domain Bacteria; kingdom Bacillati; phylum Actinomycetota; class Actinomycetes; order Pseudonocardiales; family Pseudonocardiaceae; genus Amycolatopsis; species Amycolatopsis sp. NPDC051102. Next base: position 35,976 of record NZ_JBFBBT010000017.1, read on the forward strand.
GCCGCTGATCGTGCTGGCCGGCCTGCTGCTGCGCGCGAACCGGGTCGTGCCGGTCGACGAGCTGGGCCGCTGGCTGTGGAACGACGACCGCCGCCGTTCCAAGGGCGCGCTCCAGACGTACGTGCTGCGCCTGCGCCGGGCGCTGGGCGACCAGGTCGCGATCCGCACCGAGAGCGGCGGCTACCTGATCGAAGTCGACGACGACCTGCTCGACCTCACCCGCTTCCGCGCGCTCGCCGTCCGCGGCAAGGCGGCGATGGACCGCGGCGAGAGCCGCCGGGCGGCCGCGCACTTCGCCGAGGCGCTCGCGCAATGGCGCGGGCCGGCGCTGCTGAACGTCGAGTCCGACGCGCTGCACCGCGACGAAGCCGGCCAGCTGGCCGAGGAACGGCTGCGCGTGCGCGAGCAGTGGGCGGACGCGCTGCTCGAAGTCGGCGAGTACGGCACCGTCATCCCTGAACTCACCCGGCTGACCAGGGAGAACCCGCTGCGGGAGCGGCTGCACGAGCAGCTGATGATCGCGCTGTACCGATCGGGCCGCCAGGCCGAGGCGCTCGAGGTCCACCGCCGGATCAGCCGCGTGCTGGCCGACGAGCTCGGCCTCGACCCGGGCCCGTCGCTGCAGCGCACCCGCCAGGCGATCCTCACCGGCGCCGGTGATCCGGGCGCGCGCTACCGGCTCGGCGTCGACCCGCAGGTGCCGCACCAGCTGCCCGCCGACCTGCCGGCGTTCTCCGGCCGCGAGTGCGACCTCAAGGCGTTGCACGCGCTGCTGCCGGAGGCCGTCGACGCCACCGCGTCGACGCCGATCGCGTCCGTCGAAGGCATGGGCGGCATCGGGAAGACGACGCTGGCTGTGCACTTCGCGCACGAAGTCGCCGACCGGTTCCCCGGCGGGCAGGTCCACCTCAACCTGCGCGGCTACGGGCCCGGCGAGCCCGTCGAGCCGTCAGTGGCGCTGGAGGCCATGCTCACCGCCCTGGGCGTGCCGTGCGACCAGATCCCCGGCGACCTCGACGGCCGCGCGGCGAGCTGGCGGACGCACACCGCGGGACGGCGGCTGCTGCTCCTGCTCGACAACGCCAACCGCAGCGAGCAGGTGAGCCCGCTGCTGCCCGGGCCGGGCTGCCTGGTGCTGGTCACCAGCCGCTGGCAGCTGCGTGCGCTGGTCGCGACGCACGGCGCGCGCCGGATCGCGCTGGAGGAGCTCGGCGACGAGGACGCGGTCGAGCTGCTGGCGTCCACGATCGGTTTCGACCGCGTCGCCCGCGACCCGGCGGCGGCCGCGCGGTTCGTGCGCTACTGCGGCGGGCTGCCGCTGGCGATCCGGATCCTCGCCGTGCGCGCGGCGCAGTTCCCCGACCTGCCGCTCGACGAGTTCGCCGGCTCCCTCGCCGCCGACCTGCTCGGTTCGTTCGACCTCGCCGACGGCGAAGGCACCAACATCCGGTCGGTGTTTTCCTACTCCTACCAGGCCCTTCAGCCGTCGACGGCTCGGCTGCTGCGGCTGCTCGGGCTGCCCACCGGCGTCGACTTCACCGCGCCGGCGGCGGCCGCGGTCGCCGGGCTGGACGTCGCGGCGACCCGCCCGATGCTCGAAACCCTGGCCGCGGCGCACCTGCTCGCCCAGCCGCGGCCGGGCCGCTACCAGTTCCACGACCTCATCCGCGCCTACGCCGGCGAAGCCGCTTCGCAGCTGGACCCGGAGGCCGAGCGCGAGTCCGCTTTGGACCGGCTGCTCGGCTGGTACCTCGCGTCGGCGCTGAACGCGTCACGGCGGATGCGGCCGGAGCGCTACTACCGGCTGCTGGAGCTCGACGGCCTCGAGGGCGGCCTTTCGTTCGATTCGTACCACGACGGGCTGGACTGGTTCGGCGAGGAGTACGGCAACCTCATCGCGGCGGTGCACCTGGCGCGGCGCCGGGGCCGCGACGACGTCTGCTGGAAGCTGGCGTGGCTGCTGCAGAGCTACTTCGTGACGCGCTCGCGGCTCGACGACTGGCGGTCGGTGTTCGCGGTGGCGCTCGAAGCCGCGCGGGCGAGCGGCCACCGGCCCGGGGAGGCGGGGATCCTGAGCGGCCTCGGCGTCGTCAACGGCGTCGCCCGGCAGTACGCCGAGTCCCGGCGGTACCTGGAGCAGGTGCTGGCGATCCAGCGCGAGCTCGGCGCGCGCGAAGGCGAGGCGCGGGCGCAGTACAACCTGGCGATGGCGGCGCACCACGGCGAGGACTGCGCCTGGGCGTACGAGCACGGGATGCAGGCGCTGGAGATCGTCCGCGAGCTGGGGCTGGGCCACTTCGAGGCGAGCGTCTTGCGCGCGCTGGGCGACATCTGCACGTCGATGGGCGACCACGAGCAGGCGCTGCGCCTGGCCGACGCGGCGCTGGCGATCCTGGACCCGGACGGGCGGCCGACGGACACGCGGTTCACACAGCACACGCGTGGCTTGGCCCTGGTCGGCCTGGGCCGTCTCGACGAGGGCATCGCGTGCATCCGGGAGTCGGTCGAGATGTTCTTCGCGATGGACGAGCAGTACGAGGCGGCGGACGTACTGGCCCAGCTGGGCTCGATCCACCTCCGCCACGGCGACCCGGCACTGGCCCGCGAGTGCTGGGTCAGATCGGTGCGGCTGCTGACGGAGCTGGGCCACCCGGACGCGGACGACGTCCGCGCCAAGCTGGCGGCACTGGTCGTCCGGGGACCGTGAGGGTTCCGGACGGCTCGCGTGCCGACCCCCAGCGACAGCACCCAAGCCGGTCCGGCCCGTAGCGCTCATCCAAGCCGACGGCGCTCACTGTCCACTCACTGTCCAGTCGGCGGAGCCACCCCGAGCAGATCGGCGAGGCATTCGGCGTTGCGCGGCGCCTCGACCTTGACGTCGTTGTCGAAGTAGACGTGCACGTCCCGCCGCCCACCGTCGTGCCACGCCCGGATCTTGCTCGCCCAGTTCCGCAAGGCCCGGTCGGAGTAGCCGCTGACGTAGAGCTCCTCGTCCCCGTGCAGCCGGACGTAGGCGAAGTCGGCGGTCTGGTCTTCGAGGAACGGCCACTTCCCGGCGGTGTCGGCGACCACGAGGGCGATGCCGTGTTCCTGCAGGAGCTGTTTCGCGGCCGGCTGCTCGAAGCTGGGATGCCGGACTTCGAGAGCGTGCTTCAAGGGCCGGCTCGGGCCGGCTTCGAGGAACGGGATGCCCTTGAGCTTGTCATCGTGCTTGGTGGCGAGCTGCGCGGCTTCGGTGGTGGTCCGCGGCAGCAGGTCGAAGAAGTTCGTGAGCCGATCGGGGTCGAACGCCAGCCGGGGCGGCAGTTGCCAGAGGAAGGGCCCGAGCTTCGCCCCGAGCGCGAGCACACCGGAGGCGTAGAAGTTGGCGAGCGCGCTCTCGACGTCCCGAAGCTGCTTCATGTGGGTGATGAAGCGGCCGCCTTTGACGGCGAAGAGGAAGTCGGCCGGGGTTTCGTCGAACCAGGCTCGGTACCGCTCGGGTCGCTGGAGGGAGTAGAAGGAACCGTTGATTTCGACGGAGTTCATCCGCCGGGAGAGGTATTCGAGCTCGCGCCGCTGGGCGAGTTTGGGTGGGTAGAAGACCCCGCGCCAGGGTGCGTAGCGCCACCCGGAGGTCCCGATCCGGATCTCGGCGATCGCCCTCACCGCCTTTCCGCGGGAGGTGATTCCCGTTCGGTGGGGGCGCCAAACGCGGCGGCGGGGGCGGGATGGCCGGCCTGGGAATCGGGACGGTTGACCCAAGTTGTCGGGCGCGCGTCTGGCTGGGCCTTTGAAGCGTTTGCTCATCTTGCCGCCCTGGGTGGGTTGCTGTGGGGGAAGGGCTGTCCTCGCCGGACGGGCAGGCTCTGGGATGGCCATCCCTTGCCGCTGTCATCTCTCGTTCGGGGGGTGGGCCGCTGGGTGGTCATCCCGTCGCCTGATTGAGGCCTATCACTTTGAGCCAGGCCCGCAAGGGTGCGTTGTTGGCTTGCCTTGGGCTGTGGGTTGCGGGCCTGGCTCAAAGTGATTTGACGGCCTCAGGCGACGGGATGACCACCCCGCTCTTCTTGGGATGGCTGGGGCCGCCGCTCGTCGCCTGGCGGCTCGCGCCGCCGCTTGGTCGGCGCAAACCGCCGCAACCCCCCTCCCGCTCCCCGCCTCACGCCCAGGAAAATCGCCAATGCCGCGACTGCACCAACCCCGACGCGTACTCCCGCAGGTTTCCCGGCTGCCCGGCGAACGTCGGCAAGCAAAACGCCCGATGCTCCGCCGCCACCGTCAACGCCCGGGCCTGGTTCCTCGGGGGTGCCGCCACCGACAGCTCTATCGCGTCGAAGCCCAACACCACCAGCGTTGCTCCGAACCTGTCCTCCCAGCTCCGCAGCACCGCCGACAGCTCGGCCACCTGGTCCGTGCACTTGATCATGCCCGTCCAGCCCAGCAGGGCCGGGATGTCCGCCGGGCGCTCTGTCTGGACCAGGCCGAGCCGGTGGGGGGCTCGGTTGGCCAGGATCGAGCCCGTGTTGCCCGCCTCTGCCAGCGGGTCCGACCGGCGGGGGCTGCGCTTGGCCAGGCCCGGGAAGCGGGCGCCGAACGGGCGCAGGCATGCGCCGTCGCAGCAGGAACCGTCCCACCAGCGGGACAGGGCTGCCGCCGGGTCCGCCGTCGGGACGCGGTGGCCTGCCGGGGCGAGGCGGCCGCGGTCGTCTATCCAGTCCTCGCCGTTCGCCGCGAAACGCTGGTCGTGGGGGATCAGCACCGGCCACAGGCCCGACCGCTCGAACTCGGCCACGCAGCCGAGGTAACGCTCGGGCCGGGTCAGCGGCAGGTCGGACACCCACAGCCGGCCGTGCCACGACCCCGGTGGGAGGGTCTGGACCGGCGGCGCTGGCGTACCGGGGCGGAGCGGTGCGATCGTCATGGACGTCCCCTCGAACTTGTGTTCGGCTGGTGCATGTCGAACAGTAGTTCGAGGGTCTGACATTTTCCAGCGTTCCGGCCGCTCATCCGTTCGAGTGAATCCGGAAAACCGCAGGTCAAAGCCCTATGTGAGAGGCAAGTGGCGGAAGTTGCTCCTGTGACGATCCGCTAGTCCGAAGGGGGCACCGTGCGTCCGGTGAACGCCGCCAGCCGGTCGAGCGCGGGTGCGCCGGCCGCCACCGGCCGTGGCGAGGCGAAGCGGCTGCCTCGCTGCTGCGAAGGCAGCTGAGCCTGCGCGAAAGCCAGCGCCCGCTCGACGGCGTCGTCCGGCAGGTTCACCGCCAGGCCGGTCGCCTGCGCCAGGTCCCAGCAGTGCGTCAGCAGGTCCGTGACCCGCCACCGCAGCCGCTCCCGGCCGGTCGTGGTGCCCACCGGCGTCGTCTGCACGCGGTCCAGCACACCCGGCAAAGCGGCCGCCTCCCGTAGCGCCGCGGACGACCGGCGGAACGCCGCTGCCGGATCCTCGCCGAGGTGGTCCGCTTCGCGTGGAGGTGGCTCGGAACCCGTGAACATCGCCGTGAGCAGCAGGTCCATCCCGACGAGGTGGCCGGTCAGCGCCCGCACGTCCCACTCGTCGCACGGTGTGGGCGCCGTCCACTGCTCCGGGCCGATCCGGTCGAGCAGGTCGCGGGCTGCGGCGGACGCGGCGGCGAGGTCGTCGAGCAGGTCCCTCACAGCGGCCGGAGCAGGTCGTCGGCGTCCACGATGTGGTACGCGTAGCCCTGTTCCGCGAGGAACCGCTGCCGGTGCGCCGCGTACTCCGTGTCGACCGTGTCGCGCGAGACGATCGAGTAGAAGTGCGCCTGCCGGCCGTCGCCCTTGGGACGCAGGAGGCGTCCCAGCCGCTGGGCCTCCTCCTGCCGCGAGCCGAACGTGCCCGAGATCTGGATCGCCACCGACGCTTCGGGCAGGTCGATCGAGAAGTTCGCCACCTTCGACACCACGAGCGTCCGGATCTCGCCGCGGCGGAACTTGTCGAACAGCTCCTCGCGCTCCTTGTTGCGGGTCGCGCCCTGGATCACCGGGGCGTCGAGCTCGTCGCCCAGCATCTCCAGCTGGTCGAGGTACGCGCCGATCACCAGCGTCGGCTCGCCCGCGTGCTTCTCCACGATCGACTTGATCACCGGGGTCTTCGTCATCGCCGTCGCCGCCAGCTTGTACCGCTCGTCGGCCTCGGCCGTGGCGTACTCGAGCCGTTCCGCGTCGGTCAGCGTCACGCGGACCTCGGTGCACTCCGCGGGCGCGATCCAGCCCTGTGCCTCGATGTCGCGCCACGGCACGTCGTAGCGCTTCGGCCCGATCAGCGAGAAGACGTCGCCCTCGCGGCCGTCCTCGCGCACCAGCGTCGCGGTCAGGCCGAGCCGGCGCCGGGACTGCAGGTCCGCCGTCATCCGGAACACCGGTGCCGGCAGCAGGTGGACCTCGTCGTAAACGACCAGGCCCCAGTCGCGGGAGTCGAACAGCTCCAGGTGCTTGTACTCGCCCTTGGTCTTGCGGGTGATCACCTGGTAGGTGGCGATGGTGACCGGCCGGATCTCCTTCTTCTCCCCGGAGTACTCGCCGATCTCCTCCTCGGTCAGCGACGTCCGCGCGATCAGCTCGCGCTTCCACTGCCGTCCGGCGACCGTGTTCGTCACCAGGATCAGCGTCGTCGCCGCCGCCTTCGCCATGGCCGCCGCGCCGACCATCGTCTTGCCCGCGCCGCACGGCAGCACGACGACGCCGGAACCGCCTGCCCAGAACGCCTCCGCGGCCTGGCGCTGGTAGTCGCGCAGCTGCCAGTCCGTCTCGTCGAGGGCGATCGGGTGCGCTTCGCCGTCGACGTACCCGGCGAGGTCCTCGGCCGGCCAGCCGACCTTCAGCAGCGCCTGCTTGAGCCGCCCGCGCTCGGACGGGTGCACGATGACCGTGTCCTCGTCGATCCGGGCGCCGAGCATCGGGCTGATCTTCTTGTTCCGGATCACCTCGGTCAGCACCGCGCGGTCGGTGGTCGACATGACCAGCCCGTGCGCCGGGTGGTTGGCGATCTGCAGCCGCCCGAACCGGCCCATCACGTCGACGACGTCGATCAGCAGCGGCTGCGGCACCGGGAAGCGCGAGTACGTCGTCAGCGCGTCGACGACCTGCTCGGCGTCGTGCCCCGCGGCGCGCGCGTTCCACAACGCCAGCGGCGTGATCCGGTAGGTGTGCACGTGCTCCGGCGCCCGTTCCAGCTCCGCGAACGGCGCGATCGCGACGCGCGCGTCATCGGCCTGGGGGTGGTCGACCTCCAGGAGCACGGTCTTGTCGGACTGGACGATCAGCGGGCCATCAGTCACAACTACTGTTATACGTGCCTCGCTCCGGCCCGCTCCCGTCGCGGGTCCGCCGGTGGGCCGAGGTGCCGAGGGGATCACTGGGAGGCACGTTGACCACGCCACCGTTCGACGACAACCCGTTCCGGTCGCCGGACTACGCGGCGCCACCGGCCCCGATGCCGCCGGTGCCCGGCCACCAGCCGATCCCGCACTGGTTCAGCACCAAGGTGCGGATCACGCTGATCGCGTGCGTCGTCGCGGCGCTGGGCCTGGGCGCGCTCGGTGCGCTGGGCATCTCCTGGGCCGTCCGCAGCGGCCCGCCGTCGGAAGGCGACTGCCTGTACTTGACGCGCGAAGCCGGCGGCAAGCTCGCCTACCACCGCGCCGGCTGCACCGCGGCCGAAGCGACGTACACGGTCGACCGGTCCTACACCAGCACCTTGACCTGCCCCTCCGAAGGCTACGTGCGGTTCAGGACCTCGAGCGGTTCCGGGGCCGGGCGGACGCTCTGCCTCGCCCTGAACGTCCGCACCGGCGACTGCCTCCGCGACGTCGACGACGAGGCCACGATCGCCAAGGTGAGCTGTACCGACCCGGCGGCGAAGGAACGCGCCCAGGTGGTCACCGGCTACAGCCACGGGGAGGCCTGCGAAAACGCTGACGACGTGCGGGTCTACTACGGTCCGCCGGCCCGCGTGGTGTGCCTGCTGCCGCCCGGCGAGAACATCTAGCCGAACCACCTGCCCAGCTCGGCGGGGTCGGCGGCGTACCCGTCCGGCCGGACGAGCAGCAGCCGCCCGCGGTACTCGTCGTCGGCGGTGGCCGCGCGCACGACGTCGACCTGGCCGTTGCAGCCGGCCGGGGTCGTGTGGTCGCCGAGGTCGAGCAGCAGCCCGCGGCCGCCGTGCAGCAACGCCGAAAGCCGCGTGGGCCCGGACGCCGTCGTCAGGTCCAGGTCGGGGACGCGGTGCGCCCCGGGGTAGTCCAGGCCGAGGCCGGACAGCAGGCCGCTGAAGTAGCGGTTCGCGTCCGGCAGCCGCATGAGGTCGACGAAGATCTCGCGCAGCGCCTCGACGTTCTCGCTGCGCCCAGGGGCCGTGAACACGCGTTGCGCCGCCGTGTGCCGCAGGACGCGTTCGGCGGCCGGGTGGCGCTCGGCGTGGTAGGTGTCCAGCAGCCCGGCCGGCGCGGTGCCGCGGACCGTCGCGGCCAGCTTCCAGCCGAGGTTCATCGCGTCCTGGACGCCGAGGTTGAGCCCCTGCCCGCCGAGCGGCGGGTGGATGTGCGCGGCGTCGCCGGCGAACAGGACCGGGCCGTGCCGGTACTGCGCCAGCTGCCGCGTCGCGTCGTTGAACCGCGAAGCGCCGTACACCTCGCCCAGGCGCGTCTCGGCGCCGTACAGGGCCGTCAGCGCTTCGGTCACTTCGGTGTCCGACACCGGCGCGTCGCGGCCCGGCTGTTCCGCCGTGGTGCCGAAGACGAACCGGTGGCCGCCGTCCTCAAGCGGCGTGAGCATCGACCAGTAGCCGTCGGCCTGCCGGGTGACCTGGCTGAAGTGCGCGGCGCGAGCCGGGACCAAGTCGGACGCCGCGGTGAGCCGGATGTGCGCGAGCGTGGCGACGTAGGTCTCGGTGCGGCCGGGGAACGGCACGCCGAGCAGCCGCCGCACGGTGCTGTGCGCGCCGTCGCACGCCACCAGCCAGCGCGCCCGGAGCCCGTCGACGGTGACGCCTTCGGTGCCGACGTCGACGGCGGTCACTTCGTGCCCCCGGCGCAGCACGGCCCCCTGCTTGACGGCGTGCTCGGCCAGCATCGCCTCGACGTCGTCCTGGGTCCGGTTGAGCACCCGCGGGTGACGCGTCCGCCAGACGCCGTAGTCCAGCGGCACGGGCAACCCGGCGAAGTGCCCGCTCGGCCCGTCGATCACCTGCTCGGCCGGGGCCAGGCCGCGCATGTCCAGCAGCTCGGCGGTGCGGGGCTGGAGCCCGACCGGCCGCGGCAGGCCCGGCCCGGCGCGGCGTTCGAGCACGGTCACTTCGACGCCGGCCAGGGCGAGTTCGGCGGCCAGCAGCAGGCCCGTCGGGCCGGCTCCGGCGATCAGGACGTCGGTCATCGTGCACTCCTCAAGTAGACTGAGTGCAAAAGTAGACCAAGTGCAGATTTCGCGGTAGCTAATACCCGGCTTTGTCGGGGAGCAGGGCCTGGACGTCGAGGCGGCTGTCGAGCAGTCCGGAGTTGTGCATCAGGTCGGCGACGCGCTGCAGCCGGATGCCATTGAGCGACGCCGGGTACGAGCCGAGTGAGATCAGCGCGGCCGTCGTCGTGTCGATGTCGGAGAACTTCGGCAGCGCGTCGCGCACGACCGCCGGGTCCGTCGCGCTCTGCTGGGCCGTGCCGAGCGCGGTGCGGAACGCCGCCAGCGTCCGGGGGTTGGCCTGCGCGAACGGCTTGGCCGCCGCGTAGCCGGACAGCGGGAAGTCGAGCGTCGAGCCGCGGGCGCCGTCGGCGAGGATGTGCGCGCCGAGGTCCTTCTCGGCGCGGGTGATGTACGGCTCGATCATCAGCGCGGCATCGGCGTCGCCCGCCTGCAGCGCCTGCGGCATCCGGTCGAACGGCACCGCGCTGAACTTGATCTTCGTCACGTCGACGCCCGCGGTGCCCAGCACCGAGCGCGCGACGAGCGAGCCGACGTCGTCGAGCATGTTCACCGCGATCTTGGGCGCCCGCTTCCCCGTCGGCACGGTGTAGTCCGAGTCCGGCAGCGTGACCAGGGCCATCGTGTTCGGGCCTGCCGTGTAGGCCTCCCCCTGCAGCTGCAACGGCGTCCCGCCGGCCGCGGCGCGGAACATCGCGATGTCGGAGGCGAAGGTGACGTCGAGATCGCCGGAGGCCAGCTTCGCGAGCCCGTCGTCGGCGCCGAGTTCGACCAGCCGCACGGTCAGCCCCGCGGAGCCGAACTTCCCGCCCGCGACGGCGATCCGCAGCGGGGCCGTGTCGATGGCGTTGCCCACACCCACGCGCAGGGTGGTCCGTTCCAAGGGCGGCGGGGCCGTGGCGGAGCCGGAAGAGAACACGCTGCAGCCCGCGGTCGCCAGAAGCGCCGCTACCAGCGGAATCGTCCGTCCGCGTCTGATCATGAACCTTCACCTACCGCGAGAATCTGGTTCTCGTGCTGGATCGTATGGTCCGCGCCCCATACGATCGCGGGCAGGGCCGTATCGTGCCAGCGCGGCTTTCGGATCTTCATGGGGCGGGCTACCGTTCAGTAGGTTCGAGTGTCGTTCGATCCGCGGGTTCCCGCCCGCGGCGGAAAAGGAAACCAGGTGACCCGTCGCGACAAGCGTCCCCGCAAGGGCGGCGACGCGGCGGATCCGCGTCCGGCGGGCGGCCGCTGGCGGTTGCGGAACTGGCGTCTCGGCACGAAGCTCTTCGCCGTCCTCCTCATCCCCGCGCTGGCCGTGATCGCGCTCGTCGGCCTCCGGATCAGCTCCGACCTGCGGGACGCCCGGCAGCTCGCCGAGTTCGCCACGCGCGGCCGCGTCGACAGCACGGTCGCCGAAGCCTTGCACGAGCTGCAACGCGAGCGCGACCTCACCGTGCGCTTCGTCGCGCAGAACCGGCAGGGCGACACCGCGGACCTCACCGCCCAGCGCAACCGCGTCGACCAGGCCATCGGCGCCTTCGAACGGACGCTCGCCGAGAGCAAGCCGCGGCTCGACGCGAAGGCCGCGGAAAGCCTGCAGCAGACCGACGACCGGCTGCGCGTGCTCGGTGGCCTGCGGTTTTCCGCGGAGCATTCGGCGTTCCCCGCCGACGCCGTGCTGCGTTCCTACAGCGAGCTGATCTCCGGCCTGCTCGACATCAGCGACTCCGCGGCCGCCGACGTCTCCGACCCGGAGCTCGCGCGGATGCGGCTGGCGGGCAACGCGCTGGCCCGGATCAAGGACCAGATGTCGGTCAAGCGCGCGGTGATGGCCGAGGCGCTCGCGGAAGGCACCCTCAACCGCGACCGCACGCGCGCGCTGCTCGGCGCCGAAGCCGAGCTGGCCGCCGCGCGCAGCGACTACCGCACCTTCGCCACCCCCGACCAGCAGCGGATGTTCGACGACACGGTGATCGGCCTGGTCGTCGACATCGGCAACGACATGGTCGAATCCGCGCTGACCCGCACCGAAAACGGCCAGAACCTCTCGGGCCTCGACCCGAACCAGTGGGACACTTCGGCGACCCACACGGTGAACCTCGCCCACCAGGTGCAGCAGGCGCTGCTGGTCCAGTTGCAGGAACGCACGGACTCCTTGGCGGCGCAGGCCCGCACGGCCGCGCTGTGGGACGGCGGTGTCGTGCTCGGCGTCCTGCTCGTCGCGGGCGTGCTGTCGGTGGTCATCGCGCGGTCCTTGTTGCGCCCCTTGCGGATCCTGCGCCGGACGGCCCTCGAGGTCGCCGAGCACCGGCTGCCGGCGGCGGTGCAGAACCTGCTCACCGAACCCGAACCCGCCCCGGAGAACCTGCGGAAACGGCTGGCCGTCGCGCCGGTGCCGGTGTTCACGCGCGAAGAGCTCGGCCAGGTGGCGCGCGCGTTCGACGCCGTGCACGGCGAGGCCGTCCGGCTCGCCGGCGAGCAGGCGATGCTGCGCGAGAACGTCAACGCGATGTTCGTCAACCTCTCGCAGCGCAGCCAGGACCTGGTCGAACGGCAGCTGTCGGTGCTCGACCGGATGGAGGCCGACGAGCAGGACCCGGACACCCTCGCCGGGCTGTTCGAACTCGACCACCTCGCGACGCGGATGCGGCGCAACAGCGAAAACCTGCTGGTCCTGTCCGGTCACGACTCGGCGCGCGAGGACGCCGGCTCGGTCGCGGCCGACGAGATCGTCGGCGCCGCGCTGTCGGAGGTCGAGCACTACCAGCGCATCGAACTCGGGCCGGCGCCGCAGGTCGCGGTCCGCGGCGAGGCCGTCAACGACCTCGTGCACGTCGTTTCGGAGCTGCTGGAGAACGCGACGCGCTACTCGGGCGACGAAGTGGTCACCGTGGCGAGCGCCGAAACCCACGACGGCGACTGGCAGATCGAAATCATCGACCACGGCGCCGGCATGCCGCAGGCGGAGATCGACCGCACCAACGAGCGGCTGGCGCACCCGCCGGACGTCGACGTCGAGGTGTCCCGCCGGATGGGCCTGTTCGTCGTCGCGACGCTGGCCAGGCGCCACCACATCGACGTCAGCCTCAGCGCCGGTGCGGATTCCGGGCTGGTCGCGACGGTGCTGGTGCCCGCCGCGCTGATCGTCGAGCTGCCGCCGATGCCCGCGCCGCCCCCGCCCGCGGAGCCGCCCGCGGCCCCGGAACCCGAGCTGCTGGCGCCGCTCGCGCCGCTGACGCCGCCGGAGCCGGAACCCGAGCCTGAGCCGGAGCCGGAGCGGGGGGAACTGAGCCCGCCGTCGATCGAGGCCGGCCCGCCGCGCCGCGCGCCGGTGGTGGCCCGCGACCACGCGCCGGAGTGGCCGACCGTGGACGCCGAGGCCCACCTGGACCTCGACGCCCCGACCGAGCGGATGCCCGCCTACCGCGACGTCCTGTCCCGCTGGTTCGACGCCTCCGCCGCGCCCGAAGCGCCGCGGCGGCCGGCGGAGCCGCGTCCGGTCGCCGAGCAGCCGCGCCCGGCCGAGGCCCAGCCGCGGCACGCGCTCACCTCGCAGGGAGCGATCCGCGAGCCCGCGCCGGTCCGCGCGCCCGAGCCGGTCCCGGCGCCGCCACCCCCACCGCCGCCGCCACCCCCGCCGCCACCGGTGCCCGTCGTGTCGCGGCCCGACGACGAAGACACCGAACCGCGGCTGACGCCCGTCGCTCCGCCGCCCGCGGTCCAGCCCTCGTACGAATGGCCCACCCCGGCCGAACTGGAGCAGGAGGACGGCGCGGAGGACACCTGGCCGTTCCTGCAGCCGCTGGATTCCGCGGCTGGCCCGGGAGCGGTGCCGGAGCAGCGGCCGATACTCTCTCTTTCCCCGGAAGCGGTACGCGAGCGGATGACGAGCCTTCAAGGCGGCTTCCGGCGAGGGCGGCACGCGAGGGGAGACGACACCCGGAACCAGTGAACGGATGAGGCATGAGCTCGAAAACGCCCCTGCTGGAAGTGATCGCGCTGGACGCGGCGGACGCCGAAAGCGCGCAGGCGGGTGGAGCGGACCGCCTCGAACTGGTTGCGGACATGGCGCAGGACGGCCTGACGCCGTCCCTCGAGACCCTGCGTGACGTGCTTTCGGCGACCGACCTCCCGGTGCGGGTCATGCTGCGGGACAACGGTTCCTTCGCCGTCGGGGACCTCGAAGGGCTGCGCGCGGACACCGGCCGCCTGATCGACGCGGGTGCCCGCGAGTTCGTCTTCGGCTTCCTCACCGTCGACAGCGAGATCGACCTCGACGCCTGTGAGGTGCTGATCAAGGAGGTCGGCGACCTGCCCTGGACGTTCCACCGGGCCATCGACCGCACCCGCGACCCGCTGCGCGCCTACGACCAGCTGGCGTCGCTCGGTTGTGACACCGTGCTCGCCGCCGGCCACCCCAACGGCGTGGGCAGCGGGCTTTCCGTGCTGCAGCGGCTCGCGCAGCGCGAGAGCGGGCCGGAACTGCTCGTGGGCGGCGGCCTGCGCGCCCAGCAGGTCCACCTCTTGCGCGCGGGCGGGGTGCGCGGGTTCCATGTCGGGAGCGCGGTGCGGCCGGGTGGCTGGCAGGCGCCGGTCGACGCCGCCGCGGTGCGCACCTGGGTCGAACTCGTCAAATCCTGATCGACTCCGCCGACCGTCCGGAACATCGGCGGGATAAAACGATTTCCGCCGATGTTTTCGCGTTCTCGCGGCCGCCTTGAACCGGGCAGCCGGAATTGCGTCCGTCCTGTGCAGAGTCGCGTCCGGAACTGCGCGTGCGACTGCACAAGCAGTTCGAGTTATGACCTGGTTGGTGGCTGATTTCGAGGCGATCGGCTGGCTACGGTGGTCCCGCATTTCGCGATCCGGGCGATCTACAGTAATCGATCTGCAGTGCAGGAGGCGTCGCCGTGTGCGCGCGTATTCAGTTCGAGAACTCGTTGCGTGGACAACAGGAAGCCAGGAGTTCGGCCATTCGGTGGGTTTCGCTCGCCTTGGAGTGGTTGATTCCTCGCGAGTGTCGCCCGAGCGTATCCGCGGTGAGCCGGAAGGCGGAATCGTGACCGGCACGATACCGCGGCAACGCGGAACCGAAACCTCCGAAGACGATTTCGCGAAACTGGGGCTCGGCGGCTCCCTCGCCCTGACCGGGCTGCTGGCCGTCGTCAAGATCGCGGAAACCGCCACGGGCGTGGTGCTGACCGCCACCGGGGTGCTGCCCGGTGCCAGTCCCTCGAAGGAGCGGGCTCCGGCCTGGCCTGGCGGGGAATGAGCGGAGCTGCCCGATCGGCAGCTCTCTACGGACGGAGGGCTGCCATGACCGGCAGTGGAGGACGGGACGAACGGCAGGGCACGCGGGTGGGTCTCGCCGACGCGCGCCGGCTCGAAGACGTCGTCGCCGAGCTCAGGGCGCTGGACTACCGCTACGGCGGTGGCTCGTGCCGGGTGGCCGTGGAGTCGCGGCTGCCCGCCGCCGCGGCCCAGCTGGACAGCGTGACGAAGGCCGTGGTCAAGGCGCGGCTCTACACCGCCGTCGCCGACCTGTACAACCTGGCCGGCTGGACGAACTTCGACCAGGACCGCCCGGGCGCCGCGCTGGCGGCGTTCGCGCGGGCGCTGGAGCTGGCCGTCGAAGCGGGCAACGACGACCTGCAGGCCAACATCCGGTACCGCGTCGGCCGGCTGCACCTGCACTACGACGCCGTCGACGCGGCGCTGGTGGAGTTCGCGCGCGGCCGGGAAGCGGCGTTGCTGGCCCACTCCAAGCTCGCGCAGGCGATCCTGTCGGCCAACCAGGCGTGGGCGTACGCCAAGAAGGCCGACGTCACCGGTGCGCTGTCCTACCTGCGCCGCGCCCGCGAGGAGTTCGCGGAGGCCGCGGGCCGGGAGCCGTCGCCGTGGGCCGCGTTCTTCGGGCCGGCCGACATGGCGGCGATGATCGGGACGGTGCACGGCGAACTGGCCCAGGTGGTCGACGTCCGCCACGGCCGCGACGGCATCCCCGCCCTCGCCGAGGCGATCGAGGGCTACCCGCGGGGCATGACGCGCAGCCGCTCGCTGACGTTGATCTGGCTGGCCACCGTGCACGCGCTCGATGGTGATCTCGACGTCGCCGCCACCGTCGGCGAGGAGGCGGTCGAGCTGGCCGGCGCGCTGCGGTCGCCGCGGGTGCGGCAGCGGCTGCACCCGCTTTCGGCGGCCGCCGGCCGGTTCTCCGGCAACGCGGACGCGCGGGAGATCGTGGATCGCATCGACGATCTCCGGCATTCCGGACGATAATCGAATGATCATGCAAAGGTAAACAATTCTAAAAATGAAAATGGGATCCCGTCGAAGACCGGCCAAAAGTAGGTTCCTCGACGTGATCACGTCTTCTTATGCTTCTCGGCAACCTGCGGCGAGCATTCCGCGCAGGCCCGGTCCCCACCGCCGAGAGGAAATTCCCCCATGCGCTTGCGCAAGCTCGTCGCGGCCGCTGTGCCGCTGCCTGCGTTGCTCGGCCTCGCCGTGGCCGTGCCGGCCGCCGCCGCGCCGGAACCGCTGGTCACGCTGGCTGACAACGTCGCCCCGCTGGTCAACAGCGACCGCACCGGCGAGGTCCCGGCCGACCGGCCGATCACCGCGGCGGTCTCCCTGAAACTGCACAACCAGCAGGCGCTGGAAAAGTTCCTCGCCGACGTGCAGAACCCCGCTTCGCCGCAATATCACCACTTCCTGAGCCCGGCGCAGTTCAATGCCGAGTTCGGCCCGACCCAGGCCGACGTCGACAAGGTCGTCTCATTCCTCGGGAAATCGGGTGCCACCGGGATCGAGGTTTCCGGAAACCGGCAGGCGGTCACGTTCACCGGCTCGGCGGCCCGGCTGGAATCGGCGTTCCGCACCCGGATCGGGACCTACCACGACAAGGTGTCCGGCCGGGACTTCTTCGCCAACGACGCCGCGCCGGCCGTGCCCGCGGGCGTGTCGGACGTCGTGGGCAACGTCGTCGGCCTCGACAACCACGCCGTGCGGACGCATTCGGCCAAGCCGCTCGCCCAGCCGAACGTCGTCAAGTCCGTGACACCGCCGGTGCTCAAGACCGCCTACGGCACCAGCGGCCTGTCGGCGACCGGCCAGGGCGTGAACGTCGGTTTCGTCGAATTCGACGGCTACCAGAAGTCCAACATCACCAGGTACGACAGCACGTACGGCCTTTCCGCGGGTTCGCTGACGACGGTCGGCGTCAGCGGCGCGAACTACGACTCCTCGCCGGGCGACGGCCAGATCGAGGTCGAGCTCGACATCGAGGTCGTGCACGCACTGGCGGCGGCGGCCAACGACTACGTCTACGAAGCACCGAACTCCAGCGCCGGCGAACTGGCGATGTACCAGAAGATCGCCTCGGACGCGAAGGTCAACGTCGTCTCGATCTCCTGGGGTGCCTGCGAAGCGGCGGAGGGATCGAGCGCGGCGAAGAGCGTCAGCAGCGCGATCGCGACCGGCACGGCGGAGGGCATCTCGTACTTCGCGGCGGCCGGCGACGACGGCACGACGGACTGCTACCGCCAGACGGGATCGGCGGCGCGCGGCGTGGACTTCCCGGCGTCGAGCCCGAACGTGACGGGCGTCGGCGGCACGAAGCTGACGGTGACGTCGTCCAACGGCTACAGCAGCGAGACGACGTGGAACGACGGCAGCAGCGGCGGTTCGACGGGCGGCGGCATCTCGACGGTGTTCACGGCCCCGTCGTGGCAGTCGTCGCAGAGCACGACGTACCGCAAGGTCCCGGACGTCTCGGCGGACGCCTCCCCGACGTCGGGTTACTACGTCTACAGCGCGGGCAGCTGGGGAACGGTGGGCGGAACGTCGGGCGCGGCCCCGCTGTGGGCAGCGTTCGCGACGCTGCAGAACCAGGTCCACGGCGGCGGGCTGGGCAACCTGAACCCGAAGTTCTACTCGATCGGGAACGGGACGTCGTACGGGACGGGCTTCCACGACGTGACGACGGGCAACAACACCCTGCACGGGACGACCGGGTTCAGCGCCGGGACGGGGTATGACCAGGTCACGGGCTGGGGTTCGTTCAAGGCGAGCGGCCTGTCCGGCCTGATCGGCTGAGTGTGGTGGACCGGGGCCGTCGCGAGTTCGCGACGGCCCCGGTTTCCCGGTTTGGTCGGTGCCCGGTGACAGAATGCGTACATGGCAGTACTGGTAGCGACACCGAGGTCCCGCGCGCTGGGCTTCGGCCTCCGGACGGCGAGAGAGACGCGCAATCTGGGCGTGCGCGAACTCGCCCGGATGGCGAAGGTGGCGGCGCAGAACCTCTCGCACTGGGAGAGCGGGACTCGCGTGCCCAAGATCGAGCAGGTGGCGCTGCTGCTCGGGGCGTTGCGGGTGGATCCGGTGGAGCGGAAGCGGTTGCTGGAGCTGGCGAGCAACGCTCGCGAGCCCAACTGGCTCGAGCACAGCGTTCCCGGGATCTCACCGAGGCTCTCGGCCTTCATCGAGTACGAGCGCACGGCCTCGGCGATCTTCGCGTGGGAGCCGCTGCTGATCCCCGGGCTGCTGCAGACCCCGGAATACGCTTGGGCGATCCTCGGCACCGGCGGTCGGCGGCGGGCGGAGGAGGAGCTGCGGCTGAGGCTGAAGGTTCGCCTGCTGCGGCAGGAGGTTTTGACCGGTCGCGACCCTTCTCCCTACACCGTGTTCCTCGCCGAGCCCGTGATCCGGCAGCGCCTCGGCGGCCGCGAGATCATGCTTCCGCAGCTGAGGCACCTCGCCGAGCTGGCCGCTCGGCGGAACATCAGCCTGCGGGTTCTGCCCGAGACCGAGGAGTTTCACCCCGGCCTCAACGGTTCTTTCGTCATCTTCGACTACGCCGACCTGCCTCCGATCGTCTTCGTGGAGCAGTACCGTGGCAGCGCCTACCTCTACGATGAGCAGCAGGTGGCCGATTACCGGGCGGCCCAGCGGGCGATGGCGGCACTGGCCCTGAGTGAGCAGGAATCCTGCGCGCTCCTCGGGGAGGTGATCGCCGACTTGGAGGCGTGATGTGGCATAAGTCCAGCTATAGCGGCAGCGAAGAGAACTGTGTCGAGGTCAAGCTCGGGCCGGTGTCGCAGATCCGCGACACCAAGGACCGCTCCGGGGGCTCTCTCACCGTCGGTTCGGCCGCTTGGCGGGCTTTCCTTCGCAAGGCTAAGCGTTAACCTGTCCGCATGATCAAGCGCACGGTGCTGGACGCCACCCGTGAACTCCTCCGCGAACTCGGTCTCACCACGGTGTTCGGCAATCCCGGCACCACCGAGGTGCCGTTCCTCACCGACTGGCCCGACGACTTCGACTACGTCCTTGGCCTGCAGGAATCCGCCGTCGTCGCGATGGCCGATGCCTATGCCCAGGCCACCCGGCGGGCCGTGCTCGTCAACCTGCACTCCGCCGGTGGGGTCGGGCACGGGCTCGGCAGCCTCTTCAACGCCTACCGGAACCGGACGCCGATGATCATCGTCGCCGGGCAGCAGATCCGGTCGCTCATCCCGCACGAACCCTTCCTCGGGGCCATGGATGCGCCCGAATTCCCCAAGCCCTACGTCAAGTGGTCGGTCGAGCCCGCCTGCGCCGAGGACGTCCCGGCCGCGCTCGCCCGGGCTTACCACGTCGCGACCCAGGCGCCGTCCGGGCCCGTTTTCGTGTCCGTTCCCGCCGATGACTGGACCGCCGCCACCGAACGGCCCATCGTCTCGCGCCCGCGGATCCGGGGGTTCGCGCCCGATCCCGAGGCCGTCGACGAGCTCAAGGCCGCTCTCGAAGCCGCCGAACGGCCGGCGATCGTCGTCGGGGGTGCCGTCGACCAGGACGGGGCCGTCCCCGAAACCGTTGCGCTTGCCGAACGGCTCAACGCCGCCGTGTGGGTTGCGCCGATGTCCTTCCGGTGCTCGTTCCCCGAGGACCACCCGCTGTTCCAGGGGTTCCTCGACCCCGAACGCGGTGCCGTCGCCGATGCCCTTGCGCCGCACGATCTCGTCGTCGTGCTCGGCGCGCCCGCCTTCACCTACCACGTCGACCGCGGGCGCGGGGAAGCTCCGCTGCCGCCGCTGTTCATCGTCAGCGACGACGAGCAGGTCCTCGCGCGTGCCTTCGAAGGCACCGGCATCCGGGCCACGCCGAAGCTGGGGATCCGGGCTCTGCTCGACGTCGTCGAGCAGAGCAGCCGGCCCGCGCCGGCGCCGCGGAAGCGGCCCGCCAAGCCCAGCGGTGACGCGCTCACCGGCGAGTTCGTCTATTCGACGCTCGCGGACCTGTTGCCGGACAACGCCTTGGTCGTCGAGGAGACGCCCAGCCACCGCGGGATCCTGCACGACCACCTGCCGATCACGGCCACCGACACCGGGTTCCTGACGATGGCCAGCGGCACGCTCGGCTACGGCGTCCCCGGCGCGGTCGGCGCCGCGCTCGCCCGGCCGGACCGCAAGGTCGTCGGCGTCATCGGCGACGGCTCGAGCATGTACGGCATCCAGGCGCTCTGGACGGCGGCGCGCCAGGAACTGCCGGTCACGTTCGTCATCATGGACAACTCCGAGTACGCGGCCGTTCGCATCCTCGGCGACGCGATCGGCGGCGAGAAGCTGCCGGGCACCGAACTGGGCGGCATCGGCTTCGCGGCCCTGGCGGAGAGCATGGGCTGTCACGGCGTGACGATCACCGAGCCGGCGGAGCTGGTCCCCGGCCTGACGGCGGCCCTGGCCGACCCGCGGCCGACGCTGGTGCACGTCCGGGTCGTCGCGTCGACGAAGTCCCTGTACTGACGCCTCGTGAGTGGTAAGGCGAGTTCTAACTCGCCTTACCACTCACGACAAGCCGCGGCAGGGCACTGCAGCTAGTTCGCGGCCCGGCTTTCCGTGACGTCCGAAGACCGCTCGGCCAGGTCCCACTCGGCGGCGTCGGACGCGGCCGTGGCCGCCTCCGCCGGGGTGCCGCCGTGCAGCAGCCGCGCCACTTCGCCGCGCAGCGTCACGAACTCCGCCGATTCGCGCGTGGTGATCTGGTCCCGCGCGGCGGGCAGGCCGACGGGCAGGTCCGCCACGATCGACGCCGGCGACTTCGACAGCACCAGCACCCGGTCGGACAGGTAGACGCTCTCGTCGATGTCGTGCGTGACGACCAGGATCGTGCTGCCCTGTTCGCGCTGCACGCGCCGGGTCAGGTCCTCGAGCTCGAACCGCGTCTGGGCGTCGACCGAGGCGAACGGCTCGTCCATCAGCAGCAGCGCCGGGCGGCTGGCCAGCGCGCGGGCGATCGACACCCGCTGCTGCATGCCGCCGGACAGCTGCCACGGGTACTTGCCGCCGACGCCGGACAGCCCGACCTGCTCCAGCGCTTCGGCCGCCCGCGAACGCCGTTCCGCGCGGGAGATCGGCCGCCACCGCAACGGGAATTCGACGTTCTTCTGCACCGAAAGCCACGGGAACAGCGACCGGCTGTAGTCCTGGAACACGACGGCGAGGTCGTCGGGCACGCCCGAGACCCGGTCGCCGTGCAGGCTCACCGTGCCCTTGGTCGACGGGGTGAGCCCGGCGATGCAGCGCAGCAGCGTGGACTTCCCGCAGCCGGACGGGCCCACGATGCTGGCCAGCTGCCCGGCCTCGACGGTGAACGACAGGTCGTTGACCGCGGTGTGTGCCTTCGCGCCGCTGCCGTAAGTGTGACTGAGGCCGGACACTTCGAGCATGGTTGCCATGGGGAGAGGCCTTTCCGAGCGTCAGTCGCGGCCGAGACGGGCCGGCTGCCAGGCCAGCACCCGCCGTTCCGCGGCCAGGAAGATCGTGTTGAAGACGTAGCCGAGGATGCCCAGCAGCACCAGCCACGACCACATGGTCGGGAAGTCGAAGTCCTGCTGGGCGTTCAGCAGTGACCGGCCGATGCCGTTGTAGGCGCCGACCAGTTCGGACACGACCATCAGCAGCAGCGAGATCGACAGGCTCACCCGCATCCCGGCGAAGATCTTCGGCGCCGCCGCCGGCAGCACCACCATGCCGACCCAGTACCGCTTGGGCGTGCGGAACGAACGGGCCGTCTCCACCTTCACCTGGTCGACCGAGCGGACGCCGTCGACGGTGTTGAGCAGCACCGGCCACACCGCACCGAAGATGATCGACCCGATCTGCATGCCCGAGCTCAGCCCGAACAGCACCGCGAACACCGGGATCAGCGTGGGCGGCGGGATCGAGCGGAAGAACGCGAACAGCGGGCCGACGTAGTCCATCGCCGTCCGGGACCGGCCGATCAGCACGCCGAGGACGATGCCGACGACGGCCGCCAGCGCCCAGCCGCCGAGCGTCCGGGCGAGGCTGGGGACCACGTTGTCGAACACCGCGGCGGTGAGGAACAGGTGGGACGCCGGCCCGGTGAACCACAGCTTGGCCGCGGTGACCGCGATCTCCGACGGCGGGGGGAAGAACTTGCTGCCGCCGGCCCGGGCGGCGAACTCCCAGCCGACCACCAGGACCGCGAACAGCAGCCAGTTGCGCACGACCGCGGTGGCACCGCGCGCGGCGCGCCTGCCGACCCGGCCGGACAGAGTCGCCGCGGTCATGCGATCGCCTCCCGGTCCACGGTGCTCCAGCGGAACAGCCGCTTGCCGAGCTGTTCGAGTCCCTCGTTGATCAGGTAGCCCAGCGTCCCGGCGACCACCGTGCCGGCCAGTACCAGGTCGAACCGGGTCGAACCGGTGCTGGCGACGATGATGAAGCTGCCGAGACCGACCTGGGAACCGGCCAGGAACTCGACGCTGACGACGGCGATCAGCGAGATGGTCGCCGACAGCCGGACGCCGGTGAAGACGAACGGCGCGGTCTGCGGCAGCGCGACCGACGTGAGGATGCGGAACCGGCTCGTCCCGCACGCACGGGCGGTCTCCATCAGCACCGGGTCGATCTCGCCCATGCCGTAGATCGTGTTGAACATGATCGGCCACAGCGAGGCGTAGACGGCGAGGGTGATCTTCGCGTCGGGCCCGGAGCCGATCACCAGCAGCACCAGGGGGACCAGCGCGGTGACCGGGATCGGCCGGAGGAACTCCACGATCGCGGCGGTGGCCGAGCGCAGCGCCGGGATGCTGCCCAGCAGCAGCCCGGCGGGGACGCCGATGGCGATCGCGATGACGATGGCGATCAGCCAGGCCAGCATGGTGGCGACGACGTCGCGGAGGAATTCGGGGTCGCCCAGCAGGTGCCCGACGGTGACCAGGACGACGCTCGGCGGCGGGGTGAACGTCCTGCTGACCAGGCCGACCTGGACGACGACCTCCCACAACAGGAGGAAGCCGACCAGACCGGCCAGGCCGCGAAGCAGTTTCTTCACGTCAGCTGGTCGCCTGCGGGGCGATCATCGGCGCGGCGTCGACCTTGCTGGTGATGACGCCCATCTGCAGCAGCAGGTCGGGCACCCGCTGCAGGCGCCGGGCGTCCAGCGTGGAGCCGTACCCGGGCAGGGTGAGCAGCTTGGCCGTGTCCTCGTCGATCTTCGCGTACTTGACCAGCAGCGGCTCGACCTTCGACCGGTCGTTGATCGCGTCGCCGGTGGCCTTCTTCATCGCCCGCTGGAACGCCGCGAGGGTCTTCGGGTTCGCCTGCACCCACTTCGTCATCGCGCCGTAGCCGGTCAGGGGGAAGTCCTGGCTGGCACCGGTGTTGATGTCGATGACCGGCGTCGCGCCGACGGTCTTCGCCGCCTGCGAGAGCATCGGCTCCGGCATGTAGGCCGCGTCCACTTGGTTGTCCTTCAGCGCCGCCGCCATGTTCGGCAGCGGGACCAGGGTCCACTGGACCCCGTTGAAGTCGACGCCGTGGTCCTTCATGACGGACTTGGTGAGGATGTCGGACGCGGTGTTCTTGGCCGTGATCGCGATCCGCTTGCCGGCCAGGTCGTTGACCGTCTTCACGTTCGAGGTCGGCACGGTGACGATGGCGTTGCTCTTCGCGTTGACGGACGTGCCGTCGGCCACGAGCTGGATGTCCGCGGCGCCCTTGCTCTTGGCGATGAAGAACGGCGTGTACGTCGAGAGGGCGATGTCGGCCTCGCCGGAGATCGCTTTCTGCATCGACTCCTGGCCGCTCTTGGCGACGATCTGCTCGACCTCGAGACCCTCGGCCTTGAAGTAGCCGCCGTCCTGGGCGAGCCAGAAGGGACCGAGGTCCGTGGTCGGCATGATCGAGACCTTGATCTTCGACTTCTCCAGGCCGCCCCCGTTCGACGAGGCGTTCGAGCTGTCCGAGCCGAGCGCACTGCAGCCGGTGAGGGCCGTGGCGGCTGCGACGGTGAGGGCGAGCCCGAGCGCGGCGCGGCGAGTGCGAACCCGGCCACTGCTCATGGCGTTTCCAAGCAAGGCCTGCTCCTTGAAGAAAAGTGACGGTTGGGGAACCGATTTCAGTGGAAGTGCGTGACTCATTCTCGGAACCACGCGGGCCACTGTAGAGAACGTGACAGCTTGCTCACAATGGGTGGAATCACTACCGGATAGAGTGGCGCACGTCACTCTCGCGGCCTCTGGTCTAGACCCACTGCTCCACTCGCCGTAACGGTTCACCCAGCGTAGGGGGCAGGTTCGGAATCGGGGATGACCAGCTGTGTGTCGGCTGAGCGAACGCTGTGCAACATCGAGCGGGTCGAGTCGGGAGGGTTACATCTTCCCCGGGCGTTCGCTACCCTCTGCACCTGCGGGGAGGTAACAACCTCCGATGTAGTGAGAGAGAGTGCCTGGATGGCCGAGCCAACCGACCTTCGGTTTACCAGGGCAGGCTGTGCTTTTCCTGAGAGAAACTTCCCCGCACTGGCCACAGCCCGGCCGGCGACAGCCGCCGCGCCGGTGGGCTAGGCCGGACCAACAGACGATGCAACACCAGCGCAGGGACCCGACCGTGATGCTCGAGCTGAACCGATTCCGTCCGGCCGGACGGGGTTCAGGTACCCCCAGTGCCGACACTGGAGACGATCTTTTCACCCGTACGGGTAGCGTCTCGCGCTGGGCTCCTTCCGATCGGCCGGAGCGCCGGAGCGCCGGGAGCGTGCAGACGAGTGACTGAGGAGAACGCGATGCGCCCTGGCGGGCGCTGGACCGACCAGGGCTTCACGAGCACGAACGATGATGGTGGTGCGGCGGTGCCGAACGAAGACACCGCGGGGGTGGGAGGGGCCCCTGCGCAGTCACCCGGTGAGAGTCCGGGCAGGAAGGCCGGGTTCTTCTCCGGCATGCGCGACTGGCGGCTGCGTTCCAAGCTGGCCGCCGTCCTGATCATCCCGACGTTGACCGCGCTCGCGCTGGGGGCGCTGCGCGTGGTCGACGACGCCCGGGAGGCGGCCGAGTTCCAGCGCACCGCCGACCAGGTGGCGTTCGCCGTCAAGGTCACCACAGTGGTGCACGAGCTGCAGAACGAGCGCTCCCTCGCCGTCGCGCGGATCGCGTCGAACAACCCGCTGCTGCAGACCGGCCTGGACGCGCAGATCGCCAAGGTCGACCGCGAGGTCTCGGACCTGCGCAACGCGGCGGGCACCCTCCAGTACGACGACCAGGCGACGAAGGACCGCTACACGCGCGGTCTCCAGCGCCTCGACGCGCTGCGTCCGCTGCGGGCGGCGTTCAACGCCCAGAACGGCCTGCCCGACATCACGGTGCTGACCGCCTACTCGGGCGTCCTCGACTCGCTCATCGAGCTCGGCCGCGAGGTGACCACCGCGGTCACCGACCGGGAGGTGCTGCGCCTCGGCACGAGCACGCAGGCGATCAGCGAGGCGAAGGAGTTCACCACCCGCGCCGACGCCCAGCTGCAGATCGCCGCGTTCCGCGGCGTCTTCCCCGGCGACCTCCTGGACCAGACGCACGCGTCGGCCTCCAGCGCGGACGCCTCCGTCGCGGCGTTCCTCGCGAACGCCGACGACGACCAGCGCCAGCTCTACAACGACACCTACTCCGGCCCGGAGGTCGACGACCGCCGCCGGATCCAGACCAACGCGTTCTCGCTGGCCCAGCAGAACGACCCGCCGAGCATCGACACCACCGCGCTCGGCAAGGACAGCACCGTGTCGGCCGACAAGCTGCACGCGGTCGAGTCGAACCTGCTGGCCCAGCTGAAGACGACCGCCGACGACCGCGCCACGCAGGCGGTCAACTCGGCCTGGCTCGGCGGTGCCGGCGTGCTCGCCGCGCTGGCCGCCGCGATCGCGCTGATGCTCGTCGTCGCCCGCCTGATGCTGCGCCCGCTGCGGATCCTGCGGAAGAGCGCGCTGGACGTCGCCTACACCCGGCTGCCGGAAACCGTGCAGGCGATCCTCGACGACCCGGACCCGGTCGGCGCCTCGAAGAAGGCCGTCCAGCCGGTGCCCGTCACCTCCCGCGACGAGATCGGCGAGGTCGCGCGGTCGTTCGACATCGTCCACGAACAGGCCGTCAAGATGGCCGCCGAGCAGGCCCTCCTGCGCGAGAACGTCAACGGCATCTTCGTGAACCTCTCCCGGCGGTCGCAGCGGCTGGTGGAACGCCAGCTCGGCGTCATCGACCGCCTCGAGGCCGACGAGCAGGACCCGGACCACTTGGCCAGCCTGTTCGAGCTCGACCACCTCGCGACGCGGCTGCGGCGCAACGGTGAGTCGCTGCTGGTGCTCTCCGGCGCCGGCCTGGCGAAGTCGGTGCCCAAGCCGGTGCCCGCCGCCGACGTCATCGGCGCCGCGGTGTCGGAGATCGAGCAGTACGCCCGGATCGAGGTCGGCATCGTGCCCGACGTCGCGGTCCAGGGCCTGGCGATCCACGACCTCGTGCACGTCCTCGCCGAGCTGCTGGACAACGCGACCTACTTCTCCGAGCCGGAGACGAAGGTCATCGTCCGGGCCGTGGTGACCCGCCGCAAGGCGCTGGCCATCCAGGTCACCGACCACGGTGTCGGCATGAGCGAGGAGCGCCTGGCCGAAGTCAACGCGCGCTTGGCCGACCCGCCGGACCTGGACGTGTCGGTGACCCGGCGAATGGGTCTGTACGTGGTTTCGCGGCTGGCCAAGCGCCACGGCATCGAGGTCCGGCTGCGTGAGAACGAGGACATCGAGGGCGGCGTCATCGCCCGCGTCGTCGTCCCGGCCGAGCTGCTGACCCAGCTCCGCCCGGGCATGCAGCGGCAGACCCCGCCGCCGGCGAACCGCTCCGAGACGTCGATGTCGATGCCGAGCATCCCGATCCCGGCGGCCCGGTCCGACTTCGACCAGACGCAGACGTTCGCGCAGACGCCTCCGCCGCCGTCGGCACCACCGCCACCTCCGCCGCCACCGGTGCACGAACCCGTGCCCAACCAGGGCGGCCTGGTGCCGCTCGACCAGCCGATCAGCCTGGACGACCTGGTCAGCGGCGGCCGCGCGGCGGGCCCGTTCCTGTCGCCGGAGCTGCCGAAGCCCGAGCCGCCGGCCTGGCCGACCGCCGAGGACCTGGCGCCGCTGACGCCGTCGGCGAACGGCGACGGCGCCAGCTCGCGGGCCGGTGACACCCAGTTCGCGCCGCTGGTGCTGCCCAAGCGCGAGCCGAAGTTCGTCCCGCCCGAGGAGCCGCCCCCGGCGCCGCCGCCCGTCCCCGAGGTCGGTTCGTCGGCCCTCGAAGACGATGTACCCACCCGGCGGTTGCCGATCTACCAGTCGGTGCTGTCACGCTGGTTCAGTGAGGGCGACGACTCGGCTGCCGACCCGGTGGCACCGCAGAGCGAGGGCGACGACCCGAACCTGCCGCCGCTCACCGGCTCCCCCGAGCCGGCCGCCCGGGTCGAACCGGCCGAGCGGCCCCGCGACGAGCTGCAGCCGACCGCCGCGACCCGGCACCCGCTCCTCCCGCCCGACGACGGCTGGCACAGTGCCTCCGACGACGGCTGGCAGGCGGCGCAGTCGCTGCTGGAGGCGAAGAACGAGGAGATCACCCCGGCCGGGCTGCCGAAGCGCGTCCCGAACGCCTACCTGGTGCCGGGGTCGATCAGCAGTCCTTCGGCCGACGCACCGCCGCAGAACAGCTTCGCGGACAACACCGCGGGGATGCCCGGAACGGGTGCGATCACCCGCTCGGCGTCCGCGGCGCGGAGCCGGATGGCAAGCTTCCAGCGGGGCTACACCTCGGGACGGCATGCGTTGAAGGAACTCCCGGGCGAAGAACAGCTGGAAACCAGCAGGGTTCCGGGGCGTGGCAACACCACAGACAGCAGTGAGGAGTGAAAGTGACACGGGCGGGTGCAATGCAGCCGGGTGGCTCCGCGCAGCCGAACGGCCAGGCGCATGCCAAGGCGAACAATGCCGGCAGCTTCGCTTGGCTGATCACGGATTTCGTGCACCGGGTGCCCGGCGCGGCCCACGCGGTCGTGGTGTCGGCCGACGGCCTGCTCCTGGCGGCTTCGCGTGGCCTTCCGAAGGACCGGGCCGACCAGCTGGCGGCGGTGGCGTCGGGGCTGACCAGCCTCGCGCGCGGCGCCGCCAAGGTGTTCGAAGGCGGCACGGTGGCGCAGACCGTGGTCGAGATGGCCAACGGTTTCCTCTTCCTCATGTCGGTATCCGACGGTTCGTGCCTGGCGGTCCTCGGGTCGCCGGAGAGTGACATCGGCCTGGTCGTCTACGAGATGACCCTGCTGGTGGAGCGGGTCGGCCAGCAGCTGACTCCGGAGATGCGGGCGCAACTGCAGGGCGCAGCAGTCCGGCGCTGAGGACCTGGGAACCGAGGAGAGAGCCGTGGACGACGGGCGCTTGAGGGGTGATGGCCGGCTCGGTGACGACTTCTCCGGCGGGTGGTCCGACCAAGCGGACGACGGCCGGGAGGACTGGCAGTCGTTCCGGGACCGCGTCGACCGGGAGTGGCGGGCGCGGCGGGTGCAGGCCTCCGACAGCGACCCGGTGCGGGAACCACCCAACTGGCTGACCGACAGCAACGCCGGGCAGGAACCGATCCGGCCGATCGCCGGCGGCACGGAGTACCGTGACCGCCTGCTCGGCGGACCGGGTGCGGAGCTGTTCGGCGGGTCGAGCGGGCCGCTGTACGACGCACGCGATTTCGCGGCGTACACGACCGAGCGTGACTTCGGCGCGGGGCCGGACTCCGGTGAGTTCGCCGCGGCGCTGCCGCGGCAGGCGAGCCAGGAGTACGTCGACGAGCCGGCACCGACCGAGATGGAGACGTCGGGCCTGGTCCGGCCGTACTTCCGGACCCGGGGCCGGACGAAGGCGACCCTCGATCTGGCGATCGAGGCGCTGATTTCGACGAGCGAACAGGGCCGGATGCTCGACCGGGTCCGGGTGCCCGAGCACCGGTCGATCTGCGACCTGTGCCTCGACACCCGGTCGGTGGCCGAGGTGGCGGCGCTGCTGCGCCTGCCGCTCGGCGTGGTGCGGGTGTTGATTGGTGACGTGGCGGGCCTCGGGCTGGTGCTGGTGCACTCCAGCAGCGCGACCGTGGGCGACCGCCCGAGTATCGAGTTCATGGAAAGGGTGCTCAGTGGGCTTCGGAGAATTTGACTCCGACGCGAACGCGCCGCAGGTGACGGGTCCGACCTCGTCGGCCAAGATCGTGGTCGCCGGCGGGTTCGGTTCGGGGAAGACAACGCTGGTCGGAGCGATCTCCGAGATCGACCCGCTGACCACCGAGGCCATGATGACCGAGGCGAGCGTCGGACACGACGACACCTCGGCCACGCCCAACAAGACCACCACGACCGTGGCGATGGACTTCGGGCGCATCTCGCTGGACTCGGACCTGGTGCTGTACGTGTTCGGCACCCCGGGCCAGCACCGGTTCTGGTTCATGTGGGACGACCTCGCGGTCGGCGCCATCGGCGCGGTCGTGCTGGTGGACACGCGGCGGCTCGCCGACGCGTTCCCCTCGATCGACTTCTTCGAGAACCGGAAGCTGCCCTACGTCGTGGCCATCAACTGCTTCGACCGGCTGCTGCACCACCAGATCGAGGACGTCCGGCACGCGCTCACCATCGCGCCGTCGGTCCCGATCATGGCGTGCGACGCGCGTGAGCGCGAGTCCGCGAAGCAGGTGTTGATCTCGGTCGTCCAGCACGCGATCGCGCACGATTCGGCGTTGCGCGCGGGCTAGCCCATGACGCCCCGATCCGGATGCGGCCGTTGGAGTGAACTCCGCGTGCTTCACCCCTTTCGGGGAGTGCTACCCCCGTCCGAAGGAAGATCAGGCCACTCTCGCCGGGTGCGCCCCGGGCCGGGGTCACCCACCTGGGTCGCTGTCACCGGGGTTGACCTGCACGGACAGTGTGCCGACGCGGATCACGGGCGACGTCGCGGAGTGACGTCCGGACGCGGGTCGCGGGCCGGGTCGGCGCCGGACACGGCCGCCCGCACACGTAGGGTGCGCAGCGGCCGGGCGGTGGCGGGCTCGACACCGCCGGTGGTGCGAATACGCTTTACGGTGGCGTCGCCGACCGGCCGTGCCGGGCGCTCCGGGGTGCGGCGCGCGGTGCCGCACGAGCAAGGAGGAGCAGTAGTGACGGCTTCCGGCCAGGGCACATTCGGCTGGCTCATCACGGACTTCGTGCGCCGGGTACCCGGCGCCGCGCACGCCGTTCTGGTGTCCGCGGACGGTCTGCTCCTGGCGCCCTCCGAAGGGCTGCCCCAGGAACGCGCCGAGCAGCTGTCGGCGGTCGCGTCCGGGCTGATCAGCCTGACGGCGGGGGCCGCGCGCTGCTTCGAGGCGGGCGGCGTCAACCAGACCGTGGTCGAGATGGAGCGCGGCTACCTGTTCCTGATGTCGGTCTCGGACGGTTCGTCGCTGGCGGTGCTGGCCGCGCCGACGTGCGACATCGGCACGGTCGCCTACGAGATGACCCTGCTCGTCGAGCGGGTCGGCCAGCAGATCACCCCCGAGTTGCGCGCGCAGCTCCAGGGCGGCGTGCGTGGGTAGGACGAGATGAGGATTTCGGGATTCGACGATCCTGACTCCAGCGGCTGGGACGCACTGCACCGCGGCACCGAGCGCGAGGGTTTCGATTCGCCCAGCAAGTTCGACATGTCGACGCTGTCGATGATCATGCCCAAGCGCAAGCCGGCGCGCCCGCAGCCGGATCCGCAGGGCTACACCGACGAGGACACCCGCGAGTGGGGCTCGTCCGACGAGGACGACGACTACGCCGCTCCGGAGCCCACGGGCTACGCGGGCCCGCACTCGCCCGCGGTCGACGACTACGGCCGTCCTGAACCCGGGGGTTACCCGGGCCGGCGTCCGGCGGAGTACGGCAACGGTTACGCGCGTCCCGAGCCCGCGGACTACCCGGACTACCCGGGCACGGCCGCGCGCGAGTTCGCCGACGACGGCTACGACCCCGTCGAGCCGGAGTGGCAGGACGAGGAGACCTACCAGCCGGAACCGCCGCCGCTGGAGCCGGCGTGGACCCCGCCGCGGGGTGCGCACCCGCCCCCTCCGCCGCGTCCCCTGGCGCCCCGGCCACCGGCACCCCGGCCACTGGCACCCCGCCCGCCCACCCAGCGCTCGCAGGCCGCGCCGCCGCCCTCGTGGGCCCCGCCGCCGGCCGACTGGACGCCCCCGCCGGACCCGGAGACCCGCTGGATCCCGCAGCCGGAGGCGTGGGAAGAGCCACCGTGGAACGAGCGCGCCCGCGTCGCGAGCCCGGTGCCCGTCGTGAACTCGCGGGTCCGCCCGTACACCCGCACGGGCGGCCGCACGCGGTCCGACCACAACCTGGCGCTGGAGGCACTGGTCTCGACGTCCGACGACGGGCGCCGCTACCGCGGGGTCCGCTCGGTCGAGCACCGCCGCATCTGCGACCTGTGTCTGGACACCCGCTCCGTGGCGGAGATCGCCGCGCACCTGCGCCTGCCCCTGGGCGTGGTGAAGGTGCTGGTCGGCGACATGGCCGACATCGGCCTGGTGCTGATCCACCAGACCGAGCTGGTTCTCGGGGACCGGTCGTCCCGCGAGTTCATGGAACGCGTGCTGGCCGGCCTGCGCGCCCTCTAACCGGCCGCGGCGAGGTCGAGGGCCAGGGTGTTGCCCTCGCCCGGCACGAAGCCGTTGATCAGCGGCGTCGCCGCCCCGCAGTTCTCGAAGGCGCCGATCGGGTAAGTCGATTCGAGACGGCCGCCCTTGCCCTCGGCGAAGTCGTCCGACGCGAGCTCGGTCGTCACCGGCTCGGCCGTGCCGCAGCCGGTACCGACGTCGAACGGCACGCCGTTGACCCGGACGTCGGAGATCTTCACCGGCCAGGTCGCCGAGCCGGAGAAGCCGCCGAACACCGAGCCCTCGGCGTGGCCGGGGCCGAACGTGACGGTGCCGCTGACCTTGCCGATCCCCAGCACGGACCGGGTGACCGGCACCGGCGGCAGGGTGATCGTCCCGGTGAAGCTGTACGGCCCGATCAGCGTGTACATGTCGAACTGCCCCGGCCCGAGGTGCAGGCCGGCGTCCGGTTTCGCGATGTGCGTGGTCCCGGTGGCGGTGTACTTCGAGTAGACCGGCGGCCCGGCCGCGGCGGCCGTTCCGGCGAAAACCGCCCCGCAGACGACGGTCGTGGCCGCCACGGCGGTCACGCGCGTTCCCCACTTCATGAACCAGGCTTACCACTCCGCCGCACGCTCCGGCGGGGATTCACCGAATCCGGCGTCAATCCTCCACGAGCGCGGCGGAGGTGATGCGGTGGAGGGAGTAGCGCTCGTTGTTCTCGCCTTCGAGCACCCCGCCGCCGACGCGCACCGGCCGGACCACGCGCTGGCTCGCCGTCCCCTTCGCGTCCACGAACCCGATCCACACCTCACGGCGTTCGAGCGTCGCTCGGGACAGCAGCTCCAGCGTCGCCGACGTGTCCGCGCCGCCGCCGACCGGCGCGCGGACCGCCGAACCCCGGCGCCGGGCCGTGGCCGCGTCGCCCGCCCGGAGGTTGGAGACGATCCGGGCCGCCTGGTCCTCGGTCAGCACCGCCTGCTCGCCCGGGCTGCGGCGGGCCGTCCGCGCCTTCGCCGGCAGGCGCCGGCCGCCGGGCCGGATGTCGACCACCCGGCCGTCCGGGCCTTCCGCGGCCGGCGCGAAGCCGGCTCCGCGCAGCCCCGCCAGGACCTCGTGCAGCGGGTCCGGGCTGATCACGACCGTCGGCGCGATCAGCCGCAGGGCGTGCTCCGCCGCGATCGGGTGGGCCAGCACCTCGGCCAGCAACGCCTCGTCGTCACACCGCAGGAAGGACGCCGCCGTGCCGCCGCGCAGCCGCCCGTGCCGCCGGGCGACGTCGTCGACCAGGTAACTCAGGCCCTGCGGCACCGGGGTCGCCGACTTCGCCTTGAACAGCGCGTGCAGCTCGTCGGCCGTGCGCCCGGTGTCCAGCGCCCGCCGCACCGAGCCCTCGGTGATCCGGTAGACCGTCGCGTGCCCGGCCGACTCGACGTCGGCCACCGCGGCCATCTCCGTCGCCAGCTCCGGCTCCAGCGGCCCTGGCGCGACGACCGTCAGGTCCGCCTGCAGCAGCACGTGGCCGACCGGCGCGGGCAGCGCGTCCAGGATCGCCTCGACCGCGGCCGGCCGGTCTTCGGCGAGCAACGCCCGCGTCGCCGTCGTGACGCCGCCGAGGGCGACCAGGCCCAGCGCCGACGCCTCGGCCATCGTCCAGCGGACGGTCTCGTCCCGCAGCCGCCCGCCGCGGCGCGGGGCACGCCAGGCCAGCACCGCGACGAGCTCGTCGACGCTCTTCACCCCGGTGCCCGCGGGCAGGTCGGCCAGCGCCGTGAGGACCCGCCGCCGGGTGACCGGCGCCAGCGGGCGCCGCAGCTCCTCCGACAGCGGCGCGATGGGCTTGTCCTTGGCGTCGCGCCCGCCGGCCAGCCCCGGCAGCCGCGGCAGTTCCAGCCACGCCTGGGCGAGGGTCATCCACCGCTGCGCGGTCGGCGACGCGAGCCACGAGTCGGTCAGCGTCGTCGGCACCCACTCGGGCACCGTCGCCTCGCTGTCCGCGACGAGCCCGGCGCCCACGGCCAGCTCGGCCAGCAGCACCGCCTGCGTCTCGTCGATCTCCAGGTCCTTGGCGAGCTTCTTCAGCTCGCGCACGCCGAGGCCGCCCGACTTGAGCACCGGCGGCGGTGCCGCCGACCACGAGCGCAGCAGGGCTTCGGTGTGGCGCAGGAACTCCATCGCTTCACCGGCCGCCGCTTCGTCCAAAGTGGACGGCTGGTGCGGGTGGACGGGCAGCTCGGGCTCGGTGAGCGTGCCCGGCGCGAACACGCCGCCGCGCAGCGCGACACCGAGTTCGCGCGGCAGCTCGACAGTCTGGTCGTCGCGCCGCAGCAGCAGGCCGCGGGCGAGCAGCTTCTGCACCGGCGTCTCGGCGTTCTCGAGCGAGAACTCCCGGCCGGCATCGCGGGTGCGGCCGATCGGCGGACCGGCGGCGAGGGCGTTCAGCACGCCGCGCTCGTCGTCGGACAGCTCGGCGAGCCGGGTTTCGAGATCTTCGCCGGCCAGCGACGGCACCGAGGCGCCCAGCCCGGCCGGGAACGGCCCGAGCGCCTCGCGGGCGGCGGGCGGCACGCGCAGCGCGTCGTCGGACCCCCAGGCCAGCGCCCGCGCGCGCAGCCGGGCCAGCTGTTCGCCGACGTCGGCGCCGACGAGCTTCGCGACGTCTTCGACCGGCACGGGGTCGCGGTCCGCGCCGGCCAGCAGGCAGGCTTCGAGCACGGCGAGGGTGACGGTGTCGAGGTCTTCGCAGGCGCGCGCGACCGAGCCCGGAGTGCCGGCCCGGGTGGCCAGCACCGTGCTGTCGGAGGGCGGGGGCGTGGACAGGTCGCGCCGCGTGCGGAGCAGCTCCGCGAGTGCGCCGTCGGACTCCGCACGCAGCCAGTCCGCCAAGGAGGTCGCGGGCATAGACGACCAGGATACCGGGCGGTTGCGCCGCGCTGCCTGGGCTCAGGCAGACTGTCCCACGGAAGCTTTCGGGGGTCCGGGTGGCGGAGCCCCCGGCCCGGGGCGAAGCCCCGGATGTATCAGACTAGGAACGGCTGTGGAGGACGTTGTGGCCAAGGGTGAGAAGAAGCACAAGGGCGTCGACCCGACCTGGCCGGGCGAGGACGGCGAGCACCCCGTGACCGAGCTCGCGGCCGACCGCCAGGGCGCGCTGTCGCCGTTCGGCGACATCACCTTCCCCCTCGACACGGTGCCCTACGTGCACCCGGAGACCGAGATCAACCGCTGAGGTCGTTACTGGTCAGTACCGGTATCGGCCCCTGGTGAGGGCGGTCACGGGAGTAGGTTCCCTCCCGTCCCAGCCACCTTTCCCATGCGGGGGTAAGTGCCATGCCGGTTCCCGGTCCCGGATATTCGATCACCGTCCGGGTCGAGGCCCCGGCCTCGTCCAGCGCGGCCGGTGACCTGACCACCGCCGTCGGGCGTGTCGGCGGCGTGCTGACCGCGTTCGACGTCGTGGAGTCCCACTCCGACTCGATCGTGGTCGACATCAGCGCGAACGCGCTGTCGGAGAACCACGCGAACGACATCACCCAGACGCTGGACTCGCTGCCCGGCGTGAAGGTCCGCAAGGTCTCCGACCGGACGTTCCTGATCCACCTCGGCGGCAAGATCGAGGTCACCCCGAAGGTCGCGCTCCGCAACCGTGACGACCTCTCCCGCGCCTACACCCCGGGCGTCGCCCGCGTCTGCCAGGCGATCGCGAACAACCCCGAGGACGCGCGCCGGCTGACCATCAAGCGCAACACCGTCGCGGTGCTGACCGACGGGTCCGCGGTGCTCGGCCTGGGCAACATCGGCCCGGCCGCGGCGCTGCCGGTGATGGAGGGCAAGGCGGCGCTGTTCAAGAAGTTCGCCGACGTCGACGCGTGGCCGGTCTGCCTGGACACCCAGGACACCGAAGAGATCATCATGATCGCCAAGGCGCTGGCCCCGGTGTACGCGGGGATCAACCTCGAGGACATCGCCGCGCCGCGCTGCTTCGAGATCGAGAAGCGCCTGCGCGAGCAGCTGGACATCCCGGTGTTCCACGACGACCAGCACGGCACGGCGATCGTGGTGGTCGCGGCGCTGCGCAACGCCCTGCGCGTGGTCGGCAAGAACATCGAGGACTGCAAGATCGTGATCAGCGGCGTCGGCGCGGCCGGCTCGGCGATCATCCGCCTGCTGCTGCAGAAGAACCCGGGCGACATCGTCGCGGCGGACATCGACGGCATCGTCCACTCGGCACGCGGCAACCTCGACGACAACCTGACCTGGATCGCCTCGCACACGAACAAGGAGCAGGTCAGCGGCACGCTGCACGAGGCACTGGCGGGCGCGGACGTGTTCATCGGCGTCTCGGCGCCCAACCTGTTCGGCGCCGAGCAGGTGGCGACGATGAAGTCCGACGCGGTGGTCTTCGCGCTGGCGAACCCGGACCCGGAGGTCGACCCGCTGGAAGCCCAGAAGCACGCCGCGGTGGTGGCGACGGGCCGCAGCGACTACCCGAACCAGATCAACAACGTCCTGGCGTTCCCGGGCGTGTTCCGCGGCCTGCTGGACGCCCACGCCCACAACATCGACGACACGATGCTCCTGGCGGCGGCCGACGCGATCGCGGACGTGGTGGACAACGGCAAGCTGAACGCCTCGTTCATCGTGCCGAGCGTGTTCGACAGCGCGGTGGCCCCGGCGGTCGCCGAGGCGGTCCGGAAGGCCGTGCTCGCGGAGCGCTGAGCCGGGCCGGGAATCGGCTCATGGACACTACCGAGCTGCTTCGGCGCGCTGCCGGCCTCGTCCCGGACGAGGCCAGGAGCGACGCCGGGTTCGGGGCCGTCGACGTGCACGACTGTCTCCGCGAAGACGAATGGGAGGTCGCGCTCGACATCCTCGAGGACTTCGACGGCGTCCGGTGGCAGACCGCCGAGTACTGGGAGCTCCTCGCGGAGGCCGCCCGGCAGATGTTCCTCGAACGCAAGGCCGCCTGGTGCCGGTGGCGGGGCTGGGAAACCCGCCACGGCATCATCAGGGCCGACCTTCGGCTGGTCCCGCCCGAAGCCGGCGGCCGTCGCACCCCGGTTCCCGGGGAGGGACAGCTGCGGCCGATGTGGGCGCTCGGCCGGTCTGTCGCCGGAGGGCGCGATGACCTGCACGTCGCGAGGCTCTGGGTCGAGTTCGCTCCCGCCCTCGAGCCCGGTGGGCACGGCTCCGTCCGGCTCGCTCCGCTCGTGCCGCCGAGCTGGCGCCATCTCGCACCGGGGGACTCGATCACCATGCACGAACGATCGCCGATCGCGGGAACCGCGACGATCGTCGAGGTGCGGCACCCCCGGCCCGGCGGCGGAAGTAGCCTCGGGGCGTGAGTGAACTCAGCCACGTCGACGAGACCGGCGCCGCCCGGATGGTCGACGTCTCCGGCAAGACCGCCACCGCGCGCACCGCGCTCGCCGCCGGGACCGTGCGGACCACCGCCGAGGTGCTCCGGCTGCTGGCCACCGACGGCCTCCCGAAGGGCGACGCGCTGGCCACCGCCCGGATCGCCGGGATCATGGGCGCCAAGCGCGTGCCCGAACTGATCCCGCTGTGCCACCAGATCGCGTTGTCCGGGGTCAAGGTCGAGTTCACCCTCGGCGAGGCCGAGGTCGGCATCCGCGCGACCGCGAAGACCACCGACGTCACCGGCGTCGAGATGGAGGCCCTGACCGCGGTGGCGGTCGCCGGGCTGACGCTGCACGACATGATCAAGGCCGTCGACCCGGCGGCCACCCTGGACGAGGTCCGCCTGCTCCGCAAGGACGGCGGCAAGACCGGAACGTGGGAGCGGCCGTGAAGCGCACCGCGCGCGTGATCGTGGCGTCCAACCGCGCCGCGAAGGGCGTCTACGAGGACAAGACGGGCCCGGTCATCACGGCCTGGCTGGCGGACCGCGGGTACGACGTGCCGGCCCCGGTCGTCGTCGAGGACGGCGACCCGGTGGGCGCGGCGCTGCGGGCCGCGCTGGCCGACGGCGTCGCGGTGGTGCTCACCACGGGCGGCACCGGCATCTCGCCGACGGACCGCACCCCGGACGTCACCCGCGCGGTCCTCGACCACGAACTGCCGGGCGTGGCGGACGCGATCCGCGCGGCCGGCCTGCCGAAGGTGCCGACGGCGGTGCTGTCGCGCGGTGTGGCGGGCGTGGCGGGGCGGACGCTGGTGGTGAACCTCCCGGGCTCCACCGGCGGCGTCCGGGACGGCCTGGGCGTGCTGGAGGGCGTTTTGGAGCACGCGGTGGACCAGCTGGCGGGCGGCGACCACCCGCGTACCCCGAGCCCGGCTCCCTCGGTGCGGGTCGCGCGCGCCCTGGTGACCGAGGAGCCGCTGTCGGTGGAGGAGCACGCCCGCCTGGTCGAGGACGACGCGGCGGGCGCGGTGGTGACGTTCTCCGGGGTGGTCCGCGACCACGACGGCGGCAAGGGCGTCCGCGACCTGACGTACGAGGGCCACCCGAGCGCGGGCCAGGTGATCGCGGACGTGGTGGCGGACCTGTCGGCCCGCTGGGCGGGGGTCCGCGCGGTGGCGGTGAGCCACCGCCTGGGCGCCCTGACGATCGGCGACGTGGCACTGGCGTGTGCGGTCGCGGCGGAGCACCGGGGCCAGGCGTTCTCGGCGTGCTCGGAGCTGGTGGACGAGGTCAAGGCGCGGCTGCCGGTGTGGAAGCACCAGCACTTCACCGACGGCACGGACGAGTGGGTCAACTCGCCCTGACCCGGCGGACCGTCCGGAGCGCTGGAGCACCTCGCGGCTCGCGGCCGCTGTGAGTGCCCGTAGGGCCGCCCGATTTGCCCGGTGCGGCCAGGGGAGCTCCCGCGGGTGAAAACCCGCGCCGGCGCGCCGTGGAACGCGTGAAGGGCTCCCACCGCCCGGGGGATCGGCGGTGGGAGCCCTGTCAGGTCACGGCTCGAGGCCGGACTCGCGCATCACTGCGTGATCGTCACTTGGTGGCGATCTTCTGGCCGACGAGGATCAGGTCCGCGTTCGGGATGTACTTCGCGTTCAGGTCCTGCAGCTTCTGGTAGCCGCCCTGGACGTTGAACTGCTTGGCGATCTTGGACAGCGTGTCGCCCGCCACGACGGTGTAGTCACCGGCCGGGTTGGAGCTGCTCACACCGGTCGCCGCCGGGGCCGCGGGGGCCGCCGGAGCCACGGCCGCCTTCTTCGGGGCGGTCGTCGTGCTCTTCTTCGGGGTGGCCTGCTTCGTGGTGGTCTTGTGGGTGGCCTTCGGGGCCGACGAACCGCCGCCGCCCTTCTTGCCGCAGACCGGCCACGCGCCGATGCCCTGACCCTGCAGGACGCGCTCGGCCACGGCGATCTGCTCCTCGCGGGAAGCGTTCGCCGCGCTGCCGGAACCGCCGTAGGCCTTCCAGGTGCTCTGCGTGAACTGCAGGCCGCCGTAGTAGCCGTTGCCGGTGTTGGTGTTCCAGTTGCCGCTGCTCTCACACTGCGCGATGGCGTCCCAGTTGGTCGCCGACGCGGGGGTCGCGGCGATCGCGATGGGCGCGCCGACCGCGATGCCCGCGATGGCGACGCGAGCGACGGTGCGGGTGGCAGCGGACATCTTGCGGTGCTTGCCTCGGTAAGACATTTGAATGCTTCTCGGTTTTCCAGCGCCTACGACCTGGTGGTGAGGGTCAGGATCGGGGTCCTGGCGCCGGCCGTCTCAGACCGGCAGACGAGTCCGACGCACGGCGCGTCATCTTCGTCCCCTCGTCCCTGTCCGGAAATGCTTTCGCTCGGGGTATGGGCCGGGGATCCGTCGGACAGGGCTAGGCGCTACGGATTCCCGGGTGTTGCGCGGTCGGTCGGGGCCAACCGAAAAGCGACGGTACGTAACGATGGCCGTGATCGGAAATTATTCGGGGCGTGACCTACGTCACAGTAACGACACGCAACCCTGGCCGATAGCCTTGTTTGTGCAGGTCAGCGGGCCGTTATCTGCCCGTTTCCTGGCCGAGATAAAACACGGATCGTGAGGCTTGCATCACGTGTTTCGCGTAGCGAATGGGCCATTCGCGACGCCCGGATCGCGATTGAAGCGCGCATCTTATGACCAGTGACCGGACGGCGCCAGACTTGACAATCGTGCCCCACTTGCCCCGTGAGTCACAGTAGTCCCACCTGTTCGGGGGGTTTGCGGCCACGCCCGGAGCCGCGCCGGCCGCCGCCCTCGCTCGCCGGGTTCGACGCGGGGCGCGGACCAGGTGAAACAGGTCACCGGACGGGTGGTGGCCGGTCGCGATCAGCTTCTCGCGAACGCCCGGAAACGGTGACGCGCCACGCCGAGGGCCCGAAACCCGCGTCGGCGAGTGGTCGGCCGCCGTACCCGAGCGGTCGCGGAGATACAGCCAGGACGAAGTCGTCACCCCTCCGCCGGACGGCCTGCCCCACGCCCCCAGCCGGCCGGTTCACGCACCCGGAGGGCGACTCGCAGCCGCGCCAAGCCGACTGGCTACCCTCGCGAGCCGACCGTCCAGGTACGCGAGCCGACCGTCCAGGTACGCGAGCCGACTGTCCAGGTACGCGAGATGACCGTCTGGGGACGTGAGGTGGGTCAGCCGCCGGCGAAGGGCGGGAGGACGTCCAGCTCCGCGCCGTCGGTGAGGGGGCGGGTGAGGTCGCGGACCGCGATGCCGTCGAGCAGGTAGCTGACCGCCTCCAGGATCCGCGGCAGGCCGTCCGGGTGGCGGCGGCGCAGCTCGGCCACCGCGTCGGCGACCGTCGCGCCGTCCGGCAGCTGCACCTTCTCCTCTTCCGTCCCCGCGGCCGCACGCGCCGCCGCGAAGTACCGCACCACGATGGTCACGGGCCCCATCTCAACCGCCGATCGCGCTCATCGGCCGGATCGGCTGCGCGAACCCGGCGTCGTTGATCTCGTGGCCGGCGAGCTTGCCCCACATCGTCGCCCGCCAAGCGTCCGCCACCTCCTCATCGCGCGCGCCCGCGCGCACGAGGGACCGCAGATCCGTTTCGTCGTTGCTGAACAGGCAGGATCGGACCGCGCCGTCCGCGGTCAGCCGCGTGCGCTCGCAGGCCGAGCAGAACGGCCTCGTCACCGACGCGATCACGCCGACGTCGCCGGGGCCGCCGTCGACCAGCCAGCGCTCGGCCGGGGCGCCGCCCCGCGCCACCGGGAACGGCGTCAGCGTGAACGACTCACCGAGCATCCCGAGGATCTCGGCCGCGGTGATCATCTCGCCGCGGTTCCAGCCGTGCTGGGCGTCCAGCGGCATCTGCTCGATGAACCGCAGGTGGTAGCCCTCGTCGAGGCAGAACTTCAGCAGCGGCACGGCTTCGGTCTCGTTGAGCCCGCGGATCAGCACGGCGTTGACCTTGACCGGCGACATGCCGGCGTCCCGCGCCGCGGCGAGGCCCGCGAGCACGTGCGAGAGCCGGTCGCGCCGGGTGATCGTCTTGAACAGCTCGGGATCGATCGTGTCGAGCGAGACGTTGATCCGGTCCAGCCCGGCCGCGGCGAGACCCGCGGCGCGGCGGGCCAGCCCGATCCCGTTGGTGGTCATGGACAACCGCGGCCGCGGTTCCAGTGCCGTGATCCGCGCGACGAGGTCTTCGAGACCCTGCCGCAGCAGCGGTTCCCCGCCGGTGAGCCGGATGTCGGTGATCCCGAGCTGCTCGACGGCGATCCGCATCAGCCGGATCAGCTCGTCGTCGGTCAGCACTTGCTCGCCGGGCATCCAGTCGAGGCCCTCGGCGGGCATGCAGTAGGTGCAGCGCAGGTTGCACCGATCCGTCAGGGAAACCCGGAGATCGGTGGCCACCCGGCCGAAGGTGTCTATGAGGTGCGGGTTCTCGGGCCTGGGCACGCGAGAAGACCCTCGTGTACCGGGGACGCGAGGAAACCCGAGATCCACTGCCGTCATTAGGCCCAGAGTAGCTCCGGAACGGGCGGACTGGCCTCTTCTCTAGGATACTTTGCGCAGTGAGTGGTTCAGTGGCCGAACTAACGAGGGCTTGTGACGGAAAAGACTTACCCGGTCACGGAAGAGGAGCTCTTCCGGTTCGCGGAACTGGGTCGTGCGAGCAGCACCTTCACCGTCCTGCGGCACGCCAGGATCGCCGAGCGGATGGGCCTGTCCGGCACCGACCACAAGGCGTTCGACCTGGTCATCCAGGCGGGCGGCCCGCTCACGGCCGGCCGGATCGCCGAGCTGACGGGCCTGTCGACCGGCGCCGTCACCGGCGTGGTCGACCGGCTGGAGAAGGTCGGCCTGGTCCGCCGGGTGCGCGACACGCACGACCGCCGCAAGGTCCTCGTCGAGGTGGTCCCGGGGGCGGCGGAGCGCTTCGCCCCGCTCTTCGAGTCGGCCTTCGGGGCCCTTCGCGACCTGCTCGCGCAGTTCTCCCCGGCCGAGCGAAAAGTCATCGAGCGTTATCAGAATGTCATGCTCGAAGAGCTGCGCGCCGAAGTCATGGACAATTCGCGCCCCGCGTAGCTTTTCCTCAACTGCGGAGATAATGTCTGCGGCATGCCGCAATTTCGGTTGTCCGAGGCCGCGCGCCTGCTCGGGGTCAGCGACGACACCGTCCGGAGGTGGGTGCGCGCGGGGCAGCTGACCGCGACCGACGACGCCGCCGGCCGCAAGGTCGTCGACGGCGCCCAGCTCGCCGGGTTCGCCCGAGCGCAGGCCGCCGCCCCCGACGACCCCTCGGCGGTCGGCCGGTCCGCCCGCAATAGGTTCGTGGGGCTGGTCACCGAGGTCATCACCGACAAGGTGATGGCCCAGGTGGAACTGCAGTGCGGGGC
The DNA here is from genome assembly GCF_040682815.1 of Amycolatopsis sp. NPDC051102. Classification (NCBI taxonomy): domain Bacteria; kingdom Bacillati; phylum Actinomycetota; class Actinomycetes; order Pseudonocardiales; family Pseudonocardiaceae; genus Amycolatopsis; species Amycolatopsis sp. NPDC051102. The sequence goes on from NZ_JBFBBT010000017.1 coordinate 78,119, forward strand.
GCACCGCGTGGTGTCCCTGATGAGTACCGAAGCCGTCCGCGAGCTGGGCCTGCGCCCCGGGGTGCTCGCGGTCGCGGTGGTCAAGGCGACCACCGTCGTGGTGGAAACACCGGAAGGAAGTAAATGAACAAGCCCGCTTTTCGGGGGTCCGGGTGGCGGAGCCCCCGGCCCGGGGCGAAGCCCCGGATGACACAGTTCGCTCTCGCCGTGGCCGCTGTCGCCCTGTTCGCGGGCGCGTGCAGCAGCTCGGACGAGCCCAGCACGCAGTCCGGCGGCGCGTCGGTCACCGCGCCCGCGCCCAAGGGGGCCGGCAACGCGGGCGGCGGCGGCACGCTGACCGTGTTCGCCGCCGCGTCGCTCACCGAGTCGTTCACCGCGCTCGGCAAGGAGTTCGAGGCCAAGCACCCCGGCACCACCGTGAAGTTCAGCTTCGCGGGCTCGTCCGGCCTGGCCCAGCAGCTGACCAACGGCGCGAAGGCCGACGTCTTCGCCTCGGCCGACCAGCCCAACATGAACAAGGCCGTCCAGGGCGGCGTGATCGACGGCCAGCCGGCCGTCTTCGCCACCAACAAGCTCGCCATCGCGGTCGCGCCCGGCAATCCCAAGGGCATCAAGTCCTTCGCGGACCTGAACAAGGCCGGGCTGACCGTGATCACCTGCGCCCCGCAGGTGCCGTGCGGCTCGGCCACCAAGAAGGTGGAGACCGCCACCGGCGTCACGCTCAAGCCGAAGAGCGAGGAGCAGGACGTCAAGCAGGTGCTGAACAAGGTCGCCTCCGGCGACGCCGACGCGGGCCTGGTCTACGTCACCGACGTCACCTCGTCCGCGGGCAAGGTCGACTTCCCCGAGGCGGCCCAGGCGATCAACAGCTACCCGATCGCCGTGGTCAAGGGCGGGCAGGCCGAGCTGGCCAAGGAGTTCGACGACTTCGTGCTCGGCACCGAGGGCAAGACCGAGCTGGCCAAGGTCGGGTTCGGCCCTGCTCAGTAGGCGCGGCACGAGCGGCCGGCCGGGATCCGTCCCGGCCGGCCGTGCGCGGGTTCCGTGGGTGCTCGCCGTCCCGGCCACGCTGGCGCTGGCGCTCGTCGTGCTGCCGGTCGTCGGCCTGCTGGTCCGCTCGAACCTGACGCGGCTGCCGTCGCTGGTCGTCACGCCGTCGTCGTGGCACGCGCTGCGGCTGTCGCTGCTCACCGCGGGCCTGTCCACGCTGGCCTGCGTGCTGCTCGGGGTGCCGCTGGCCGTGGTGCTGGCCAGGGCCCGGTTCCGCGGCGTCCGGCTGCTGCGCTCGATCGTGCTGCTGCCGCTGGTGCTGCCGCCGGTGGTCGGCGGCCTCGCGCTGCTCTACCTGCTCGGCCGCAAGGGCTTCCTCGGCATGCTGATCACCGCACTGACCGGGGAATCGGTCCCGTTCACCACGACCGCGGTGGTCATCGCGCAGACGTTCGTCGCGATGCCGTTCCTCGTGGTCAGCCTCGAAGGCGCGCTGCGCGGCTCCGGCGACCGCTACGAGCAGGTCGCCGCGACGCTCGGCGCGCGCCCGTGGACCGTCTTCCGGCGCGTGACGCTCCCGCTGCTGCTGCCCGCGCTCGGCTCCGGCGTCGTCCTGAGCTTCGCCCGCGCGCTCGGCGAGTTCGGCGCGACGATCACCTTCGCCGGCAGCCTCGAAGACGTCACGCGCACCCTCCCGCTCGAGGTCTACACGCAGGCCGAAGCGGACATCGACAGCGCCGTCGCGCTGTCCCTGCTGCTCATCGTCGTGGCGGTCGTCGTCATCGCGGTGGCCCGCCCGCGTTCGTGGGAAGGCGGCCTGCGGTGAGCCTGACCGCCCGGATCGAGGCCGTCCGCGGCTCGTTCGCGCTGGCGGTGGACCTCGACGTCCCCGCCGGGACGGTGCTCGCGCTGCTCGGCCCGAACGGCTCGGGCAAGTCGACGGTGCTGGGCTGCCTCTCGGGCCTGATCACGCCGTCGTCGGCGGAGATCACCGTGGCCGGGCGCCCGCTGGCCGCCGTGCCGCCGCACCGCCGCGGGATCGGGCTGCTCTCCCAGGACGCGCTGCTCTTCCCGCACCTCTCGGCGGTCGACAACGTCGCCTTCGCGCCGCGGTCGACCGGCGCCGGCCGCCGCGCCGCCCGGGAGCGCGCCTACTACTGGCTGGCCGAGGTGGACGCCGTTTCGCTGGCCGACCGGCGGCCGGGGCAGCTGTCCGGCGGGCAGGCGCAGCGCGTCGCGATCGCCAGGGCGCTGGCCGCCGAACCGGACCTGCTCCTGCTCGACGAGCCGTTCGCCGCCCTCGACGTCGACGCGGCCCCGGCGATCCGCGGCCTGCTGCGGCGGGTGCTCAAGACCGGGCCGACGACGGTGCTCGTCACCCACGACCCGCTGGACGCGCTCGCGCTCGCCGACCACGTCGCGGTGATGAACGACGGCCGCATCGTCGAACGCGGCCCCACCCGTGAAGTCCTTTCGGCGCCGCGGACGGCGTTCACCGCGCGGATCGCCGGGCTCAACCTCGTCGCCGGCACGGCGGTCCCCGAGGGGCTGCGGACGGCGTCCGGCGAGGTGGTCAGCGGGCTCCCGGCGGCCGACGTCGTGCCCGGGGAGCCCGCGGTGGCGGTGTTCCCGCCGAACGCCGTCGCCGTCTACTCCCGCGACGGCGAGCACCGCGGCAGCCCGCGCAACACCGCCGACGGCGTCGTCGCGGCCCTGGAACCGCACGGGCCGGTGATCCGCGTCCGGGCCGAGGGCGACGGCTGGGCCCACGGCCTGACCGCCGACCTCACCCCGGCCGCCGTCGCCGAGCTCGCCCTCGAGCCCGGCTCGGCGGTGACGCTGTCGGTGAAGGCCGCGACCGTGACGATCCACCCGGCCGCGGCCCCTCCCGGCTCGTCGTGAGTGGTAAGGCGCGTTAGAACGCGCCTTACCACTCACGAGCAGGTGGGTCAGCCGTCGTGGTGGTGGCCGCCCGGGTGGACGTGGAACTTCGCCACCTCGGGCGGGTGCACGACGAACGGCCGCATCATCCCCTCGTCCTCGTGGTCGAGGATGTGGCAGTGGAACATGAACTCGCCGGTTCCGCCGCCGAACCGGCCGGCGACGCTCACCCACTGGCCGGGCCGCACGATGATCGTGTCCTTCCAGCCCTCCTCGTACTTCTCCAGCGGGACGTCGGTGAAGCCGCTGATCGGCGTCGTCGTCCGCTCGGCGGCCTGGTCGAACGTCGTCGTGAAGCTGCGCCGGAACAGCGCCTGGAACTCCGTCAGGTGGATGTGGATCGGGTGCGCGGGACCGCCGTTCGCCACGTGCACCAGGTTCCACACCGCCCACCGGTCGTGGTCGATGAAGATCCCGGTGGTGTCGTCGAAGAGCCGCCCGTTCATCCGGAACGTCTTCAGCCCGCCGTTCGGGTCCTGGAGCTGGATGATCCCCGCGCCGCCCGGGTCCGCGTCGACCTCCTGCAGGTCCCACATCTCCGGGTGGCCCTGGGCGTTGAGCAGCAGCGCGACCCAGACGTGGTCGTGGTCCTCCGGCAGCGTCGTGCCGTGCTGCAGCCGGACGTACGACGTCGAGACCTTCTCCGGCAGCGTGAACGGGTCGTGCTTGGCCCGGCTGTCCACCCGGAACTCCATCAGGTCCGGTTCGACGATGCCCAGCAGCGGGTCGGCGTTGCGCAGCCTGAGGTGCTGCCCCTTGAAGCGGCTGAAGTCGATCAGCACGTCGAACCGCTCGGCCGGGGCGACGGTCAGGCCGCCCGCCGGCAGCTCGGCGGGGGCCGGCAGCAGGCCGCCGTCGGTGCCGATCAGCCGGACGGCGTCGTTCTGCGGGACGTTGTTCTCGTCGACCAGGTTGAGCGTGTAGAACCGCGAGTTCGCCGCGTTGAGCAGGCGGAAGCGGTACCACCGGGCGTCGACGTCCAGGTGCGGCCAGATCACGCCGTTGACCAGGTTGAACGGCCCGGAGAACGGAATCAGCGTGCCGTTCGGCAGGGCCGGGACCTTGAACAGCAGCTGCCCGGTGAGCGCCTGGGTCGCCGGGTCGGTGTCGAGGTTCCGGTCGGTGATGATCAGCGGGATCTCGTGGTCGCCGTGCGGCAGGCCCAGCGCGTCCTCCTCGTCGTCGCGGACGAGGTACATGCCCGCGAGGCCCGTGTGGACGTTGAAGCGGGTGATCGCCATGGCGTGGTCGTGGTACCACAGCGGCATCGCCTGCTGCTGGTTCTGGTACTCGGCCAGCTGCGACGTCCGCTTGAGGCCCGCGTTGTGCGCCCAGCCGTCGTTGCCGGCGTTGGTGCGCGCGCCGTGGAGGTGGACGACGGTCCACGCCGGCAGGTCGGCGACGCCGTCGATGATCGAATAGCCCGGCCGGTCCAGGTCCCGGCCGGGGCGGCTCGTCGGCCCGTCCGTGAGCGGGCCCTGGACGGCGACCAACGGGAACTCGCCGTCGATTTCGTTCGACCACGAAATTCGCAGCTGCTTGCCGCTGCGCACTTCGATCGTCGGACCCGGGAAATGCCCGGCGTACGTCCACAACGTGCTTTCGGGCAATTCTGAGTGCAGCCGCTGCCGCTTCGTGATCATCGGAATGGTGATCATGTCCTGGCCCCACCACGAATGCGGCCGGAGCACCGGCGGAATGCGCAGCGGGTCGAGGAACTTGGTGAGCCCCCAGTTCGGCGCGGTGATCGGCCCGGCCGCCGCCGGGTGCTCGATGATTTCGGTCATTTGTTTCCCCCTTCGGTGCGGGGGCAGGACGAATAGCGCGACGGCGCGCACGCCGTCGACGTCGAAAAGTATTCCCCCGAACCCCCTCGGTGACCGGCAACGCGACTCCCCGCGCGCAACCGGCAATTCCCACTGTAACCCTTTTCGGCGCGGCCCGCAGGTGTCTCGCGCGCGTGATAGGTTCCGCGTCATGAACGAACGCCGGTGGACGTACCTCTCCGACATGGACGGCGTCCTGGTGAAGGAGGAGCACCTCGTCCCGGGGGCCGACGAGTTCCTCGCCGAGCTGAAGGCGAACGGCATCGACTTCCTGGTGCTGACGAACAACTCGATCTACACCCCGCGCGACCTGCGGGCGCGGCTGGAGCGCACCGGGCTCGACATCCCCGAGGAGTCGATCTGGACCTCGGCGCTGGCGACCGCGAAGTTCCTCTCCTCGCAGCGGCCGAACGGCTCCGCGTACGTCATCGGCGAAGCGGGCCTGACGACGGCGTTGCACGAGGTCGGCTACGTGCTCACCGAGCGTGACCCCGATTACGTCGTGCTGGGCGAAACCCGCACGTACAGCTTCAGCGCGATCACGCGCGCGATCCGGCTGATCGAGGGCGGCGCGAAGTTCATCGCGACGAACCCCGACGCGACCGGCCCCAGCCTGGAGGGCTCGATGCCCGCCACCGGGTCCGTCGCGGCGCTGATCGAGAAGGCCACCGGGCGTTCGCCGTACTACGTCGGCAAGCCGAACCCGCTGATGATGCGCTCGGCGCTGCGCCGGCTCGGCGCGCACTCGGAGTCGACGCTGATGATCGGCGACCGGATGGACACCGACGTGCACTCCGGCATCGAGGCGGGACTGCAGACCATCCTGGTGCTCACCGGCATCTCCACCCGTGAGACAGCCGAACGCTATCCGTACCGCCCCACACTGGTGATCGACTCGATCGCCGACCTGATCGGGCGGACCCTGGACCCGTTCGGCGAAGGCTGAGCGTGGGCCGGGCGGAAGCAGGGCTTATCGTCACCGGATGAGCAAGTCGACGTACGTGGTCGGCGACGTCCACGGGCACCGTGACGAACTCGCCGACGCGCTGAGATCCGAAGGCCTGGTCGACGAGGAGGACAACTGGTCCGGCGGTGAGGACCAGCTGTGGTTCCTCGGCGACTTCGTCGACCGCGGCCCGGACGGCGTCGGCGCGATCGACCTGGTCATGCGGCTGGAAGCGCAGGCGGCGGAGGCCGGCGGCCAGGTCCAGACGCTGCTGGGCAACCACGAGATCCTCGCGCTGGGGATGTACCACTTCGGCGACGAGCCGGTGCCGTCCGACTTCGGCCCGCGCAGCTTCGCCCGCAGCTGGGAGATCAACGGCGGCCTGCTGTCGGACCAGGACCGCCTGACCCCGCAGCACATCGAGTGGCTGGCCGCGCGCCCGCTGGCCGCGCTCGCCGCCGACCACCTGCTGCTGCACTCGGACACGCTCGAGTACCTCGACTGGGGGTCCTCGATCGAGGAGATCAACGAGGCGGCGGGCGAAATCCTCGCGGGGTCCGACATCGAGGCGTGGTGGGACGTCTGGCGCCGCATGACGACGCGGTACGCGTTCCGCGGCCCGGACGGTGAGGAGAACGCGCAGAAGCTGATGGAGGTGCTCGGCGGGTCGCGGATCGTGCACGGGCACAGCGTCATCGCGGACCAGCTGGGGATCCACCCGACGCAGATCGAGGGCCCGTTCCTGTACGCGGGCGGCAAGGCACTGGGCGTCGACGGCGGCTTGTTCGTGGGCGGGCCGTGCCTGGTGGTGAAGCTGCCGTACGAGCCGGAGTCCTAGGCGATCTCGACGATCTCCTTGCCGAGCGGCACCAGCGACACGGGGATCATCTTGAAGTTCGCGATGCCGAGCGGGATGCCGACGACCGTCAGGCACAGCATGACGCCGGTGACGACGTGTCCGAGAGCGAGCCACCACCCGGCGAAGACGAACCAGACGACGTTGCCGAGACAGGAGGCGACGCCCGCGTCCCGCCGGTCGACGACGGTGCGCCCGAACGGCCAGAACGCGTACTGCGCGATCCGGAACGACGCCAGCCCGAACGGGATGGTGACGATGAGGACGCAGCAGATGACGCCGGCGACGAGGTAGCCGACGGCCATCCAGAAGCCGCAGAGGATGAGCCAGATGATGTTCAGCAGGGTGCGCATCAGACGTGCAGCTCCCCGCTCAGCACGGTGATGGCCTGGCCGGCGAGGTGGACGCGGTCGCCGTCCTGCCGGGTCCGGACGATCCCGCCGCGTTCGGACGCTTGCTCGCCGATGAGGTCGGTTTTCCCGAGTCGCGCGGACCAGTAGGGCGACAGGATGCAGTGCGCGGAGCCGGTGACGGGGTCTTCGTCGATGCCGACGCCGGGGGCGAAGAAGCGGCTGACGTAGTCAGTTTTGTCCCCGGGTGCGGTGACCAGCAGCCGCCCGGTCCAGGTGTGCTTGAGCTTGCCGAGGTCCGGTTCGAGGGTGCGCACGGTCTCGGCGTCCTTCACGACGGCGAAGAGGTTCTCGACGCCGCGGCCGGTGTATTCGATCTCGACGCCGGGCAGGATTCCGGACAGGTCGTCGCCGGTCGGCTGCGGCGGATCGGCGGGGAAATCCATCTCGACCCAGCCGTTTTCGGCGTGGGCCCGCAGTTCCCCGCTCTTGGTGGCGTAGGTCTGCGCGCCGCCGAGAACGTGGGTGACGGCGAGGGTGGCGTGCCCGCAGAGGGCAACCTCGACGGCGGGGGTGAACCACCGGAGCGACTTCGTCTTCCTGACGAAGAAAGCGGTCTCGGCGTGTTTCATCTCGGCGGCAACGGCCTGCATCCAGGTCTCGTCGGCGGGCTCGTCCAGGAGGACGACCCCGGCGGAGTTCCCGGCGAAGGCGCGATCGGTGAAGGCGTCGACGATGAAGAAGCGCATGCCACCAATGTAGCCGCGGCGCGTGCTCTTGATCCGGATTCCCGGGATGACCCCTAGGAGGTTTCCCCGATGGTCGGTTTGACGACCTTTTCCCCATCCGGCCCACGTTCGGCCTTGAGCTCGAAGACGTCTTCGTCGACGACGTACTTGTTCTTGTGTTCTTTGTCGTCTTCTTTCTTTTTCCCGGCGGCACCGGCGGCGCCCGGAGTGCCACCCTTGCCGCCCTTGGCAGCCGCGGCGGCGGTGGCCCCGCGCTCGAGCCGTTCTCCGGTCTTGCTGCCGGTCTTGCCGCCACCTTCCCCGGGCGCTTCCTTGGGGGCGGCGGCGCCGGCACTACCGGACACCCGGGACCCGGCGAACCCGGTACCGGCCCGCCCGGACCCGATGCCCTTGCCGCGGGTGATGTCCCCGCTGCCGCCGGTGGTGCCACCGGCGGTGGTCCCGGGCAGGGCAAGCCCATCGGGAGTCATGCGCCCGAAGGTACCGCCGGCTGCAGGGGCGGCGCGGAAGTTGGTGTTGCCGCTGAAGGTGCCGGTGCCGCTGGTGGTCCCCGGGGGGACGTACGTCGGGGGCGGGGTGGTTCCGGGCGTTCCTGTCGGCGGGTTCGCGCCACCGGGGACGAAGGTGCCGGTGGTGCCGCTTTGGCCGCCGGTGCCGCCGGCGCCGCCGAGGGTGGGGGTGCCGGTGAAGGCGGTGCTGCTGGTGCCGTGGAAGCCGCTCGCGGAGGTGGAGTCACCCTGCCCGAGCTGGGGCGGCGGAGTGTAGGTGGGCTGGGTGCTGGCGGTCTCGTGGTAGGTGGAGTCGAGGTTCTGGAGGACCTGAACGGCCTGCTGATGAGCGGCATCAGCCTGCTGCTGCTTGGCGGCGACGTTGGTCATGGTCTGCGTCGCGCCGACGAGGTCACCGGCCTGGTACTGCTGGGTGGCCTTGTTGATTTCGGCCTGCTGATTGAACCCGGTGGGTTCGGGCATGTTCTTCTGCGCGTAGTCAGCGGCGGCAGCTTGCTGCGAGTAGCGGTTGGAGCTGAGCTGGGCCGCGTTGGCGGTCTCGGCGGTGTAGCTGGCGGTGTTCTGGAAGAACCCGTGCGCCTGCGCGGCACCTGAGCCCTGCCACTGGATTTCGCTCGAGTTGACGGCGTCGTTCGCCGCGTTGGAGACATCGGCGAGCCAGTTGCCGATCCGGTTGGCCAGTCGTCCCCGGTCGTCGAGGTCCTTGGGGTCCATGTTCTGGTGGACCATGTTGTACAGGTCTTCGTGCGTGCTGGCGGAGTAGTTCTGCCCCGGGGCAGGCGCGTCGCCGCGGGTGGATTGGTTGTGCAGGAGCACCTTGCCCTGCTCGACCGAGTACTGCGCCGCCTGGTTCTGGGTTTGCGGCGTCACGCCGTCACGAGCGTCGCCCTGGTCCTCGGCTCCGAAATGGTGGACGTTCTGCTGGAGTTTCTGCTGCGTCTCGGCGTAGAAGTCCCCTTCGTACTGCCGATGTCCGGCGTGCCCCTGGGCCATCGTCACTCGCTCCCGCGCAGCTTGGCGAACGTCTGGGCGTGGGCGTCCTCGGTCTCGCGATAGTTCTTGCGAGCGATCGCCAAAGCCTCTTTGACCTGCTGGAATCCTTTGATGAGCAACTCGAGGTTCGGGACGAGGGACTGCTCGTCGCCCGCAGCGACCTTCACGTTGAACTGAGCTACCTGGTCGGCGTAGTCGCTGGATCCCATCCGCGGTTTCCAGGCCAGCACCTCGAGCTCGTATTCGATGCCGCGGTAACCGTCGATGAATTCGTCGCAGACCTTCGTGTACTTGTCGAGTCCGGCCTGGTTGATGGCGAAGCCACCGTTCAACGCCAGATTCTTCAGCCCTTGGGCGCCTTCGTTGAGGCGCTTCGCCCCGTCCGGGTCGGTTGGGGTGTTGAGGAGCCCCGAAAGGAAGTTCGACCCTGCGTCGCCCGAGGCGGGCGCGGCGATCGGCTGGTCACTGAAACTCGCATCCGAGCTCACGTCAGGTCCCCTCCCGTCGAGCAGTACTCTCGGTGCCCGGGTCCTACTGTAGTAGTGACCGGCGATCAGCGGCAGAGGCGACAGCCGGACGTATGTCACTCCCTCGGCCCGGCTCAGGAGCCGGGCGGGAGCAATTTCTCCACCTTGACCGCGATCGCGGTCACTCGGTCGCACGCCTGCTGCGTCGTGCCGTTGCCGGAAACGGACACGAGTGCCCGCGACTTCGGCTTGACCTCGATGGAAATGGTGCACTGGCCCACGGCCCCGATGGCCTCGCGCTCGATGATCGCGTTTCGCGTCCCGACGTGGCCTCGCGACGCCTTCGAAGGGTCCGGGATGCCTTGGTCGTAACCGGCGTTGTCCTGGAGCGCAACGCCGACGTTGGCGTCGCCTGGCTTGTTCGAGGCGCAGCTTCGCTCGCTGTCCACGGTGCCGGGCGTGGCCGCCGGGAACCCCTCGCCCTCCATGACCTGGTTGATAATGGTGCAGGGGCTAACACCTTCGAACGGGTTACCGCTCGAGCTGCCGGTGGTGGCCGAAGTGGGGCTGGCGCTGCTCGACGAGGTGCCCGCGGCTTGCGGAGTGCCCCCCACCTTGCTGTCGCAGGCGCTCAGCGCGAGCGCCAGGGTGGCCAGGGCGAGGACGGTGGCGCGAAGGCGAACTGCTCGGGTCACGACCTGAACACTACGGGTAGGCCGCCACGCCGAGGCGAGGATGCGGGTCACCGGTGGGTCGTCTCCTCGATGCGTTCGTGCAACCACCCTCTCAGGTGTCCTCCGTCCGAGGGGACGAACCTCAGCCTCGACTCGCCGCCCGACAGCTGTTCCGTGAACGTCAGGTACCGGCCGCCGTCGGTGTCCGCGAATGTCACCGTGCCCGCCGGGCGGAGGGCGGCCTGGCCCATGCGGGTCGACAGCTCGAACGTGCCGTGGCGGTGCGTGGCCCACTGGGCGTACTCCTTCAGCGCTTCCGCGTCCGGCTGCCCGCTCGGGCCATGCGTCAACGTCACCGGGGCCACCGGCAGGGGTCCGTAGCGGGGCAGGATCCCGACCAGGGAATCGACCAGGTGGTCGGGGCGGATCCGGACGAAGTTGATCGCGTCCGGGAGCAGCTCCGAGTAGACGCCGAGGCCGTGGCCGATGGTGGCCCGGTAGAACACCTGCCGGCCGTCCGCCACCTCCGCCGCGCGGACGATGATCAGCACCTCCGGCTGCGTCCACGCGCGGAGGGTCTGCTCCACCTCGATGTCCAGCTTCTCCGGTCCCGCCAAGCCCCGCGCCCGCAACGACTCCCACGCTTCCGCCAGCACGCGGTCGTGCTCTTCCAGCGTGTGGCCCGGGCTGCGGATCTCGAACGGGTGCCAGTTCGCCGGGAGGCCCGTGCGGCGGACCGCCGCTGCTACCTCCGTCAGGCCCAGTGAGAATTCCTCCGGCACGTCCCGAGCGTAGCGGAGCCGATCGGGTCACGCGTCGACGATGAGGACCTCGTATGTCGGGCTGGTGGGCGGGTAGCCGCTGTAGATGTGGGAATTGACCACCGCCAGGTGGTTGCCGATCTTCGCCGCCGAAACCGGTTGGTCGAACAGGGGGTCCGTGATCGTGCCTGCGGGGGTGGCGTTGCTCAGGTCGCCGTCGAGGTGCCAGCGGGTGATTTTGTCGTCGAGCTGCACCGCCCAGAGGCAGTGCCCTTCGAGCACCATGCTGGCCACGCTGGGCGCCGTCAGCCCGGCGATCTCCTTGCTGGCTCCGGTGAGCGGGTCGATCGTGTACACCTTGCCCGGTGTCGTTGCGGCCACCAGCAGCTTGTCGCCGGACGGTGTCGCGATGACGTCGTTCATGAAGAAGTTCTCCGGGGAACCGCCCGCTCCCGGGCCGGTCAGCGGCAGGGTTCGCGGCGGTCCGGGCACGCCCGCCACCACCGGCACGAAGAACAGCTGCGGGTGGTAGGAGTCGGTGAACCACGCGCCGTACGGGGTGACCGCCACGTCGTTGACGAAGGACGTCTGCGGGTCGCCGAAGGTGTAGTCCGCGACTTTCGCCTTCGTGCGGACGTTGTAGACGTACGCCTTGCCGCCCTTGCCGCCGGCGACGAACAGCAGGTCGTGGCGGTGGTCCAGGTCCACGCCGGCCGCCATCGTGCCGGGTGGCGCCTCGATGAAGCGTTCGGCGGTGCCGCGGCGGACGTCCTCGCGGAAGATCGTGCCGGCGATGAGGTCGCCGGTGTAGTACTCGCCGCCGCCGGCCGCGGTGATCCCTTCGGCGGACGTGGCGCCCGGCAGCACGATCACCCGGGGCGCCGCCGACGCCGGTGCGGCCACCGCGAGCAGCAGGACGGCAGTGGCCAAGGCCAGCACTCTTCGCATCGGGTCCCTCCCCTTAGTTCCCTACCGGCATCCTGCCACCGGCAGCGGGTCCGCGGAGAGGGCTTTTCCGAGCTGGCTGCCGGGTCCCGCGGTTCCTAGACTCGGCGGCAGTCATCGTCGACTTCAGGAGGCACCATGCCTGACGCGCCCGCCCTGCCGAGCTACGCCTCGGGGACCTCGGAGGTCCCGCTGCTCGGGGACACCATCGGTGACAACTTCGACCGGACGGTGGCCGCCTTCGGTGATCGCGACGCGCTGGTCGACCGGGCCGCCGGCCGCCGGTGGACCTACCGGGAGCTGGCCGCCGAAGTGGACGCACTGGCGCTGGGGCTGGTCGCGCGGGGCCTCGGCAAGGGCGACCGGGTGGGGATCTGGTCGCCGAACCGGGCGGAGTGGACCTTCCTGCAGTACGCGACGGCCAAGATCGGCGCCATCCTGGTCAACATCAACCCCGCCTACCGGTCGCACGAGCTGGCGTACGTGCTGAACCAGGCCGGGATCCGGCTGCTGGTCGCCTCGGACGAGTTCAAGACGTCCGACTACCCGGCCATGGTGGACGAGGTGCGCGACAAGTGCGCCGCGCTCGAACACGTCGTCATCCTCGGCGGCGAGGGCTGGCAGGCGCTGCTGGAGGCGGGCCGCGGCGGCGACCGGGCGCAGCTGGCGCACCTGCAGGCCGGGCTGTCGGCCGACGACCCGATCAACATCCAGTACACGTCCGGGACGACGGGCTTCCCCAAGGGCGCCACGCTGTCCCACCACAACATCCTCAACAACGGCTACTTCGTCGGCGAGCTGTGCAACTACACCGAGCAGGACCGGGTGTGCATCCCGGTGCCCTTCTACCACTGCTTCGGCATGGTGATGGGCAACCTGGCCTGCACCAGCCACGGCGCCTGCATGGTCATCCCGGCACCCGCGTTCGACCCGGAAGCGACGCTGGAAGCGGTCGCGGCCGAGCGGTGCACGTCGCTCTACGGCGTGCCGACGATGTTCATCGCCGAGCTCAGCCACCCGCGCTTCGGCGAGTTCGACCTGTCGTCGCTGCGCACCGGGATCATGGCGGGCTCGCCGTGCCCGGTCGAGGTGATGAAGCAGGTCATCGACCGGATGGGGATGCGTGAGGTGTCCATCTGCTACGGCATGACCGAGACGTCCCCGGTGTCGACGCAGACCCGGGCGGACGACTCGATCGAGCGCCGCGTGTCGACGGTCGGCCGGGTCGGGCCGCACCTTGAAGTCAAGGTCGTCGACCCGGAAACCGGCCTGACGGTCCCGCGCGGCGAGCCGGGCGAGCTGTGCACCCGCGGGTATTCGGTGATGCTGGGGTACTGGGAGCAGCCGGACAAGACGGCCGAGGCGATCGACGCGGCGCGCTGGATGCACACCGGCGACCTGGCGGTGATGGACGCCGACGGCTACCTCAACATCACCGGCCGGATCAAGGACATGGTCATCCGCGGCGGCGAAAACCTGTACCCGCGCGAAATCGAGGAGTTCCTCTACACCCACCCGGACATCCTCGACGCGCAGGTCATCGGCGTCCCGGACGAGAAGTACGGCGAAGAGCTGATGGCCTGGGTCCGCATGCGCGAGGGCGCGGAACCGCTGACCACCGAGAAGGTGCGCGAGTTCTGCGAAGGCAAGCTGGCGCGCTACAAGATCCCGCGGTACGTCCACGTCGTCGAGGAGTTCCCGATGACCGTGACCGGCAAGGTCCGCAAGGTGGAGATGCGCGAGAAGTCGATCAGCCTGCTGGGCCTGGAAAAGGCGGCGGCGGCGAAGCACGCCTGAGCCACCCTGGGCGGCCGGACCCGGTCCGGCCGCCCAAGGGCTGTCACGAAACCGCGGCGGCGGCCTCCGCGATCGCCTTCGCGTCTTCCTCGCCGAAGGTTTCCTCGAGGTGCTCGGGCGAATAGTCCAGGTCGATCTGCTCCACCGGCATCCCGCGTGCCGATTCGATCGCGCCCAGCCGGCGCTGGGCCCGGTCGGCCGCGTACTGGACGATCTCCTGCGGGTCGTTGTCGAACGGCAGTTCCTCGAACTGGTCCTGCACCCACTGGATCATGTCGAGCGCGTGCGGCAGCAGCTCGCCCATCCGCTGCTGCACCGCGTCCCACAGGGAGTCGTCCGCGGCGACGTGCCGGCGGCAGGTGAACGTGCCCCAGGCCATGTGACGGCGCTCGTCGTCGCCGATGCGGCGGACCAGTTCCTGCATGCCCGGCAGGATGTCGTGCTGGGTGCAGATCAGCTGCCACGAGTAGTAGCCCGTCAGCGCCAGGCTGCCCTCGATGACGTGGTTGTACGTGACGCTCGCGCGGATCTGGTTGAGCGGGCTGGGATCGTCCTCCAGCGCGCGTAGCGACTGCGGCAGCTCTTCGTAGAACAGCTTGCGGTAGTGCGGGTTTTCGGCGACGTACGGGTGGAGGTCCTCGGTCAGCCCGACCGCGTCCATCCAGCGCCGGAACACCTCGGTGTGCTTGGCTTCCTCGAAGCAGAACTGCGTCAGGTACATCTCGTCGCCGAACCGGCCGGTCGCCGACATCGCCCGCATGAACGGCTGGATGTCCTCGGTGACGGCCTCTTCGCCGGCGATGAACTGCGCGACCAGGTACGTCGTGCTTCGCTGCTGTTCCGGGTTGAGCGTGTCCCAGCCTTCGCGTTCGCGGCTGAAGTCGATGTCCGCCGGGTTCCAGAACTTCTTGTTGCCTTTGACGAACAGGCGCAGCGGGAACGAGTCCCAGTTCAGGCCGCCCTTGCGCAGCGAGGAGAAGCCGGTCCGCAGCTCCGGAAGCGTGTCGGTCATCGTTTCACTCCGATAGCGATTCAGTGGGCGAATTGGCGGATGGCGGGTTCCATGACCGCGGTGACGGCGTCGGCCGCTTCGGCCGCCGAATGCGTGGAAAGCACCAGGTGCGACAGGGAAAGCCGGACGACGGTTTCGGCGAGCAGGGCCGCGGCTTCGGCGGAGAGCCCGGGTTCGAACTCGCGGTACTGCTCGGCGGCGAGGTCTGCGGCCGCGGTGAGGATCGGCTCGCCCCGGGTCGTGAGCAGGGGCAGCAGGTCCTCGCCGGCTTCGGTGCCGAGCGCCGCCGCGACCAGGCGGTTCTCCCGCGCGTGCTCGATCGTGTAGACGACGGCGTGGTGGATGCCCGCCAGGAGCCCGTCCGCCGTTTCGAACCGCTGCCGGATCCCGTCGAGGAACTCCGACGCGGTGCGCAGCGCCACCGCCTGGGTCAGCGCCGCCTTGTTGCCGAACTCGTTGTAGACCGTCTGCCTGCTCACGCCGGCTTTCGCGGCGACGTCGGCCATCCGCAGGCCCGCGTGGCCCCGGTCGGGCAGCAGGTCGGCGGCGGCGTCGAGCAGTGCTTCGCGCAGGGACGCCTTCGTCCGCTCGGTGAAGCTGGTCACACCCTCACCTTGACACAGATCACTCTCGTGTCAAGGCGCTGTACACGTTCGGTTCGCGCGTAAAACTGTCGGTGGTGGCGGTTACCGTGTGGGGCGTGGGCATCACCGTGGGGTTCGACCTCGACATGACACTGATCGACGCCCGGCCGGGCATGGCCGCGGCGATGAACGCGCTGGGCGCCGAATCCGGCCTGCCGCTGGACGGCGACGCGTTCGCGGCCAACCTCGGGCCGCCGCTCGACGACATCCTGCGCGGCTTCGAAGCGCCCGAGGAACGCATTCCCGGGCTCGTCGACCGGTTCCGCGCGATGTACCCCGAGGTGGTCGTGCCGAGCACGGTCGCGCTGCCCGGCGCGGTCGAGTCGCTCCGGGCGGTCCGGGCCGCAGGCGGCCGCACGCTGGTCGTCACCGGGAAGTACGGGCCCAACGCACAGCTGCACGTCGACGCGCTGGGGCTCGACGTCGACGAGGTCGTCGGCGAGCTGTGGTCCACGCAGAAGGCCGAGGCGCTCCTGGCGCACGACGCCCGGGTCTATGTCGGAGATCACGCCGGCGACATCCGGGGTGCGCTCGCCGCCGGGGCGATCGCGGTCGGCGTCACCACCGGGCCGTGTGATCGCACGCTCCTGCTGAGCGAAGGGGCGGAGGTGGTGTTCGAGTCGCTGACCGAGTTCCTGCCGTGGTTCGAGCGGACGTTCGCGGGGAGCGTGGTGCCGTAGCCCTATTCCATCCATGCCCCCGCCGCCGCCCTCAACGGAGCAGCTGCGCTGCGCTGCTATTTCTTGGCGCGCGCCTCGATCACCAGCGCGATCAAGCCCAGCGCCAGGCCCAGGGGCGTGATCACCCCGGCGGCGAGGGACAGCCACACCGGCAGGTTCTCCAGGCCGGCGGCGAACATGATGAACACCGCCAGCACGGCGAGCATGCCGAGCCCGAAAAGCCCGATGCCGACGCGCATCAGGAACGGTTTGCCGGGAGCGGCCACGCCCGCCTCCTTCGTCGTGCTCTTCATGACGCAAGAGCGTATCCGGCGGTATCGACTTCTCCCCAGGGCGTGTGGCGAGATACCCTTTACCCAGCGCGCCCTGGGTACGCCCCGGGCGCGTTCGTCGTGAGCGGACAGCAGAAGGACTGGTGAGGGAAGTGCCGACCGGCAAGGTCAAGTGGTACGACGCGGAGAAGGGGTTCGGGTTCGTCACGCAGGACGGTGGCGCCGACGTCTACATTCGCAAGGCCGCGCTGCCGCAGGGCGTCGAGGGGCTGAAGGCCGGGCAGCGGCTGGAGTTCGGCGTCGCCGACGGCCGTCGCGGTCCGCAGGCGCTCTCCGTCCGGCTGCTCGACCCGCCGCCGTCCGTCGCCGAGGCGCGCCGTCGCCCCGCCGAAGAGCTGCACGGCCTGATCGAGGACATGATCAAGCTGCTGGAGCTCAAGGTGCAGCCGGACCTGCGGCGCAACCGCTACCCGGACCGCAAGCACACCAAGCAGATCGCCGAGATCATGCGCGCGGTGGCCCGGGACATCGATCCCTAGGCCTCCAGCCGGAGACCCCAGACGTCGCTGGGCAGCAGGCCCGACTCGCCGGTGCTCGCGTTCAGCACGGCGGTGTACTTCTGGACGTCGACCGCCGAGATGCGGTCGGCGGGCGTCGGCGGCGTGACCGTGTAGGCGTAGCGGTCCAGTGACGTGAACGGGATCGGGTCGCTCTGCTTGTACTCGCCCTGCGGGGTGACGTACTCGTAGACGATCTGCCACGGCGCGTCGGCGACCTCGCCGGGCACCGAGATCTGCACCGGCTTGCCGGGGCGGACCTTCAGCGACTGCGTGTCGCCCTTGGCGCTGCACGGCTGGGCGAGCTGCTGCGAGTAGTCGCACGTGAGCACCGGCGTGGCGTTGATCGTGTGGCCGTCGGCGTAGAAGGTGACCTCGGCCGGGCCGGGTGCCGAGCAACCGGCCACCGCGAACCCACCGGCCGCAAGCAGGGCCACCACCCGGGAACGTCGCATGCGCCGGAGCCTACCGGCGGGCCCTGGGGTCGCCGGGCAGGCCCTGGGCCGGGAAGCTGCCGGTCGGCTCGGGGCGCAGCGGCCGGTCGCCGCCGAGGCCGGGCACGAGCGAGCCGCCGCGGCGCACGAGGAACGTCTGCGCGCACCCGACGGCCAGCACGACCGTGATCACCAGGAAGCCGATCCAGTACGTCGGCGGCAGCAGCAGGCCGACCGCCCCGCCGAGGCACCACGCCAGCTGCAGCACGGTTTCCGAGCGGCCGAACGCCGACGCGCGCGACTCCTCGGGCAGGTCTTCCTGGATGACGGCGTCGAGGCTGATCTTGGCCAGCGCGCTGGCCGTGGCGCCGACCAGGCCGACGATCGCGGCCGTGGCCAGCCCGGGCAGGATCGTCGCGACCAGCGCGGCCAGCACGCAGCCCGCCACGCAGCCGACGATCACCTGGTCGGGGCTGCCGAAGTGCAGGCGCGAGCCCAGCGCGTTGCCGAGGAACCCGCCGGCGCCCGCCGCGGCGCCGATCACGCCGAGCAGCAGCAGCTGCATGAACGGCGTCTGCCCGCTGCCCTCGGTCTGGGCCTTGACCGCGAACGCGGCGAACATCATGAGGAAGCCGGTGAGCACGCGCACCGAGCCGTTGCCCCACAGCGCGACGACGATGTGGCGCCCCATCGGCTGACGGCGTTTCTTCTCCTTTGGGTGGGCCGAAAGCGACGTCGGCACCTCGCCCTCGGTCGCCTCCACCCAGGCCGGGATCCGCATCGACTGCACCGCCGCGGCGACGCAGATCAGCGCGGTGAACCAGAGCGCGCCCGCCGAACCGCTGATCGCGTTGATGCCGCTGGCCAGCGCGCCGAACACGCCCGCGGCGACCAGCCCGAACGTGGTCAACCGGGCGTTCGTCTTGGAGAGCGTGATCTCGGAGGGCAGCACCCGCGGCGTCACCGCGGCCTTGAGCACGGTGAACGACTTCGACAGCACCATCATGCCGAGCGCGGCCGGGTAGAGCAGCCAGTCGTCGAAGTGCAGCGCCATCACGACGGCCATCAGCCCTTGGCCGATCGACGACGCGCACATCGCCAGCCGCCTGCCGCGCTGCACCTTGTCGAGCGCCGGGCCGATCACCGGCGCGACCAGCGCGAACGGCGCGATCGTGATGAGCAGGTAGAGCGCCACCTTGCCCTTGCTCTCGCCGCTGGTCGCGGCGAAGAACAGCGTGTTGGCCAGCGCGATCGCCATCGCCGCGTCGCTGGCGTAGTTCAGCATCACGGCGTAGGTCAGCGAAGTGAGGCCGGACTTCTCGGCGCCGTCGGCCTTCGTCGCGCGCTGGAAGGCGTCGACGGCCTGGCCGGTGAGCTGGCGGCTGCGCATCGCCGCCACCCGCGTGACGGTGATCTTCTTCGGCAGCTTCGGCGTGCCACCCGGCGTCCGCGGTTCCTCATGCGGCGGCGCTTCCGGCTCCGGCGGCCGCGGTTCACCCGCGTAGCCACCGGTGTCGTAGTGCTCGTACTCACCGCTGCCCGGATAGCGTTCGCCCTGGTAGAAGCCGCCGGGCGGCTCGCGGCGCACCGGTTCGGTGCGGTGCGGGTCATACGGCCGCGCCCCGCGCGGTGGCGGCGGCCGGCGACCGGTCGGCGCGGCGGCGGTGGGTGCCTCGTCCGCGTTCGGCACGCGGCCGTCGCGGAACCCGCCGCGCGGCGGCTGGACGGGCCGGTCGACGCGGGTGGGCGGCGGCGCGCTCTGGTGGGCGACGCGGGTGGGCGGCGGCTGGCTGCCGGGCGCGGCCGCGTCCCGCCAGTCCCTGGCCTGCGCCGCGCCGGGCTCCGGCGTCCAGCGCCGCTTGGACTTCCGGCCGCGCGGCTGACCCGACCGGGTGCCGTCGGAGCCGGAGCGGGAGCCGAAGAGTGCCACGTGTCAATCCTGCCTTACCGGGGGCCGGTTCCGCCTGCTCATCCGTGCTTTCACGCCGGAGCCGGGACGAACCTCACCCGGAACGTGACCGGCCACTGCTTCCCGGTGAGGAGGAAATCGCCGGTGCCCGGAACGGCGGCGATACCGTTGAGCACGGCTTCGGAGCCCGGCGCGTTCACCTGCGCACGCAGCTGACCTGCGTCGATCGTCCCGGTCACGCGTCCGGAGGCGGCGTCGATGCGCAGCACGGTGTCGGTGTGCCAAACGTTTGCGTAGACGTCGCCGGCGACGCACTCGAGCTCGTTGAGCTGGTCACGGCCGACGTCGACGCCCCCGGTGACCGCGAAGGTCTTCGGATCGCGGAAGGTGAGCCGCGCGGAGCCGTTGCTCATCACGAGCCGCCCGTCGGCCTGGTGGCAGAGGCCCCAGCCCTCACCCTGGAACGGCACGCGCCGCAGCTCGGCGAGGGACTGGGAGTCACGTTCGATGGCGAACCCGTCCTGCCAGGTGAGCTGCCACAGCCTCGGCCCGAGAACGGTGACGCCCTCGCCGAACAGCGGCGACGGCAGCGCGACGGTGGTCCGGGGCGCGCCGCCGGGTGGTCCGGCGGTGAGCGTCGACTGTCCCGCCAGGCCGGTGCTCTCGTAGAGGGTGTCGCCGGCGAACTCGAGGCCTTCGGTGAAAGCGGCGGCGTCGTGGGGCAGGGTCGAGAGCACCTGGACGGTGAGGCGTTCGGGGCCGGGTTCCTGCGCCGGGGCGCCGGCGCAGCCGCCGAGCGCGGCGGCCAGCAGCAGGCAGGTGACGATCGGGGTGCGCACGATGAACAGCCTGGCACGGGCGCCGCGGATGCGTGCGGCACAATTGGCCACATGACTCTGCTGCTGACCCTGGACGACGGCTCCGTGCAGCGCAAACTCGCCGATGCGGTGGAGTTCGCGCGAGCTGCGGTGCTGGAGGACGCACCCGAGGAGCAGCTCGGCGCGCACGTGGGGGTCACCCGCGAAGACGCGGTCACGGCGAGTCACCTGTTCGAGGCCCAGGTCCCGGGCTACGGAGGCTGGCGCTGGTCGGTGACGGTGGCCCTGGCGGGCGACGACGAGCCGGTGACGGTCAGCGAGGTCGTGCTGGTCCCGGGCCCGTCGGCCCTGGTGGCGCCGGCCTGGGTGCCGTGGGAGCGCCGCGTCCGCGCGGGCGACCTGGGCGTGGGCGACATCTTCCCGACGGACGAGAACGACCCCCGCCTGGCCCCGGCGTACCTCCAGTCGGACGACCCGGCGGTGGAGGAGACGGCCCGCGAGGTGGGCTTGGGCCGCGTCCACGTGCTGTCCCGCTTCGGCCGCACGGAAGCGGCGTCACGCTGGCACGCGGGCGAGTTCGGCCCCCGGTCGGACATGGCGCGGAGTGCCCCGGACGTGTGCGGGACATGCGGGTTCTTCGTGCCGCTGGCGGGCTCGTTGCGCGGAGTGTTCGGGGTGTGCAGCAACGACATAGCCCCGGCGGACGGCCACGTGGTGGACGTGGAGTACGGCTGCGGAGCGCACTCGGAGGTAGAGGTCGAGGTGACGTCATCGGTCCCGGTGGCGGAACTGGTGTACGACGACTCGCTGCTGGACTTCGCACCGGCCCCGGAGGTCGTGGAGGCGGCCGTCGCGGAGGGCGAGACGGGGGTCGCGGAGTCGGACGTGTCGCCGGCGGAGGTGGAGCCGGAGGCCGCGTCGGAGGCGGCGGAGGTTGCGGAGCCGGTGGCTGCGGAGGCCGCGGCGCCGGTTGAGGCTGGGGCCGAGGCGCCGGCTGCGGTGGAGGCCGAGCCGGTTGAGGCCGGGGCGGAGACGCCGGCTGCGGCGGAGGCCGAAGCGGTTGAGGCAGACGCGCCGGTTGTGGCAGAGGCCGAGTCGGTGGCGGTCGAGGCCGAGTCGGTTGAGCCGGCTGCGGAGGCCCCGGCTGCGGCTGGTGAGGTTGCCGAACCGGTGGTGGCTGAGGTGCCGGAGCCCGCGGATGCGGAGCCGACGCAGGCGGAGGTCACCGATGCGGTCGAGGTCCGGACAGCGCCGGAGGCGGTTGCGGCCGAGGTGCCGGAACCCGCTGAAGCGGAGCCGACGCAAGCCGATGTGACCGATGCGGCCGAGGTGCGGGCAGCGTCGGAGCCTGCGCAGGTCGAGCCGGTTGTGCCGGAGCCCGCGGATGCGGAGCCGACGCAGGCCGAGGTGACCGATGCGGCCGAGGTGCGGGCAGCGCCGGAGGCTGCGCAGGCTGAGCCGGTTGAGGCGGAGCCTGCTGAGTCGGAGCCTGCCCAGGCCGAGGTGACCGATGCCGTCGAACTGCCGGCCGCTCCGGAACTGGTCGGGACGGCCGCTGACTCCGAGCCGGTGGCTGCGGAATCCGATGCGGCCGAGGTTGATCCGCTGCCCGCCGACGTGGCCGCGCAGGCCGGTGATGAAGCCGAAGTGCCCGAAGCCGCTCTTACCGACACCGTTGTGACCGAGGGCGCCGAAGCCGGGCAGGCTGATGAAGCGCAAGCCCAGCTCGACAACGATCGGTGAGCGGCCTCGCCACCGAGGCCGCCGCCGGGGGTGATCCCTTCGGGACCGCGCGGCTTCGTGAGACCACCCTGCGTGGCTGGCGGGATTCGCCCACCCGGCTCACCGAGGACACCAACGTCGAGCGGGATCTGCGCGTTGGTGCCTATCGGGACCGGCTGTTCGTCGAGCTTGCCCAGAATGCCGCCGATGCCGCCATGGCCGGTGGCTCTCCCGGGCGGGTTCGGGTGTCCCTTGTGGACTCCGAACTCCGGTTCGCCAACACCGGTGCTCCGCTCGACGCCCGCGGTGTCGCGTCGCTCGCTTCGCTGCGGGCCTCCGGCAAGACCGGCGCCACCGTCGGGCGCTTCGGTGTCGGCTTCGCCGCCGTGCGGACCGTTTCCGATGAACCCCGCGTTCTCTCCACCAGCGGCGGGGTCGCCTTCTCCGCCGAGCGCACCCGGGAAGCCGCGGGCATCGACGGCGACGTTCCCGTCCTGCGCCTGCCCTGGCCCCTCCCCGCCGACGTCCCCGCCGGCTTCGACACCGAAGTCCGGCTTCCGCTGCGGGACGGCGTCGACGGGGCGCGGCTCCTGGCCGAACTCGCCGAGGACGTCGGTGATCTGCTGCTCGCCCTGCCGTGGCTGGCCGAGTTCGAAGTGGACGGTCGCGTTTGGACACGGACGGCCGACGGGGATGTCGTCCGGATTCGGGGCCCCGTCACGGAAACGCGGTGGCTGACCCACCGGGGTGACGTCGTTTGGGCCGTTCCGGTCAACGCAGAAGGTACGCCGGAGCCGCTCGAAGAAGACGTTCTGCGCGCACCCACTCCGACCGATGACGGGCTGTCGCTGCCCGCTCGGCTTCTCGCGTCCGTGCCCGTCGAACCCTCGCGTCGCCGGGTGCTGCCCGGGGCCGAACTCACGGAAGTGCTCGAGCGAGCCGCGAAAGAGTACGTCGAGCTCGTCCGGTTGCTGCCGGCCGAGCACCGGTTCGCCCTCGTTCCCAAGCCGGGGTTTCCGAAGTCCACTGTGGATGCCAAGCTGCGGGACGAGGTGCTCGTCACGCTCAGCGATGAGCGCTGGCTGTCCACTCAGGACGGTGTGGAGGTCTCCGGCCGCCAGGCCCGGGTGCTCGACGTCGACGTGCCCGGACTGACTGCGCTGCTCGCCGACCTCGTGCCGAGGCTGCTCGGGGGATCCGCGCCCGCGCAAACGCTGAAAGCCGTTTCGGCGCAGGTGATCGGCATCGAAGAGGTGCTGGAAACGCTGACCGGTGTCAGCCGGGATCCGGGCTGGTGGCGGGACGTCTACGCAGCCCTCGCGATCGCCGTCGAGTCGCACGCCCTGGCCGCGGAACGGCTGGATGGGCTGCCCGTTCCGCTGTCGGACGGCCGGACGCTGCCCGGTGCCCGTGGCTGTCTGCTCGTGGAGGGTTCTGCGGAACTGCTCGACCTGTTGTCCGATGTGGATATCCCTGGGCTGCGGCTGGTGCACCCCGCCGCGTCGCACCCGCTGCTGGAACGGTTGGGGGCCAAGCACGCCGACGCCCGAGAGCTGCTCAACTCCGATCAGCTCCGCGACGCCGTCGAGCGCAGTGTCGAGGACGTTCGGTCCGGTTTGGACGGTACGACGCTCGCCGGGGCCGTGCTGCGGCTGATCGCCGACTGCGGGGACGATGCTCCGCGCTGGGTTGGCGCGCTGGCCCTGCCCGGTACCGAAACCTGGCGCCGCGCCGACGAGCTGGTTCTTCCGACGTCGCCACTGCTGGAGATCTTCGACGAAGAGGTCTTCGAGGAGGATGGCGCGCTCGACGTCCTCGACGAGGACTTCGCCGAAGACTGGCCGCAGAGCACGCTCGAAGCCGCCGGGGTGCTCGATTCCTTCGCGGTCGTCGTCGATGACGAGCCGCACGAGCCCGACCACGCTCTTCCCGACGAGGAAATCTGGTGGGACTCCCTGGTGGAACCGCCGAGCACGGTGGTCGCGATCCGGGACCTCGATCTCGTCGCCGATGACGCCTGGCCCGCGGCGCTGCGGTTGCTCGCCGCGCGGCCCGAAACCTGGCACGCCCTGCGCACGCCGCTGGGGCACGCTGCCTGGTGGATCGCGCAGTACGCAGTGCTCGAAGGGGCTGCGCCGAACGAATGGCGGCTGCCGGACGCCGATCTGGCGGGGCTCTTCGACGAGGTGCCCGACGTCGGCCTGAGTGAAGACCTCCTCCGGGTCGCCGGGGTGCGCGCCGAGCTCACTCTGTCCACTGTGGATGAAGCCGCTGATCTGCTCGACCGGCTCGCCGATCCGGAACGCGTGGTTTCGCCCGGGCTGGCGACGCGTGCCTACGACGCCGTCGTCGAGTCCGGAGTGGAGCCGCGCCCGCCGCGGGGTGTCCGGGCCGCGGACGGGTCCGTTGTGGACGATGCGCTCGTCCTGGACGTGCCGTGGGTGGCCGGGGCGCTCGAGCCCGACCGGTACGTGGTCGCGCCCGAGGAGCCGGAGCGGCTCGCGGACCTGCTCGACCTGCCGCTCGCGAGTGGCGCGCCCGCCGAGGTGACCAGCGAAGGCGAGTACGCGCCCTGGGCCGAGCTGCCCGCGCTGAAGCTCGTCGCGGACCAGCTCGGCATCCGGCTGCCCGACGGCGGCGTCCTGGTGCACGACCCGCTCACCGTGCGCATCGAGGGCGCCGAGCACGACGTCCAGTGGTGGTCCGACGACCGGCTGCACGCGGCCGACACGTCCGAGGGCCTGGCGCGCGCGTTCGCCTGGGCGGCCGGGCGCTGGCCCGACCGGCACCTGATCACGGCTCTGCTCGACGACCCGTCGCCGCGGACGCTGCTCGCGTAAGCGTCAGAGCCGCTGGGCCGATTTCGACCCGCGGCGGGCGGCGGCGCGCTGCCAGGCGATGATCGCCATGCCGACGAAACCGAGCGCGAACCCGGACAGCGCCGTCTGCACCCACAGGCCCGAAGTCGTGAAGAAGAGCACCACCAGCGCGACAGCCCAGATCGAGGTGCCTACGATCACCACCGGCGTCAGGTCGGTCAGCCTCTTGGGCAGCTCCGGCGTGGGCCGCAACGAGCCCGTAACCTCCGGTGGATTGATCGGTTCACTCACGAGGTGCAGGGTACTCCGCAGCAGCGAGAGAATGGGCAGGCGAATGGCGGAGCAGGAGACGACCCGCACCGGGACGTCCACACTGGACCGGTTCTTCAAGATCACCGAGCGGGGTTCGACCGTGCCGCGCGAACTGCGCGGCGGGCTGGTCACCTTCGTCACGATGGCCTACATCGTGGTGCTGAACCCGCTGATCATCGGCAGCTTCTCGGCCGACGACGCGGGCGCGCACAAGGACGTCCTCGGCGGCATCCTCCCGGTGCCGCAGGTCGCCGCGGTGACGGCGCTCGTCGCCGGGGTGATGACCATCCTGATGGGCCTGGTCGCGAACTACCCGTTCGCCATCGCCACCGGCCTGGGCATCAACAGCCTGGTCGCGGTCACCATCGCCCCGCAGATGACCTGGCCCGAGGCGATGGGCCTGGTGGTCATCGAGGGCGTGATCATCGTGCTGCTCGTGCTCACCGGGTTCCGCACCGCGGTGTTCCGGGCCGTGCCGGCCGCGCTGAAGTCGGCGATCGCCGTCGGCATCGGCGTGTTCATCTGCCTGATCGGCCTGGTCGACGCCGGGTTCGTGCGCCGGCTGCCGGACGCCGCGCACACCACCGTCCCGGTGGGCCTCGGCATCAACGGCTCGATCGCCTCCTGGCCGACCGCGGTGTTCGTCGTCGGCCTGCTGGTCACCGGCGTCCTCGTCGTGCGGAAGGTCAAGGGCGCGATCCTGATCGGCGTGCTCGCCTCGACCGTGCTGGCCATCGTCGTCGAGGCGATCGTCAAGGCCGGGCCGTCGCAGGGCACCAACCCGAAGGGGTGGAACCTCGGCTACCCGGCGCTGCCGGACCAGGTGCTCGGCCTGCCGAACCTGTCGCTGGTCGGCGACGTCTCGTTCGGCGCCTGGACGCGGCTGCCGATCATCACCGTCTGCCTGCTGGTGTTCACGCTGGTGCTGGCCGACTTCTTCGACGCGATGGGCACCATGACCGGCCTCGCGAAGGAGGCCGACCTGCTGCCGGCCGACGGCCAGCTGCCCAACGTCGGCAAGGCGCTGTTCGTCGAGGGCCTCGCGGGCGCGGCCGGCGGCTTCGGCTCGGCCAGCTCCAACACGGTGTTCGTCGAGTCGGCCTCCGGCATCGCCGAGGGCGCGCGGACCGGCCTGGCCAACGTCGTCACCGGCGTGCTGTTCATCGCCGCGATGTTCCTGACCCCGCTCTACCAGGTGGTGCCGGTCGAGGCGGCCGCGCCGGCGCTGGTCGTGGTCGGCGCGATGCTGATGTCGCAGGTCCGCGACATCGACTTCACCGACTATTCGATCGCGCTGCCGGCGTTCCTGACGATCGTCGTCATGCCGTTCACGTACTCGATCGCCAACGGCATCGGCGCCGGCTTCGTCAGCTACGTCGTGATCCGCGCGGCCACCGGCAAGGCCCGCCAGGTGCACCCGCTGATGTGGGTGATCGCGCTGGCCTTCGTGGCGTACTTCGCGGTCGGGCCGATCCAGGCGGCGTTCAAGTAGTCAGCCCCGGATCTTCAGGGCTTCGTCGAGGACGCCCCGGTTGCGCTCGAATTCGGCGACCGGGGCTTCGAACCGCACCGTCACCAGGGCGTCGCCGGCGCCGAGGCCGACCACGGTCACTCGCCGCGGCACGCCATCGCGGGAGTAGGTGAAGTCCCATTCCGCGGTGTCCCGGTCGGCGATCGGGGCGTGCCCGGCCACTGTGCCGCCCTGTGAGCCGGCCAGCGCGCGCAGCCCGCTCACCGGATCCTCCTGCGTGATCGCCACCCGGTCGGTCTCGAGCAGCAGCTCGCCTTGGCGGTAGGTCGCGCGCTCCTTGTCACGGCTCACGCTCCACGACGGCACCGGGATCTCGATGGCCGAGCCGGGCCCGGTCCCGTCGGCGAGCTGGTAGATCTCCAGCTTGCCGACGGCGATCGCCGGCGGGTGCGACGACGACGGCGGCGGCGCGGCCGCGGGTGCGTCGTCACCGCCGCCGAGGAACTGTGCCGCCACGATCGCCGCGATCGCCGCGCCGACCACGGCCGTGCCCGCCAGCTTTTTGTTCATCCGACCCCCAGGTCTCGTCCTCGGGAGGACGCACGGACCGCGCCCGGGTTGCGGCAGAGATCACCCGTGCGGCCGAAGTTTCGTAAGGTATGCTAACTATATGTCCGGCGACACGCACGAACGCTCCTTGGCGGGCCGTCTGCGTCTCGCGGTGGTCCGGCTCAACCGCCGGCTGCGGGCACAGCGCGTCGGGGACGACCTCACGCTGACGCAGGTCGCCGCGCTGTCCACCCTGCACAAGTGCGGTGCGCTGACCCCGGGTCAGCTCGCCGCGAAGGAAGGCGTTCAGCCACCTTCGATGACGAGGGTGATCGCCGCGCTCGAGGAGCTGGGGTTCGTCGAGCGGCGCCCGCACCCGACCGATGGCAGGCAGGCCATCGTCGAGCTGTCCGAGAGCGGACTGGCCTACGTGCAGAAGGCCATCTCCGTGCGGGAAGCGTGGCTGGACCGGCAATTGGCGGAACTCGGCGACGAAGAGCGCGAAGTGCTCTCCCAAGCCGCCGAAATCATCGACAGGATGGCGGGGAACTAACCACGGTGACGGCCACGGGTAGCGAAACGAAGCGTTCGATCCAGACCACTGCTACCCGGGACACGGCCCCACCGCCGTCCGCATCACCGCCATCCGGAACCAAGCGCGGCGGGATGTTCGCCTCCCTGCGGGTCCGCAACTACCGGCTGTTCTTCACCGGCCAGGTCATCTCGAACATCGGCACCTGGATGCAGCGCATCGCCCAGGACTGGCTGGTGTTCACCCTCAGCGGCAACAACCCGATCGCCCTCGGCGTCGCGGTCGCGCTGCAGTTCACGCCGACGTTGTTCCTTTCGCTCTGGGCCGGCGTCCTCGCCGACCGCGTCGACAAGCGCCGGCTGCTCACCTGGATCCAGACGGCGGCGTGCGCGCAGGCCGCCGTGCTGGGCGTGCTCGACATCAGCGGGGTCGTCGCCCTGTGGCAGGTCTACGTTCTGTGCTTCACCCTCGGCGTGACCGCGGCGCTCGAAGTGCCGACGCGGCAGTCGTTCGTCGCCGAGATGGTGGGCCGCGACCAGATCGCCAACGCGGTCGCGCTGAACTCCTCCATCTTCAACATGGCGCGGATCGTCGGGCCGGCGATCGCCGGGTTCGCGATCACCTGGATCGGCACCGGCTGGCTGTTCATCGCGAACGCGCTCAGCACGGTCGCGGTGATCACCGGGCTGATCCTGATGAACCCGGACAAGCTGTTCCGCGTCGCGGCCGTGCCGCGCGAAAAGGGGCAGCTGGCCGAGGGCCTGCGGTACGTCCGCCGCCGGTCGGACCTGATGACGGTGATGGTGCTGGTGCTGTTCGTCAGCACGTTCGGCATCACGTACTTCAGCTCGCTGCCGATCGTCGCGGCGAACGTCTTCCACACCGCGGCCGACGGCTACGGCCTGCTGTCGACCCTGGTCGCGGTGGGCACCTTCACCGGCGCGGTGATGTCCGCCCGCCGGGGGACCAAGGGCCGG
The DNA here is from genome assembly GCF_040682815.1 of Amycolatopsis sp. NPDC051102. Taxonomy (NCBI): domain Bacteria; kingdom Bacillati; phylum Actinomycetota; class Actinomycetes; order Pseudonocardiales; family Pseudonocardiaceae; genus Amycolatopsis; species Amycolatopsis sp. NPDC051102. The sequence continues at coordinate 106,631 of NZ_JBFBBT010000017.1, forward strand.
CCGCGGGTGCGGCTGATGCTCGTGTCGGCGTTCTTCCTCGGCGTGTTCGAGCTGATCACCGGGTTCATGCCGACGTACCTGACGTTCGGCCTCGGCCTGATCCCGCTCGGCTTCGCCACGATGACGTTCCTCAACACGGCGAACGCGCTGGTGCAGACGTCGGTCAGCCCGGAGATGCGCGGCCGCGTGATGGGGCTGTACGTGCTCGTGCTGATCGGCGGCAACCCGGTCGGCGGCCCGATGGTCGGGTGGATGGCCCAGGAGTTCGGCGGGCGGTCTCCGTTCTACATCGGCGGGGCGGTTTCGGCGGTGGCCGCGGTCGTGTGCGCGCTCGTGCTGGTCCGGCGGGGTGGCGTTTCCTGGCCGGTGAAGCGCGGGCTCGGGCTGCGGGTGCTGAAGCGGACGAAGGTCTGACAGGAAGTATCGGGTCATGTTCATGGCGTGACCGTATCCGCGGGCACCGACAAAAATGGGCGGTTCCAGGCCCTGATGTCACCCGAAAGAGTGAGATCGGGGTCTCCCAGCCGAACCTCTTGCCGTGATTGTTGAGGTTAGGCTAACCTCATATACGTCCGCTTCGTGGTGGGAGCGGCAGTCAGTTCGGGAACGGACGGAGCCCCGGCCCTGGGAACCCCAGGCCGGGGCTTCGTTCACGTCAGCGCAGTGTCCGGCTGGCTCGCACTGCTGGTCAAGGGGCTCTCACCCGGTGGCACCGGCAGCCGCGTCAACGTCACCCCGAAGTACACGCGGTACGCCGTCCGGATCGCGTCCGGCGAAGGCAGGCGAACCTCGTTCCGGACGCCGTCGACCGTCTCGATCAGCCGGTCGCCCGACAGCGTCACGCGGCCCTGGGAGGTCGGGCGGGAGCACGTCAGGGACTGCGTGAAGTGCGACTCCGGTGACGTCGTCTGCCACCACGCCATCGGGATGAAGTCGGTCAGCGGCCGGGGGCGGCGCTCAAGGCGGTACTGCGGCTTGCCGTCCAGCAGCACGTCGACGTCACCGTGGGGCGCGTCCAGCAGCAGGAACTCGCCCTCGGGGTCGATCTGCGGGTCCACGGCCGTCAGCCGCAGCGGGTGCCGGGCGAACCGGCCGAAACCGACGTCCACCAGCCAGTCCTCGGCCAGGGACACGACGATCGCCGCGTGGTCCAGCGGCGGGCCGGGCGTGCCGTCGGCGCGGAACACCTGCGCCGCGTGCAGCGAAGCGTCGTACCCCAGCGTGCGCAGCAGCGCGGCGAACAGGCCGTTCAGTTCGTAGCAGAACCCGCCCCGGCGGCGGTGCACGATCTTGTCGAACAGCGCGTCCTCGGCCAGCACGACGGGCTCGCCGAGGTGGCTGCTCAGGTTCTCGAACGGCACTGCGGCCAGGTGGCGTTCCTGCAGGTGAAGCAGGGTCGCGAGGTCGGGCGCCGCCGGCCGGGCGACGCCGAGGCGGTCCAGGTACGCGTCGATGTCCATGCCGCCCACCCAAACACCTCGACCGCACTCGAGGTCAAGGGATTTTCACCCGGCGACGAAAAACGGGGCCCTCCCGGAAGGGAGAGCCCCGTTCGGCGAAAAGCAGCTCAGCCGAGCAGCAGGCCGTTGCCGCCCGCGACGGCGTTGTCGAAGCGCTTGGAGATCTCCGCCCAGTTGAAGATGTTCCACAGGGCCTTGACGTAGTCCGGCTTCACGTTCTTGTAGTCCAGGTAGAACGCGTGCTCCCAGACGTCGACCAGCAGGATCGGCACGGTCGGCAGGATCAGGTTGTTGTGGTGGTCGCGCAGCTGCTGGGTGATCAGCGTCTTGCCGATCGGGTCCCAGGAGAGCGCGCCCCAGCCGTTGCCCTGGATCGTGGTGGAGACGGCGGTGAACTGCGCCTTGAACTTGTCGAAGGAGCCGAACGCCTCGTCGATCGCCGCGGCCAGCTCGCCGGTCGGCTTGTCGCCGCCTTCCGGCGACAGGATCTTCCACCACACGACGTGGTTGGCGTGGCCGGCCAGGTTGAAGGCCAGCGTGGTCTCCAGGCCGACGATCGAGCCGAAGTCGTTCGCTTCGCGGGCGGCTTCGAGCTTGTCGAGCGTGTCGTTCGCGCCCTTGACGTAGGTCGCGTGGTGCTTGCTGTGGTGCAGCTCGTTGATCTCGCCGGAGATGTGCGGCGCGAGGGCGCCGTAGTCGTAGTCGAGATCGGGCAGCTCGTAGCGGGCCATTGGCCCTCCTTCTGTCTTCGACACAAGTTTCCGGTACCGAACCTAGTAGCACATGCCCCCTCGCGGCGAGCGGGGGCGGGCGGCCGTCACACCGTGAGACGGCGGTTCGCAAGTGGCGTACCCCGAAGGCGCACCACCCGAAACCGAGCCTGCAACTTGGACTTAACTGGAGGTCAACGAGCTGTGAGATCGATCATTCAGGCGCGGACCTCGTCCAGCCGCTGCGCGAGCTCGTCGAACACGGCGACGTTGCACTCGAACGCCACCAGCGTCTCGTCGATCACGCGGGCGCGCTCGTCCTCGTCCCACGGCGCGTTGTCCAGCTTCGCCCGGTAGGCATCGCGGAAGCGGGGCGCGCTGCCGATGCCGTCGAAGTGGTAGAAGAGCGCGCCGGCTTCGGCGACGTCGTAGTTCTTCTCGAGCGTCCGCCGGATGACCTGGCCGCCGGCGATGTCACCGAGGTAGCGCGTGTAGTGGTGGGCGACGTACCCGCCGGCCCACGCCGACGCTTCGCGGATCCGCGAGACGTACTCGCGCGTGGAAGCGAGCGGCGAGATCGTCGCCCGCCAGTCCGGGCCGACCAGGTGGGCGAGGTCGCGCTCGAGGAGCGGAAGCCGCCGCAGCTCGTCGAAGACGAAGGCGCTGCCGACGCTGTCGCCGGCCATCGCGTCGCTCGCCGCCTCGATCGCGCCGTAGATGTAGTAGTACTGGATCGCCAGCCGGGTGTAGCCGTCCCGGGTCAGCTCGCCGCCGAGCAGGGCGCGCATGTACGTCGAGTAGTTCGCCTTTTCGTGCACCTCGAGCGTCGACGCGCGCAGGGTGGCCGAGAACGGGCGGGCGTCCGTGGTCACCGACATGGGCAGGCCTCCCGGCGATCGATCTGACACGCTGTCAGAAAGATCGTAGGGCATGACTCGGACTTAGGCTACCCTAAATCGTCGCGCCCACCGCCCGCAGGACGAACCGGACCGCCGCTTCGACGACGTCTTCCAGCTGCTCGGCCGGCCCGTCGACCAGGGTGCGGTTGCCCAGCGCCGCGGTGATCATCGGGATCAGCACGTCCGGGTCCTCGGCCGGCCAGCGGCCCAGGTCGACGCCGCCCGCGAGGATCGCGCGCAGGCGGTCGGTGATCGGGTCCGCGTGCGCGCTGATCCGCCGGTACGCCGCGGGGGCCAGCGCCGACGCCAGCGCCGTGCCCGGTGGCATGTGGTACTCGGCCAGCACGCGCAGCTGCAGCCGGACGAAGGTGGCCAGCTGCTCGACCGGGTCGGCCTGCGCCTCGACGGCGTCGGTCAGCCGCGTGACATACCGCGCCGCCTCGTCTTCGACGAACGCGACGAGCAGGCTTTCCTTGTCCGGGAAGTGGTTGTACAGCGCCGTCCGGCCCACGCCGGCCGCCGACGCGACGCCGGCGAGCGTGATCGCGTCGAAGCCGCGCTCGTAGAGCTGGGCGCGCAGGACGTCGAAGACCCGGGTCCGCACCTCACGCCGGTGCGCCTCCAGTGACGCACCGAGAATCTTCGGCATCCACCCAGGCTAGCGCTCAGTCCGAGATCGGCCAGGTGTGCACCGGCTCGCCCGACTCCGACAGCTCCAGGTAGCGCCCCAGCATCAGGCTGAGCGCCGCCTCGCGGTCCAGCCCGCGTTCCTGGGCGTGCAGCACGTAGTCACGCTGCCAGGTCGCCCCGGTCCGCCGCGCCAGGCACCGGCGTTCGATGATCCCGAGGTAGCGCTCACGGGCCTCGTCGGAGACGTCGGAGCGGCGCAGGCCCTCGTGGGCCAGGGGCAGCAGCACGCGCAGCGCCAGCTCGTCCGGCGGGATCCAGCCGATGCCCGGCCAGTACAGCTGCCCGTCGAAGGAGCGGCGGGCGCCCGCGTACAGGTTTTCCTCGGCCGCCTGGAACGACATCTGGCTCCACACCGGGCGTTCCGCCTCGGCCAGCGCGCGCTGGGCGCCGTAGAAGAACGCCGCGTTCGCCACCGTGTCGACCACCGTCGGCCCGGCCGGCAGCACCCGGTTCTCCACGCGCAGGTGCGGCAGGCCGTCGACGACGTCGTACACCGGGCGGTTCCAGCGCCAGATCGTCCCGTTGTGCATGCGCAGCTCGGTGAGTTTCGGCGCCTGGCCCGCGTCGAGCGCCTCGATCGGATCCTCGGTGTCGGTTTCCGGGAGCAGGCCCGGGAAATAGCGGACGTTCTCCTCGAACAGGTCGAAGATCGACGTGATCCAGCGCTCGCCGAACCACACCCGCGGCCGCACGCCCTGGTTCTTCAGCTCTTCCGGCCGGGTGTCGGTCGCCTGCAGGAACAGCGGGATCCGCGTCTCGTGCCACAGCGCCTTGCCGAGCAGGAACGGCGAATTCGACGCGAGGGCGATCTGCGGGCCGGCCAGGCACTGCGCCGCGTTCCAGTGGGCAGCGAACTCCTCGGGCGCGACCTGGAGGTGCAGCTGCACGCTGGTGCACGCGGCCTCTGGCAGGATCGACTCCGCGTAGCTGCGCAGGCGCTCCGGCTGCCGGCCCGGCAGCGGCGCGCCCTCCATGGCGAGCACCGTGCGCTCCCCGCGCGCGGCGAAGATCTGGTCGTTCAGCGTGGAGTACCGGGTTTTGTTCGTCAGCCACTTCTGGTCGAAGTGCTCGTGCTTCAACGTCGGCAGGATGCCGATCATCGCCAGCGACGACCCGGTGTCGCGGGCCTTCGCCGCCGCGGTGTCGAGGTACGCGCGGAGGTCGTCTTCGAGCTGGAGCGCGGAATCGCCCGCCAGCGGCCGCGGCGGGACGTTCAGCTCGATGTTGTGCTGACCCAGCTCGGTGGTGAACGACGGGTCGTCCAGCGCCTCCAGCACCGCGCTGTTCGTCATCGACGGGCGCAGTTCGCGGTCGACGAGGTTCAGCTCGACTTCGAGGCCGATGTTCTTGCGGGGGAACGAAAAGCTGCCGTCGGTGAGCATCCGCGCCAGCGTGTCGAGGCAACGCTGCACCTTGCGGCGGTATCGTCCTCGGTCCAGCGTGTTGAACGGCTGAGCCTCGAGGTCCATCCCCATGACCATCCCTGCTTCGTGTCGGCGTGGACTAGGACGTGTTTCAGGCCGGGCGGACAACCGTTACACAGCCGATGCACCCGGGCTAGCGGCCAAACTGGTGCTCTCCGTCACGGGCAGTTAACCGATTGCAAAATGGCCCCGTTCGTACCACCGCGCGGTCGACGTTCGGACCAGTGAGGCGCCCGGCAAGCGGGTGACAGACTGAGCGGATGGGCGTGATCCACATCGACCACTCCGGCGACCCGCGCGTCGACGATTTCCGTGACCTGTCCACTGCGGACCGTCGGCCCGACCGGCCCGGCGGCCGGGGTCTCGTCATCGCCGAAGGCACCGTCGTCGTCTCCCGTCTGCTGGCGTCCCGCTACCCGGTGCGCGCGCTGCTGGGCGTGTCGCGGCGGTTCGCGGAACTGGCCGGCGACCTCGCGGGACTCGACGTGCCGCAGTACGTCGCCTCCGCGGAGACGATGGCCGATGTGGTCGGGTTCCACCTCAACCGCGGGATCCTCGCCGTCGCCGACCGGCCCGCGCCGCTGACGGTTTCCGAAGTCACCGGCGGCACCGGCCCGATCGCGGTGCTGGAAGGCGTGGGGGACCACGAAAACCTCGGTGCGCTCTTCCGCAACGCGGCCGCGCTCGGCGTCGGCGGCGTGCTGCTCGGGCCCGGCTGTTCCGACCCGCTGTACCGGCGCAGCGTGCGCGTGTCGATGGGCCACGTCCTGCGCGTGCCGTTCGGGCACCTGACGGACTGGCCCGGCGGGCTCGACGACCTGCGGGCGCGCGGGTTCGCCGTCGCGGCGTTCACCCCGCGGCCGGGCTCGATCCCGCTGCGCGAACTGCGTGAGCACGCGCCGGGGCGGGTGGCGTTGCTCTTCGGCGCCGAAGGCCCCGGGCTGACCGAGACGGCACTCGCGGCGGCTGATCATGCCGTCCGGATACCCATGCCGGCCGGAGTCGATTCACTCAACATCGCCACGGCCGCCGCCGTTGCCTTCTACGAACTGGCCCGGGGCGGCTAAAGTTCTGGTCTCCGAGGCGGGAGGGGACACCATGGAGCTGCGGATCCGCGGCGAGCGGGCCGTGCTGGCCGGACCCGGCGGGGAGCACGCGCGGGAGGTGGACCCGCACAAGCTCGCGATCGGTGCCGACCTGGCCCAGGCCCTGCACGAATGGGCGCGCGTGGCGTCCGCCGTCTCCGCCGATTCCGGGGCGGAGGCGGGCGCGGTGGTCTCGCAGCGCGGGCGTCAGCTCGCCGGCCGGCTGGCCTCGGTGATGGGCACGACCGTGCGGTTCGTGGACCCGGTGACAGGCGCCGACACCGTCGTCGAGCCGCCCCCGCCCGCCGTCGCCCGCCGCCACCGGTTCGTCCAGGCCGTGCTCGGCCCGCCGGGGCCGCCGGGGGAGCCGACCCCGTGGCTGACCGGGCTGACCGTGTCGGCGTTCATCGCGGCCGTGGTCGTCGTCGCCATGCTGGCACTCGCCTCGGCCGTGGTCCGCGAGACCAGCGGCTGGCTGGCGCTGGTGGCCGCGGCCTTCGTGACGGCCGGGATTTCGCCGTCGCTGTGGCTGATCCGCCGCACCCCGATCCTGCGCTGGGCCGCCTACGGCGCGGCGGGCGGTGTCGTGATCGCCTGGATCGGCGTGCTGGTCATCGTCTTCTGACGCCGTAATCTGGCGGGGTGGAGCAGCTGGACGCGTTGCGGAAGTTGTGCCTGGCCCTGCCGGAGGCGACCGAGCGGCTCAGCCACGGGTCGCCTGCCTGGTTCGTCCGCGGCAAGAAGACGTTCGCCATGTTCGCCGACGACCACCACGGCGACGGCAGGCTCGCCTTCTGGTGCCCGGCACCGCCCGGGGCGCAGGAGGAGCTGGTGCGCACCGAGCCCGGGCGGTTCTTCCGGCCGGCGTACGTCGGGCACCGCGGCTGGCTGGGTGTCCGGCTGGACGTCGACGTCGACTGGGCGGAGGTCGACCGGATCGTGCGCGAGGCCTACCGGCAGGTGGCGCCGAAGACGCTCGCCGCGCGGGTGGATTAGCCGCGCTGCGAGCGGACCCCGAGGAGCACGTCCTCCCAGGACGGCACGATCGGGTGGTTCTTCTTGGCCTTCGGCCGCGGCTCGGGTACCGCGGCGTCCTCGTCCGGCTCCGCCGGGACACGCGGGATCTCGCGCGTGTCGTCGTCCGGGTCCGGCTCGGCCGACGGCAGCTGGGCGCGCTCCGGCTCCACCGAGTCCAGCGTCGGCTGGTACTCCGTCTCGCGCGCCGGGGCGAGGGCGCGGACCGTGCGCGGCGGGCGATACGCGTTCGGGTCCAGCAGGACCTCGGCGTTTTCGTCCAACGCCGTCACCGTGCCGCCGTGCGCACCCGGCGAGAACGCCCAGTGCGCGCGGTTGTCCGAGCGCCCGGCCTTCCACTGGAGCACCACGACCCAGCGGCCGTCGTCGCCCTTCCAGGAGTCCCAGGTGGCCTGCGAGTAGTCGTGGCCGCGGACGCCGAAGCCGTACGCGACGACCTCGCCGAGCGTCTGCACGTCGGGGCCGTCCTCGCGGACCGGGTGGGCGCTCTGCGCCAGCTCGGCGGTCCGGGACCGCTCGAGCAGGACGGGGTAGGCGTAGCGCTCGACGCGCTGCGTCGAGACACCGGCGCTCGCGGCGACCTGCTCGACGGACTCGCCGGCGCGGATGCGCTGCTGGATCTCGCGTGGCCGCATCTGGCTCTCCAACTCGATTTCGATCTGGCCGAGGCGGGTGATGTCACCCCGCGCCGCCGCGCGCAGTCGCTCATCAGCCGGGAGCAGGAAACGAGTACGGCTCGCCGGGTCTTCGAGCACGATGGACTTCCCGTCCTCGTGCAGTCCGACCACTCGCAGCGCCCGCATTGTTCTCGCCTCCCCGATCTTCTTCACCGTTGTGGGTACCCACGTTAGAACGGCGCGTCGGCTTGACGTGCGAGGCGCGCCGAGTCCGCACCGAACTGCCCACTGTTCACTTCGCGTCCTCCGCATCCTTGCTCAGCCAGGTCAGCGGCGAAGGGGTGACACGCTGGACACGCAAAGTCACGATCGAGTGGATCAAGACGGCGGCAGCCGCACGGTCACCGTGAGCCCGCCACGCCGGCCGGGCTGGGCCTCCGTGTACCCGCCGTGGGCCTGGGCCACCGAGCGGACGATCGACAGCCCGAGCCCCGCGTTGCGCGTGTCGCCCGTCCGCTCCGCTCCGCCCAGCCGCCGGAACGGCTCGAACAGCGTCGGCACGGCCTCGGGCGGGACCACCGGTCCCGAGTTCCGGACTTCCAGCGCCGGGTCGCCGCGCACCTCGACGTACACCCAGCCGCCCGGCGCGTTGTACGTGATCGCGTTGACCAGCAGGTTCGTCACCAGGCGCTCGAGCAGCACCGGGTCGCCCGCCACCGTCCGCGGGCGCAGGCGGGTCTCCACCGTCACCCCGGCCGAAGCCGCCTGGGCGGACGTCGCCCGGACGACCGACGCCGCGATCTCGTCGAGCCGGACCGGCGCGCGGGCGTGCAGGCCGCGGTCGCTGCGGGCCAGGACCAGCAGGCCCTCGATCATCCGCTCGCTGCGCTCGTTCGTGTGCAGCAGGTGCGTCCCCAGCTTCCGCAGCTCCGGCGTCACCTCCGGGTCGGCCAGCGCGACCTCGATCAGCGTGCGCTGCACCGCCAGGGGGGTCCGCAGCTCGTGGGACGCGTTCGCGACGAACCGCTTCTGGCTGTCGAACGACTCCGCCAGCCGGTCGAGCATGCCGTCGAACGTGTCCGCCAGCTCCTTCAGCTCGTCCGGTGGCCCTTCCAGGTTGATCCGGCGGTCGAGCTTGCCCGCCTCCAGCCGCCGCGCCGTCGACGTGATGTCGTGCAGCGGCCGCAACGCCCGGCCCGCCATCAGCCAGCCGAACAGCACCGCCAGCCCGGCCGTCGCCACCAGCGCGATCGCCGAGCCGACCAGCAAGGTCGACAGCGTCGAGGAGCGGTAGGTGTCCAGCGAACCGCTGAGCAGCTGCACCGCCACGCCCGGGGAACCGACGACCGTGCCGGCTTGGGCACCGTACAGCGCGTCGGCCGAGCCGATCGTCGTCGAGGCGACCCGGGCCGGGTCCGGCAGCGTGCTCTGCACCAGCAGGTAGTCGATGACGACCAGGATCGTGCCGGCGAGCAGGAAGAGCCCGCCATACCAGGCCGTCAGCTTCGTCCGGACGGACAGGCCGGTCACGGCGCGCCGAACCGGTAACCCGCTCCCGGCACCGTCCCGATCACCGGCGGGTCGCCCAGCTTGCGCCGCAGCGTCATCACCGCGACGCGGACCGCGTTGGTGAACGGGTCCGCGTGCTCGTCCCACGCCTTCTCCAGCAGGTCCTCGGCGCTCACCACCGTGCCCTCGGCCCGCATCAGCACCTCCAGCACGGCGAACTCCTTCGGGGAGAGCAGCAGGAACCGGCCGTCGCGGGCGGCCTGGTGCCGCGGCAGGTCGAGCACGACGCCGTCGCGCTCCAGCACCGGTGGCAACGCCGGCCGCGCGCGCCGCGACAGCGCCTGGACCCGGGCGACCAGCTCGGCGAACGCGAACGGTTTCGTCAGGTAGTCGTCGGCGCCGAGGCCCAGGCCGGCGACCCGGTCGGTGACGTCGGCGGCCGCGGTCAGCATCAGCACCCGCGCCTCGCCGCCCGCCCGCACCACGGCGGCGCAGACGTCGTCGCCGTGCACTCCCGGCAGGTCGCGGTCGAGCACCACGACGTCGTAGCCGTGCACGCCGACCCGCTCCAGGGCCTGCGCACCGTCGTAACAGACGTCGACGGCCATCGAGAAGCGCCGCAGCCCCTCCGCGACCGAGTCGGCCAGCAACCGCTCGTCCTCCACCACCAGCACCCGCACCGGCCCAGTCTGCGCAGGCAGGCCATAAGGACCGCATAAGCGACGTCGCTTAGCGCGCCCGAATGCCCGGATCCGTAGACCTGGCACCCGACCGGAGGAAAGGAGCGAGCCGATGCGGACACGGATCGTCGTCGCGGCGATCGGGGCGGCGCTGCTGCTCGGTGGTTGCGGCGCGAAGACGGACGACGGGTCGAAAGTCGCCTCGATTTCGACGCCGCCGAAGAGCGGCGGCCCCAGTGCCGCCGACGCCAGCGGCAAGAGCGACGAGGACAAGATGCGGGACTTCGCGAAGTGCATGCGCGAGCACGGCGTCGACATGCCCGACCCGAAGCCGGCCGGGGACGGCAAGGGAGGGTCGATCGCGATCCAGGGCGTCGCGCCTGGCGACGGAAAGCTCGATGCCGCGTCGAACGCGTGCAAGCACCTCATGCCCAACGGCGGCGAGATGAAGCCGCCGAGCGCCGAGGAGCTCGACAAGATGCGCAAGGACGCCAAGTGCATGCGGGACCACGGCATCGACATGCCGGATCCCGACCCGAGCGGCAAGGGTGCGACGCGGATCGGCGGGCCGGGCGACGACCCGAAGAAGTTCGAAGACGCCGCCAAGGCGTGCGGGCTCGGCATGAGCATCCACTCCGAGGCGGGCAAGTGACCGAAGTGACCCACCTCAAGCCACGCCGCCGCGGCCGGACGCGCTGGTTCGTCGCCGGTGCCGTCCTGGTCGTGGTGCTGGGCACCAGCTCCGTCGTGATCCTGACCCGGGTGTCGAGCGCGACGCCGGTGAAGGAGGCCGCGCCGCCGCCGGTCGAGACCGCCGAGGTCGTCAAGACCGACCTCAGCGAAGAAGAGGAGGCGGACGGCACCCTCGGCTACGGCGACGAGTCGGCCGTCGGCGGCCGCAAGCCCGGCACGATCACGTCGCTGCCGGCCGCCGGCGCCACCTTGACCCGTTGCCAGGCGGTGTACGGAGTGGACGCGAAGCCGGTGCCGCTGTTCTACGGCACGTTGCCGTTCTACCGCGATCTCGCGGCCGGCGCCGACGACGGCGCCGACGTCAAGCAGCTGGAGGAGAACCTCAAGGCGTGCGGGTTCGGCGGCTTCGGCACGCCGGACAAGAAGTTCACCTCGGCGACGGCGGCGGCGCTGAAGAAGTGGCAGAAGTCCCTCGGCCTCGAGCAGACCGGCGCGTTCGGCCAGGGTGACGTCGTGCTGGCGGCGGGTGAGGTCCGCGTGTCGGCACTGGCGGCCAAGCTCGGCTCGCCGGCCCAGGGCGAGGTGCTGAAGACGACCGGCACCGTCCGTTCGGTGCAGGTCAAGCTGGACGCGGCCAAGCAGGGCCTGGCCCAGCAGGGCGCGAAGGCGTCGGTGACGATCAACGGGAAGACGACGACGGGCACGATCACCGACGTCGGGCGGACCGCCGTCGAGGGCAAGGACCAGGCGGGCCAGGACGACGGCAAGCCCAAGATCACCGTGAGCGTCCGGCTCGACGACCCGGCCGCCGCCGGCCCGCTCGACTCGGCCCCGGCGAGCGTCCGGTTCACCAAGGACGTCCACCAAGGTGTGCTCGCGGTCCCGGTCGGGGCGCTGCTGGCGCTCGCCGAAGGCGGGTACGCCGTCGAAGCCGACGAGAACGGCCAGCGACGGCTCATCGCCGTCCGAACGGGACTGTTCAGCGGTGGGAAGGTCGAGGTCACCGGCGCCGGGCTGACCGCGGGCATGCGGGTGGTGACGACGTCGTGACGCCCGTGCTGCGCGTGCACGAGGTCACGCGCACCTACCCCGGCGGGGTCGCCGCGCTCGACGGCGTCTCGCTCGCCCTGGAAGACGGCGAGATGGTGGCGATCGTCGGGCCGTCCGGCTCCGGCAAGTCCACCCTGCTGCACCTGATGGGCACGCTCGACCGGCCGTCGTCGGGCCGCGTCGAGCTGCGCGGCCACGACGTCGCCGCGTTGCCCGACCGCAAGGTCTCGGCGCTGCGCTCGCGCTGGATCGGGTTCGTGTTCCAGCAGTTCTTCCTCGACGAAGGGATGAGCGCGGTGGACAACGTGTGCACCGGCCTGCTCTACGCCGGGGTGCCGCGGCGACGGCGGCGTGCGCGGGCGCTGGCCGCGCTCGACCGCGTCAAGCTGGGACACCGGGCGTGGCACCGGCCCGGCGAGCTCTCCGGCGGCGAACGCCAGCGCGTCGCGATCGCCCGGGCGGTGGTCAACGACCCGGCGATCCTGCTGGCCGACGAGCCGACCGGCAACCTCGACACCGCCACCGGGGCGTCGGTGCTGTCGCTGCTGGGCGAACTGTCCACCGGCGGCACCACGATCGTCGTGATCACCCACGACCGCGAGATCGCCGCGGGCATGCCGCGCCGGATCGAGCTGCTCGACGGGCGCCTGCGGGTCGACACCGGCCTGGCAGGTGCGCGATGACCCTGGTGAAACTGCCCGAGCCGGCCCGGCTGAAGCCGCCGGACGTCGTCGCGCTCGGCGCGCACGGCATGCGGACCCGGCCCGTGCGCGCGGTGCTTTCCGCGCTGGGCATCGCGATCGGCGTCGCCGCGATGGTGGCGGTGCTGGCGATCCCGGCGTCCGGCGCGCAGGCCCTGCACGACCGGCTGGCCGCGCTCGGCACGAACCTGCTCACCGCCGGGCCGGGGCAGACGCTGTTCGGGAAGAACGCGGTCCTGCCCGACGACGCCGTCCCGATGGCCAGGCGCGTCGGCCCGGTCCAGGCGGCCGCCGGCACCGGGACGACGTCGGCGAGCGTCCGGCGCAGCGACAAGATCGCGCCGGACGACACGTCCGGGCTCGCCGTGTACGCGGCGCGGCCGGACCTGCTCGCCGTGCTGGGCGGCAAGGTCCGGGCGGGGGCGTTCCTGGCCGCGGGCAACCAGGACTACCCGGTGACGGTGCTCGGTTCCCAGGCCGCGGCCCGGCTCGGGATCGACCACGTCGACCCGGCCCGGCCGCCGCAGGTGCTGATCGGGACGCAGTGGTTCACCGTCGTGGGGATCCTCGCGCCGATGCCGCTCGCCCCGGAGATCGAACGCTCGGCGCTGGTCGGCTGGGACGTCGCCGAGCGGCTGCTGGAGTTCGACGGCCATCCGTCCACTGTGTACGTCCGTGCCGAAGAGTCCCAAGTGGACGGCGTGCGCTCGGTGCTGGCCGCGACGCTGAACCCGCAGGCGCCGAACGAGGTCGAGGTGCGCCGCCCGTCGGACGCCCTCGCGGCGCAGAAGCTGACGGATACGACGTACAGCGCGTTGTTCCTCGGGCTCGGCGGCGTCGCCCTGCTCGTCGGCGGCGTCGGCGTGGCGAACACGATGGTCATCTCGGTGCTGGAGCGGCGGCGCGAAATCGGCCTGCGCCGGGCGCTCGGGGCGACGAAACGGCAGATCCGCGGCCAGTTCCTGGCCGAGTCGGTGCTGCTGTCGGGGTTCGGCGGGCTGGCCGGGGTGCTCGCCGGGGTGCTGGTGACGGCGGGGTACGCGCTGAGCCAGGGGTGGCCCGCGGTGCTGCCGTCGGCCGCGCTGGCCGGCGGCGTGGGGGTCGCGGCGCTCGTCGGGGCGGTGGCGGGGGCCTACCCGGCGGTGCGGGCCGCGCGGCTGGCGCCCACGCGCGCGCTGGCCTGAGGGGAGGCACGGAGTGCCGGGCGGCCGGTCAACCGGCCGCCCGGCATTCAGCACGTTGGAAGATTTCCGACGCGATCGGCGAGGTGTTGGATGAGGTTGTGGGGGAGGGAGCCGATCGAAGGGCGGGACGGCAGTGCTGCGAATCGAGGCGAACCGGCGCGATTTCCTGCGGTGGCTGGCGACGGCGGGAGCGGGCCTGGCCGCCGCCGGGGTGGCGCCCGCCGTGTTCGCGCAGAAGGCCGCGGCCGCCGGCACCGCCGTGGTGGTGGTGACCGGGGCGACCGTCATCGACGGCACCGACGGCCCGGCCCGGCCGGACTCCGCCGTCGTGCTGGTCGGGGACCGGATCGCCTGGGTCGGCCCGGCGGCCGAGGTGCCGTCGTGCGGGAGCGCCCGCGTCATCGACGGCCGCGGCCGCTACCTCGTGCCCGGCCTGTGGGATATGCACGCCCACGGCATCGACTACGAGGACCTCTGGCCGCCGCTGTTCCTGGCCAACGGCGTCACCGGCATCCGCGAGATGCAGGGGTACGACGAAAACCGCGTCACCCGCGACAAGATCGCCCGGGGCGAGCTGCTCGGCCCGCGGGTCGTCCTGGCCAGCGCGATCATCGACGGTCCGGTGTCGCTGCTCGGCCCGCCGGTCGTCAAGGTCGCCGATGCCGAGGAGGCGCGGGCCGCGGTCCGCACCGCCATCGCCCAGCGCTCGGACTTCGTCAAGGTGTACTTCTACCTGCCGGATGACGCCTTCGCCGCGATCGCCGACGAGTGCCGCCGCCACGGCCTGCCGTTCGCCGGCCACTGGCCCTACCGGATCCGCCTGCTCGACGCCGCCCGGGCCGGGCAGCGCAGTTTCGAGCACCTCTTCGGGCTCCCGATCGCGACGTCGAGCCGCCGGGACGAGTTCCTCGCCCGCCTCGACGCGACGCCGTTCGACCCGCAGGCCCCGCGCGACTTCTTCAACCTGGCCCGCGAGCTCGACCGGCAGGCCGCGCAGGCGTACGCCCCGGCCGTCGCGGCCCAGCACTTCGCCGGCCTCAACGCCTACGGCAGCCGGCTCAGCCCGACGTTCACGGTCAACCGGGTGATCTCGCGGCCCGCCGACGCCTACGCGCACGACTGGCGGCTGAAGTACGTCTCCCAGGACATCCGCGACCTCTGGGCCGACCGGCTGCCGCTGTTCTCCCCGGCCACGCCCGCGCAGGCCGCCCAGCAGGAGGCCTACTTCGAGGCGCAGCTGCGGCTCGTCGGGGAGGCGCACCGCGCCGGCGTCGGGATCCTCGGCGGGACCGACTGCCAGAACCCGTACGTCTTCCCGGGGTTCAGCCTGCACGACGAGCTCGGCTGGCTGGTCGAAGCCGGGCTGAGCCCGCGGCGGGCGCTGCAGGCGGTGACCCGCGACGCGGCGGCGTTCCTCGGCCGGGCACACACCGCCGGGACGATCGCCCCCGGCAAGGACGCCGACCTGGTGCTGCTGGACGCCGACCCGCTCGCCGACATCGGTGCGGTCCGGCGGATCGACACGGTCGTCACCGCCGGCCGCGTGCTCGGCCGCGCCGATCTCGACCGGCTGCTGGCCGACGCCGAGGCCGCGGCGAGCCGCCCGGTCACCGCGGCGAACGCCAGGTCAGTGCGGTTGCCGGTGCACGGCTGCTGCTGAGCCCCGGGTAATCTCGGCCGGTCGAAGACCTGGTTCGAGGGGGACGCGTTGGCTGGGTGGCTTGTCGGGCGGAAGCTGGCTTGGTCGCTCGCGGTGCTCGAAATCGCCGCCGTCGTCCTGGTGCTCGTGCTCAAGCGCTTCGACGGCCTCGACCTCGAGGTCTACCTGGGTGGCGCGAAGGCGCTGGCCGAGCAGGGCTCGCCGTACGACGCCTGGGTGCCGACCACGCACCGGATCCTGCTGCCGTTCACCTACACGCCGTTCGCCGCCGCGGTCTTCCTGCCCGGCACGCTGCTGCCGTTCGCGGTCACGATGAAGCTGGTCAGCATCGCGTCGATCCTGGCGACCGGCGTCGTCGCCTACCTCTACGTGGCGACGCTCAACGGCTCGCTCACCGACGCCTCGAAGGTCCGCGGCCGGACGGTGGCCGCGCTGGTCGCGATCGGCGCCCAGCTCGCCGGCGCGCTGCTCGAACCGGTGCGTTCGACGCTGGGCTTCGGCCAGATCAACGCGCTGCTCATGGTGCTGGTGGTGCTCGACGTCCTGCTGCCCGGCGAGCGGAAGCGGACGAAGGGCCTGCTGATCGGGGTGGCCGCGGCGATCAAGCTCACCCCGGCCGTGTTCGTCGTGTACTTCCTGTTCCGCCGCGACTTCCGCTCGGCCGCGCGGGTGGTCGCCGGGTTCGTGGTGGCCGGGGCGCTGTTGTGGCTGGTCCGGCCGTCGGCGTCCGTCACGTACTGGACGAAGCTCGTCTTCGACGCGGGCCGCATCGGCGGCGTCGACTACGTCGGCAACCAGTCGCTGCACGGCCTGACCGTGCGCGCCGGCCTGCCGGAGATCGTCTGGGTGCTGGCCGCACTGGCCGTGATGGCCCTGGTCGCGGTGGTCATCGTGCGCGCCGCCGAGCCGGTGCTCGGGCTCACCGCCTGTGCGCTCGGCGGGCTGCTGGTGTCGCCGATCTCGTGGACCCACCACTGGACGTGGTGCGTGCCGATCCTGGTGCTCGCCGGCTGGTACGCGTGGCGCTTCGAGCGGGCGGTCCGGTGGGTGGCGGCCGCGGTCGTCGTCGCGGGACTGGCATTGTTCATCGCCGGCCCGATGTGGTTCGCCCCGCGCCCGGCGCCGTCTTTCGGCTGGTGGCTGGCCACCGAGTCCTACGAACTGTTCGGCCTGCTCCTGCTGGTCCTCGCCGCCTTCGGCGCCCGTCGCCTCGGCACGAAGAAGGGGACCCCCACCGCCGAAGCGGTGCAGGTCCCCTCCGCGGAGCCTCAGGTCAGCTGAGCCGCTCGACCACGTACTCGATGGCCTGCGTCAGCTTCGAGACGTCGTCCGGGTCGATGGCCGGGAACAGGCCGACGCGCAGCTGGTTGCGGCCCAGCTTGCGGTACGGCTCGGTGTCGACGATCCCGTTGGCGCGCAGCACCTTCGCCACCGCGGCGGCGTCGACGTCGTCGGAGAAGTCCACCGTGCCGACGACCTGCGAGCGCAGGTCCGGGTCCTTCACGAACGGCGTCGTGTAGCTCGTCTTCTCGGCCCACTCGTACAGCCGCGACGACGAGTCCTTCGTGCGCGAGGTCGTCCACTCCAGGCCACCCTGGCCGTTCATCCATTCGATCTGCTCGGCGAGCAGGAACAGCGTGGCCACGGCCGGGGTGTTGTACGTCTGGTCCTTGCGGGAGTTGTCCAGCGCGGTGGTCAGCGACAGGAACTCGGGGATCCAGCGGTCGCCGCCGCCGATCTCGCCGATCCGCTCGACCGCGGCCGGCGAGGCCAGCGCGATCCAGAGCCCGCCGTCCGCGGCGAAGGACTTCTGCGGCGCGAAGTAGTAGACGTCGAAGTCCTCGGCCTTGACCGGGAGACCGCCGGCGCCGGAGGTGGCGTCGATCGCGACCAGGGCGCCTTCGCTGCCCTCGGGGCGGCGGACCGGCACCGCGACGCCGGTGGACGTCTCGTTGTGCGCCCAGCCGACCAGGTCCGCACCGCTTTCGTAGGCGATGTCCGGCGCGCTGCCCGGCTCCGCCTTGACGACGATCGGGTCGGCCAGGAACGGCGCGCCCTTGGTCACCGTGGCGAACTTCGAGGAGAACTCGCCGTAGGTGAAGTGCTGCGCGCGCTCGCGGACCAGGCCGAAGGCGGCCGCGTCCCAGAACGCCGTGGTGCCGCCGTTGCCGAGGATCACCTCGTAGCCCTCGGGCAGGGAGAACAGCTCGGACAGGCCCGCCCGCACGCGTCCGACGAGGGACTTGACCGGCTTCTGCCGGTGCGACGTGCCGAGGTAGGTGGAGCCGGACTCCGCCAGCGCACTCAGCTGCTCGGCGCGGACCTTCGACGGTCCGCAGCCGAAACGGCCGTCGGCCGGCTTGAGGTCTGCGGGGATGGTCAACTCAGCGTCGGTCATGTGGTCAGTCTCTCAGGTCGGGATAGGGCTGGTGAAGTGGGTATTTCGCGTCCAGCATGTGGAACGCTGGGCCGGTCGGCGCATCGGGGCGGGTCGCCGTGGGGGTAAAAACACGGTTTCCGTCCCGGTGCCGGCCCGGTAGCTTCACGCCGTTGTGAAGGCCCCGCTCACCACCCTGGGGGTGTGAGCGGGGCCCGTCAACCTCTCACCGCCAGTTCTCGACGCCGCCCGGGACCGGCGCGGCCGGGTCGTACGGCGTGCGCGTGAAGATGAACGTCGCCAGGTCGAGGTGCGTGGCGACGCCCTCGGAGTTGCGGCCGACTTCGAGCGTCTCGCCGGCGTAGTAGCCGTCGAGGCCGACGTAGGTGTCCTGGCCGGCCGGGCGGAAGCGCGAGCTGCGCCCGGCGCCTTCGACCGGGGCGAGCTGCAGCAGGCCGTCGGCCAGCAGCCGCAGGTGGTACGGCGTCGGGCCCCAGTGCCAGAGACCGGTCAGGGCGAGCAGCGCCGGGTCGGCGGGGGACGGCAGCCACTCGGCGGGCAGCCGCGGCTCGAGCTCGTCGGTCATGGTGATGAGGTCGAGGCAGAGCTGGGTGATGCCGACGCCGGCGGTCGAGTTGGTGAGCACCAGCGCGCCGGTCCGCGCGGCCGGGTCGACCAGCGTCACGGCCAGGAAGCCGGGCATCGAGCCGGTGTGCCCGGCGAACCGGCGGCCCCGGTGGCGCACGAGCATCAGGCCGAGCCCGAACCCGGTCGTCCAGACGTCGGTGTCGTCGACGGTGACCATGGTCCGCATCTCGTCCACGGTCTCCGGCGCGAGCACGCCGCCGGTGTCACCGCCGAGGAACGCCGTCCAGCGACCGAGGTCCTTCGCCGTCGACCACAGCTGGCCTGCCGGGGCCATCGCACCGGCGTCCGGGCTCGGCTCGGGCAGCAGGACGTCGGCGAAGGGGTGCACGGCGAAGCCGTCGGCGTGCTCGCCGACCGGGTGCGGGGTGGTTCGGGTCATCCCGAGCGGGCCGAGGACCTCCTCGTCGAGCACGGACAGCCAGCCCTTGCCGCGGTGGCGCGCGAGGAGTTCGCCGAGGACGCCGTAGCCGACGTTCGAGTAGTGGAACCGCGCGCCGGGGCGGTGCTTGGTGGCGCCTTCGGCGAGGCTGCCGACGAGCGCGTCCCAGTCGGCGCCGGGGGTGCGTTCCCACCACAGGCCGGGTGATTCGGACGTCAGGCCGGAGGTGTGGGACAGCAGCTGGGCGACGGTCGCGGCGCCGAACGGTGTGCCGGGGACGTGCTTTTCCAGCGGGTCGTTGAGGTCGAGGAGGCCCTCGTCGCGCAGCCGCATGACGGCGGTGGCGACGAGCGTCTTGGTGATCGAGCCGAGCCGGTACTGGGTGTCGGTCCCGGGCTGCCGCTCGCCGACGCGGCCCCGGCCGCCGGACCAGACGATCTCGCCGTCCCGCACCACGGCGGCGACCAGCGACGGAGCCCGGCAGGTGGCCTGCTCGTGCGCGATCCGGCGGAGCAGGGCGTGTTCGGTCGAGGAGAGCATGGAGGCATTCTGCCGCGCGAGCTCTGCCGCAGCAGGTCCTGCCCCCGTGCGCAAAAGGTCGACACGCGTGATCAAAGGGTCGACACGCGTGATTGAAGGGTCGACTCGCGTGATTGAAGGGACGACACGGCGTTGGCGCCGGCTGCGGCCGTGTCGGCTTCCCAATCACGCGTGTCGGCTTTCCAATCACGCGTGTCGACCCTTCCGGCACGGCCGGGTGGGGTCAGCCGAGCAGGTTGCGGGACATCGCCGTCGTGACCGCGGCTGTGCGATCCGAGACGCCGAGCTTGCCGAACACCCGCAGCAGGTGGGTCTTCACCGTGGCCTCGCTGATGTGCAGCGCGCGGCCGATGTCGGCGTTGGTGCCGCCCTTCGCGACCAGCCGCAGCACCTGCACCTCGCGGGCCGACAGCGGCTGCGGTTCGGGGTTGCGGACGCGGTTGACCAGCTTCCCGGCCACCGACGGTGCCAGTACCGTCTCCCCGCGCGCCGCCGCGCGGATCGCGTTCGCCAGCTCCGTGCGGGATGCGTCCTTCAGGAGGTAGCCCGACGCGCCGGCTTCCACCGCACGCAGGATGTCGGCGTCCGTCTCGTACGTGGTGAGCACGACGATCCGGCGGCCGGGCTGCTCGCGCAGGATGCGCCGGGTCGCGCCGACGCCGTCGAGGCCGGGCATCCGCAGGTCCATCAGGACGACGTCGGGCTCGGCGACGCGGTCGAGCGCGACGGCTTCGTCGCCGGAACCCGCTTCGCCGACGACCGTCAGGTCCGCCTCGGCTTCGAGCATGCCGCGGAGCCCTTCGCGGACGACGGGGTGGTCGTCGACCAGCATGACGCGGATCAAGCCGGCACCTCCAGGGTGAGTTCGGTGCCGCTGGGGCCACTGCGGACACTCAGTCTGCCACCGACCTGCTCGGCGCGTGACCGCATGCCGCGCAGGCCGAAACCGGTGGCGTGGTCGGGGGCGAAGCCGGTTCCGTCGTCGCGCACCGACAGCCGGAACGCACCGTCCACAACGGACAGGCGGACCGACACCGCCGACGCCGCCGCGTGCCGCCGGACGTTGTTCAGCGCCTCCTGCGCTCCCCGCAGCAGGACCACCTCGCCTGCCATGCCGATCGACGGCAGGCCATCGTCCACTTCGTACCGAACCGGCACGCCCGTCTCGTCGGCGAGGCGGTCGGCCTGCCGCCGGACGGCGTCGACGAGCGAACCGGCCGCGAGGTCCGCCGGGGCCAGCGCGGCGACCATCGCGCGGGCCTCGGTGAGGTTGTCGCGGGCGGTGCGGGCGGCCAGCTCCGCGTGCCGCCGCGCCGCCGCCGGGTCGGTGTCCAGTTCGGACTCGATGGCCTGGGCGAGGGTGACGATGCTGGTGAACCCCTGGGCCAGGGTGTCGTGGATCTCCCGCGCGAGCCGTTCGCGCTCGGCCGCGGTGCCCGCCTCCCGGGAGAGGCGGGCGACTTCGGCCTGGCTCGCTTCGAGCTTCGCGATCAGGTCCGCGCGGCCCCGGCTCTCCTCGATGACGTGCCCGATGAACTTGCCGCACAGCACGCCGAACACGACCAGGATCGCCGTCATCGGCAGCATGATGTACAGCGTCGGGCCGGTGAGCCCGTCGTTGACGATGGCGGCCGCGGGGTTGGTCAGGATGGCGATGGTGGTGAGGACGGCCGCCGGCCGGAACTCGAGCGTCGAGAACAGCAGCGGGCACGCCATGAAGAGGATGAAGCCGGACGTCCCTTCGGCGACCATCGCGACCCCGACCAGCACCAGCACCAGGACGGCGAACGCCCACCGCTGCGGCAGGGACGAGTCGTCGTCCCGGACCAGCCGGCGGCCCCACAACAGGTAGCTCAGGGCGAGCGCGGTGAGCGCCCCGACCGCGACCGCCGTCCGCAGCGGGTCGCCTCCGTCGAGGAGCACGAGCGTGGTCGTGGCCAGGTAGGCCACCGCGAAGAGGATCTCCCAGAGCCAGTTGAACCGGTCCCAGGCGTCGGTCACTTCGCGTCGGTCCACCGGAAGGTCAGCCGGGCCAGCACCGCTCCCACCACGCACCAGATCCCCAGCACCAGCGCCACCCGCGGCAGTTCCCATGTCCCGGCCATCTCCATCCTCACGGCGCCGTCCGGCAGGAACACCGACCGGAACCCCTGGCAGATCCACTTCAGCGGGAAGAACGACGCGATGTCCACCATAACTTTCGGCAGGTTCGTGATCGGCGAGACGAACACGCCGGAGATGAACTGCAGCACCAGGTACAGCATCTGCACGATGGCGACCGCGCCGTTGGTGGACTTCGCGAGCGAGCTGACCGCGATCCCGAGCAGGGTGCACGAGACGATGCCGAGCGCGAACACCCACAGCAGCGTCAGCCACTTCGCCGGATCGGACGGCAGCCGCAGCCCGAACAGCAGGACGGCGACCACGCTCATCAGCACGGTCTGGGCCAGGCTCGACACCGCGACCAGCACCATCTTGCCGACGAAGTACGACGCCGGCGGCATCGGCGTGCCGCGCAGGCGCTTGAGCGCGCCGGTCTCGCGGTCGGCCGAGACGCCGGTCGCGATGCTGTTGAACGACGTCGACACGATGCCGGAGCCGATCATCCCGGCCGCGAGCAGCTGGCCGGAGGTGACGCCGTCGAGCCGCGTCGGACCGTCCAGGATGGACCCGAGCAGGATCATCAGCACCGCGGGCAGGGAGAAGGTGAAGACCACCTGTTCCTTGTGCCGGAAGAACTGCCGCAGTTCGGTGCCGCCGCGAGCCAGCCCTAGAGATAGTGGGCCGGGCAGCGTAAGGGTCGTCATGCCTTGTCTCCGATCAGGTCCAGGTAGATGTCCTCCAGGCTCGGCCTGGTCACCGTCAGCCCGGCAAGCTCTCGACCCCCAGCCGAGAGTTCGGTGACGAGCTTGGTGGGGTACGCGGTGCGCTCGACGTGCTCGCCGCGTTCGTCGACCCAGCGCACGGTGGCTTCGGCGGCGGCCCGGCCACCGAGGTTCTGCGGGGTGTCCTGGGCGACGATCTCGCCCCGCGCGATGACCGCGACGCGGTCGGCGAGCGCTTCGGCCTCGTCGAGGTAGTGGGTGGTCAGCAGGATGGTGGTGCCTTCGGCGGCGAGGTCGCTGATCAGCGTCCAGAAGTGCCGCCGCGCCTCGGGGTCGAAGCCGGTGGTCGGCTCGTCGAGGAAGAGCAGCTCGGGCCGGCCGATGATGCCGAGTGCGACGTCGACGCGGCGGCGCTGGCCACCGGAGAGCGACTTGACCCGCGCCTTGGCCTTCTCGGTGAGCCCCACCTTGTCGATCACCTCGTCGGGGTCGCGTGGGTGGGGGTAGTACTTCGCGAAGTGCCGGACGGTCTCGGCGACGCTCAGCTCGGCGGCGTCGGTCGCCGTCTGCAGGACGATGCCGAGCCGCGCCCGCCACGCGCGGCCGGCCTTGCCCGGGTCCTCGCCCAGAACGGTGACCTCGCCGGACGTCCGCTGCCGGTGGCCTTCGAGGATCTCGACGGTGGTGGTCTTGCCGGCGCCGTTCGGGCCGAGCAGGGAGAACACCTCGCCCGGGGCGATGTCCAGGTCCAGCCCGGCGACGGCGAGGTGACCGGGGTACTGCTTGCGCAGGCCGCGCACGCTGACTGCTGTGGTCATGGCCCAAGCCTGACCTCCGACGGCGTCGGATCCCACCAACGGGCGGCTGATCCGGCTGTCCACCGTTCGATGGACAAGGGCGGTTTGGTTTCCCGTGGAACCACGAAAACGCTGTCATACAAGCAAAAACCCGCACATCGGGCTTCCGGACACCGCCGCGCGGGTGAACCGTACTGTTGACAGGTTGTCTAACATGACAGAATGTCTCACAAGTGGGTGACCGCCAGCGACGGTGTCCGCCTCTCCGTCACCATCGACGGCCGGAGTGACGGGCCCACAGTCGTGCTCGTGCACGGCTACCCGGACAACAGCTCGATGTGGGACGGGGTAGCCGCCGAATTGCGCGCGAAACACCGCGTCGTCACCTACGACGTCCGTGGCGCGGGACAGTCGGACAAGCCGTCGGGACGCGCGTCCTACCGGCTGGACCAGCTGGCCGACGACCTCCGGGCGGTCGTCGACGCGGTGCAGCCGACGGGCAAGGTGCACCTGGTCGCCCACGACTGGGGCTCGATCCAGACCTGGCACGCCGTCACCGGCGAGGGGCTGCGCGGGCGGATCGCCTCCTACACGTCGCTCTCGGGGCCGAGCCTCGACCACGCCGGCGCGTGGTTCCGCGCGCAGCTGCGCCGCCCGACGCCGAAGCGGCTCAAGAACGCGCTGAGCCAGTTCCTGCACTCGTGGTACATCCTCGCGTTCCAGGTGCCGCTCGTCCCGGACCTGCTGTGGCGCACCGGCCTGCTGGGCAAGCAGATCCAGCGGATGGAACCGGACGCGGCGCCCCCGGAGAAGTCCGACGGCCTGCACGGGCTCGAGCTCTACCGCGCCAACATGTTCACCCGGCTGTCGCGGCCCGCGCCCCGGCCCGCCGACGTCCCGGTGCAGGTGCTGGCCCCGACCGGCGACGCCTACGTCACGACGCCGCTGCAGACCGAGGTCACCCGCTGGGTGCCGGACCTGCGGATCCGCCGGATCGTCGGGACGCACTGGGTGACCCGGGCGCGGCCGGCGGTGGTGGCGGCCGCGGCCGCGGAGCTGATCGAGTACGCCGAGACCGGCACCGAAAACCGCGGGCTGCGCCGGGCCCGCGTGGACGCCGGCCCGTTCGCACACAAGCTCGTCGTCGTCACCGGCGCGGGCAGCGGGATCGGCCGCGCGACCGCGCTCGCGTTCGCCGAGCGCGGCGCCGACGTCGTCATCACCGACATCGACGCGGCCGGCGCCGCGGAAACGCTGAAGCTGCTCGGTGAACACGGCCT
This sequence comes from Amycolatopsis sp. NPDC051102, assembly GCF_040682815.1. Classification (NCBI taxonomy): domain Bacteria; kingdom Bacillati; phylum Actinomycetota; class Actinomycetes; order Pseudonocardiales; family Pseudonocardiaceae; genus Amycolatopsis; species Amycolatopsis sp. NPDC051102. Next base: position 130,874 of record NZ_JBFBBT010000017.1, read on the forward strand.
CGCCGAGTACACAGTGGACTCTTCGGACGGCGACGCCGTGCACCGCTTCGCCGAGCGGGTCCGCGCCGAACACGGCGTCCCGGACATCGTGGTCAACAACGCCGGGATCGGGATGTCCGGGCCGTTCCTCGACACGTCCGTCAAGGACTGGGAGCGGATCATCGACGTGAACCTCTGGGGCGTGATCCACGGCTGCCGCGCGTTCGCGCCGATGCTCGCCGAGCGCGCAGAAGGCGGCCAGATCGTCAACCTCGCTTCGGCGGCCGCCTACCTGCCGTCGAAGATCCTTTCCGCCTACGCGACGACGAAGTCGGCCGTGCTGACGCTGAGCGTCTGCCTGCGGGCCGAGCTGGCCGCGGACCACATCGGCGTCACGGCGGTGTGCCCCGGCATCGTGAAGACCAACATCACCGACACGACGACGTTCGTCGGGGTGTCCGAAGAGGAGCAGCGACGGCGTCAGCGGTCGAGCTCGAAGCTGTACGCGCGACGCGGGTTCGGGCCCGAAGGCGTCGCCCGGGACATCCTGCGTGCCGTGGAAAAGGATATCGCGATCGCTCCGTCCACTCCGGAGGCGAAGGTCGCGCTGGTCCTTTCGCGACTGACGCCCGGCTTGCTCCGCCAGGCCGCGAAGCTGGACCTGACGCCGTGAGCCGGCCGCGGCGGATGACGCCGCAGGCGCGCCGCGACGACCTGATCCGCGCCGCGCTCGACCTCTTCGGCTCGCGGGCGCCGGAGCTGGTGACCGTGGACGACATCGTCGCGCGCGCCGAAGTGTCGCGGCCGTTGTTCTACCGGTACTTCCCCAGCCTCCGCGAGCTGCAGGAGCAGGCCCTGCGCACGGTCACCGACGGGCTGATCGACGGGCTGGCCGGGCTCGAGGAGGGCCCGCCGGAGGTGCGGCTGCGCGCGGCCGTGCGCGGGCTGGTCGACGTCGCCGACCACTACCGCGCGGGGTACATCGCCCTGCTGCGCAGCGGTTCGGTGATCGCGACGTCGGACACCGACGCGGCGATCGACGAGGTCCGCAACCGCGCGGTGGCGCTGATCCTGGACGCCCTCGGCGTCGAAAACCCCTCACCGCTGCTGTCGCTGACCCTCCGCTGCTGGACCGCCGTCGTCGAGGGCGCGCTGCTGAGCTGGCTGCAGGAACGCAGCGTCGCGCGGGAAGACCTGGACGGCTGGCTCGTCGACCAGCTCACGGCCATGCTCCGCACCACCGCCGCCCACGACAGAAGCGGCACTTTCACGTGAAAGTGCCGCTTCTGCGGTAGTGCGTCAGTGCTTGGTGACGAGCTCCCAGCCCTCGACGTCCTCGGGGCTGCGCGGCGCCGGGCCGACGTACTTGGCCGACGGCCGCACCAGGCGTCCGGTCCGCTTCTGCTCCAGGATGTGCGCGGCCCAGCCGGCGGTGCGGGCCGAGCTGAACATCGCGGGCATCATGTGCGGCGGAACCTGGGCGAAGTCCAGGATGACCGCGGCCCAGAACTCGACGTTGGTCTCGATCGGGTGATCCGGGCGCCGCTCGCGCAGCTCCTTCAGCGCGGCCTGCTCCAGCGCCGCGGCCGCCTCGTAGCGGGTCGCGCCGAGCTCCTGGCAGGTGCGGCGCAGCACGCGCGCCCGCGGGTCCTCGGCGCGGTAGACGCGGTGGCCGAAGCCCATCAGGCGTTCCTTGCGGTCGAGGATGCCCTTGACCAGGCCCGCCGGATCGCCGGTGCGTTCGACTTCTTCGATCATCGGCAGCACGCGCGCCGGGGCACCGCCGTGCAGCGGACCGGACATCGCGCCGATCGCGCCCGACATGGCCGCCGCGACGTCCGCCCCGGTGGAGGCGATGACGCGGGCGGTGAAGGTCGACGCGTTGAGGCCGTGCTCGGCGGCCGACACCCAGTAGGCGTCCAGGGCCTTGACGTGCGCGGGGTCCGGCTCGCCGCGCCAGCGGATCAGGAACCGCTCGGTGATCGAGTGGGCCTCGTCGACGCGGGTCTGCGGGACGGCGGGCTGGCCGATGCCGCGCGCCGACTGGGCGACGTAGGACAGCGCCATCACCGAGGCGCGGGCCAGCTGCTCGCGGGCCTCTTCGTCGGTGATGTCCAGCAGCGGGCGGTAGCCCCAGATCGGGGCGAGCATGGCCAGCGCGGCCTGGACGTCGACCCGGACGTCGCCGGTGTGCACCGGCAGCGGGAACGGCTCGGCGGGCGGGAGGCCGTGACCGAACCGGCCGTCCACGAGGAGGCCCCAGACGTCGCCGAAGGTCACCTTGCCGGCGAGGTCCTCGATGTCGACGCCGCGGTAGCGCAGGGCACCGCCGTCCCGGTCGGGTTCGGCGATTTCGGTGTGGAAGGCGACAACGCCTTCCAGACCCGGTCGGAAGCCGTCGTCGGGTTGGCCGGACGGCTGTGGCTTGCTGATCGTGGAGGTAGTCACTGTTTCGCGGAACCTTTCGGTGCGCTTTTCCCCGGCTGGTTGGTGCTGGTCGCGCGGTTGGGACAGAGCGCACTGAACGCGCGCCACATCGCACGGATGGATAGACCTTGCTCTCTTGACGGGCGGGTGGCAATCGAAAGATACGGTGGTTTCGGTCACGATTACGAGAACGATTCAGTCACCGAAGCCCGGGGGCCGGAGAATTTTTCGCCACGGAGTGTGACGAAGCCCAGGTAAATCCTGTGTTTCCGAACCAGGCGCCTGCGCGTTTCGGGTGATAGACCTAGCGCATGCACCTCAGCCCGCAGGAGCGCGACAAGTTGCTCATCCACGTGGCGGCCGACGTCGCGCGGAAGCGGCTGGACCGCGGCGTCCGGCTCAACTACCCGGAGGCGGTCGCGCTGATCACCGACCACGTCCTCGAAGGCGCCCGCGACGGGCGGACGGTCAGCGAGCTCGTGGCCAGCGGGCGGACCGTGCTCTCCCGCGCGCAGGTGCTCGACGGCGTGCCCGAGATGGTCGACTCCGTGCAGGTCGAGGCCACTTTTCCGGACGGCACGAAGCTCGTCACCGTGCATGACCCGATCGTGTGAGGAGCAGCGGCATGCGCCCTGGCGAGATCATTCCCGGTGACACGCCGGTCGAGCTGAACCCCGGCCGCGCGCGCGTCCGGCTGCTGGTGCGGAACCTCGGCGACCGGCCGGTGCAGGTCGGCTCGCACTACCACTTCGCGGCCGTGAATCCCGGTCTCGAATTCGACCGCGAGGCCGCCCGCGGCCACCGGCTCGACGTCCCGGCCGGGACGTCGGTGCGGTTCGAGCCGGGCGTCGAACGGGAAGTCGACCTTGTTCCCCTGGCCGGCGCGCGGCGGGTGCCGGGGCTGCGGTCCGAATTCTCGGGAGAGTTCTGATGCCGCAGATCGACCGCGAGCGCTACGCCGAACTGTTCGGCCCGACCACCGGCGACCGGATCCGGCTCGCCGACACCGACCTGCTGATCGAGGTCACCGAGGATCGTTCGATAGGGCCCTCCGGCTCCGGCGACGAGGTCCTCTTCGGCGGCGGCAAGGTCATCCGCGAGTCCATGGGCCAGGGGATGGCGACCCGGGCCGAAGGCGCGCCCGACCTGGTCATCACCGGTGCGGTGATCCTCGACCACTGGGGTGTCGTCAAGGCCGACGTCGGCGTGCGCGACGGCCGGATCGTCGGCATCGGCAAGGCGGGCAACCCGGACACGATGGACGGCGTCGACGCAGGCCTGGTCATCGGGCCGTCGACGGAAGTGCTGTCCGGCAACGGCAAGATCCTCACCGCCGGCGGCATCGACTGCCACGTCCACTTCATCTGCCCGCAGCTCGTCGACACGGCTCTGGCCGCCGGGCTGACCACTTTGGTCGGTGGCGGCACCGGCCCGAACGAGGGCACGAAGGCCACGACCGTCACGCCCGGCGCGTGGAACCTCGGCCGGATGCTGTCCGCGATGGACGGTTACCCGGTCAACGTCCTGTTACTGGGCAAGGGGAACACCGTCCGGCACGACGCGTTGCGCGAGCAGCTCGCCGCGGGTGCGGGCGGGTTCAAGCTGCACGAGGACTGGGGCACCACGCCGGCCGCCATCGACGCGTGCCTGACCGTCGCCGACGAAGCCGGCGTCCAGGTCGCGATCCACACCGACACGCTGAACGAGGCCGGCTTCCTGGAGTCCACTGTGGATGCCATCGGTGGCCGCTCGATCAACGCGTACCACACCGAAGGCGCCGGCGGCGGGCACGCGCCGGACATCATCCAGGTCGTCTCGCTGCCGAACGTGCTGCCGTCGTCGACCAACCCGACCCGCCCGCACACGGCCAACACCCTGGACGAGCACCTCGACATGCTGGTGGTCTGCCACCACCTCAACCCGTCGGTGCCCGAGGACCTCGCCTTCGCCGAGAGCCGGATCCGGCCGACGACGATCGCCGCCGAGGACGTGCTGCACGACATGGGCGCGATCTCGATGATGAGCTCCGACTCGCAGGCGATGGGCCGGATCGGCGAGGTCATCATCCGGACCTGGCAGACCGCGCACGTGATGAAACGCCGCCGCGGCGCTCTCCCCGGCGACGGCGCGGCCGACAACCTGCGTGCGCGTCGCTATGTCGCCAAATACACGATCAACCCGGCCATCGCGCACGGCATGGAGACCGAAATCGGCTCGGTCGAGGTCGGCAAGCTCGCCGACCTCGTGCTGTGGGAGCCGAAGTTCTTCGGCGTCCGCCCGCACGTGGTGCTGAAGGGCGGCTTCCCGGCGTGGGCGGCGATGGGCGACGCGAACGCGTCCATCCCGACGCCGCAGCCGGTCATGGCGCGGCCGATGTTCGGCGCGTCGATCGGGGCCGCGCTGAGCCTCCACTTCGTCGCGCCGTCTGCTTTGGACAGTGGGCTGCGGGAGAAGTTCGGCATCACGCGGCCGCTGGTCGCGGTGTCGAACATGCGCGCGCGGACCAAGGCGGACATGGTGCTCAACGACACGACGCCGGACGTCCGCGTCGAGCCGGACAGCTTCGCGGTGCACGTCGACGGCGAGCTGATCGAGCCGCAGCCGGTGACGGAACTGCCGATGGCCCAGCGGTACTTCCTGTTCTGATGGACCTTTCGGCGCTGATCCTCGCGGACTCCCGCTTCCCCGGCGGCGGCCACGTCCACAGTGGCGGGCTGGAAGAGGTCGTGGCGCGAAAGCTGGTGACTTCGGTGCGGGACCTGCCCGGATTCCTTTCCGGACGGCTGCGGACGGCGGGCTACCTGGCGGCGGTTTTCGCGGCTGCTTCGGCGCATGCCGCCGCGCGATCTGTCCAACCCGGACATTGGTCGCGTTTGGACGCCGAACTGGATGCGCGGACGCCGTCGCTCGCGCAGCGGGAGGCGTCCCGGGCGCAGGGGCGGGGAACAGCGCGGGCCGGGCGGATCGCGTGGCCTTCTCCCGTCTTGGACTCGCTGCTGGCCGAGACGCCGCGGCCGCACCATCCGATCGTGCTGGGCGCGCTGTCCGGTGTCGCGGGTGGTTCGCCGTACGACGCCGCGATGGCGGCCGCGTACCTGTCGGTCAGTGGCCCGGCGAGTGCCGCGGTGCGATTGCTCGGGCTGGACCCCTTTGCCGTCAATGCCGTGGTTGCGCGGCTCGATCTGAGCTCGGTGTGCGAGGCTGCCGCCGCGGTGGCGGGCGACGATCCCGCGTCACTGCCCTCGCCGGGTTCGCCCGCGTTGGATCTGTTCGCCGAGGCCCACGCCCGGCACCACCAGGAAGAGGTGCGTCTCTTTGCCAGCTGAAGGCCACGGTCACGGGCACTTCCACGAGGTCAACTTCGACCCGACGGCCGCCGATCCCGACCACTACGACGCGGCGCCCACCGCGGGCCGCGCCTACCGGATCGGTATCGGCGGCCCGGTCGGCTCGGGCAAGACGGCGTTGACCGCGGCGCTCTGCCGCGCCCTCGGTGACGAGATCAACCTCGCCGTCGTCACGAACGACATCTACACGACCGAGGACGCGGACTTCCTGCGCCGCGCGGGCGTGCTGGACCCGGAGCGGATCGAGGCCGTGCAGACGGGCGCATGCCCGCACACGGCGATCCGCGACGACATCACCGCGAACCTCGACGCCGTCGAGCGGCTGGAGGAGAAGTTCCCCGGCCTCGACTTGGTCATCATCGAGAGCGGCGGCGACAACCTGACGGCGGTGTTCAGCCGCGGCCTGGCGGACAGCCAGATCTTCGTGGTGGACGTCGCGGGCGGCGACAAGGTGCCGCGCAAGGGCGGCCCCGGCGTCACGACGGCGGACCTGCTGGTGATCAACAAGATCGACATCGCACACCTGGTCGGCGCGGACATGGCCGTGATGACGTCGGACGCGCACCGGATGCGGGGTGCGCTGCCGGTGATCACCCAGTCGCTTGTGGACACTCCGGACGCGCCCGAGGTGGCCGGCTGGGTCCGTTCCCTGCTGTGAAGGCCCACGCCCGGTTGACCGCGTGCTTCGACGGCTCGCGCACGGTGTTGCGGGAGCTGCGCTCGATGGCGCCGTTGACGTTGTTCCCGCGCCGCCGTTCGGGCTCGACGGCCGTGGTGCACCTGGTCAACTCGGCGACTTCGCCGCTGGGTGGGGACGATCTGCTGCTCACCGTCCGCGTTGGGCCGGGCGCTTCGCTCCGGTTGTCGGGGGTGGCGGCTACGTTGGCCCTGCCGGGCCTGCATGGTGAGTCGTCTTTGTCTACTGTGGACGTCGTGGTGGAGCCGGGCGGCTCGCTGGAGTACCTGCCGGAGCCGACGGTGGTCACCGCGCGGGCCCGGCACAATGCGGTCTTCCGGGCTTCGCTGGCTTCGGATGCTTATCTGCACACGCGGGAGGTACTGGTGCTGGGCCGGGCCGGGGAGAAGCCGGGTTCGCTGACGACTTCGCTGTCGGTCACGCGGGGTTCGGTGCCGGTGGTGCGTCAGACGCTTTCGGTCGGGGACCCGGCTTCGGACGGGAGCCTGGCCGTGCTGGCGGGGCGCCGGGTGCTGGTCACGGACCTGGAGGTCGGCGGTGCGGAACAGCCGGCGGCGTCGGGTGAGTGGTGGTCCCGCAGCCCGCTCGCCGCGGGTGGCACGCTCACGACTTCCCTGGCGCCGGACGCCGTCACCGCGCTGCGGCCGTTCTGAGCAGCCCCCGTTTTCCACGCTACCGGGAGGGGACGACAGTTTCGGGTGGATCGCGCCGCTCGCCGGGGAGGACCCCCTGCGTCCGTCCCCGGCGAGCGGAACTCTCAGAACTTCGTGCCCAGCCAGGTCATCGCCACCGGGCCGCCGATCGAGACCCCGCCGATGTGCTCCAGCAGCGGGAACTCCTGCCACGTCACCTTCGCGCCCAGCGCCGTCCAGCGGTCGCGCAAGGCCGTCCCGACGCTGAACGGGATCAGCTCGTCCAGCGTCCCGTGGTACAGGTACACCGGTGGCTTCGGCGCGGTCGTGCCCAGGTAGTTCTCGGCCAGCCGGGCCTGCCACTGCGGCTCGTGGATCGGGTCCGGCACCGTCACGAAGTCCTGCAGGTGCGCGAACGGCGCCGCCGCGCCCAGCTCGATCGTGCACGCCTGCGACACGCGCGCCACCGCCTCGCGGCCGCGGTCGTTCAGGATCGAGGCGAACGGGACGTCGGGGTACGCCGCCGCGAAGCCCGTGGCCGCGCCGAGGACCAGGCCGAACGCCGCGCCGCCGTCGTTGGCGGCGAACACCGCGTTCAGGTCGGCCGGGACGCCGCCCGCCGCCACGCCGACCACGTTCAGCGAAGGCGCGTACGTGGCCTGCAGCTCGGCCGCCCACGCCGCGGCCTGGCCGCCCTGCGAGTAGCCGAACACGCCCACGGGACCGGACGGCGACAGGTCGGCACCGGGCACCCCGGCGGCGGCGCGCGCCGCGTCGAGCACCGCGCGGCCTTCGGACTGCCCGACCGCGTACGTGTGCGTGCCCGGCGTGCCGAGTCCTTCGTAGTCGGTGACGACGACCGCCCAGCCCTGCGTCAACGCCTGCGCCAGCAACGCGCTTTCGTTCTCGATGCCGTGGGCCAGGAGGTTCGAGGGCGCGCACTGGTCGCCGAGGCCGTGCGTGCCGACCGCGTACGTGATCAGCGGGCGGGGGCCGCCGCGCAGCCACGGCGCCGGCGGCACCAGCAGCGTGCCGGAGACGGCGTTCGGCGCGCCGGTCGCCGACGTCGAGCGGTAGACGAGGTGCCAGGCCTTGACCGGGGCCGGGAAGGGGCCGACGAACACCGTCGTCGGCTGCTGTTCCAAGAGGACACCCGGTTCGGCGTGTGCCGTGGGGGCGGCTGTCACGAACAGGAGCGTGACAGCGACCAGTAACCGACGAAGCATCGTTGCCTCCGGTTGTGTGGTAATCGAGGTTTTCACAATTTAGCCAGGCCGGTAGGATCCGGCAATCCCTCAGAAGGAGGAGACAACCGTTGGCTCGCACGTACGGCGGCGTCGCACCCGAACAACGTCGCGCCGACCGCCGCGAGCGGCTGCTCACGGCGGGGCTCGAGCTGTTCACCTCCGCCGGCTTCCGGTACACGAAGATCACCGACATGTGCGCCCGCGCCGGCGTGTCGACGCGGAACTTCTACGAGGAGTTCACCGGCAAGGAGGACGTGCTGCGCACGCTCCACGACCGGATCAACAGCCTCGCCCTGGAGCACGTCACTGCCGCGCTCGACAAGGTCGCCGACGCCGACGCCGTGACCCGCATCGCCACGCTGCTCGACGTCTTCATCGACACGGTCACCGTCGACCCCCGCCTGCCGCGGCTCAACTACGTCGAAGCGGTGGGCGTCAGCGCGGAACTGGAGGAGCAGCACCAGGTGTGGGTCGACCGCTGGGCCACCTTCATCGAGACGGAGGCGCGGCGCGCGGCCGCCCACGGCGCCGCGCCCGATCGCGACTACCGGCTGACGGCGATCGCCCTGGTCGGCGCGGCCACCGGGCTGCTGCGCGAGTGGCAGGCGCACGAGCCGCCGCTGCCGGTCGAAGACGTCGGCGCGGAGCTGCGCGCGCTGATGCTGGCGGCCATCCTGCGGCCCGGAAAAATCTTGTGAATCCCGGGCAACCCCGGCGCGGCCTCGGACGTGAACGAGTCGAGCCGGGAGGGGGATCCGGGGGGACGCCGGCTCACGTGAGGGCCCTTTCCCGGCTGCGGACGCCGGGAAAGGGCCCTCACGGACCTTACGGGGTCCGCGGCGCCGGCAGGCCCAGGTCGACCGGGCCGGTCGTCCGGCACACGTCGTGGCAGGTGCTGTCGAGCGTGCAGCACAGCGAGCAGATCGGGCCGTCCTGCTTGGCGCAGTCGGCGACGTCCGGCAGCTCGTACGGGTCGCCGCAGGCCGAGCAGGTGTGCGTCGCCCGCAGATCGGTCTCGACGTCCGGCCCCGCCACCGTGTTCGGCCGCGCCAGGTAGTAGCGGCCGCGGGTGGCGACGGCGAGCGTCGGCACCAGGACGATCGCGATGACCAGCGCGAGCAGCGGGCTGAACGCGGCCAGGAACGGCCCGAACGCGCCGAAGTACGCCGTGATCGACACCGCCGACGCGACTACCATCGAGCCGAACCCGACCGGGTTGATCTTGTGCAGGTAGGCCCGCTTGAACTCGATGTAGCGGGGCGAGAGGCCCAGCGGCTTGGCGATCACCAGGTCCGCGCAGACCGCGCCGATCCACGCGATGGCGACGTTCGAGTAGAAGCCGAGGATCTTGTTCAGGAAGCCGAACGCGCCGAACTCCATCAGCGCGAGCGCGATCCCGCAGTTGACCAGCACGTACCAGACGCGGCCGGGGTGCTTGTGCAACACGCGGGAGAAGAAGTTCGCGAACGACAGCGAGCCGGAGTAGGCGTTCGTCGTGTTGATCTTGATCTGCGACACGACGACGAACAGCGCGGCGAACGTCAGCGCGACCGGCCCGAGCGCCGGCTTCACCGCCTCGAGGTACGGCGCGATCGGCTCCAGCGCGTGCGCCTTCCCGACGACGCCGAGCGCGAGGAAGGCCAGCAGTGCGCCGCCGATCTGCTTCGCGGCGCCGAGGATCACCCAGCCGGGGCCGGCGGCGAGCACCGCGGTCCACCACGCCCGCTTGTTCTCCGCGGTCTTCTCGGGCATGAACCGCAGGTAGTCGGCCTGCTCCCCGATCTGCCCGATCAGCGACAGCGCGACACCCATGCCGAAGCCGAACCCGATGGCGGAGAACCCGGCGCCGGTGCCCTCCGTACCCCCGAAGTGGGTGAATTCCGCGAACTTGCCCGGCTCGCGGACCAGCACGACGACGAAGGGCAGCACCAGGCCGGCGATCCACAGCGGCTGCGTCCAGGTCTGCATCTTCGCGACCGCGCCCATGCCGTAGAGGGCGAAGGGCAGCACGATCAGCGTCGCCAGCAGGTAGCCGAGGGGCAGCGGGATGCCGAGGGCCAGCTCGAACGCCTGGCCCATGATCGAGCCTTCGAGCGAGAAGAAGATGACGGTGAAGCTCGCGTACACGAGCGACGTCAGCGTCGACCCGAAGTAGCCGAAGCCGGCGCCGCGGGTCAGCAGGTCCATGTCCACTCCGGACTTCGCGCAGGCGGCCGCGATGGGCACGCCGGTCACGAAGATGACGACGGCCGCGGCGAGGATCGCCAGCACGCCCGAGGTGAAGCCGTAGGAGAGGACGATGCTGGCGCCGATCGCGAAGTCGGCGAGGTAGGCGATGCCGCCCAGCGCGGTCGTCGCGACCACGAACGGGGACCATTTCCGGAACGAATGCGCGGCGAAGCGGAGCGAGTAGTCCTCGCGGTTTTCGTTGGCCGCGAGCGGGGCGTAGCGGCGTTTCGGCGGGGCGCTCGTTTCTGCGTTGGACAGGATCTCGGTCATGCCTGCCTCCGGGGTGGTGGGGAACGCGCCGAAGGTAGGTGTTTCCTGTATCGATCCTGGTCCAGGAGGTAACGCGGTGGTTACAGCTTGTTGTCCTGCGGTTACGGCGGGATGGCGGGAAGGGGGTGTCGGGTGTCACCGTTAGGTGGGTTCCGCTGCCGGTCGCGAGGCCTTAACGTGCCTAGAGCCGAAGTCGACTGATGCCCCGACCGGGCGTGGAGGTTTGGCGATGATGCCGGAGATCGAGGACCAGGTGGAAGACGCCGTAGTACGCCTTCCCGGAATGCGCGTGGCCTACGACGGCGCGGCGTTCGACGAAACCGCGCTCGCCGCCACCTGGACCGATCAGCTGCAGGGCTGGCTGAACCAGGCGGTCGCGGCGGGCATCGCGGAGCCGAACGCGATGGTCCTCGCCACGGCGGACGCCGAAGGCCGCCCCTCGTCCCGCACGGTCCTGTGCAAGGGCCTCGACGACCGCGGTGTGGTGTTCTACACGAACTACACGTCGGCGAAGAGCCACGACCTGACGGCGACGAGGTACGCGTCGGTGACGTTCCCCTGGTACGCGCTCCACCGCCAGGTCCACGTCCGCGGCGAGGTCGAGAAGGTCGGCGTCAAGGAGACGGCGGAGTACTGGGCCCAGCGCCCGCGGGGATCCCAGCTGGGGGCGTGGGCGTCCCCGCAGTCCCGCGTGGTCGACGGCCGGCGCGCGCTGGACAACGCGCTGCACGGGATCGAGCGCCGCTTCGCGGACGTCGAGCGGATCCCGGCCCCGCCGCACTGGGGCGGCTGGCGGATCCGGCCGGACCTGGTCGAGTTCTGGCAGGGCCGCGAGGACCGCATGCACGACCGGCTGCGGTACGTGCGCAACGACGACGGCTGGAACATCGAGCGCGTCGCGCCGTAGGTTCGGCGGCCCGGGCGAGGTAAATCACCTACGCGGAGATAGTTAGCCCCGCTAAGCTCATCTGTCGTGACTGGTGAACCGGGGACCTTGCCGCCCCGCTCGGGCTTCCGCAAGATCCTCGGCCGCATCGTCGTCGACACCCGGCCACTGAAGATCGTGGCCTTCCGTCGGTTGTGGCTGTCCACTGTGGTCACCGCCGTCGGGACGCAGCTGACCGCCGTCGCCGTGCCCAAGCAGGTCTTCGACCTCACCGGGTCGTCCGCCTACGTCGGGCTCACCGGCCTCGTCGCGCTCGTGCCGCTGCTGATCTTCGGGCTGTGGGGCGGCGCCGTCGCCGATGCCGTCGACCGGCGGAAGCTGCTGTTCGTCACCAACGTCGGCGTCGCCATCACCTCCGCGCTGCTCTGGCTGCAGGCCTTCGCGAACTTCGGCTCGGTGTGGCTGGTCCTCGGCCTGCTCGCCGTCAACCAGGCGTTCTTCGCGATCAACATGCCGACGCGCGGCGCCGTCGTCGCGCGGCTCGTGCCCGCCGAACTGCTGCCGTCCGCGAACGCCCTCAACACCACCATGTCCACCTTCGGCGCCGTCTTCGGGCCGCTGCTCGCCGGTGCGCTGATCCCCGTCCTCGGGCTCTCCACCCTCTATCTGATCGACGTCGTCGCCCTGACGATCACGCTGTTCGCCGTCTGGCGGCTGCCGTCGATCCCGCCGCTGAACGGCCCCTCGCGCCGCGCCGGCCTCGGCGACGTCGTCGACGGCTTCCGGTACCTGTCCGGGCAGAAGGTGCTGCTGGCCTCGTTCGTCGTCGACATCATCGCGATGGTCTTCGGCATGCCGCGCGCGCTGATCCCGGAGATGGCCGAGCGCACGTTCGGCGACCCGCCCGGCGGCGGCCCCGCGCTCGGCTGGCTCTACGCCGCCCTGCCGCTGGGTGCGATGCTGATCGGGCTCTTCTCCGGCTGGCTCACGCGTATCCACCGCCAGGGCGTCGCCGTCGTCGTGTCGATCTGCGCGTGGGGCGCCGCGGTCGCCGCGTTCGGGCTCGCGCACTCGCTGTGGCTCGCCGTCGTCTTCATGGCGCTGGCGGGTGCCGCGGACATGGTCAGCGCGGTCTACCGGATGGCGATCCTGCAGGTCGCGACGACCGACGAGATGCGCGGCCGGCTCCAGGGCGTGTTCACGGTGGTGGTCGCGGGCGGCCCCCGGATCGCCGACCTGACCCACGGCTGGGGCGCGGCCGCGTTCGGCACCGCGGCCGCCGCGACCGGCGGCGGCCTGCTGGTCATCGTGCTCGTGTGCGCGTCGATGTTCCTGCTCCCGGCGTTCTGGCGGTACCGCGCACCCACGGCGTAGTCCGTCCGGGTTAGGGTGCGGGCATGCGTACCTTTGCTGTCGTTTTGGTCGCTTTCGCCGCATTGACCGCGTGCTCGTCCGAGGACAAACCGGCACCTTCCTCGTCCGCGGCTCCGAAGCCGGCGCCGAAGCCGGCACCGAGCACGAACGCCGCCGCGGCGGCGCTGGACCCGTGCAAGCTGCTGCCCGCCGAAGCCGTGTCGAAGGCCCTGTTCCTGGACAACCTCAAGGCGGTGCCGGGCCCGGTCCAGAACAGCGCGGCCAACGGCGGCAAGGCCCGCAGCTGCGAGTACCAGCACGACGGCAAGGCCGCGGGCGCGCTCGCGGTGACCCGCTACGAAGGCAAGCGAGGCAAGCCGGCCGAGATAGTGGCGTCGATCAAGAAGGCGAAGCCGGGCGCAACGGACGTCCCGGGCTTCCCGGACGGCGCCGTCTACTACATCGACGAGCAGAAGACGGCGACGCTCGCCTCGGCCGAACTGGTCGAGGGCACACCGGTGCTGATCAACTACACCGGCCCGGCGAAGATGACGGCGGACCAGATCGCCCCGCTCGTCAAGCAGGCCCTCGCCGCGAGCTGAGGTGGTGCCACTCGTGTGAGCACTGCCCGCCGCACTGCGCGCGCCGCCGGTCGTCCGCGACCCCGAACAGCGCTGCCAGCAGGCGGAACGCCGGCACCTGCTGGTAATCGGGCAGGGCGCAGATCTTCCGGAGCCGGCCGTGCGGCGGCCCCACCCGCAGCAGGACCGCAGCGGTGTCGCCGGGCTTGACGCCGCTGCGGAGGATCGCCTCGTCCCGGTCCTCTTCGCCTGCTCTCGCCTGCCCCGCGTAGCAGGCCAGCTCGTCCAAGACCGCCCGGCGGGTCGGCGGGTCCTGTCGCTCGAACCAGCGGGCCTCCTCCGCCGGCGGCCGCAGGCCCTGGGCGAGCTCGTTCAGGCGCACCGCGCGCTCGCCGAGGGTCACCGGCGCAGCGCGGCCAGCTCGACCGGGCTGTGCGCCGAGAACACCGTGACCTCGTCCTGGTGGTCCCGTGCCAGCTCGTGCAGGCGCGCCAGGTTCTCCAGCCTCGGGCGGCGCAGGGTCTGGACGATGTTCTGGAACGCCGTCAGGCCCGGTGGGCAGTGCGGGGCCACCGGGTCCAGCTGGCCGTGGAAGAAGTACGCGTCGCCCGCGTGCAGGAGCCAGCCGGTGCCCGTGTCGATCGCCACGCCCGTGTGGCCGCGCGTGTGGCCCGTCAGCGGGACCAGCAGGATCTCCTCCGGCAGGCCCTTCAGCGACCGGACCGCCTCGAAGCCGAACCACGGTTCGCCCCGCTCGTCGTACGTGCTCCACAGCGGGCGGTGCGCGAACTGGGCCGCGCGGTAGCGGTTCTTCTCGGCCGCGTTCGCCGGGGACGTCGCCGCCCGGTGCTCCTCGGCCCGGACGTGCACGACGGCGTTCGGGAAGTCCGCCAGGCCGCCCGCGTGGTCGACGTCCAGGTGCGTTGCGACGATGTGGCGGACGTCGGCCGGGTCGAGGCCGAGCTCCTCGATCTGGGTGACCGCCGTCTCGGCCGCTGTGGGCTTCGCGCCGACCAGCGCCATGAACGGGCGGCCCAGCCACTCGCCGGGGTGCGTCACGCCGCGGGTGCCGAATCCCGTGTCGACCAGCACCAGGCTGTCGCCGGTCTCGATCAGCAGGCAGTGGGCGACCAGCTCGGCGCGCCGCAGCAGGCCGGGCCGGCCGTCGAGGACCTTGCCGCCCGCCGGCCGCATCGTCCCGCAGTTCAGGTGGTGCACCTTCATACGCTGCTCCTGCTCGTTTTTCGGGGGTCCGGGTGGCGAAGCCCCCGGCCCGGGGCGAAGCCCCGGTTGTCACCAGTGCTCAGCCGGAGGAACTCGGTCTCGTCGTGCGCGGCGAAGACGGTCACGTCGTCGCCGTGCTCCTGCACAAGCTGGCGCAGGCGGCGGTGATTGTCCAGCCGGGCACGCGGCACCGTCTCCATGCGGCCCTCGAACCACTTCAGGCCCGGCGGGCAGTGCGGCGCGGAGGGGTCGACCTGCCCGTGGAAGAAGAACGAATCCCCGGCGTTGAGCAGCCAGCCGCTCCCGGTGTCGACGGCGACCCCGGCATGCCCGCGGGTGTGCCCGGACAGCGGGACCAGCAGGATCTCGGGCGGCAGGCCGTCGAGCTGCCGGACGGCGTCGAAGCCGAACCACGGCTCGCCGGTGTCCGCATAGGACGTCCACTGTGGACCGTGGGCGAACTGGATCCTGCGGTACCGCCCGCGCTCGGCGGCGTCGCGGGGTTCGGTGAACGCTCGCAGCTCCTCGGCGTAGACGTGCACCCGGGCCCACGGGAAGTCGATCAGCCCGCCGGCGTGGTCCAGGTCGAGGTGGGTCAGCACGATGTCGCGGACGTCCGCCGGGTCGAAGCCGAGCGCGCGGATCTGGGCGATCGCGGTCTGCGCCGGGTCCGGGACGGGGTTGGACTGGCGGACGAACCCGGCGCCCAGCCAGGCGGTCCGGTCGACCGCGGCCGGCGTGCCCATGCCGGTCTCGACGAGCACCAGGCCGGTGCCGGTTTCGAGCAGCAGGCAGTGGCAGACCATCGTGGCGCGCCGGAACAGGCCCGGCTTGCCATCGATCAGCCGGCCGCCGAGCGGGCGCATGGTGCCGCAGTTCAGGTGGTGGACGCGCATCAGGAGAACTCCCGGTCGAGGGTGGCGTGCAGGTGGGTGGCGACGGCGTGCAGCGGCGCCAGGTCGCGGCGGGTGCGGGCCAGCAGCAGCCCGCCTTCGATCGCGGCGAGCACGATCGTCGCGAGCTCGTCGGCGCGCGCGGCGGAAAGCCCTTGTGCGGCGAAGTATCCGGCGAGAACGGCGTGCCAGGACGCGTAGCCGTCCACGCAGGCTTCCCGGATGGGTTCGCTCGCCGCGGCGGCGTCCAAGGCGACCGTCGCGAGTGGACAGCCGCGCTGGAAGCCCGATTCGGTCAGGAAGCCCGCGAGTGCGTCGACGGCCCGGTCGATCGCGGTCGCGGGGTCGGGTGCGTCGGCCAGGACGGCTTCGAGGAGGGCGCCGGTGCGCTCGCTCGACAGCTTCACGGCTTCGGCGGCGAGCTGCTCCTTGCCGCCGGGGAAGTGGAAGTAAAGCGACCCCTTCGGCGCGCCCCCGGCCGTCGTCAGCTGGGTGAGGCCGGTGGCGTGGTAGCCCTGCGTCTGGAACAGGTCGGCGGCGGTGTCGAGCATCCGCTGCCGCGTGTCGGTGCGGCGAACCATGACCCGACCGTAGCGCAAACTATGACGACCGGTCTAGTTATTTTGTGGATCGGTAAGGTCGTGCCATGGGCAACCCGACCGGTCAGCAGTTCGAGATCACCCGCGGCAACGCGCGCGCCGTCGTCACCGAAATCGGTGCCGGGCTGCGCGCGTTCGAAGTCGGCGGCGTGCCGTACGTCGAGGAGTTCCCCGAGGACGCCAAGCCGCCGATGGGCGCCGGGCAGGTGCTGCTGCCCTGGCCGAACCGGACCAAGGGCGGCCGGTGGACGTTCCAGGGCGAGACCCAGCAGCTGGAAATCACCGAAGAGGCGCGCGGCAACGCCATCCACGGCCTGACCCGCCACCTCGAGTGGGAGCTGGTGGAGCACGCCGAGTCGTCGATCACCCTGGCCGTCGACGTCGAGGTGCAGCCGGGCTGGCCGGTGCCGCTGCGCGCGACCCTGACCTACGAGGTCGCGCCCCGCGAGCTGATCGTCACCCACGAGATCCGCAACGAGGGCGAGCAGCCGATCGGCGTCGGCGTCGGCACGCACCCGTACTTCCGGATCGGCGACGTCCCGACCGACGAGCTGACCCTCACGCTGCCGGCGACCCGCGTCCGGCCGTCGTTGCCCGACGAGCAGATGCCCTACGCCGAGGAGCAGGACGTCGAGGACACGGACTACGACTTCCGCGGCGGGCGGCTCCTGGCCGGCGTCGACCTGGACACCGCGTTCGGCGGCCTCACCGCCGCCGAGGACGGCCGGCACCACATCGTCCTGGCCCACGGCGAGCAGCAGCTGCTGGTCTGGACCGGCCCGGACTTCCGCTGGGCGCAGGTGTTCACCCCGGCCGACCTGGTCGGCCGCGGCCGCGCGGTCGCGATCGAGCCGATGACCTGCCCGGCCGACGCGCTCAACACGGGCACCGACCTGATCGAGCTGGAGCCGGCGGCGTCGTGGTCGGGCAGCTGGGGCATCCGGGTCCCGTGAAGCCCCTTCGCCTGAGCGTCGCCGACGCGGGCGAAGTGCTGACGCTGCAGCGCGCGGCGTACGTCACCGAAGCACGCGCGCACGGCGACCTCGACCTGCCACCGCTGCTGGAGACCCTGGACGAGACGCGCGCGGCCCTGACCGGCCTGTCCTGGGGGATCCGCGAGTCGGGACGGCTGGTGGCATCGGTGCGGCTGACGGTGTCGGGACACGTCGGCGTGATCGGCCGCCTGGTCGTGGCGCCGGACCGGCAGGGGCTCGGCCTGGGCGGCGCGCTGCTGCGGTTCACGGAGTCGGCCGCGCCGCCGGAGGTGACGCTGTTCCGGCTGTTCACGGGCTCGAAGAGCGCGGGGCCGCTGCACCTGTACACCAAGCACGGCTACCGCGAGACGCACCGGACACCGGAGCACGACCACGAACTGGTGCACTTGGCGAAGGCCCGCGTGCACGCGCCCGGGTGAGTTCGTTAGCGTGGCGAACTATGGCGAAGGCAATTGTCGGGGGCTACGTCGTCCCCATCGACGGTGAACCCATCGACGGCGGCACGGTCCTGATCGACGGCGGCCGGATCGTCGCGGTCGGTACCGAGGCCGATGTCGACATCCCGGAGGACGCCGAACTGGTCGACGCGGCCGGCACCTGGGTGCTGCCCGGCTTCATCGACGCCCACGCCCACCTCGGCGTGCACGAGGACGGCGAGGGCTGGTCCGGCAACGACACGAACGAGTTGACCGACCCGAACGGCGCCCGCTTCCGCGCCGTCGACGGCATCGACCCCTACGAGTCCGGCTTCGACGACGCGCTGGCCGGCGGCGTCACGAGCGTCGTCATCAAGCCCGGCTCGGGCAACCCGATCGGCGGCCAGACGATCGGCGTCAAGACGTGGGGCCGCAGCATCCTCGACATGATCTTCGCGGAGCACGTCAGCGTGAAGAGCGCGCTCGGCGAGAACCCGAAGCGCGTGTACGGGGAGAAGAAGCAGACGCCGTCGACGCGGCTGGGGGTCGCGGCGATCCTGCGCGAGGCGTTCACGAAGGCCCGCAACTACCAGGCGAAGCGCGCGCACGCCGAGTCCGAGGGCAAGCCGCACGAGGTGGACCTGACGCTGGAGACGCTCTCGAAGGTCCTCGACGGCGAGCTGTACTGGGACCAGCACGTCCACCGCGCGGACGACATCGTCACGGCGATCCGGCTGGCCGACGAGTTCGGCTACAAGCTGGTGATCAACCACGGCACCGAGGGCCACCTGATCGCGGACCTGCTGGCCGAGCGGAACGTCCCGGTCATCCTCGGCCCGCTGTTCACGACGAAGTCGAAGGTCGAGCTGCGCAACCGCACGCTGCGGTCAGCGGGCATCCTGGCGCGGGCCGGGGTGCAGATCGCGATCACGACGGACCACCCGGTGATCCCGATCAACTTCCTGGTGTACCAGGCGGCCCTGGCGGTCAAGGACGGCCTCGACCCGGCGACGGCCCTGCGGTCGCTGACGATCAACCCGGCGTCGATGCTGGGGCTGGACGGGCGGATCGGCTCGCTGAAGCCGGGCCTGGACGCCGACGTGGTGCTGTGGTCGGGCGATCCCCTGGACGTCATGAACCGCGCGCTGCGGGTGTTCGTGCGGGGCGACGAGGTGTACCACTTCGACGAGGCACTGGGCGAGGGCGTGTCGAAGGACCGCCGGTACCGGGAGACCCGCTGAGTTTCGGGCGGCACGCCGGTAACCGGGCGGTTCCGGCGTGCTGCCCGATCAATCGAGGTGAACCGGCTACGCCCGCTCGAAGGGGGTGTAGATCTGGATGTCGCCGTCCTGTTCGCGAGCTTCGAACACCGACAGTGGCGGGATCTCCACCGGCAGGTCGTAGTGCAGGATCTCGCCGGTCAGCGCGAAGGTCGCGTTGTGGCAAGGGCAGACCAGCTGACGTCCGGGGTTCGCCAGCCGCAGGCGGCAGCCCAGGTGGGTGCAGGTCGAAGACACGGCTCGGAGGCCATCCGGGGTCCGCTGGACGAAACCGGTCACGGTGTCCAGCTCGAACTCCCGCAGGCCGCCCTCGGGCACGTCCTTGCTCGCCGCCACCGTTCGCCACTCGCCCGGTTCCCGCGGTGGTGCCGCCGGTGCCGGGCCGCGGACCAGGCGGTCGATCCCGGCGCCTGCCGCGAGGGACGCGGCAGCGATCCCGGCCGTGCGGACCACGCGCCGCCGGTTCGCGCGCCGATCCAGTGGCATGGCGGGCGGTGTGCACTCCGCCGCCAGCTCGCGGCCGAGCCGGGCGACGAAGTCCGCGTCCGGCAGCGCGTCGGCCGCGCCGAGGCGGGCGGCCTGCAGCTCGATGGCCCCGCGCATCTGGGCCACCTGCTCGTCGTCCGGCCGGAACGGCTCCGGCGAGCGCTGCCCGAGGAGGCTGTCGGTGAAGCGGTCGACGTCGTTCATGCCTGCTCCTCGATCCGTGCCGCGGCCTGGGCGGCGAGCCGCAGGGCCCGGTGCTGGATGACCTTGACGTTGGCCAGGCTGACCCCCAGCTCGTCGGCGGCGTCCTGCAGCGAGTAGGACTCCAGAAATCGTAATTGCAGGACTTTCCGCGCGCGCTCGGGCAATTCGGCGAGTATCGCGGCGACCCGCCGGTCCGTCGCCGGAACTGTCGTGCCGTTCGGTATCCGGTGGTCGTCGTCGGGTATTTCCGTGGTTTCGTCGAGGCCGATCGTGGTGATCTCGCGGCCGAACAGGCGCCGCCAATGGGCGGCGAGCACGGTGCGGGCCGTCGCCAGCAGGTAAGCGCGGATCTCCGCCGCGTTCGCGTTCCCGCGCAACGGTTTCAGCACCGCGAGGAAGACCTCGCCGGTGAGATCCTCGGCGTCCGCCGGGTTTCCCACCTTTTTCAGTATCAGTCGGTATACCCAGACGACATTTTCGCGGTAAACGGTTTCCCAGTCCGGTCCGGACTTCCCCTCCATCGGGACTCCACATCCGTAGCTCCGGACCATACTCGGCGAGCCCGCCGGCCGCGAGGACGAGTGCGGATGTAACCCGGGTGCATACCTTTCGGCGAGGGGCCACCTTGATTTCTCCTCCGCGCCCCTGCCGGCGAGCGCGGGGACTGCCCGTTTCACGCGAGGAGCAAATCATGACGAGCAAGCGAAAGGCCGCGACCGCGGTGGCCGCGGCATTGACGCTGGGGGCGACCGCCGCGTTGTCCGGCGGAGCCGAAGCCGTTACGCAGCAAGGGGGAGGTTTCACCGACCGGGGCGACATCCGGTTCCTGCCGCAGCCACTGAAGGACCGCCTGGCGGTGCTGGCTGGCAGAGCGTCGACCTTCCCGCCGATGACCGCGTTTTCCGAAGCGCCGTCGCCGAGTCAGTTATTCCAGTACTACCTGCTGGACACGAAGAATTTCCAACCGAACGTGTTCACCACGACCGTTCCGGGGATCAACGACGGCGTCGCGCCCACGGCCACCGGGCCGAACCACGACCCGCCCGCGCTGGGCGGCCTGCGGGTGGTCGTCGAGCCGAAGCCGGGGCTGCCGACCGACCCGGACGACCCCGGTTCGTTCGTCGACATGTTCACCGACATCTCGGGGCTGTTCGTCATCAACAACGAGTCCGGCTGGTACGAGGGCTGGCTGATCCACGACGTGACGGTGCCCGACGTCGCCGCGCCGCGCCCCGACGGGCACGCCGCCTTCGGGACCATCACCGCCGCGGACGCCGTGGCGCTGGCGAAGACCGGGGACCACCACAACAAGCCGGGCGCGGTCTTCACCACCGACGGCAAGGCGCCCCGCGAGCCGTCCGCGAACGACCACTGGCCGGACAAGGTGTCCAACCTGGTGCCGATCCAGCTGTCGCTGGGTGCCTACAACGCCACGCAGCAGAGCGACCTCCACTCGTACTGGGAGCTCAACCAGTACACGAACTGGGTGCCGCCGACGTACGAGCTGCCGTTCACCGGCGGGATCCCCGGCACGTTCGAAAAGGGCAAGATCGGTGCGCTGTCGTCGATCGTGCCGGGCTCGGGTCCCTCGGGCGTGAAGAACCAGTCGCAGGTCGACGGCGACAACCCGAACTTCCCGCGTGACCCGGACCGGCTGCTCAACACCAGCCCGGACGACCCGGACCGCCCGATGCCGAACAACGACGACCACAAGGAAAAGCGGCTCCGGTTCATCCCGAGCGGGCTGGGCAACGAAGTGATGCTGGACGTATACCTGCGGACGGCGTCCTTCGAGCCGTACGAGCACAACCTGAGCCAGCGGATCTTCGACACCTACGCGGCCGAGGTCGCGCGGGTCGACGGCAACCACGACGGCATCGTCGACGCCGTCGAGGCGGACCTCGAAGACACCTCCGACGGCGGCCAGTCCAACGACCGGCTGTTCCTGCCCGCGACCGCGTACAACCGCGTCGCGGTCACCCGGGAGATCAACGATGGGCTGCTTTCGCCGCGCTTCGCGCCCAGCCAGCGCGCATGGGTGCTCAGCGGCGACATCGCCCGCGTGAGCCCGTCCGTGCCGGCGTCCGTTCCGCAGGACGGCGACAACCGCTAGACCAGCCAGGGCCGAGGGGTGTGCGTGGTGCGGCCGGTTCACCGCCGGCCGCACCACGTGCGGAAAGCAAAGGGGGGTGGAAAAATGCGCGTCTGGGAAACGAGTGTCAGGATGCTTTCAGCTCGCGGGCGATGACCAGCCGCTGGATCTGGTTGGTGCCCTCGAAGATCTGGGGCACCTTCGCCTCCCGCATGTACCGCTCCACCGGGAAGTCACGCGTGTAGCCGGCGCCGCCGAGCACCTGGACGGCGTCGGTCGTCACCTTCATGGCACCGTCGGTCGCGACCAGCTTCGCGATCGACGCCTGCCGCTTGAACGGCAGCCCCCGGTCACGCCGCCGCGCCGCCTCCAGGTACATGGCCCGCGAAGACTCCACCGTCGCGGCCATGTCGGCCAGGAGGAATTCGATGCCCTGGAACTCGATGATCGGGCGGCCGAACTGCGATCGGCCCTTCGCGTACGCCACCGCTTCGTCAAGCGCCGCCTGCGCCAGGCCCACCGCGCACGCCGCGATCCCCAGCCGGCCCGAGCTCAGCGACGACAACGCGATGCGGAGGCCGTCTCCCGGGGAACCCAGCAGCCGCGCGGCCGGTACCCGGGCGTCGTCGAAGATCATCTGCGCCGTCGGGGAGCCCGTGAGGCCCATCTTCCGCTCCCGCGGCGCCGCGGAGAGGCCCGGCGTCGCGGCGGGAACCAGCAGGGTGGAGATTTCCGCCTCGCCCGTGCGGACCATCGTCGTGTAGAAGTCCGCCACGCCCGCGTGCGTGATCCACGCCTTCGTGCCGTTGACGACGTAGTCCGAGCCGTCCAGGCGCGCGCGCGTCGAGAGGGCCGCCGCGTCCGAACCCGCCTGCGTCTCCGACAGCGCGTACGCGCCCAGCAGCGAGCCTTCGAGCATGTCCGGGAGCCACTGGTCGCGCTGCTCGTCGGTGCCGTACTCCGACAGGGCGTAGCAGGACATCGTGTGCACCGACAGGCCGACGCCGACCGTCATCCACGCCGTCGCGATCTCCTCCAGGACCTGCAGGTAGACCTCGTAGGACACCGCGCCGCCGCCCCAGCGCTCGGCGTACGGCAGGCCCAGCAGGCCGGACTTGCCCAGCAGGCGGAACTGCTCGCGCGGGAACTGCTCGGCCTCCTCGGCCGCTGCCGCCCGGGG
Organism: Amycolatopsis sp. NPDC051102; assembly: GCF_040682815.1. NCBI lineage: Bacteria > Bacillati > Actinomycetota > Actinomycetes > Pseudonocardiales > Pseudonocardiaceae > Amycolatopsis > Amycolatopsis sp. NPDC051102. The sequence goes on from NZ_JBFBBT010000017.1 coordinate 153,891, forward strand.
CGCGAGTTCGTCGCGCGCGATCTCCCTGGCCAGGGCGACGAGATCCGCCGCATCGGAGTCGGGCAGCAGGCGTTCGGCGGGCATCTTCGTCCTCCAAAGCGGTACTGAAAACAGTACTGTGGGCTCGTTCAGAGTACCGTAAGGCGCGGAAGACGTAGGAGATAGTGAGCCGATGCGCCCCGAACCCCGCCGACGGCCGACCGCTCGCCAGCGCGCCCTGCTCGCCGACCTCGAGGCGCTCTTCCTGGCCGAGGGCTTCGCGGACTTCACCCTCGACGACCTCGCCGGCCGTCTCCGCTGCTCCAAGTCGACGCTCTACGCGCTCGCGCCCAGCAAGGAGCAGCTCGCCGTCAAGGTCGTCACCCAGTTCTTCCGGGGCGCCGCGGAGCGGATCGAGGAGCGCGTCGCCGGCATCGACGACGCCCGCAAGCTCATCGCCGAGTACCTGGCCGGCGTCTCCGAGCACCTCAACCGGGCGTCCGCGGCCTTCATGCGCGACCTCGCCGCCTTCGGTCCCGCTCGCGAGGCCTACCAGCTCAACAGCCGGTTCGCCGCGACACGGCTCCGGCAGTTCATCGACAAGGGCGTGGCCGACGGCGTCTTCCGGGACGTCCACGCCCGGCTGGTCGCCGAGATGACCGGGCTGATCATCGAAGGCATCCAAACCGGGGTGCTCGGCAGGCGGACCGACGTGTCCGACGCCGAGGCGTTCACCGCTTTGGGGGAACTGCTGCTCGGCGGTCTCGACAAATAGCGGACAGGAATTGTCAGTCCCGCGTGAATTAAGCTTCCGGCGTGATCGTCGTAGGCGGAGAAGCTCTGGTCGACCTGGTTCCCGGCGACCCCCTGGATTCCACTGTGGACGGCGGGTTGCGCGCGCTGCTGCCCCGGCTCGGCGGCGGCCCGTACAACGTCGCGCTGGCGGCCGGCCGGCTCGGCGTGCCGGCGGCGTTCCTCTCGCGCGTGTCCACCGACCGCTTCGGCGAGGCGATGGTCGACCGGCTGCACGCCTCCGCCGTCGACACGTCGCTGCTGCAGCGTGGCGACGAACCGACGACGCTCGCCGTCGTGGCGCTCGACGCGAAGGGTGCCGCGCGCTACTCCTTCTACGTCGAGGGCACCGCCGACCGGCTCGTCGCGGACCCGGGGCCGCTGCCGGAGAACGTGACCGCGCTCTCACTCGGCACGCTCGGCATGGTCCTCGAGCCCGGCGCGTCGGCGTACGAGGCGATGCTGCGGCGCGAGGCCGCCCGCGGCGTCCTGACCGTCCTCGACCCCAACATCCGCGAGGCGCTGATCACCGACCCGGCCGCCTACCGGGCCCGGTTCGCGTCCTGGCTGCCGGACGTCCGGCTGCTGAAGATCTCCGACGACGACGCCGCGTGGCTCACCGGGGGCGCCGACCCGGTCGCCGCCGCGAAGACGTGGATCGAGTCCGGAGTGGACGCCGTGGTGCTCACCCGCGGCGCCGACGGGCTCTCGGTGATCACCGCCGCAGGTGAGCTGGCCCACGTGCCGTCGCGAAAAGTCACCGTCGTCGACACGATCGGCGCGGGCGACACAGTGCAGGGGGCGCTGCTGGCGTGGCTGCACACCCACGAGGCCGCCGACCTGGCCTCTCTCGACGCGGACGCGTGGCGCGAGGCCCTCGCTTTCGCCGCGAAAGCGGCGTCGATCACGGTGTCCCGCAGCGGTGCGGAGCCGCCGACTTCGGCCGATATGGCGTCCACCGTGTGAACCTGGTCCCAAAGGGGGCCCCAGGAGCAACGTCACCGCTGCGCGAAGGCGGGTTTCTCGACTAGCGTGGTGGGGCATTCTTCATACCCCAGCGGGGCGGTGTGCAGCGAGGCGCCAGTGTTTCCTCGCGTGAACACGTGGCTACCTGTGAAACCTACAGGCGCCGCCGGCCCGTGCCCAACGTGAGAGGGACTTGCATGTCCGACGCGACGACTGCGGGGCAGTCCGGCGGAACCGCGAAGCTGACCCTGCCGAATGGCGAGCACGAGTTCAAGATCGTGCACCCGGTCGAGGGCGCGCCGGGGATCGAACTGGGGAAGCTGCTGGCGCAGACGGGGTACATCACCTACGACCCCGGTTTCGTCAACACCGGCGCCGCGTCGTCGGCCATCGCCTACATCGACGGTGACGCCGGCATCCTCCGCTACCGCGGGTACCCGATCGAGCAGCTGGCCCAGAAGTCAACCTTCATCGAGGTCTCCTACCTGCTGATCTACGGCGAGCTGCCGACCCAGGCCCAGCTGGCCGACTTCACCGAGAAGATCCAGCGGCACACGCTGCTGCACGAGGACCTGAAGGCGTTCTTCAGCGGCTTCCCGCGCGACGCGCACCCGATGCCGGTCCTGTCCAGTGCGGTGTCGGCGCTGTCGACCTTCTACCAGGACTCGCTCAACCCGTTCGACGAGCCGAACGTGGAGCTGTCGACCGTCCGCCTGCTGGCGAAGCTGCCGACGCTGGCGGCCTACGCCTACAAGAAGTCCGTCGGCCAGCCGCTGCTGTACCCGGACAACTCCCTGGGCCTGGTGGAGAACTTCCTCCGGATGACCTTCGGTTTCCCCGCGGAGCCGTACGAGGTCGACCCCGAGGCCGCCAAGGCGCTCGACCTGCTGTTCATCCTGCACGCCGACCACGAGCAGAACTGCTCGACCTCGACCGTGCGCCTGGTCGGTTCGTCCGAGGCGAACCTGTTCGCCTCGATTTCGGCCGGCATCAACGCGCTGTTCGGCCCGCTGCACGGCGGCGCGAACTCCGCGGTGCTGGACATGCTCGAGGGCATCCAGCGCGACGGCGGCGACGTCGCCAAGTTCGTCGAGCGGGTGAAGAACAAGGAAAAGGGCGTGAAGCTGATGGGCTTCGGGCACCGGGTCTACAAGAACTACGACCCGCGCGCGAAGATCATCAAGAGCACCGCCGACGAGATCCTCGGCAAGCTGAAGGGCGGCGACCAGCTGCTCGACATCGCCAAGAAGCTCGAAGAGACCGCACTTTCCGACGACTACTTCGTCGAGCGGAAGCTGTACCCGAACGTGGACTTCTACACCGGCCTGATCTACCGGGCGCTGGGCTTCCCGACGAAGTTCTTCACGGTGCTGTTCGCGCTGGGCCGGCTCCCGGGCTGGATCGCGCACTGGCGCGAAATGATCAACGACCCGGCCACCAAGATCGGCCGCCCACGGCAGATCTACACCGGCCACGCGTCGCGGGACTACACCCCGATGTCCGAGCGCTGATCGCTCACCCGGACAAGCGCCCCGCCGTGCACCTGCGCGGCGGGGCGCTTATCGTTTACCGCCGTGACTCGAGAAGCGCCGGTCGTCCTGTGGTTCCGCCGTGACCTGCGGCTCGGCGACCACGCCGCGCTGCTGGAGGCGTCGAAGCACAGCAAGCACGTGCTGGCGCTGTACGTCCTCGACGAAGCGCTGCTGAAGCCGGGCGGTGCGCCGCGTGAAGCGTTCCTGCACGGCTGCCTGGAGAAGCTGAACGAGCAGCTCGGCGGCCGGCTGATGCTGGTGCGCGGCGAACCGGCGGCCGAGGTCGTGAAGGTGGCGAAGAAGATCGGCGCCGCGGCGGTGCACGTCAGCGCCGACACCGGCCCCTACGGCCGCCGCCGGGACGCCGCGGTCGCGAAAGCGTTGGCGGAGCACAACATCGACTGGGTCGAGACGGGCTCCCCGTACGCGGTGACGCCGGGCAGCGTCACCAAGCCGGACGGCGAGCCGTACCGCGTCTTCACGCCGTTCTTCCGAGCCTGGACCGCCCGCGGCTGGCACTCGCCCGCCGACACCGGACCGTCCCTTGTGGACTGGATCGAGCCGCCGCGCTCGCTGAAGATCCCGAAGCCGCCCCGGGTGTCCGCGGTGTTGCCCGAGCCGGGCGAGCAGGCCGCGCTGGACGTCTGGCACGCGTTCCTCGACGGCGGCATCGACACCTACGACGTCGACCGCGACCGCCCGGACCGCGACGGCACGACGCGCCTTTCGCCGTACCTGCGCTGGGGGTGCGTCCACCCGAGGACGCTGCTGGCGGACCTCGACGGCGACGACCGCGCGGGCGCGAAGTCGCTGCGGAGCGAGCTGTGCTGGCGCGAGTTCCACGCGGACGTCCTGTGGCACCGCCCGGAAACGGCCCGCGAGAACTACGACAAGCGCTTCGACGCGATGGAGCACGACGACGACCGCGAGGCGTTCGAGCGGTGGTGCGCGGGCCGCACGGGCTACCCGATCGTGGACGCCGGCATGCGGCAGCTGCTGGCCGAGGGCTGGATGCACAACCGGGTGCGGATGGTCGTCGCGAGCTTCCTGGTGAAGGACCTGCACCTGCCGTGGTGGCTGGGCGCCCGCCACTTCATGAAGCACCTGGTGGACGGCGACCTGGCATCGAACCAGCTGAACTGGCAGTGGGTGGCGGGCTGCGGCACCGACGCGGCCCCGTACTTCCGCGTCTTCAACCCGACGACCCAGGGCGAGAAGTTCGACCCCGACGGGAGCTACGTGCGGAAGTACGTGCCGGAGCTGCGCTCGGTGCCGGGCAAGGCGGTCCACCAGCTGAAGGATAGGCCGGAGGAGTACCCGGCACCGATGGTCGACCACGCCCACGAGCGGCAGGTGTCCCTGGAGCGGTACGGGAAGATCACGTCCCGCTGACCGGCCGCACCCGCCACACGACGTCGAGCGCGGGGTCGCCGGCGGCGCTCGGCACGATCCGGTCGACGGTGAAGCCTTCGCGCTCGTAGAAGGCACCGGCTCGCTCGTTGGCCGCGAAGTGCTCGATGTACAGCCGTTCGGCGTCGGCGGGCAGCTGCGCGGCGAGGGTGTCGAGCAGCCGCGGGCCGAGCCCGCGGCCGCGCTGCCGGGGGTGCACGTAGAGCTTGTAGATCACGTGCTCGGGCCCGTTGCGGCCGCGTTGCCCGACACCGGCGAGCTCGCCGCCGTCGTCGGCGACGATCACCAGCCCGCCGGCTACGGCCGCCGCCAGGTGCGTTTCGTTCCACCAGTCGCGGACCTGGGCGTCCGCCGCGGCCGCGCCGATCAGCGGGGCGTAGTGCGCCCGGACGTGTACCTCGCCGAACCGGCGGATGGCGGCCACGTCGGCCGGCCCGGCCGGCCGCACGTCAGCCACGCAGGGCCTCGGACAGCTTGATGCGGCTGCCGATCCGCAGGACGCTGTTGCCGTAGATCTTCCCGCCCACCCACGTCAGCAGCGCGACCAACGCGACGGTCAGCGCGAGCGACAGCCCGATCTCCCAGCCCGCCGCCGCGCCCGTCGAAATGCGGGCCGGCATCAGGATCGGGGACAGCAGCGGGATCAGCGACACGATCTGCGTCGCCGAGCCCGCCGGGTTCTGGACCAGCAGGTTGAACCCGGCGATGAACCCGACCACCAGGATGATGTTGAGCGGCCCGACCACCGACTGGGTGTCCTCCTGGCGTGACACCAGTGAGCCGAGTGCGCCGTAGATCGTGGCGTACAGCAGGAAGCCGAGCAGGTACCAGAGCAGGCCCCACAGCACCGCGCCCGTCGCGAACCCCGACAGGGTGAACACGCCGGTCACCGACGCCGCGCCCAAGCCGACCACCGCGAGGATCACCAGCTGGGTCAGGCCGACCAGGCCGAGGCCGATCACCTTGCCCAGCAGCAGCTGCCACGGCCGCACGCTGGCGAGCAGGATCTCCACCACCCGGCTCGACTTCTCCTCGACGACGCCCTGGGCGACCATCATCCCGTAGGTGATGATGCTCATGTACAGCAGGAACGCCACGACCAGGCCGACGACCAGCCGCTGCGTGTGATCCGCAGGCTGCGGTTCGAGGGCGTCGTCGTGCACGTGGGTGCCGTTGACCCGGGCCATCACCTCGGCCGGCTCGAGCTGCGCCGACGACAGCACGCCGTCGAGCACCTGCTGCTGCGCGACCTCGTCGAGGACGCGGCGCAGCTGGTCGTCCAAAGAGGACTTGTAGGTGGCGGTCAGCTGCGCCGCGCTGCCCGAGACCAGCGCGTCGAAGTCGCCGTTCTCGACCTTTTGCCTGCCCTCGTCCGGATCGGTGACGACGACCGTGGTGATCTCACGGCCCGAAACGGCCGCCTCGGCCTGCAGCTGGCGGGCGATGCCGATCGCCTGGCCGGTCAGCCCGACCGTGCTCCGGTCCGACGAACCGGCCAGCGCCGTCTGGAAGACCACGTACCCCAGCAGCAGGACCAGCAGCACCGCCGTGCCGACCACGAACGACCGCGTCCGCAGCCGCGTGTTCAGTTCGCGCTTCATCACGAGCCAGACCGCCCGGCGGCCACTCAGCTTCCTCATCGCGGTTCCTCCCCTGGGGCCGCGGCGCCGTCGGAAACGGCGTCGCGGAAGAGCTCGGTCAGCGAGCGGCGACGGCGGCTGAACTCGGTGACCGGCCCGGTCGCCAGCGCCGCGGCGAGCACGGCCTGGTCGTCCGCGCTCGGTTCGAGGTCGAGTACGGTGGTCGCGCCCTGCTGCTCCAGCACCCGCACCCCGGGCAGGCCGGCGGCCCAGCCGGGGTGCGCGGCCGGCGCCGTCACGACCAGCTTGCTGCGCGCGCCGGCGGTCAGCTCGGCGACCGTGCCGACGGCGACCATCCGGCCGCCGCGGATGATCCCGACCCGGTCGCACAGCCGCTCGACGAGGTCGAGCTGGTGGCTGGAGAACACCACTGGCACCCCCGCCGCGGCCTTCTCCCGCAACACCCCGCTCATCACGTCCACGGCGAGCGGGTCGAGGCCGGAGAACGGCTCGTCGAGCACCAGCACCGCGGGGTCGTGCACCAGCGCCGCGGCCAGCTGGACGCGCTGCTGGTTGCCGAGGGACAGCTTCTGCACCTCGTCCTTGCGGCGGTCGGCCAGCCCGAGCCGGGTGATCCAGTTCTCCGCGTTGCGGTGAGCCTCGTTCGCGCTCAGCCCGTGCAGCTCGGCCAGGTAGACGAGCTGGTCGAGCACCTTCATCTTCGGGTACAGGCCGCGTTCCTCCGGCATGTAGCCGATGTGCGTGCGCGTTTCGTGCGTGACCTTTTCGCCGCCGAACCGGACTTCCCCGCCGTCGGCGGCGAGCACCCCCAGCGCGATCCGCATCGTGGTGGTCTTGCCGGCGCCGTTGCTGCCGACGAAACCGAACAGCTCGCCGGCGCGGACGTCGAACGTGACGCCGTCCAGCGCGGTCTTGGCGCCGTAGCGCTTGGAGATCCGGTCGATCTCCAGTGTCCCCTCAGGCATTCCCCATCCCCTCTGCGAAATCCTCGGGGTCGTCGTCGGGCAGCGCCAGATCGGCGACGACGAGCACGGCCACGAGCGGCCGCCGGTGCCGCCGGTCGCGCCACCCCGGCAGTTCGGTCATGCTTCCCCCTCGCGGTAGACCTGGGTGGACAGTGGCGTGAACGGCTCCCGGCCGAACACGGCTTCGACCGGCAGGTCGAACACGGCGCAGATCCGGAACGCCAGGTCCAGGCTGGGATAGTGGTCGCCCCGCTCGAGCGCGCCGATGGTCTGCGGATTGACCTCGACGGCGTTCGCGAGCGCGGCCCTGCTCAACCCCCGCTCGGCTCGGAGCACGGGAAGCCGGTTGTAGATCGGCAGCTCTTTGCCGCGTCTGACCGGGCTCATACGACATACTGTTGCAAAAACACAATGAGACGTCAACTCAAGAGAACATCAAGTCTGGTTCTACGCTCAGTCGAGACCCGCGAGCGACTTGTCGACAATCTCCGCCACCCGCGCCGCCGCGGCCTCGGCGTCCGGCGGGATCAGCGACAACCGCGTCCGGCGCTCCAGCACGTCCGGAACGTCCAGCGCCCCTTCGTTCCGGACCGCCCACACGATCTCCGCCGCCGTGATCTCGGTGCCCGGTCCCACTGGCGCCGCGAACTCCGCGTCCAGTTCGCCCAACGCCGCCACCCGTGGTGCCTCCGTGCCGTACCGGGCCACCAGCCGGGGTGCAGCGTCCACAAGGGACAGCTCCGCTCGTGGAGCCGCGCCCAGCAACGGCAATCGAGCCGTCCGGCAGGGTGAAGCACTGAGTCCCGCCAGGCGGACCGCCGCGTCGACCGCGTCCTCGGCCATCCGGCGGTACGTCGTCAGCTTGCCGCCGACCACCGTCAGCAAGCCGTCCGAACCGGCCAGGACCGCGTGCTTGCGCGAAAGGTCCGCCGACCGGCCGCCCGTCCCCTCGACCAGCGGACGCAGGCCCGCGTACGAGCCGGCGACGTCCGCCCGGGTCAGCGGCCGCGACAGCACGGACGAGGCCAGTTCCAGCAGGAAATCCACATCGGACTCGGGAACGGTCGGCACGGCGGGGATCGGCCCGGAAACCGGCTCGTCCGTCAGTCCCAAGTAGACCCGGCCGTCCGGCTGGGGGAGCAGGAACACGAACCGGTTGGTCTCGCCGGGCACGCTGATGTTCACCGATGTCGTTCCCAGCGGGACCGTTCCCGGCGCCAGTACCAGGTGTGATCCGAGCGACGGCCGCAGCCGCACCGCGCCGGTCAGCGTGCCCGCCCACACGCCCGTCGCGTTGATCACCTGGCGGGCGTGGATGTCCATAGTGGAACCGGAAATGCCGTCACGCACCTGAACGCGGTCCGCGGACAGCGAAAGCGCCGACAGCCGCGTGAGGATCCGGGCGCCGAACGACGCCGCCGTCCGGGCCAGGGTCACCACCAGCCGCGCGTCGTCGACCAGCGCGCCGTCGTAAGCCAGCAAGCCACCGCGCAAGCCGTGCGGGGAAATCCCCGGTGCCAGCGCCAACGCTTCCGCCGCCGGAACCGAGCGCGGACGCGGCAGCACGGACGACGGCGTGCGTGCCGCCCGGCGCAACACGTCGCCCGCCCGCAAGCCGGCTGCGACCACGCGCTCCTGGAGCCGGGATGTGCTGGGGTACAACGGAAACAGCTGCGGCATCGCGCGCGTGAGGTGCGGTGCCGTGCGTGTCATCAGGATCCCGCGCTCCACCGCGCTCTCGTGCGCCAGGCCGAACTCGCCGTGGGCCAGGTACCGCAGGCCGCCGTGCACCAGCTTCGACGACCAGCGTGACGTCCCGAACGCCAGGTCGTGCGCCTCCACAAGCGCCACCGACAGGCCCCGGGAAGCCGCGTCCAGCACGATGCCCGTGCCGGTGACGCCGCCGCCGACCACCACGACGTCGACTCGCTCGCCCGCAGCCAGCTCCGCGAGCTCACGTTCGCGGCGCCGCGCGTTGAGCGAGCCGGACGTCACGGCTTCAGCGCCGCGTCGAGCACGTGGGTGAACTCCGCCATCAGCGCCGCCTCGGGCACGTCGGCCGTGGCCGGCCGCAGCGAGAACGCGAACGACTGCACCACCAGCAGCACCGACCGGGACTGCACGGCGACCGGCGCCCGCCGGATCGAACCGTCCTGGTGGCCGGCCTCCAGCAGCTGGTGCAACGCCTGTTCGGCGAACTTCTGCGTCGCGCCGAGCCGCTCCACGATGTACGGGAGGACGAGCTCGGGGTCGACGTCGAGCAGCGTGCGGAACAGCGGATCGGTCGACAGTGCCCGGACGCCGGCGGCCGCGATCAGCACGAGCCGGTCGCGGCTGTGCGCGGCGTCGGCGCCGCCTTCGCTCGCCGTGCGCAGCAGCCCGCTGAACTCGCGGGTCATCAGCGCGGCGAGCACGCTGCGGACGTCGGGGAACCGGCGGTAGACCGTCATCCGGCTGACGCGCGCGGTGCGGGCGATCTCGGCGAGTGTGGTGCGGCGCACACCGACGGCCAGCACGCACGAGCGCGCGGCGTCGAGCAGCACGTCATCGGCCACGCGGGTGGCCGTCTGGCGGTTGCGGGTGTCCGCGAGCGCGGACGAAGCCGCGGCCTGAGTGGTGTGACGTTTCACGTCCATATGTCACACTGTAGTCGTGAAGCCGCTCATTGACCACCGCCTGCGCCGGTCCTGGACCGAGGACGCCGCCGACGCCACCCCGCTGCCCGCGCGGGCGGCCAGGTGGCTCGACCAGCGTATCGGTCCGGTCGCCCCCGCCGCCGCCCCAGCGCGCGAAATGCCGGTGGAAATACCGTCACCGAAACTGGCGAAGTCTGCTGTGGAGGCGCTGGCGAAGGTGGTCGGCGAGGAGAACGTGCTGGTGGACGACCCGGCGCGGCTCGCGCGGGCGACCGGGCTGTCCTACCTCGACCTCCTGCGGCGCCGGTCGCCTTCGGCGAGCTTCCCGGTGCCCGACGCGGTGGTGCTGCCGGCCGATCCCGACGAGGTCCAGGCGGTCCTCGACGTGTGCGTGCAGCACGACGTCGGTGTCGTGCCGTTCGGCGGCGGCACGTCGGTGGTCGGCGGCGTCGCGGCCTTGCGCGGCGAGAAGGCGGCGGTGATCGCGCTGGACCTCGTCCGGCTCGACGCGCTGGTGTCAGTGGACGCCGAGTCGCGCATCGCCGTCCTGCAGGCGGGCGTCCGCGGGCCCGAGGCGGAGCGCCTGCTCGCCGGGCACGGCCTGACGCTCGGGCACGTGCCGCAGTCCTTCGAGCGCGCGACGATCGGCGGTTTCGCGGCGACGCGCTCGGCGGGCCAAGCGTCGTCGGGCTACGGGCGGTTCGAGGACATGGTGACCGGGGTGCGGCTGGCCACCCCGCGCGGCCCGTGGAAGCTCGGCGTCGCGCCGGCCTCCGCGGCCGGGCCGGACCTGCGCCAGCTCGCCATCGGCAGCGAGGGGACGCTCGGCGTCATCACGGAAGTCGCCCTGCGGGTGCGGCCGGCGCCGAAGGTCCGGCGGTACGAGGGTTACGCGCTACCGGGCTGGACGGCCGGTGCCGAGGCGGTGCGGGACCTCGCGCAGCACCACGCGCTCGCCGACGTCACCCGACTGTCCGATGTGGACGAAACCGAGGTGTCGCTGGCGCTGAACGCGGGGTTGAAGACGACGGCGCTGCGCCGCTACCTGGTCGCGCGGGGCGTGCGGCGGCCGTGTTTCCTCATTGTCGGCTGGGAAGGCACCGCGCACGACGTGGCGCTGCGCCGCCGTGAGACGACGCGGCGGCTGAAGGCGGCGGGGGCCGTGCGCGTCGGCAAGGCGCTCGGTGAATCGTGGCGGCACGGCCGGTTCGCCGGTCCCCGGCAGCGGGATGTCCTGCTGGACCAGGGCGTCTGTGTCGAGACGCTCGAAACGGCGGCCTATTGGTCCAATGTGGATGAACTGCGTGACGACGTCCGTGCGGCCCTGACCGCCGCGCTGGGCCGCTCGATCGTCATGTGCCACATCTCCCACGCGTACGAAACGGGTGCGTCGCTCTACTTCACGGTGCTGACGGCCCGGGACGAGTCCGATCCGGCCGGCCAGTGGCAGCGGGCGAAGGCGGCGGCGTCCGAGGCGATCACCGGGCTGGGCACGATTTCGCACCACCACGCCGTCGGCGTCGACCACGCGCCCTACCTGAGCGCGGAAATCGGCTCGCTGGGCGTCGAAGTGCTGCGGGCGGCCAAGTCCGCCGTGGATCCGACCGGGATCCTCAACCCGGGAAAGCTGGTGTGACGACCTCGCACGGTACGCCGTGGCCGTCGGCGGCGACACCTTCGAGCTTCGCCGCCTCGGCCTGCGGGACGTCGGCCGTGCGCACCGGCTTGCCGTCGACCAGCAGCGGGTAGCGGATCGGCGCGGCGCCGACGTAGGTGTGGACCTCGGTCAGCCGGGTGCCGTCTTCGAGCGTGACGTCGGGTTCGGTGAGCCGGGCCAGGTGGTAGCGGGTGCCGCGGCCTTCGCAGCGGTCCAGGACCGCCAGCTGGTCGGGCGTCACGAACCAGATGGCGTGGTCTTCGGCGCCGGCCAGCGCGGTGAGGGTGGCCGGGCGCTGGTCGTCGACCACGCGGAAGCCCGCGGCCCACACCGCGGCGAGCCCGGCGCAGCGCGCGTGCGCCACGACGACCGGGCCCTCGAGTCCGAGCCGCGCCCGCAGCCAGGTGATCTTCGACGGGTTCGCGTTCGAACCGTAGGCCAGCACGGCCAGCCGGTTGCGCCAGCCGTCGGGCGCGGTGTCGAGGGGATGCCCGACGCCGTCGACGTGCACGAACGAGTGACCCGGCCGGGCGCCGGGGTAGGGCTCGGCCGGGTACTCGTCGTCGGTGAACAGCGGGCTTTCGGGGGGTCCAGGGGGGCTTGCCCCCCGGCCGGGGTCCGGGGCTTGGCCCTGGAAGACGCTGCTCAGAACGTCACCACGCTGCGCAGGACGTCCCCGTGGTGCATGCGCTCGAAGGCATGCTCGACGCCGTCGACGCCGATCCGCTCAGTGACGAACTTGTCCAGCGGCAGCCGGCCCTGCAGGTAGAGGTCGACGAGCATCGGGAAGTCCCGGCTCGGCAGGCAGTCGCCGTACCACGACGACTTGAGCGAGCCGCCGCGCGAGAAGAAGTCGATCAGCGGCAGGTCGTTCAGGCGCATCTCCGGCGTCGGCACGCCGACCAGCACGACCGTGCCGGCCAGATCGCGTCCGTAGAAGGCCTGCCGCCAGGTTTCGGGCCGGCCGACGGCGTCGATCACGACGTCCGGGCCGAATCCGCTGGTGGCGTCCTGCATGGCCTCGACGACCTGTTCTTCGGTGAGGCCCTTGCTGTTGACGGTGTGCGTGGCGCCGAAGTCCTCGGCCCAGCCGAGCTTCCGGTCGTCCATGTCGATGGCGACGATCGTGGTCGCGCCGGCGAGCTTCGCGCCCGCGATGGCGGCGTCCCCGACGCCACCGCAGCCGATGACCGCGACGGAGTCACCGCGGGTGACGGCGCCGGTGTTGATGGCGGCGCCGAGCCCGGCCATGACACCGCAGCCGAGCAGCCCGGCCACCGCCGGCTCCGCTTCCCGGTTGACCTTTGTGCACTGTCCGCTGTGGACAAGGGTCTTTTCGAGGAAGGCGCCGATACCGAGCGCGGGCGAGAGCTTGGTGCCGTCGGCGAGGGTCATCGGCTGGGCGGCGTTGAAGGTCGAGAAGCAGTACCACGGCTTGCCGCGCCGGCAGGCCCGGCAGGTGCCGCAGACGGCCCGCCAGTTGAGGATGACGTAGTCACCCGGCGCGAGATCGGTGACGCCTTCGCCGACGGCCTCGACGACCCCGGCGGCCTCGTGGCCGAGCAGGAACGGGAAGTCGTCGTTGATCCCGCCTTCGCGGTAGTGCAGGTCGGTGTGGCAGACCCCGCAGGCCTGCACGTTCACGACGGCCTCACCGGGACCGGGATCGGGCACGAGGACGGTCTCCAGCGAGACGGGCTCGCCCTTACCCCGCGAAACGACCCCCTGCACCTCGTACGGCATGCGAATCCACCTTCCGGCTCTGGCTGCTCCTGCCCGCAGCTAATCACGGATCACGCGGACATGGCGACATCCGCATGAGTGAGGTTCGTGGTGAAGACGCAACGAGTTGCGCCTTACGCAACTGTGGCTTCCGGGCTTCCGGGCTTCCGGGCTTCCGGGCTCGCGAGGTGAGCCTGCGGTTGGTTGGCCGCCGCCGCAGCTCGACGACGGTGCTGGCCTCTGCAGCGCCCGTCCGCTCGGCAAGCACGCGGGCCTCTTCCGGCCCCACAAGCACGCGACCGTGGGCCTCCGGCCCCCAGCTGCCACGCTACCGGGAGCCACCGACGGTTTCGGGTGGCGGCGGCAGGGTCATCGACGCCAGCCGGGCCGGGTCGGCCACCGCCGCGATCCCGGTCACCCTCCCCTCCGCCACCGTGAACGCCACCACCGACAGCGGTGAGCCGTCCTCTCGCCAGGCCACCACTCCCGGGAGGCCGCCGACCAGGAACGGGCGGCCGGTCGCCGCCGCGCCGAACTGGGCTCCTGCGGCCACCTTGGTTGCTCCCAGGACCACCACCACTCCGCCCGGGGTGTCCACCGTCAGCTGGACCTCCGGGTCCAGGACGCGGAGCAGACCCTCGAAGTCGCCGTCGCGGGCCGCGCGGAGGAATGCCTGGATCACCTCTCGCTCTGGGCGGCCGGGTGCGGGTGGGCGGTCCGCCGCGCGGACCTTGCGGCGGGCGCGGCTGGCCAGCATCTTCGTCGCGGCCGCCGACTTGCCCAGGATGCGGGCGATCTCCTCGAACGGGACCGCGAACAGGTCGTGCAGCACGAACGCCAGCCGCTCGGCCGGGCCCAGGGTCTCCAGGACCACCAGCAGCGCCAGGCCGACCGAATCGGCGCGGGCCACCTCTTCCGAACCGTCCTCGATCGCCACCACGATCTCGTCGTAGGGCGATTCGGGGCGGGACTTGCGCGACCGCAGGACGTCCAGGCTGATCCGGCCGACCACCGTGGTCAGCCAGCCGTCGAGGTTGCCGATGACCGTCGCGTCCTGGCGGGCCAGCCGCAGCCACGCCTCCTGGACCACGTCTTCGGCGTCGGCGTGCGAGCCCAGCAGGCGGTGCGCCACCGCCTGCAACCGGTCGCGCCGGGCTTCGAACGCCGCGGCCACGGTGTCGGACATGTGGTTACCTTCCTCGCTCCTGCTCCGTCGTGGACATGACGAGCCCGGAGGGGCACAGGTAACGGACGGAGCAACGATGGAAGCACGGCTCAAGAGCACGAGCAGTCCCGAGGTGACCGGTGCGGTCCAGCAGCTGTTCAAGGCGGTGCACGCGGCCGGCGTCGACCCGCTGCTGCTGGAGCTGGTCCACCTGCGGGCCAGCCAGATCAACGGCTGTGCGCCGTGCACCTACGCGGGTGTCCAGTCGGCGAAGAAACAGGGGGAGACCGACGACCGGCTGCACAGCGTCGTCGCCTGGCGCGAGACGCCGTTCTTCACCGAGCCGGAGCGGGCCGCGCTGGAGCTGACCGAAGCCGCCACGCGGATTGAAGACGGCCAGCCCGGCGTGACCGACGAGATCTGGGCCGCCGCGGCCGCGCACTTCGACGAGAAGCAGCTGTCCGCGATCGTCCTGCACATCGCGCTCAGCGGCTTCTTCAACCGGATCAACCGCGCGATCCGGGAGCAGGCCGGCAAGACCTGGTGAGCCCGGCGGGGCGCCGCGAAGGCGCCCCGCCGGCCCCGGTCACGCCGGCGTGATGATGTACGCGATGCCGCCCGGGCCGCCCGCCACGGTGCCGTCCGCGCGGTAGCGCTTCGTCCGCTGCCAGATCTTCTCGAACTGGTCGCGCTTGTAGACGTTGCGGACCCGGTCGTTGCTGCTCGACGCGGGGTCGTTCGCGATCACGTCGCCGTCCTTCGTGAAGCCGACGACGACCATGATGTGCCCCGACGTCCCGTAGCCGGCGCCGTCGAGTTCCGACGACAGGAACGACTGCGACGTGATCACCGGGATGCCGCGCGCGATGTAGTTCTCCAGCTCGTTCAGCGAGTGCAGCCGCGTGATGTGCCCGCGCAGCCCGCGCGACGCCGCGTACGCCGTGTTGAACGGCCAGTTGCCGGTGCCGTCGTAGGCGTGGTCGTAGGTGTAGCGCGCCGCGAACGCCACCTGCGGGTCGACGTAGTCCGCCGGGATCCACGACATCTCTTCGGCCGACGGCTTCTTGCCCCAGTACTCGGCGACCATCTCGGTCGACGTCGGGCTGCACCAGGCCTCGCCGCCCCCGCCGTACTGCGGGAACTGTCCCTTGTGGAGGTTCTGCGCGTACGCGGGCACCTTCAGCTCGATCCCGGTGGCGCGGCCCGGTTTCGTGGTCTGGACCTCGAAACGGTCCGGGACGGCCGACGTCATCGCGCCCAGCAGGCTCACGGACGGCGTCGCGCCCGAACCGGCTTCGCGGTAGAGACTGATCCGCAGGTGGTACGACTTCAGCGTGACGCCGGTCTTCATCTCCAGCGTGTCGACGTCCACCGCGGCGTTGGCGTCGTCCTGGCCGTCGACGCTGGTGCGCAGGATGTCGGCGTCGCCGCTGGCCCAGCGGCCCATCACGTACCACGTCGTTTCGGTGCCGGCCGACGTCCGGCCCTGCGCCTCGACCTGCAGCCAGGTCTTCGCCGGCGTCTTGGCGTTCCACGACGCGACCAGCTGCGTCGCGCCGAAGCCCTGCCGGTACTCCGGCGACGTCCACTGGCCGTATTCGTACGTTCTCGTCGTGCCGAGCTCCGGCTCGGTGTGCTGCACCGTGCCGATCGGGTGCGTGATGCGCAGCCCGTCGCGGTTCAGCCCCAGCCCGGCGAAGCCGCCTTCGTGGAAGCGGCCACCGGTCCAGTCGTGGTAGTCGATCGCCTCGTCGTCGCGAGGGCGGACGGGCCCGGCCTCGGCGACCTGCGCGGTGACCACGGATAACACGACCACTGACAGTAAGGTGAACAACTTGCGTACGCGCATCCCGGCTCCCTGATCGGCCCACCCAGTAGGCAGGGATTTTCGCCGGTCGAGCCGGGTATGTAAACAGGTACCTACAGGACGGCCTGCGTCTGTGTCACTTTCGCGACCAACCGGCCGTCGTCGTCGTGGATTTCGGTCTCCACCACGACGAACTTGCGCCCCGCGTGCAGTGGTCTGGACGACGCAACGGCGTAGCCCGAACGCACCGCGCGCAGGAAGTTCGTCTTCGATTCGACGGTCGTCGTGCCCTGCCCGCCCTCGGGCAGGTTGAGGAACGCGCACACGGCGCCGGTCGAGTCGGCCAGCGCCATGAGCGCGCCCCCGTGCAGCGCACCGCCGAGCGTGCAGAGGCTCTCGTCCCACTTCAGCCGGCTGCGGACGAGCGACGGCCCGTGTTCCAGGACCTCGACGCCGAGCCGTTCCGAGAACGGCATGGAGCGGTGGAAGAGCTGGGTGCCTTCGGGATCGGTCATACCCGGCAGCTTGCCCGAAGAGCGGCGGCCGGGCGATGACCTCCGGGGTAACTCAGCTCCGCGGGTTGACGAGCAGCAGTTCCGTGTTGTGGTCCTCGGCCGCGCCGACGCGGCCCAGGTTGGTGTGGATGTCGTTGTACGACAGTTCGCGGTACAGCGACGCAAACGCTTGCGGCGTCCGGGCGTCGTAGTCCACCGCGTACGGCGCTTCGGCCTCGATCAACGTGGTGAACAGCGATAACGTCCCGTCGGCGTTGTCGGCCACCTCGACGATCCGGGCGTGCTGCGGGAAGTCGACGTGCGACGCGGTGTTGATCTCCCAGAAGCCCTGCTGCGGTGTGTTCCCGGCGTGCGGCGTGATCTTGTTGAGGTGCGTGTGGCCGTTGACCCAGGCCAGCACGTTCGGGAACCGCTTGAGCAGCGCGACGAACGCGTCGCCGTTCAGCCGCGGGTCGAGCAGGTGGCGCGAGTCCGGCAGCAGGTTGGTCATCGTGTCGCTGGTGTGGTGGCTGAAGAGGATGAACAGCTCGTCGGTGACGGCGTGGGTGACCTTGCGGCCGAAGAAGTCGTAGTAGGTCGAGCTGTTGCGCTTCAGCGTCGACTCGACCCAGGAGTACTGCGCGAGCCCGATCGAGCCGTCGGCGAACCCCGCGTCGGTGGTCGTGTCGAGGCTGATCCCGGTGATGCCGGGGGCGATCCGGAACGTGTAGTAGACGTTCTGGCCGTCGGCGTTGGCGCTGGTGAAGCCGTGGCCGACGGGGCCGGGGCCGGTGTTGGCGGCGTCGAGGTGGGCGCGCACGAACTCGCCGGTGCTGAACGGGCGGCGCCGCGCGTCCGGCGTCACCTCGCGGATGGTGCCGGAGCCGCCGAACAGCTCGGCGACCGGGACGCCGGAGCCGCTCTTGATGGCGTCGGCGAGCTTCTTCGCGGTGGTCTCGTCCTTGCCGATCACCTTGTACCGGCCGGTGTACCAGGCGTCGATGCCGGGGATCTGCGCCGGCAGCGAGCCGACGATGCTGTCGTCGTGGTTGCCGAAGGTGCAGAACCACGGGACGTCGAGGCCGGGCGCGGTGAACGTCTTCATGGCCGCTTCGAGCAGACCGGGGAGCTGCGGGAAGCCCTTCGCCGAGTACTTGTCGCCCACGCCGGGGATCGACGGGTTCCAGTACTCGTCGTTGCCCGAGCTCTGGACGCCCTCGTAGGCGTTCGGGTCGCCGGAGTTCGGGGTGACGCTGCCGCCGTTGAGGACCTTGAGGAACCAGTCGAGCTCGAGCAGCTCGTGGTTGTCGGTGTTGTCGCCGGTGGTGACCATGAGGTCGAACGGCCGCCCGGTGAACGGGCCCTGCCGCACGCTGTTGACGCGCTCGACGAGCGCGCTGGTGGCGACGGTGCCGAGGGCCTCCTGTGGCCGGTGCGCGGAGCCGATGAACGGGTGCAGGTACTCGAACCGCGCGGGGCTCTCGGCGTCGGTGATGTGCAGGTCGGTGAACTGGACGAACGAGCTGAGGGCCTGCCGCCGGTCGTCGCGCCCGCTCTTCGGGGTCGCGAGGTCGCTGCGGACGACGAGCGGCCAGCCGGGGCCGGCGGACAGGCGCGAGTAGGTCGCGGTGCCGCCGCCGGTGGCGACCTGTTCGAGGGTGGTGCCGGTGGTGGTGACCGAGCGGGTGCTCGTGAGCCGCAGGGCGCGGTCGAGGGCGTTCGCGGTGGGCGTGCACAGCAGGAGTCCGAGACCGGCGGCGCCCGCGGTGGTGAAGGTGCGCCGGGTGAGTTCGGCCATGGTTGTTCGCTCCCCAGTCTTCTCGGTTGCCCGGGACGGTGCCGGGCTTGGGTGGACACGGGGTGAACGTGAAAAACATTCACCGTGACAGTTGAGTTCACTTTGTCACAGGTGGTGAAGTGCGGTGTACCGCCGAAGGTTGTGGTCATTTCCTCCGCTGCGCCAGGCCGTCGAGAATCACCTCGGTGCCGAGCGCGAACAGGTCGTCGGCGGTCAGCCCGGTGAACCCGAGGGTGCGCGCGTTCGGGTAGCCCTTGAGGGTCTCGCGGAAGGCTTTCGCGGCTTCGGGATCCGGTTTCCCCGGCCGCTCGACGGACGCGAGGATGTGCGCGGTGAGCAGCCGGGCGATGCCCGCGGTGTCTTCCGGCGTGAAGCCGGCCTCCAGCAGGATCCCGGCGGTCCGCTCGATGTGGGCGAGCCGGTTCGGCCCGGGCGGACGTTCCCGCAGCAGGGTCGCGGCGTCGCGGTGCTTCAGCAGCATGGCGCGGAACTGGTGGAGGCCCTGTTCGAGCTGGCGGCGCCAGTCCTGGGTCTCGTCGATCTCGAAGGCGCCTTCGCAGACGGCTTCGGCGAGGAGGTCGAGGAGCTGGGCCTTGTCCTTGACGTGCCAGTAGAGCGTCGGCGAGCTGACGCCGAGCCGCGCGGCGAGCCGCCGGGTGCTCAGCTCGGCCAGCCCGACCTCGTCGAGCAGGGCGAGGGCAGCATCGGTGATCTGACGGCGGTCGAGAGGCACCCGGCGGACTCTATCAGTGATAGAGTCCTCTCTATCACTGATAGGGGGGCGAGGATGCGCTGGTGGATCGCGGGGTGCTCGCTGGTCTTCGCGCTCGGCACCGCGCTGCAGAACTTCGTGGTGATCGACGCCGAGCTGGTCGCGCGCGGCATTGCTGGCCGGGACGCCGGCGTCCCACGGCTTCCTGACCGGCCTGCGGCTCGTCGGCGACGCCTACCTGGCCGGGAACCTCCTGGGGCTGCTGGCCCTCGCCGGGCGCGCGTGGGTGTTCTGGCTGGTGCTGGCGGTCAACGCCACCCAGGCGGCGGGCGTCTTCGCCATCCCGCCGTCGGTGTGGCGGGCGACGCTGGACCTCCACGGCTGGGTGGGGCTGCTGCCCTCCGCGGTCACCGACGGCGGCGCGCTGCTGCTGACGCTCGCCCTGCTGTGGTGGCGGTTCAGCCCTTCAACCCGGACTCCGCCACCCCGCGCACCAGGTACCGCTGCAGGAACGCGAACAGCAGCACGATCGGCAGGATCGACACCGCCGCCGCCAGGAACAGCAGGTTCAGCTGCGGGTTCTGGGCCGTCAGCAAGCCCGACAGCGCCACCTGGACCGTCCACGAATCCGGCGACTGCGCGATGATCAGCGGCCACAGGAACGCGTTCCAGCTGCCGATCACGGTGATCACCGCGATCGCCGCGAAGAACCCCTTCGAATTCGGCACCACGATCCGCCGGAACACGCCCCAGCGCGAAAGCCCGTCCACCCGGCCCGCCTCTTCCAGCTCGCGCGGGAAGTCCAGGAAGTACTGCCGGAACAGGAACACGCTGAACGCGCTGAACAGCCCCGGGATCACCAGCCCGCGGAAGTCCGACAGCCAGCCCAGCGACGAGACCACCACGAAGCTCGGCACGAACGTCACCGACGTCGGGATCATCAACGTCGCCAGTACCGCGTGGAACACCGACCGCGAGTGCCGGTAGGGGATCCGCGCCAGGCCGTAGCCGGCCAGGGAACAGATCACCAGCAGCCCCAGGGTCTGCAGGGTGGCGACCACCAGCGAGTTCAGCAGGCTGCGCGCGAAGGGCACGTCCGGCAGGGAGAACAGCCGCGAGAAGTTCTCCCAGTGCAGCGTCGACGGGA
The DNA here is from genome assembly GCF_040682815.1 of Amycolatopsis sp. NPDC051102. Lineage (NCBI taxonomy): Bacteria > Bacillati > Actinomycetota > Actinomycetes > Pseudonocardiales > Pseudonocardiaceae > Amycolatopsis > Amycolatopsis sp. NPDC051102. The sequence goes on from NZ_JBFBBT010000017.1 coordinate 174,274, forward strand.
AGAACCTCCACTCCGGAGACGTGATGTCCGCCCGCGACGCCAGGCCGTTCCGCAGCAGCAGGTAGAACGGCAGCAGGAACAACACCGCCGCCACCACCAGCGCGGCCCACCGCAGCACCGCCCTCACGATGCACGTCCGAAGCGGAACACGCGGCCCTGCAGCAACGTCACCAGGGCGATGAGCAACGCCAGGATCACCGCACCCGCGCTGCCGCGGCCCAGGTCCTGGCCGCCCGACCCCAGGGACGTGTAGTACAGGTACACCAGCGGCGGCCGGGCGAACGGCGGGTACCCTCGCGCGTCGCCCATGATGTTGTAGAACTCGTCGAACGCCTGGTAGGCGTTGATCAGGTTCAGCAGCAGTACCGCCACCGACGTCGCGCGCAGCTGCGGCAGCGTGATGTGGCGGAACACCTGCCAGCCCGGTTTCGCGCCGTCGAGCCACGCCGCTTCGTACAGCTGGGCCGGGATCCGCTGCAGGGCCGCGATGAACAGGATCATGTAGAACCCCAGCTGCAGCCACAGCCGCGCTGTCACCAGCACCACCCAGTACAACGGCGGGCTCACCGTCCCGGTCCAGGCCACCGGGTCGATGCCGAAGAGCGAAAGCACGCTGTTCGCCAGTCCGTACCGGACACCCGAGAACAGCGACGTCTTCCAGATCAGCGACGCCACCACGTACGAGCACGCGAACGGCAGGAAGAACACCGACCGGAAGAACGCCCGCGCGAACCGCAGCTGGTGGACGCCGAGCGCCAAGGCCAGCGACAGCACGAACGTCAGCGGCACGATGAACACCGCGAACACGCTGAACGTCCCCAGGCTGGACAGGAACGGCTCGTCGGTGAGCATGTGCGCGTAGTTGTCCAGGCCGACGAACTGCGTCGGCGTCACGGTGTTGCGCGCGTCGAAGAACGACAGGTACGCGCTCCAGCCGATCGGCAGGTACGCGAACACCGCCAGGCCGATCAGGAACGGCCCGACGAACAGCCAGAACGCGCGCGCATCGCGCCGAGACTTATTCTGGTTAGGCCGGCGCAACGGACCAATGCTCATCGCTCAACCGCCGGCTGGCGCCGGCCGACGGCTGAATAAGTCTCGCAGCTCATCCGAACAGGCGCTTCAGCTCGGCGCGCGCCACCTCGACCGCCGTCTTGGTCTGCGCGACCGGGTCCGCGCCCTCCTTCGCGATCTTCGCGACCGCGTCGGACAGCGCCGTGTTCGCCTGCTGCGTCCACACCGGACCGCCGACGAGGTGGCTGTTCTCCTTGACGAACCGGGCCGCGTCGGCGGCCGGGCCGGACTTGAGGCTGTCCGCGCGGCCGACCAGGCTCTGGCGGGCCGGCACGTGGAAGCCGAACTTCGTCGCGAACTCCAGCTGGTCCTGCGTCTGGTCGACCCACAGCCACTTCACGAACGCCTTGGCCTCGGCCACGTGCGCGCTCTTGGCGTTCACCATCGCGCCGTACGCGCCGACCGGGACCGACGGTGCGCCGCTGCCGTCAAGCTTGGGGAACGGCAGGACGCCGAAGTCGTCGTCGAACGCCTGCCGGATCTTCGGCACGTTCCACAGGCCGGTCCACTGCATCGCCGCCAGCCCGTCGATGAACGCGCCCGGGTCCGACCAGTCCGCCGGGGCGCCGAGCAGCAGGGAACTGTTGGCGTTCAGCGTGTGCAGCTTCGCCAGCGCCGTCGCCGCCCGCGGGTCGTCGAAGCCGACCTCGCGGTTGTCGTTCTTCAGGTAGTCGAGCCCCGCCGACCACAGCAGCGGGCCGGTGAGCACGCCGACGCCGCCGTCGTTGCCCGCGAAGAGGCCCTTGACGCCGTCCTTCGTGAGCTTCGCGGCCGCGTCGACCAGCTCGTCGACCGTCTGCGGCGGCTGGACGCCCGCGGCCTGCAGCAGGCTCTTGCGGTAGAAGAGCACCTGCGTGTCGGTGGCCTGCGGGATGCCGTAGACCTTGCCTTCGACGGTCTGCGCGGCCAGCACGGCCGGGCTGAAGTCGCCCTTCACCGGCGCGATCACGTCGTCGAGCGAAACGACCTGGTTCTGCCGGACCCAGTCGATCTTGACCTGGGCCTCGAAGACGTCCGGCACCTTGCTGTTCGGCAGCGCCGTGACGATCTTCGAGTCGTAGTCGCCCGGGTTCCACTGCACGTTCACGGCCGCGCCCGGGTAGCTCGCCGCGTACCGCTTGACGGCGTCCTGGACGCCGTCCTCGCCGTAGGCGTGGTACCACTGCTGGAGCGTGACCTTCGGGGCGTCCGACGGCGGTGGCCCCGCCGAGTACGCCGTCGAAGGTGGCGGGTCGCCCTGCCGCCCGGTGTTCGACCCGCATGCCGTCGCCAGCGCGCCCATCCCCGCGAGCGCGAGGAAACTCCGCCTGTTCCGCTGCATCCCCAGACCCCTCCGACGTGCTCCGAAGGCCACTATGAGGGAGGTAGGTTCCCCCATAGCGGCCGTTCCAAGCGTGCAGACTCGCCGGAGATTTACCCGTTAGAGCTGGGCGATGTCGAGCTTTCCCTCGGAGTAGGACGCGCGGATGCGCTTCTTGTCGAACTTGCCGACGCTGGTCTTGGGAACTTCGTCCACGAACGTCCAGTTCTCCGGCAGCTGCCACTTCGCGACCTTGTCGCTCAGGTAGTCCCGCAGCTCTTCCGGCGTGACGCTCCGGCCCTCCTTGAGCACGACGGCGACCAGCGGCCGCTCGTCCCACTTCTCGTCGGGGATGCCGACGACCGCGGCCTCGGCGACCGCCGGGTGGCCCATCACCTGGTTCTCCAGGTCGACCGAGGAGATCCACTCGCCGCCGGACTTGATGACGTCCTTGGCGCGGTCGGTGAGCGTCAGGTAGCCGTCGGCGCTGATCTTGCCGACGTCGCCGGTGCGCAGCCAGCCGTCGTGGAACTTGTCCGGGTCGACCTGCGAGCCGCCGTAGTAGGAGCCGGCGATCCACGGGCCCTGGACCTCGAGCTCGCCGACGGCTTCGTTGTCCCACGGCAGCGCTTCGCCGGAGTCGCCGATGAGCCGCGCCCGCACGGACGCCGGGAACCGGCCCTGCGTGTAGCGGTACTTCCAGGCCTCGTCGCCGGTCGCGCCGGCCGGCGGGCGGGCCACGCTGCCCAGCGGCGAGGTCTCCGTCATGCCCCAGGCGTGCAGGATCGAGACGTGGTGGCGCTCCTCGAACGCGTGCATCAGCGACGGCGGCACCGCCGACCCGCCGACCACGACCTCCCGCAGGTGCGAGATGTCCTGCGGGTGCGCTTCGAGGTGGGCCAGCAGGCCCTGCCAGACGGTCGGGACGGCGCCGGCGAACGTCGGCTTCTCGGCGGCCAGCATCGCCGAGATCGGCGCCGGCTGGAGGAACCGGTCCGGCATCAGCAGCGACGCGCCGACCATCAGCGCCGCGTACGGCAGGCCCCACGCCATCGCGTGGAACATCGGCACGATGGCCAGGGCCTTGTCGCTCTGCGCGAGGTTCATGCTGTCGCTCATGCAGACCTGCATCGAGTGCAGCCAGATCGACCGGTGCGAGTAGGCGACGCCCTTGGGGTCACCGGTCGTGCCCGAGGTGTAGCACATCGCGGCGGCCGAGCGTTCGTCGACGTCGGGCCAGTCGAAGGTGTCCGGCTGGGCGGCCAGCAGGTCGGCGTAGGCGTGGACCTGGACGCCGTCGGGGGCCTGCAGCGCCGCGGCGTCGCCGTTGGCCACGATGACGTGCCGGACGGTCTTGAACTCCGGCAGCTGCTTCGCCAGCAGCGGGACGAGGGTGCCGTCGACGATGACGACGTGGTCCTCGGCGTGGTTGGCGACGAAGGTCAGCTGCTCGGGGAACAGCCGGATGTTCAGCGTGTGCAGGACGGCGCCCATCGCCGGAACGGCCAGGTAGGCGGCCATGTGCTCGGCGTTGTTCCACATGAACGTGCCGACGCGCTGGTCGCCTGTCACGCCGAGGCCGCGCAGCGCGTTCGCGAGCCGGGCGGCGTGCCGGCCGAGATCTCCGTAGCTCTCCCGGCGGGCTTCTGAACCGGTCCAGGTGATGACTTCGCTCGCCGAGTGCACCGACGTGCCGTGGCGGAGCAGGTTCGCCAGCGACAGCTGACCGTCCTGCATGGTGCTCAACATGGGCGCTCCCGGGGGTCGTTCGCCGGTGGGCTGGGGTTGCGCCGACTCTAATGCGGATCGGGTGAAGCGGGCATGGTCGACAACGGCTCCGTTCGGTCACGGTCGTAGCGCGATCGGGCGACGACCGGACGATGATCAAGATCATCAATTTTTCGGGTTTTCCTTATGGGCAAGGAAATGTGTGCGAGAACAGCCGGTAGCGGAGGCTTCACTTCCGGGTGAGAAGGGCCACGCGGGACCGTTCTCGGGAGCGTTTCCGCAGGCCGGAGCGGGTTGCCCGGTATCACCTCCGGGGGTAATAAGTGCGTGTCGGTTGCACGGCCACGAAGCGGGTGGCGTTTACTGGGCCCGTGGCAAGAGACGGCTGAGCAGCGCTTGCAGGAGCAAGCACTCACAAAAGCTGTCGGCCGCGAAAGCGGAGACCTGAGAGGAAAGGACACTACGTTGGCTCTGCCTACGTTGACTCCGGAGCAGCGCGCCGAGGCCCTGGCCAAGGCCGCCGAGGCTCGCAAGGCGCGTTCGGAGCTGCTCGCGTCGATCAAGTCCGGCAAGGAGAGCATCGAAAAGGTGCTCAAGCAGGCCAAGGAGAACAAGACCATCGGGAAGACGAAGGTCACCCAGCTGCTGAAGGCCGTCCCCGGCCTCGGCGCGGTGAAGGTCGCCGCCCTGCTCGAGCAGGCCGGCATCGACCCGGACCGGCGTGCGGCCGGCCTGGGCGAGCGCCAGCGCGAGGCGCTCATCGACGCGCTCAAGTAGCCCGTCACCAGGAGCTGACCGCGAGGGGAGTGTCGTCAGCGACACTTCCCTCGCGGAACTCCCGGAGCCTGGGACGCTGGTCTTGTGAGTTCTGCGTCCTCTGGGGCCGAGCCCCAGACCCCAGCCGGGGGGCAAGCCCCCCTGGACCCCCCAAGAGCGGTCAGTCCGGCGATCCCGGCTGACCTCGCCGCCCGCTACCAGCGAGGCGACTTCCTGTTCACGACGGCCTCGCGCGCACTGCTCGCGCAGGGCACGATCCGCACCGTCACCGAGACGGACCCCCGCCGGCTCGCCTCGGCGATCCCGGGCGTCCTGACCGAGACCGGTGCGCCGCTGGCCGTCGGCGTCCTCCCGTTCGACACCGGGCCCGACACGAAGGTGCCGGGCCACCTCGTCGTGCCCCGGACCGTCCACCGGTCCGAAGGAGCGCCCTCCCTGCCGCGTGAGGTCCTCCCGCCGCCCATGCGGGTCCGTGCGGTGCCGTCACCGGCGTTGCACATGGCGGCCGTGCGGTCCGCGGTCGCGGCTCTGGCCGCACGTGACCTGCGCAAAGCCGTCCTGGCCCGCGCACTGGACCTCGAGTTCGACGCGCCGGTGCCCACCGAGAGCATCGTGCGGAACCTGGCCGTCGGGAACCCCCGGCACTTCACGTACGCGGCCGAGCTGCCGGGCGGCCGGACGCTCGTCGGCGCGACGCCCGAGCTGCTGCTGCGGCGGATCGGCCGGACGGTGTTTTCCTCGCCGCACGCGGGCTCGATGCCGCGTTCGGCCGACCCGGTGACCGACCGCGCGAACGGCGAGGCGCTGCGGACGTCTCGCAAGGACCAGCTGGAACACGCCGTGGTGATCGACTACGTGGTCGAGGCGCTGCGGCCGTTCTGCCGCACGCTGGACGTCCCGGCCGGCCCGGAGCTGGTGACGACCCCGGCCATCTGGCACCTGCGCACGCCGATCACCGGCGAGCTGGCGGACCCGGACATCACCGCCCTGGACCTGGCGGCGGCCCTGCACCCGACCCCGGCGGTCTGCGGCACCCCCACGGAAGGCGCCCGCGACCTGGTCAAGGAGCTGGAGCCGTTCGACCGCGACTACTACGCGGGCGCGGTCGGCTGGGTCGACGCGGCGGGCGACGGCGAGTGGGCGGTGGCGATCCGCTGCGCCGAGATCGCGTCGACGTCGATGCGGCTGTACGCGGGCGGCGGGATCGTGCCGGCCTCGGACCCGCAGCAGGAGCTGGACGAGACGACGGCGAAGTTCCGCACGCTGCTGACCGCGATGGGCCTGGCGGACGTCGCCTAGGGGACCCAGTGCTCCTCGGTGACCGACAGCTCCTCGGTGGTCAGCACCGCGATGGCGGCGCGGTAGCCGTCCGCGGCCTTCAGGTCCACCAGGCGGGTCGTCGCCGGGTCCAGGGCCGGGTCGCCCGAGGAGACCAGGCGGGCCGGCTCGTCGTAGCGGGAGAACGTGATGCTCTGCAGCGGGATGCGCAGGCCCTTGCCGGTGGCCTTCATCACCGCCTCCTTGCGGGTCCAGTAGACGAAGAACGCCGCGGCCTTCTCCGCCGCGTCGAGGCCCGCCAGGTGCCCCGCCTCCGCCGGGCTCAGGGCGTACTCGATCAGGCCGTCGTCCGCGCGGCGGGTGGCCGTCTCGACGTCCAGGCCCACCGGGACCGACGGGGTCGCCGCCACGCCGATCAGCTCGCCCGAGTGCGAGATCGACAGCGTCAGGTCCGCGCCCGGGATGTGCGGGCGGCCGTGGGGCTTGCCGCAGTCTTCGCAGGTCGCGTCGAACTTCACGGCCTCGAGCGCCAGGCCCAGCCGCTCGGCCGCGACCGTCTTCGCCAGGACGCGGCCGGTGAGGAACCGCCGCTTGTCGGCCTCCTGCCGGTACGCCTCGAACCGGCCCTGTTCGACGTCGTCGAGCAGGCGCATGAAGCGATCTTCGGTGGGCAACGGCGACGACCAGCGGACCTCGATCTCCATCACACCCCCGATCCTTCCGGGCCGCGAAGCCGTTGTCACGAATCCGGGCTCAGGTCAGGGGTTGCTACAGCCGGCGCGGCACGGACGGGATGCGTGGCAGGGGGTCGAGGGAACGGCCGTAGCCGCTGTGCGGATCGTGCGCGCCGGCCGCGTCGAGAGCGTGCGTTTCGCCGCCGTCCTCCAGCAGGGCGACGGCCTCGGACGGTTCGATCCGCACCCGATGCGGTCCGGCGGCCGGCTCGACGACCAGCCGGCGGCCATGCCGGCTGGACATCAGGGTGGCGAGCGCGGCGAGGACGCGTTCGCGGAAGCCGGGGTAGGTGCGGCCCAGCGTCTGGGTGTCCGAGATGGTCAGCGGCGACTGGCCGGAGGTGATCGCCGTCCACGCCCGGGTGGCGGTGTCGAGGTCGGCGCGGGTGATCCGGTCGTCGCCGGGCGCGTCGTGGCCGACGACCACGAACCGGCCGAACGGGGTCGTGACGCGGCGGCCGGCCGCCCGGGCGGGTGCGGTCTGACGCTGCACCAGGAGCCCGCACAGTGCGCGGTTGCCCGCGTGGCGCTGCAGGGCGAGGGCGGAACTCGTGGACGGCACGGCCGGCGGCTGGGGGCGCGCGGCGACTGTGTGCGCGGGCGTCGCCCGGGCGGCCTCGCGCGGTTCGTGCTCACCGAGGTGCGCTGCTTTCGCCACGCGGCCACGGTAAGCGCGGACCCCGCCGCTCGTCCCGCCCCCGGATGCCGCCTTCCGGGCTGTTCCGGCTGCCCTCGGCGGGTCCGCCGTCCTTGCGCCTGCGTGACGCGTGGCGCACTATGGGAGTAAGCAAGCGCTTAGCCAGTGTCGGAGGAGCAGCCACCCCATGGACTTTTCACTCAGCACCGAAGAACGGGAAGTGCGCGACTGGGTCCGCACGTTCGTCCAGCGGGAGCTGATCCCGCTCGAGCAGGAAGTCCTCCGGCGTGAACGCGCCCACCAGCCCGGCCTGACCGGCGAGGAGCTCAAGAACCTCCAGCTCAAGGCGAAGGAGTCCGGCTTCTGGGGCGTGCTGACCCCGGAGGAGTACGGCGGCATGGGCCTGTCCGCCGTGATGGCCGCGCTGCTGGAAGCCGAGCTGGGGCGCACCTTCGTGCCGTTCCGCTTCGGCGGCGCCGCCGACAACATCCTGTTCCACGCCAACGAGGAGCAGAAGCAGACCTACCTGCTGCCGACCATCTCGGGCGAGCGCAAGTCGTGCTTCGCGATCACCGAGCCGGGCGCCGGGTCGGACGCCAAGGCCATCCGGACCACCGCCCGCAAGGACGGCAGCGACTGGATCATCAACGGCGAGAAGACCTTCATCACCGGGGGCAACGAGGCCGACTTCACCATGGTCTTCGCCATCACCGACCCGGAGAAGGGGGCCAACGGCGGCGTCACCTGCTTCCTGGTCGACCGCGAAGCCGGCTGGAAGTCCGAGTACATCGACACCATGGGCGAGTGGGGCCCGGCGTCCCTGGTCTTCCAGGACGTCCGCGTGCCCGAGACGCAGATCCTCGGCGAGGAGGGCCGCGGCTTCGAGCTCGCGATGCAGTGGATCGGCCAGGGCCGCTACCTGCTGCCCGCCCGCGCGATCGGCTCGTGCGAACGGCTGATCTCGATGGCCATCGAGCACGCCAACACCCGCGAGACGTTCGGGCAGAAGATCGCGGAGCGGCAGGCCATCCAGTGGATGATCGCCGACTCCGGTGTCGAGCTCGAGGCGCTGCGGTGGCTGGTGCTGCACGCGGCGTGGCAGGTCGACCAGGGCGTGGATTCGCGGCACGCGCAGTCGATGGCGAAGCTGTACGGCGGCCAGAAGGCCAACGAAATCGTCGACCGCGTCCTGCAGATCCACGGCGGCATGGGCTACACGCGGGAGCTGCCGGTCGAGCGGTGGTACCGCGAGCTGCGGCTGCTGCGCATCTACGAGGGCACCGACGAGATCCAGCGCCGGACGATCGCCCGCAACCTGCTCAAGGGGCACGTGAAGGTCGGCGGCACACTGGGTTAAGAACGCGAGAAGCCGTCAAGGCCGCCCTCCGGCGGCCTTGACGGCGCTTCGGCTTGCTTACTTCTTGTTGCGGATGGCGATCGGGACGCCCGCGAGGTCCTCTTCGTTGCACAGGAGCTTCACGTCGTAGTACGGCGAACCCTGCCGGTCGTCGTAGTCGAGGTGAATGGCCAGGACGTCGAGCGGCTCGCCCAGCCACTCTTGGGCCTGCCGCAGCCAGGCGGAGCACCGTGCCAGGGCAGTGGGGAGATCGTCATCGCGGAACTCGACGGGGCGATAGGGCACATCCTGCACCTGATCGCGGGGGTTTTCCGGCGCCGGGAGGCCCGGCGCGAGACCCGAGTCGTCCAGTTCCAGTTGGATCGTTTCCTCAGTCACCCTTCGAGCGTCCCCCACCCGCGCCGTCTGGGCAAGGCGTACACAGGTAAAAGCGCCGCTAAACGGACACCCCCCACTCTTTCGCGACGATTTCCCGGCACCGTCGCAAGTCGGCGACACCCGGCGCCGACGTGCACCCCAGCGCCCTCGACGCCAGTTCCGCGTAGTGCTCCGCCAGCTCGTCCAGCGCCAGCGGGCCACGTGGCGAATACCACCTCGCGACGCCGCTGCACATCTCCAGCAGTGCCAGCCGGGTCACCGCCGGGTGTGCGACGCGGAACACCCCGGCGGCCACGCCGTCGTCGATCGCCGACGCCCACAGCCGCTCGTAGGCGTCCCGCAGGGCCACGACCGGCTCGCGCGCGGCCGGGGACAGGACGTCGACTTCGTTGTCCACCACCCGGGTTTCGGCCGGCCCGACGGCGTGCGCGAGGACGTGCAGCACGACCAGCGTCCGCAGCCGGTGCGCCGGGTCCCCGGCGCCCGCGGTCGCTTCGCGGGCGGCGTCGAGGAGCCGGTTCAGCGCGGTGTGCATGATCTCCGCGAGCAGATCCTCCTTGGTGCCCATGTAGTGGTACAGGCTCGCGGAGGAGAGTTCCGCCTCCTGGGCGAGATCCCGGATGCCGGTGCCGTGGAAGCCCTTGGTGGCGAACAGCTTCACCGCGGCGGCGCGCACCCGCTCCCGGCTGCTCACAGCCATGCCCGCACCTTCGCGTCCCACGATCCGGCGCGCGGGTCCGCGACCTTCCGCAGCTCGCCCTTGGCGACCCGCTCCGAAGCCGTCATCGGCAGCGCGCCGGCGAACGCCCAGAACCGCGGAACCTTGAAGTAGGCCAGCTTCCCGGCGCAGAACTCGGCGAGCTCGGCGGGGTCCGGCCGGTCGCCGTCGCAGACGACGTACGCCTTGACCTCCTCGCCGCGCAGCTCGTCGGGCACCGCGACGACGGCCGCCAGCCGCACCGCCGGGTGCAGCAGCAGCGCGCGCTCGACCTCGTCGGCGGAGATGTTTTCGCCGCTGCGGCGGATCATGTCCTTGGTGCGGCCGACGTAGTAGACGCGGCCGGCGGCGTCCATCCGGGCCAGGTCGCCGGTGTGGAACCAGCCGTTCCCGAACGCCTTCGCCGTCGCTTCCGGATCGTCGTGGTAGCCGTGCATCAGGCCGACCCCGCGGATCAGCAGCTGCCCGGTTTCCCCGCGCGGCACCGGCTTCCCGGCGTCGTCGGCGATCAGCACCTCGCGGTCGCGGGTCGGCCGTCCGATGCAGCCGGTGCCGACGGTCTCGTCGTGGTCGGCGGCGGTCATCCGGATGTCGCCGCCGGTTTCGGTCATCCCGAACGCCTCGTACCACGGCACGCCCCAGCGCGCCTCCAGCTCGGCGTGCAGTTCGCGCGGGATGGCGGACGCGCAGATCGCGCGGACGCGGTGGTCCCGGTCGGCTTCGGACGGTTCCTGGCGCAGCAGCAGCGTCGGCATCAGGCCGAGGCAGTAGAACCAGGTGACGCCGTGTTCGCGCACCTTCGTCCAGAACGTGCTGGGGTGGAACCGGTCCAGGACGACGAGCGTGGCGCCGCCGGCGAGTCCCAGCGCGACATTCCACTGTGGATCGATGTAGTGGAACGGCTGCGCGGTCAGGACGACGTCGTCCTCGCCGACGGCGGGGAAGTCGGTGGCCAGGCCGATCGCCAGCGTCGTCCAGTAGCGGTTCGGCAGGACGCAGCCCTTGGGCGCGCCGGTGGTGCCGGAGGTGTACTGGATGTTGACCGGCAGTTCGGGCACGGGCGTGAACTCCGGCGGGGGGCCGGCCGCTTCGAGCTGCTCCGGGGTGACGACTTCGGTGAGGCCGATCCGGCCGAGGAGATCGGTGAATTCCGGCGCGGCGACGGCCAGTTTCGCGCCGGAATGGCGGAGCACGTGGGCGCCGTCGAACTCCTGGTAGTTCGTGTTGACCGGCACCAGCTGCGCACCGAGTTTCGCGAGCGCCAGCCAGGTGAGCGGGAAGGCGGGCACGTTCCGCAGCATCACCGCGACCCGGTCGCCGGGGCCGATCCCGCGGCCGGCCAGTGCCGCGGCGAGCCGGGAGCTTTCGCGGTCGACCTCGGCGAACGTGAACGTCTCGGCCAAGTGGTCGAACACCCAGGCCGTGCGGTCCGGCCACAGCTCGGCGGCTCTCGTGACGAGCTGCGCGAGGGTCCCGATCTCGGCCAGCGGCGTCACGCCCGGCTCCGGAACGCTTCGGTGGACGCGGCGACCGCGGCCGAGTGCTCGGTGATCAGGGCGTGGCTGACCTCGAGTTCGAGGGCGGGCTCGACGTCGATCGGGGTGTCGAGGACGCGCTTGGCCATGGCCGCGGCGGCCGGCGGGTGCTCCGCGATCCGCTTCGCCCAGGCCAGCGCTTCGGCCTGGAGCCGCTCGGCGGGCACGGCGGCGTTGACCATGCCCAGCTCGGCGGCCTTCCGGCCGTCGAAGCGCTCGCCGAGCAGCAGGAGCTCCTTCGCCTTGAGCGGGCCGACCAGCAGCGGGAGCAGCCGCGACGCCGCACCGGTGACGCTCAGGCCGAGCGAGACCTCGGGGAACGCGAACACGGCGTCCTCGGCGGCCAGGATCAGGTCGCAGCCGAGCGCGAACTCCGCGCCGGCGCCGATCGCGTAGCCGTGCACCGCCGCGATCACCGGCTGGCGCAGCCCGCGCAGCCGCCGCGTGACGTCCTGGAGCCGGTCCAGCCGCGCCCGTGAGTCACCCGCGGGGGTGGGTTCCTTGAGGTCGTGCCCGGCGCAGAAGGCGCGCCCGGCGCCGGACAGCACGACGACGCGGGCGTCGCTGCGGGCGGCCGCGTCGAGGGCGGCGAGGAAGTCGTCGACCAGCACGGCGGCGACCGCGTTCAGCCGCTCGGGCCGGTTCAGCCGGATCTGCGCGATGCCGTCCTCGACGGCGAACTCCACGGTGGGCATGAGGGCGATGCTAGACGTTCGATCGATCGATCGATAGCCTTTGGAGATGCGGGTCGACACGGTTTACGAGAACGCCACGGTGTGGACGGGCGCGGGCGTCACCAGCGCACTCGCGGTCCTGCACGGCCGGGTGGTCGCGCTCGGGGACGACGCCCGTGAGCTGTCCGCGCGCGCTCGCGTCGACCTCGCCGGCGGTTTCGTCGTGCCCGGGTTCCACGACGCGCACAACCACATGGCGTGGTTCGGCATGGCCCTGGACGACGTCCCGCTGGGTGCCTGCCGCAGCGTCGAAGAGGTCTACGACGCCGTCGCCGCGCGCGCCGCGACGCTCCCGTCCGGGAGCTGGGTGGTCGGCAGCGGGTACGACCAGAACAAGCTCGCCGGCGGGCATCCCGACCGGCACGGTCTCGACCGCGCCGCGCCGGGCATGCTCGTGCGGCTGAAGCACACCTCCGGGCACATGACCGTGGTCAACTCGGCCGTGCTCGACCAGCTCGACCTGGCGCACGTCCCGGTCGGCGGCGACGTCGTCCTGGACACCGACGGCTCGCCGACCGGGCTGCTGCGCGAGCAGGCCCAGCTGCTGCTGCGCCCGCTGACCTACCCGACGCCGGTTTCGCGCGTGGTCCGCGGGCTCGAGCGGGCGTCCGAGCAGTACCTGGCCGAGGGCATCACCAGCGTCCAGGAGGCCGGGATCGGCGGCGGCCTCGTCGGCGAGACGCCCGCCGAGCTGGCGGCCTACCAGGAGGCGCGCGACCGCGGCGTGCTGCGCGTGCGCAGCACGGTGATGGTCGCCGCAAGCGTCCTGCACGACCTGCCCGACGACGCCGGCTTCGGCCTCGACCTCGGCCTGCGCACCGGCCTCGGCGACGAGTGGCTGCGCGTCGGCCCGATGAAGTTGTTCGCCGACGGCTCCCTGGTCGGGCGCACCTGCGCGATGCACGACCCGTTCGACGGCGAGCCGGGCAACGTCGGCTACTTCCAGGTGCCCGAGGACGAGCTCGCGCGCACGATCCGCCGCGCCCACGAGGCGGGCTGGCAGATCGCGACGCACGCGATCGGCGACCGCGCGATCACCGTCGTCCTCGACGCCTACGAAGCCGCGTTGGCCGCTTCGCCGCGCACGGACCACCGGCACCGCATCGAGCACTGCGCGGTGCTCCAGCCGGCGGAGCTGACGCGGCTTGCCTCGCTCGGGCTCATCCCGTCACCGCAGGGCCGGTTCGTCAACGAGCTCGGCGACGGCATGCGCGCCGCGCTGGGCGAGGCTCGCGTGCCCTGGTGCTACCGGCTGCGCAGCGTCCTCGACGCGGGCTGCGTGCTCCCCGCGTCCTCGGACCGGCCCGTCGTGAACGGCGCGCCGCTGCTCGCCCTGGCCGACATGGTGCGTCGGCGCACGGCGTCAGGCGCGCCCTTCGCACCCGAAGAGGCGCTGACGCCGGAGCAGGCGTTGCGCGCGTACACGTACGGCTCGGCGTACGCGACCTTCGCCGAGCGTGACCTGGGCACGCTCGAACCCGGGAAGCTCGCCGACTTCGCCGTGCTGTCCGGTTCGCCCCTGGACGAGTCCGCTTTGGACGACCTCGCATCCGGAGAACTCAGCGTGCAAGGCACCGCCGTCGGCGGCGAACTGCGTTATCAAGCGTGATGACTCACTTCCTTCCCACGAACTCGAGTGCTTCCTCGGCCAGCGCGGACCACGGTTGTGGCGACCCGGCGTCCAGGGCCAGCCACTCCTTCATCGGGGTGCCTTTGTTGGCGTCGAAGCGCACCCCGTGCCCGCCCTCGACCAGCTCGTCCACCCGGCCCCGGGGCAGCTTGAGCACGAGCTGCCCGCGGACGAACATCGCGAAGATCCGGCCGTGCGTACGCAGTGCCGAGCGCCCGAACCCGCCGGTCGCCCCGGGTGGCGTGATGCCCGGACGTCCGGTGAACTCGTCGACCAGGACCTCGAACCGCTCCTCTGGTGACATCGACCACCTCCGATCCCGACCGTAACGACCACCACCGACAAAAAAAGGGAGGCGAGATGCCCGTCCGCGACGCCGTCTTCGAAGACATCGAGGAAATCTGCGCGCTCATCGAGGAGCACGCCGTCTACGAGGACAACCACGACCTGAAGCTGGACCGCGCCGAGATGAGCGGGCACCTGTTCGGGCCGGACCCGAAGGCGTGGGTGCTCATCGCGACCCCGCCCGGCGAGCCCGGCACGGTGGCCGGCTTCGCCTTCTGCAGCTGGAACTTCTCCACCTGGGAGGCGCGGCCGGGGATCTGGCTGGACGACCTGTTCGTCCGCCCCGCGCACCGGCGCTTCGGCCTCGGCAGCGAGCTGCTGGACGAGCTGCGCAACCGCACCAGCGGCCGCGTGGAATGGGACATGCAGGAGGGCAACGAAAAAGGCGCGGCGTTCTACGCCCAGCTCGGCGCCGAGCCGGTCCCGGGCTGGATCCGCTACCGCTGGCGGCCGTGAACTTTCACGAGAAAGTACCCGGCCCCGTATCGTATGCGGCATGGGAGATGGTTCGGTCCGGAGGTCCTCGTCGGTCGAGGACTACGTCCGGGTGATCTACGGCCTGGTCGAGCGGGGTGAGGCGGTCACCAACACGTCGCTCGCCGGCCGGCTGGAGGTCAGCCCGTCCTCGGCGTCGGGGATGGTCACGAAGCTGTCCCAGCTGGGCCTGGTCACCCACGTGCCGTACCGCGGCATCGAGCTCACGGCCGACGGCAGGCTGCTGGCGCGCTCGGTGCTCCGCCGCCACCGGCTGATCGAGACGTACCTGGTGTCGGAGCTCGGCTACACGTGGGACGAGGTCCACGCGGAGGCGGACGCGCTGGAGCACGCGGTGTCGGACAGGCTGGTCGAGCGCATCGCGGCGAAGCTGGGCAACCCGGTCCGCGACCCCCACGGCGACCCGATCCCGGCGCCCGACGGCAGCGTGGAGGAGCTCCCGGTCCGCATCCTGGACGACCTCCAGCCGGGCGCGGTCGGCGAGATCGTCCGCGTCTGGGACACGGACCCGGAGCTGCTGAGGTACCTGACGGAACACGCGATCAACCTGGGCGAACGCATCGAGGTGGTGGAGCGCCAGCCGTTCGGCGGCCCGATGGTGGTGAAGGTGGGCTCGCCCCCGGACGCGGCCACGCACGCCATCGGCAAGGAGATCGCGCAGGCGCTGTCGGTCACCCTGCGCTGAGAGGCGTACGCGCGGGTGACGTCGTGAAGCGGATGTGGTGACCGTCCGCCGCCCGCGACCATGGCTCGCATGAAACCCTTCCGCTTCGGCATCGTCGCCGGTTACTCGGCCAACCTCACCTCGTGGACCGCGCAGGCCGAGCGGGTCGAGAAGCTCGGCTTCGACACCCTGCTCGCCACCGATCCCGTCGGGACCGCCGATCCCTTCGTGCTGCTCGGGGCCGCCGCCGCGGTCACCATCGACCTCACCGTCGGGACCTTCGTGCTCGCCGATCCCTTCCGCACCCCGGAGGCGCTCGACTGGCAGGCGCAGACCCTCCACCGGCAGACCCGCGGCCGGTTCGAACTCGGGCTCGGCGTCGGGCGGCCGGGCGCCGAGGGGCACGCCGCGGCGCTCGGGCGGGAATTCCCCTCACCGGGTGAGCGCATCACACGGATGGCCGCCACCATCGCGCATCTCAAGCGGACCGCCGACCGGCCGCGGTTGATGCTCGCCGGCGGTGGGCCGAAAATGCTGGCGCTCGCCGCGCAAGAAGCCGACACCGTGACTTTCAGCTGGGCGCCGCGGACCACCGAAGCCGAGGCGGAGTCCATTGTGGATCGGTTCCGGGAGCTCGCCGGGCCGCGGCTGCCGGAGATCGAGCTCGGCCTGAACCTGATGGCCGTCGGGACGGAGCCGTCGCCCTCGATCGCGCGCTGGGCCGGGGCCGACGTGCCGGAACTCGTTGCGGGCGGGGCTGTCACCGTCCTGCCCGAGGATCCCGGCGAGGCCACGGAAACCCTTCTCCGGTGGCGGGAGCGGTGGGGGATTTCCTACGTCACGATCAACTCCGGCTACGCGGAACCGTTCGCGGCGATCGCGGACGAGGCGCGCAAGGCAGGTGGGTGAGGGCCCTTCCGATCTTGCGAAGCTGCGCCTACGCTCCAATTTTCGTATTCGGGAGTGCTTCGGAGCGTTGTGATGACCGGTCAGCGAACACGCACCATCGACCGGGGGGAACAGGCGGAGCTGGGCCGGCTGCTGGCGGCCGGACCGTTCGACGTGGCCCTGCGGGCGGCGATCCGGGCCCGCGGCCTCGGCCTCGAGCGGATCCGCTATCGCTTGCGCGGCAGGGGAACCACGGTCAGCCTGGCCACCCTCAGCCACTGGCAGTCCGGGCGGTGCCGGCCCGAGCGGCCGGAATCGCTGGAGGCCCTGCGGAATCTCGAGGACATCCTGAACGTGCCCGACGGCTCGCTCAGCCGGCTCCTCGGCCCGCCGCGCAGCCGGCGGTTCCACGCGCTCAATTGAGCGCTGCCAACGAAAGCTAGGCTCGCGGCATGCGAGCTGTGGTGATGGAGGAGTTCTGCGTCCCGCCCGTCGTGCGGGACGTCCCGGAGCCGGTCGCCGCCCCGGGCGGTGCGGTGATCGAGGTCGACGCCACCGGGGTGTGCCGCAGCGACTGGCACACGTGGCAGGGCCACGACGCGGCCGTCACGCTGCCGCACGTCGCCGGGCACGAGCTCGCCGGGCGGATCGTCGCGCTCGGCGAAGGCGTGCGCGGCTGGGAGCTCGGCGCGCGCGTCACCGTGCCGTTCGTCTGCGCCTGCGGGACGTGCGCCCAGTGCGCCCGCGGCGACCAGCAGATCTGCGACCGCGAGTTCCAGCCCGGCGCCACGCACTGGGGTTCCTTCGCCGAGCGCGTCGCCATCGAGCACGCCGAGACGAACCTGGTCGCGCTGCCGGATTCGCTCGGCGCCGCCGAGGCCGCCGCGCTCGGCTGCCGGTTCGGCACGGCGTTCCGCGCGGTGCTGCGGCAGGGGCGTGTCACCGCGGGCCAGTGGGTTTCGGTGTATGGCTGCGGCGGCGTCGGGATCTCCGCGGTCCTGCTGGCCGTCGCGGCGGGCGCGAAGGTCGTCGCGGTCGACGTCTCGCCGGCCGCGCTGCGGCTCGCCGCGAAGTCGGGCGCCGCGGTGACCGTCGACGCGTCGGCATTCGAGGGACCGGAAGCCGTCGCCGCGCACGTCCGCGAGCTGACCGGCGGCGGCACCCACGTCTCGCTCGACTGCCTCGGCTCGCCGTCGACCTGCGCGGCGTCGGTCGGCAGCCTCCGCAAACGCGGCCGGCACGTCCAGGCCGGGCTGATGCCGCCCGCGCAGGGGGTCGCGCCGATCCCGATGCACCGGGTCGTCGGCGGCGAGCTCGAACTGGTCGGGATCCACGGGCTCCAGGCCCACGAGTACCCGGAGCTGCTGCGCGTCGTCGAGACCGCGGGGATCGACCTGGCCGCGCTGATCGGGCGGCGGATCGGGCTCGACGACGTCCCGGCCGCGCTGGCCGCGATGAACGACCCGGTGCCGGCGCAGGCGGGCGTCACCGTCGTCACGTTCCGCGACTGATCGGCGGCACCGCGGTCAAGTGACCCGTTCGTAGCTGATCCACGCTGGCGTTGTGACATTCAGGTGTGGGAATGTCTATTTCATGGTGGCCCAGGGCGAGGGGACTCGGCCGCAGGAGCCTTCTGCTGGACCATTCGGGCGGCTCCTGCGGCTGTTCACCAGCGCGGGTGTCACGTTCCGCGGTCACCACATCGTCCCCTCGACGGTCACCGCCCGTGTGCGACGGGAGTCTCCGGCACAATCGAGGTGATGGACGCCCTGCTGCCGCGCCCGCGCGCCGAGATCGCGCCCGGCGCCGTGCACCTGCCCGACTGGCTCGGTTTCGACGAACAGCGCGAGCTCGTCGCGGCCTGCCGCGGCTGGTCCGGCTACCGCCACACGCGGCTGCCGAACGGCGGCGTGATGTCGGTGAAGTCGGTCTGCCTCGGCTGGCACTGGTACCCGTACGGCTACTCGCGCACGACCGGCGAAGGCACGCCGGTGCTGCCGTTCCCGGACTGGCTCGGCGACCTCGGCCGCCGCGTGCTGGCGGACGCGTACGGCACGCCGGCCGAGGCGTACGCGCCGGACATCGCCCTGGTCAACTTCTACGACGCCGCCGCCAAGATGGGGCTGCACCAGGACAAGGACGAGCGCAGCCTCGAGCCGGTGGTCTCGGTCAGCCTCGGCGACGCCTGCGTGTTCCGCTTCGGCAACACCGAAACCCGCGGCCGGCCGTACACCGACGTCGAACTCCGCTCCGGTGACGTGTTCGTGTTCGGCGGCCCGTCCCGGCTCGCCTACCACGGCGTCCCGAAGACGCTGCCGGGCACGGCGGACCCGGCGCTGGGCCTGGCCGGACGGCTGAACATCACGCTGCGGGTGTCCGGCCTCTAGTCCGGTGTGGACTCGTCGTCCTCCGGCACCACGATGAACCGGACGGCCACGGGCCGCGAGCCTTCGGGGTGCTGCCCCGGCTCGGTGACGTACTTCCACACCAGGTTCTGGTACTCCTCGACGAAGGACTTCACCTGCTCCTGCGTCAGGTACAGGCCGGAGCGGTAGATCTGGTTCCAGCCGCGGGAGTTCTCGTAGCCCGCGTAGGCCCGCGTGACCAGGCTCAGGTCGTGGCTCATCTTGAGCGCCCCGAGTTTGAGCATCGCTTCGCGCTCGTCCGGCGCCAGGTCGAGGTCGGGCGGGGTGTAGAGGTCCTTCGACCGCGATTTCCACCAGCGTTCGCGGCCGTCCCCGCGGTCTTCGATCTCTTCGATCAGCTCCAGGTCGGCGAGCCGGCGGAGGTGGTAGCTGGTCGTCCCGGTGCTCTCGCCGAGCGCCTTCGCGACGCTCGTCGAGTTCGCTTCGCCGTGTTTGCCCAGGTAGTTCAGGATGTCGCGGCGCACCGGGTTGGCCAGGGCCTTGTAGAAGGCCTTGAGATCCGCGCCGGTCAGGACGCGCTTTTCGGGGCGTTGGGCCATGCCGGGAGCGTACTACAGAGATTGTTTGCAAAGAATCTCTGCAATCGCTACCGTGGGCCGGGAGAGAACTCGGGGGTTCGCATGAAGAAGCTGTTCTGGGCGGCGGGGCTGTGCCTGCTGCCGTGGATCGCGGTACTGGGGACGACGCTGCCGGAGGTCGCCCAGGCGCAGCACTGGCGCCTGGCCTGGACGGGCTTCGACGCGGCGGAGGCGGCCGGCCTGCTGCTCACGGCGTGGCTGGTCGGCCGCGGCGACCCGCGCACGCCGTTCGCGGCGATCGCCACGGCGACGCTGCTGCTCGCCGACGCGTGGTTCGACGTCGTGACGGCCGGCGACGACGTGGTGTTTTCGCTGCTCATGGCCGGTTTGGAGGTACCGCTGGCGCTGGCGTGCCTGTCGGTCGCCCTGCCGCGGCCGACGGTGCCGGCGCATGTCTGAGCTGGACGCGCACCTGCGCGACGAGATCGACGACCAGGTCGCCGAGGCCCTCGACGCCTATCTGGCCGAGCGAAAGCCGCGCCGGGTGCCGCGCGCGTGGCCGCTGGTGGTGACGGTGGCACTGGGGGTCGCCACCACCTGGCTCGCGCCCGCCGTGGCCTGGGCGGCGTGGCTCGCGATCGCGGTCACGAACATCGGCTGGCTGGTGGTCGTGAGTGGTTAAGCGGCGTTGTAAAAGCCGAAACACAAACCCCCCCCCGCGGCCGCGCACCGCCCGGGCGGGGCCCCCCGGGGGCGCCCCGGCGAGGGGCG
>NZ_JBFBBT010000018.1:0-2149 GCF_040682815.1 Amycolatopsis sp. NPDC051102
TTTCGGTTTTTTGCCTTCTCTTTTTTTTTTGGTTATTGTTTGGTTTGTTTGGGGCGCGGGGGGGTTTTTTTGTGTTTCGCTTTGTTAGAACTCGCCTTGCCACTCACGACGGCGTGGTGGTGGGATCCGCAGCTGCTACTTCTTCAGGACCTCGATGGACGGGTAGTCCGGCATGCGGCGGAAGTCCAGGGCCGCGGTCTTGAGGTTCTTCGACTTCGCCGCGACGCCCTTCTCGTCCCACGTCGGGATCGACGGCAGGTCCTTCGCGATCAGGTCCTCGGCCTGCTGGTACAGCTTGACCGCGGCGTCCTTGTCGGCGGTGGCGTCCGCCTTCTCGAGGAGCGCGTCGACCTGCGGGTTCGAGTAGGTCGAGTCGTTCGAGGACCCGCCGGTCTTGTAGATCGGGTTGAGGAAGTCCTCGATGGACGGGTAGTCCGCCGACCAGTCCGAGCGGCCCATGCCGGTCAGCTTGTGGCCGGTCACGATGCTGCGCCACTGGCCGAAGTCGGTGGCGGGCACGAAGTCGCACTCGACGCCGAGCGTGTTCTTGATGCTGTTGCACGCCGCGACCAGCGGTTCCTTGCGGCCACCGTCCGCGTTGGACGCGATGGTCAGCTTGCCGGTGAAGCCCGACTTCGCGAAGGCCTCCTTGGCCGCCGCCGGGTCGTACTTGCAGTACTGGCAGACGCCGGGCCGCGCGCCCGGGATGCCCTGCGAGATGTAGCCGTCGGCCGGCACGTAGGTGTCGTTCATGACGGTCTTGGTGATCTGCGCCCGGTCGATCGCCATCGAGATGGCCTTGCGCAGCTCGAGGTTGTTGTACCCGGGCACGTAGTACGGGACGGCGATGGTGCTGATCCCGAGCAGGTGGCCGGTGACCAGCCGGTCGCCGAGGTCGTTCTTGTACTTGCCGCCCGCGACCGCCGACGGCGGCAGGGCCTCCATGAAGTCGAGCCGCCCGCTCAGCAGGTCCTGGTAGGCGGTCTCCTGGCTGGAGTAGATCTTGATGTCGAGGTCCTTGAACTTGACCTTGTCGTCACCCTTGTAGTCGTCGAACCGGGTGAGCTTGATGTCCTGGTTGGGCGTCCGCGAGACGAACTTCAGCGGCCCGTTGCCGATCGGGTGCTGTTCGAAGCCCTTGGGGTCCTTGAAGAAGGAGTCCGGCAGCGGCGCGAACGCCTGGTAGCCGACCTTGATGTCGAAGACCGAGAAGGGCGCGTTCAGCGTCACCTGGAACTCGTAGTCGCCCTTCGCGACCAGCCCGGACATCTTGTCCGTGGTCGGCTTGGCGTTCTTGTCCTCGGGGTGGACGTCGGCGTAGCCCTGGATGTTCGAGTAGAAGTCGGTGTTGAGCTGGCCGTTCGGCCCGTAGGCGCCGTAGTTCCAGGCGTCGATGAAGTTGTGCGCCTTCACCTCGGTGCCGTCGTGGAACTTCCAGCCCTGCTTGATCTTGATGTCGTAGACCTTGGAGTCGGTCGTGGTGATCGAATCCGCCATCAGGTTGAAGGGCTGCGCGTCCGCGCCCTTGAAGCCGACGAGCGTGGCGAACATCGGCTGGATCGCCTTGGTGCCGCCCAGGTCGTTGATGTTGGTCGGGACCAGCGCGTTCTGCGGTTCGGTGCCGTAGACGCTGACGGTGCCGTCCGGATCCGTCCCGCCGGCACCGGTGGAGCTGCCCGAGCCACCGCCGCACGCGGTGAGCGCGAGCGCCAGCGAGGTCATCACCACCGTGGGTCCCCAGAGCCTGCGCGAACGACGCATGATCCCCTCCATCTCCGTCTGCCCGAAAGGTGAGACGCACGCTATCGGGGGCGATGAAGCCGATCACAGGACTGCGGTGTTGCAAATGTGTGACGGTCGTCAGGACCACCTGGTTGGAGTACAACCAACGTAGCAAACCGGATGCTCCGGACGGACCAGCGTCGACTGCAGGTCATCACCCGCTCACCCAGGGTTCCGTTGCGCCACAAGCCCTTTCGGGCGGCCGAACGGTCGGTCAGCCGGCTGTGCAGCAAGAGACATCACGCGTGATCGAAGGGTCGACACGCGTGATTGTGAGGTGGGGCACGGGATTGGTGGCCGTGGGGACCGGGGAAAACGCCGGTGGGGGAGTGGCGGACAGCGGGTGTCCCGGTCGTGAAGGGGGTGG
>NZ_JBFBBT010000018.1:2159-52822 GCF_040682815.1 Amycolatopsis sp. NPDC051102
GTTCGCGATTTGATGCTGTACCGTCTGTCGTTTGAAGACTCACCTTTCATCTTGTTAGGTCTACTCGTCTTTGCTGGCCGTGTCGACCCTTCAATCACGCGTGTCGACTGCTCGATCACGCGTGTCGACCCTTCAGTCACGGGGTCAGGCGAGGGAGAGGGCGATACCGTCGAGGATGTCGTGCTCGCTGACCACCAGCTCGGTCGGTCCGCCGCGGGCCGCGAGCTGCTCCGCGATGGTTTGGACCACTACCGCGCCGCCGCCGATGACGTCGACGCGTCCCGGGTGGATCACCGGGTTCGCCGCGCGGGTGGCGTGGTCGCTCTGCAGCAGTTCGGTCGCGAGGCGGTCGATGTCCGCCGGGGTCAATGTGGACAGGTGCACCCGCTCGCTGTCGTACTCCGGCAGGCCCAGCGCGATCGCCGACAGCGTGGTCACCGTGCCGGCGACCCCCACCCACGTCTTCGCCCGGGCCACGTCGACGACGTCGAACGCCTCGGTGAGGACCTTGCCCGCCAGGTCGCGGGCCGCCGCGATCTCGTCCGCGGTCGGCGGGTCGCTCTTCAGCGCGCGCTCGGTGATGCGGACGCAGCCGATGTCGACGGACTTCGCCGCGAGCACCTCGGCCTGCCGGCCGTCCCAGGTGCCGAGGACCAGCTCGGTCGAGCCACCGCCGACGTCCACGACGACGAACGGGCCGTCGTCCGGGTCCTGCTCCCCGACCGCGCCGGTGAAGGACAGGCGCGCCTCTTCGTCGCCGCTGATCACTTCGGCCTCGACGCCGAGGGTCTCGCGCGTCATGCGGAAGAAGTCGTCGCGGTTCTTCGCGTCGCGGGTGGCGGAGGTGGCCACCATGCGCACCTTCTCCACGCCCTTGCGCCGCGCGGCGACCGTGTAGTCGGCCAGCGCGGCCCGGGTGCGTTCGAGCGCCTCGGGGGCCAGCTCGCCGGTGGCGTCGACGCCCTGGCCGAGCCGGACGATCCGCATCTCGCGGTGCAGGTCGCGCAGGTCGACCGTGCCGTCGTGGCGGGGTGTCAGCTCGGCGACGAGCAGGCGGATGGAGTTGGTCCCACAGTCGATCGCGGCAACACGAGGCATGCGATCACCCTAACCGGCCCGGGTACGTCAGCTCGTAGGCGTCGGCGGCGTGGTCGTGACCAGGACGACCGACGTGGGCACCGACGTGACGATCTGCCCGCACGTCGGTTCGGGCGGCGTGGTCTTCGTCGGTGTGGTGGTGGTCTCGCCAGTGGTGTCGGTCGGGGGCGGCACGGTCGTGAAGCTCGTGATCGTCGTCGGGACGGCCGTCGTGGTCGTCGGCGGTTTGGTGCACGACGGCGGCTCCGACGTGACCGGCGGCTTCGAAGTGCCGGTCGTTGTCGGCGGCGGCTCCGAAGAAGTCGTCGTCGGGACCGGCGGCGGGATGGCGGGCGGCGGCGGAGCGGCCGCGGCGTTGGGCGCGCCGATCGGCACCGTGCTGTCCGGCACCTGCATGATCCCGTTGCGGTAGGCGTCCGCCCACAGGATCACCGTGTTCACGTAGGTGTCGGAGTTGTTGTAGCGGTGGATCGCCCCGCGCAGCTGGTCCGGGTTCGCCAGGTCGAACCCGCCGGAGCAGAGGTAGCGGCCGGTGGCCAGCGCCGCGTCGAAGATGTTGTTCGGGTCGGCCTTGCCGTCGCCGTTGCCGTCGGAGGCGTAGGCCTTCCAGGTCGCCGGGATGAACTGGGTCGGGCCGACCGCGCGGTCCCACACCGGGTCCGTGTCGAGCGCGCCCTGGTCGGTGTCGGGGATGGCGGCGAACCCGCCCTGGCCGTTGAGCTGCGGGCCGAGGATCGGCTCGAGGGTGGTCCCGGCCGCGTCGACGTACCCGCCGCGCGCGTGGTTGGACTCGATCCGGCCGATGCTGGCGATCAGCGCCCAGTCGACGTGGCACGCGGGCTGTTCGCGGCCGAGGATGTCGGCGGCGTTGTGGTAGGCCTTGAGCGCGGTGGCCGGGATGCCGAGCGGGCCGTCGGGGAGCTCGTAGGCCGGGAGCGGCAGCGGGGTGGGTGCGCCGGGGAGGGTCCCGTCGACGGCGATCTGCTGGATGGCGGCGTGCCCGGGGTCGTAGCCCTGGCCGAGCGCGGCGTCGCGGGTGTGGTCACCGCTGCCGCCGAGCCAGCCGAGGGTGCCACCGCCGGCGACCAGCGCCGGGACGACCGCGATGATGCCGGTGATCAGGGGGAACGCGGTGCGGTGGCGGATCCCGAACCTCCGGGTGTAACTCCCGACTGCGTCTGGCAGCCGCCGCACACGCATGACTCAGAGCCCTCCTGGCCGGATCGGTCGCCACCCTCGGGACACAGCCTGCCGTACCCGAGGCGAGGTTTCACCCCGTCGAAAGACCCGAATCGGGGTTTTCGCTCACCCAGACCAGTTATCTGTTCACAACGCGCGATCGTTACGCGGCACAGTCTCCCGAAGGCCACCCGTTGGCCTTAAGCAGCGCCAGCGTCTCGTCACCGAACGGATTCCTGCCCGGCCCGACGGCGAGGGTGTGCGCGACGTGCACGTGCAGGCACTTGACGCGGCCGGGCATGCCGCCCGCGGTGACCTGGTGGCCGAGCGGCTCGATGGCGTCGCGCTCGGCGAGGTAGGTCTCGTGGGTGCGCTGGTACTGCGCGGCGAGTTCGGGATCGGTGGTGAGCCGCTCGGTCATCTCCTTCATGATCCCGGACGCCTCGATGGTGCCGATCATCGAGTTCAGCTTCGGGCAGGTGAGGTAGTAGAGCGTGGGGAACGGGGTGCCGTTCTCCAGCCGCGGGCTGGTCTGCACGACGGAGGGGTGCCCGCTCGGGCACCGCGCGGCGATGGCCCGCAGCGCCCGCGGCGGCCGTCCGAGCTGCTCCGCGATGATCTCGCGGTCGGCGTCGGTGACGGGCTCGAACCGGTGCTGCTGCGTGCTGTTCACGCCCTCCAGGTTAGAGCGTGCTCCTCGGTCAGCCCGAAGAGACCTGGTTCCAGAGGTTCTCGTACCAGGAGCTGCCCGCCACCGGCTGCTGTCCCGGCTGCGGGGCCGCGTCCGGTGCCTTGTCCTCCGGCAGCTGGACGATGTAGGGCGTCTCGCCCGGCTTGACGTACCGCAGCCGCCGCCGGGCTTCGGCCTCGATCTGCGCGGGGTCGCTCAGCTCCGCCTTGCGGCCTTGGAGCTGAGCGACCTCCTGCTGCAGCTGAGCCTGCTGGGCCTGCTGTTCGCGGACCTCGGTCCGCTGGGAGAGGTACGTGCGCAGGGGCACGGCGATGGTGAACGCCAGCGCGCACACCACGATCGCCACCACCGCCGCACGGCGGGTGGTGGACATGCCGAGCACCTTCGCCGCGCCCGACGCACGCTTCGCCGCCAGCCCCCGGCGCAGCCGGGCCCTGGTGGTCTCCGCGTCGCTGGTGCGGCGGCGCGCCGCCGTCGCGCCGTCCGCCGTCCGGGGCGGCCGGGAACCCGGGCTGCCCGCGCGCCCGGCCTCCGGGCGGCGGGTCCGCGTGGGGCCGCCGACCCGCGACGCCCCGCCGGCACCGCCGCGGCGGCCGCGTGTCCTCCCCCGGTCCGCCATCGGCGTCAGCCCTCGGCGCTGAACCGCGGGAAGGCCAGCTCGCCGGCGTACCGGGCGGCGTCACCGAGGGTCTCCTCGATGCGCAGCAGCTGGTTGTACTTGGCGATCCGCTCGCCGCGGGCCGGGGCACCGGTCTTGATCTGGCCGACGCCGGTGGCGACCGCCAGGTCCGCGATGAACGTGTCCTCGGTCTCGCCCGAGCGGTGGCTCATCATCGACTTGTAGCCGAACGACGTGGCCAGC
This sequence comes from Amycolatopsis sp. NPDC051102, assembly GCF_040682815.1. NCBI lineage: Bacteria > Bacillati > Actinomycetota > Actinomycetes > Pseudonocardiales > Pseudonocardiaceae > Amycolatopsis > Amycolatopsis sp. NPDC051102. Next base: position 5,990 of record NZ_JBFBBT010000018.1, read on the forward strand.
GAGATCGCGTCGAGCGTCTCGGACAGGGTGCCGATCTGGTTGACCTTCACCAGCAGCGCGTTGGCGGCGCGGCGGGTGATGCCCTCCTCCAGGCGGTCCGGGTTGGTGACGAACAGGTCGTCGCCGACGATCTGGACCTTCTCGCCGACCTCGGCGGTCAGGGTGACCCAGCCGTCCCAGTCGTCCTCGCTCAGCGGGTCCTCGATGGACACGAGCGGGTAGTCGCGCAGCAGTTCGGCGTAGTAGGCCGACATCTGCTCCGCGCTCCGCTTGCTGCCTTCGAAGGTGTACGCGCCGTCGGCGAAGAACTCCGTCGCGGCGACGTCGAGGGCCAGCGCGACATCGCGGCCCGGGGTGTAACCGGCCTTCTCGATGGCCTGCAGGATCAGGTCGAGCGCCTCGCGGTTGTTCGCCAGGTTCGGCGCGAAGCCGCCTTCGTCGCCGAGACCGGTCGAGAGGCCGCGGCCCTTGAGCACCGACTTCAGCGAGTGGTAGACCTCGGCGCCCCAGCGCAGGGCCTCGCGGAAGGTCTCCGCGCCGATCGGCGCGATCATGAACTCCTGGACGTCGACGTTGCTGTCCGCGTGCGAACCGCCGTTGAGGATGTTCAGCATCGGGACCGGCAGCACGTGCGCGTTCGGGCCGCCCAGGTAGCGGAACAGCTCCAGCTCGGCCGACTCCGCGGCGGCCTTCGCGACGGCCAGCGAGACGCCGAGGATGGCGTTCGCGCCGAGGCGGGACTTCGCCGGCGTGCCGTCGAGGTCGACCAGCTTCTGGTCGACGATCCGCTGGTCGACGGCCTCGATGCCGACCATCTCCGGGCCGATCTCGTCGAGCACCGCGGCGACCGCGCGCTCGACGCCCTTGCCGTTGTAGCGGCCGGTGTCGCCGTCCCGCAGCTCGACCGCCTCGTGCTCACCGGTCGACGCCCCCGACGGGACCGCGGCCCGCGCCAGGGTGCCGTCGTCGAGAGCCACCTCCACCTCGACCGTCGGGTTGCCGCGCGAGTCCAGAATCTCGCGCGCGCCTACCTGCTCGATGAGAGCCACGCCATGCTCCTCGGTGCGTCGTGCCTGTGGTGAATTCCGCCTCCGCGGGGAAGAGAACGTCGGCGGTGGTTTCGCGCCCAGCCTAGCCTTCACCGCAGTTCACCCGTTGGAGGACTCACCGCCCGCGCGGACCTCCTGCCAGCCGGGCGGCAGCTCGACGGTCTCCGAAGTCTGCTGCCAGAACGTCCAGCTGTTGCCGCCGAGATCGGCGACGGTGTACACCCGGGCGCCGTAGGGCTGGTCCTGCGGCGGGTCGAGTTCGCACTCGTCCCCGAGCGCGGCGGAGATCCGCTCGTAGTGCCCGTCGACGTCGTCGACGTAGACGATGTTGAGCTGGCCGACCGGGCCGTCGACCCCCTTGGCCTGCCAGTAGTCCGCCCCGACACCGGCGATCTGGATCCGCGCTCCGCCCGCGCACAGCGTCGCCTGGAACACCTCGCCGGCGCCGTCGCAGAACCGGACCTCTTCGGTGAAGCCGAAGACCCTGGTCAGCCAGGCGAGCGCCTCGGTGGCGTCGGCGTAGTACAGGTAGGGCGCCAGGCCCCGGTACGGGCTGCTCATGGCGGCACAGTCCATCACGTCCCGTTCGGAGGCGTGTGCATCCCCCTCCCCGGGGGTAACGTGGGGGTGACCATGACGGACGCCGCAGCTGCTTCGCAGCCTCCCGAGGAGTCGCGGTTCCATGCCTTCCGCCAGGCCGAAGACCTGGTCGGCCGCCGTCGTCCGCTCGACGCGCTGAAGGCGCTGCAGCCCCTGCTGGAATCCGAGACGGACAAACCGTCGGTGCACCTGCTGGCCGGGCGCGCGTACTTCCACTCCGCCCAGTTGCGGCGCGCCGAGGAGGCGTTCACCCGGGTGCTGGAGCTGGACCCGACGGACCACTACGCGCGATTCATCCTGGGCCGCACGCTGCAGCGGCTCGGCCGGTTCGTCGAGGCGCTGGCGCAGATGCGGATGGCGTCGGCGATGAACCCGGTGCCGGAGTACCTCGAGGCGATCAACGAGGTCAAGGCCCGCATCGCGCTGCGCGAGACCTGACGCGGCCAGGGCCGAACGGCCCGGGTCACCTCAGCCTTTCGGCCGGCCGAAGCGGGCCCGTCGGCCGATGTCCGGCACCCCCTCGTGCGGCGAAGCTGGTTCCAGACGCGAAATCAGGGAGGAACCGGAAATGTCGATCTTCGTCACGCTGGGCGCCTACGCCGGCTTGCTGCTGCTGGTCCTGATGGCCGTCACGCCGTTCGTCGCCGACCGCGAGCTCTGACCCTCAGGGCGCGACGCTCGCCTCCGCGTAGGCGTCCGCCGCACTGAAGACGTCCTGGCCGTACGCCACGGCCTGGTTGTAGAACAGGATCGCCCGCCACCAGCCGGCCGGCGTGCCGAGGTCGTCGCCGCCGGAACACAGGTAGCGGGCGGCCGTGAACGCCGAGTCGTCGATGTTCTGCGGGTCCGGGGTGCCGCCGTCGCCGTTCGCGCGCTCCTGGTACTTCTTCCACGTCGACGGCAGGAACTGCATCGGGCCGATCGCGTGGTCCCACGACTTGTCGCCGTCGAGCTTGCCGCCGTCGCTGTCGTGCACCGCCGGAACGCCCGGCGAGCCGTCGAGCGGCGGCCCGACCACCGGCTTCGCCACGCGCCCGTCCGCGCCGATCGCCGCGAGGTCGAACTCCCCGCGCCCGGTCTCCACCCGGCCGATGCCCGCGAGCGTCGCCCACGAGAGGTGGCAGGTCGGCTTCTGGCGCTGCATCCACATCTCCGCCCGGCCGTACGCCGACAGCACGCGCACCGGGAGGTGCGTCTTGTCCGCGACGCGCGCGGCCCACGCGTCGAGCTCGGCCCGGTCGGACACCTGCGGCCGGTCGACCGGCGCGGCGAGCCCGGCCCGCGGCGCTTCGGCGCCGGGCTGCGGACGCTGTTCGGGGATGGCGAGCGCCGGCTGCACCGCCGGTGACGCGGTCGGCGCGCCGGGGTTCCGGACACCGATGGTCACCAGCAGGACCACGCCCGTGACCACCAGTCCCAGCGCGAGGGCGATCCGGCCGAGGTACCGCCTGGGCGGCCCGCCCGGGGGCGGCGACGGAGGCGTGACGGTCGGCTGAGCGGTATCGGCCACTCGAACAGGTTACGGAGCCACTCAAGAGGGGTACCCCGGCTGGCTGACCAGGCAAGCGGAAGGTAAAAACCGCCCCGCTGCCAGCGACATCACAAATTTCGTTATCGAGTCGACGCGCAGCCCCCTGACCTGCGGTTACCCTAACCTAACTTCCAGCCGTAGTCCCTTTTGACCGTTTCCTCCGCCTCGGGCGGGCGGGCGCGCACTGGACTTACAGGTGAGCCTTACCTAAAACCATCACGGAAGCAGAACTCAGGGAGGCGGACCGGTGTTGTTCTCGAGCGCGCTGATCGGGCTGCGCGAAGGCCTGGAAGCCGCGCTGGTCGTCAGCATCCTGGTGGCCTTCCTGGTGAAGACCGAGCGGCGCCACGCGCTGCGCTGGGTCTGGCCGGGTGTCGGCGCCGCGGTGCTGCTGTCGGTCGCCGTCGGCGCGGTCCTCACCTTCACGACCCACCAGCTGACCTTCGAGCACCAGGAGCTGCTCGGCGGCAGCCTGTCGATCGTCGCCGTCGGGTTCGTCACCGCGATGATCTTCTGGATGCGCAAGGCGTCGAAGAGCATCGCCGCCGAGCTGCGCGGGAAGATGGACGACGCGCTGGACGTCGGCCCCGCGGCCGTGCTGCTGCTGTCGTTCCTCGCGGTCGGGCGCGAAGGGCTCGAGACCGCGGTGTTCTTCTACTCGACCGTCCAGGCGGCGCAGTCGGACACCGTGCAGCCGCTGATCGGCTTCGCCATCGGCATCGCCGCCGCCGTCGTGCTCGCCTGGCTGCTCTACAAGGGCGCCGTCCGGTTCAACCTGGGCAAGTTCTTCACGATCACCGGCGTCCTGCTGGTCTTCGTCGCCGCGGGCGTGCTCGGCTACGGCCTCCACGACCTGCAGGAGGCCGCGTTCCTGCCGGGCATCCACACGCTGGCGTTCGACGCGTCGAGCGCGCTGCCCGAGACGTCCTGGTACGGCGCCCTGCTCAAGGGCATCTTCAACTACTCGCAGCAGACGACCGTGCTGCAGGCGGTCGCCTGGGTCGCCTACGTCGCCGTCGTGCTGCCCCTCTTCCTCAAGCCCAGCAAGAAGACCGTGCCGGCGCCCGCCGTCGCGGCCGCCTCGAAGGAGTGACCGTGCGCAAGACCCCCTCGCTGGCCGTACTGGCCGGCGCCGCCATGCTGGTGACGCTGGCCGCGTGCGACAGCAAGAGCGACTCCGCGGGTACCGCGGCGGACGGCGGCCCGATCAAGGTCTCGGCGTCCGACACCGCGTGCGAGGTCTCCGCCACCACGGCCAACGCCGGCAACGTGACCTTCGAGATCACCAACAAGGGCACCAAGGTCACCGAGTTCTACCTCTACGCCGAGGGCGACCGGATCATGGGCGAGGTCGAGAACATCGCCCCCGGGCTGAACCGGCGGCTGATCGTCGAGGTCGCCGACGCCGGCAAGTACCAGACCGCGTGCAAGCCGGGCATGGCCGGCACCGGCATCCGCGGCGACTTCACCGTCACCGGCGGCGCCGCCAAGCAGAACGACAGCAACGCCCAGAAGGCGCAGGCCACCAAGAGCTACGCGGACTACATCGCGAACAACACCACCGCGCTGCAGGACGAGACGGCGAAGTTCGCCGACCTCGTGAAGGCCGGCAAGGTCGACGAGGCGAAGGCCGCGTACGCGCGCACCCGCGTCTACTACGAGCGGATCGAGCCGGTCGCCGAGAAGTTCGGCGACCTCGACCCGGCCATCGACGTCCGCGAGGCCGACCTCGAGCCGAACCAGCAGTTCACCGGCTTCCACCGGCTGGAGAAGGACCTGTTCAAGACGGGTCTGCAGCCCGACAGCGCTCAGATCGCCGACAAGCTGGTGACCGACGTCAAGGACCTGGTCGCCAAGACCAAGACCCTCGAACTGTCCGCTCTGGATCTCGCGAACGGCGCCAAGGGCCTGCTCGACGAGGTCGCCACCGGCAAGATCACCGGCGAGGAAGAAGCCTTCTCGCACACCGACCTCTGGGACTTCCAGGCCAACGTGGACGGTTCGAAGGGCGCGATCACCTCGCTGCGGCCGGTGCTGCAGGCGAAGGACCCGGCCCTGGTGTCCACTTTGGACAAGGAGTTCGCGAACGTCCAGGGCCTGCTCGACAAGCAGCGCGCCGGCGACGGCTTCAAGCTCTACACCGACCTTTCCCAGGACCAGGTCAAGGAGTTCGCCTCGGCCGTCGACGCGCTGGGCGAACCGCTGAGCAAGGTTGCGGAGGTTGTCTCGAAGTGACGTCGACAGAGGGCATTCAAGCGGAGGGCACGCGCGTCTCGCGGCGGAAGCTCTTCGGCCTGGCCGGCGCGGGGGTCGCGCTCGCCGGGGCGGGGGCCGCCGCCGGCATCGGGATCGACAAGGCGACGAGCGGCAGCGCCGAGGCGTCGACGAACACCGTCGACTTCCACGGCGAGCACCAGGCCGGCATCGTCACGCCGGCGCAGGCCAACCTGCACTTCGCGGCCCTCGACGTCACGACGAAGGACCGCGAAAAGCTGCGTCAGCTGCTCAAGACGTGGACCGACGCGGCCCGCCGGATGACGGCGGGCCAGGAAGTCGTCGCGAACGGCGCGGTCGGCAGCGGCGCGTTCGCCCCGCCGGGCGACACCGGCGAGGCGCTCGACCTGCCGCCGTCGAACCTGACGCTGACCATCGGGTTCGGGCCGTCGCTGTTCGACGGCCGGTTCGGCCTGGCGGGCAAGCGCCCGCCGCAGCTGATCGACCTGCCGCTGTTCCCGAAGGACAAGCTCGACCCGGCCCGCAGCGGCGGCGACCTGTGCATCCAGGCCTGCGCGGACGACCCGCAGGTGGCGGTGCACGCGGTCCGCAACCTGGTGCGCCTCGGCTTCGGCGTCACCGAGGTCCGCTGGTCGCAGCTCGGCTTCGGGCGCAGCTCGTCGACGTCGCGGGCGCAGCAGACGCCGCGGAACCTGTTCGGGTTCAAGGACGGCACGAACAACATCAAGTCCGAGGACACCGACTTCCTGCGCGACCAGGTCTGGGCCGAGGCCGGCGACGGGCAGGCGTGGATGGCGGGCGGCTCCTACCTGGTGGCGCGCCGGATCCGGATGCACATCGAGACGTGGGACCGCGAGACCCTCGACGGCCAGGAGAAGATCATCGGCCGCACGAAGGGCTCCGGCGCCCCGCTGGGCCAGACCGCGGAGTTCGACGAGCTCGACCTGGACGTCGGCGGGGCGGGCGGCGAGAAGCTGATCCCGGCGGACTCGCACGTCCGGCTGGCCTCGCACCAGGCGCTCAACGGCGTCCGGATCCTGCGCCGCGGCTACAACTTCGTCGACGGTTCCGACGGCGTCGGGCACCTGGAAGCGGGGCTGTTCTTCCTGGCGTTCAACCGCGACACCCGCAAGCAGTACGTGCCGATGCAGCAGGCGCTGTCGTCGAAGGACGCGATGATGGAGTACGTCCAGCACACCGGCTCCGCGCACTTCGCGGTCCCGCCGGGCGTGACCCGCCAGTCGAGCTGGGCGGACGCCCTGTTCTCCTGACCCCGCTTGCCTAAAGCCTTTAGGTTGATCTAACCTGGCTTTAGGCGAACGGGAGAAGGTTGATGGTCCGAGCAGGATTGACGACGGAACGCGTCGTGCGTGCCGGCGCGGAGCTGGCCGACGAGGCGGGCTTCGACAGGCTGACGCCGTCGGAGCTGGCCCGGCGGCTCGGCGTCCAGGTCGCCAGCCTGTATTCGCACGTCAAGAACGCGCACGACCTGCGGACGAAGGTCGCCCTGCTGGCACTGGACGAGCTCGCCGACCGGGCCGCCGCGGCGCTCGCGGGGCGGGCCGGGCGAGACGCGCTCGTCGCCTTCGCCGACGTCTACCGCGACTACGCCCGCGAGCACCCCGGCCGGTACGCCGCCGCGCAGCTGCGGCTCGATCCGGAAACCGCCGCCGCGAGCGCCGGTCCCCGGCACGCCGAGATGATGCGCGCGATCCTTCGCGGCTACGACCTGACGGGCCCGGACGAGACGCACGCCGTGCGGCTGCTGGGCAGCGTCTTCCATGGGTTCGTCAGCCTCGAGACCCAGGGCGGGTTCGACCACAGCTCCCCCGCGGCGGCCGAGAGCTGGGTCCGCATCCTCGCCGCCCTCGATTCCCTTCTGCAGGATTGGCCACGCTCGTGATCGACATCCCCCTGACCGCCGACCTCGTCCGCGGTGCCCTCGAACTCGAACGCACCGGACGCGGCCTGGTGCCCCACCGGCTCCCGGCTCGCGCGCGGGCGCAGAACAGCGACCCGCGGCTCGCCATGATCGAGGCGCAGCCCGCGGGAGTGCGGCTGCGGTTCCGGACCCGGGCGGACGTCGTCGAGCTGGAAACGCTGCGGACCAAGCAGGTGCACGCCGGCCTCCCGCCGCGACCGGACGGCGTGTACGACCTGGTGATCGACGGCTCATTGGCCGCTCAGGCGAGCGTGGACGGCGGCAACACGCTGAACGTCGACTTGGCGACCGGCGCGTCCTCGCTCACCACGGGTTCTCCCGGTGTCGTCCGGTTCGCGGGGCTGGGCGGGCAGCCCAAGGACGTCGAGCTCTGGTTGCCGCACAACGAGCTCACCGAGCTCATCGCCCTGCGCACCGACGCGCCGGTCGAGGCCGTGCCCGCGGGCCGGGTGTGGCTGCACCACGGCAGCTCGATCAGCCACGGCTCGAACGCGGCGAGCCCCGCCACGACGTGGCCCGCGCTCGCCGCCACCGCGGCCGGCGTCGACCTGGTGAACCTCGGCTTCAGCGGCAGCGCGCTGCTCGACCCGTTCACCGCGCGGGCCCTGCGCGACACGCCAGCCGACCTGGTCAGCGTCAAGCTCGGCATCAACGTGGTCAACGCCGACCTGATGCGGCTGCGCGCGTTCGGGCCCGCGGTGCACGGGTTCCTCGACACGATCCGCGACGGTCACCCGGACACCCCGCTCGTGGTCGTCTCGCCCCTGTACTGCCCGATCCACGAGCAGACGCCCGGGCCGGGCGACTTCGACCACGCGGCCTTGGCCCGTGGCGAGGTCCGGTTCCGGGCGACCGGTGACCCGGCCGAGCGCGCGGCGGGCAAGCTGACGCTGGAGGTGATCCGGGCGGAGCTGGCCCGGATCGTGGCGCAGCGGCAGACCTCGGACCCGCACCTGAGCTACCTCGACGGCCGCGCGCTGTACGGCGAGGCGGACTTCGCGGAACTCCCGCTGCCGGACGACCTCCACCCGTCTCCCGCGGCCCACCGCCGGATCGGCGCGCGGTTCGCCGCGCAGGTGCTTGACTTCAAGGGAACTTGAAGTTCGACACTTCGTGAATGTTTACCGATGCAGAGATCGCCTACCTCGCCGCGCAGCCGCTGGGCCGCCTGGCGACCCAGCAGCCGGACGGGACCCTCCAGGTGAACCCGGTCGGCTTCCGGTACAACCCGGACGAGAAGAGCATCGACGTCACCGGCCACCGGATGCGCAGCAGCAAGAAGTTCCGGAATCTGGCGACGAACAACCGGGTGGCCTTCGTCGTCGACGACCTGCCCTCGACGGACCCGTGGCGGGTCCGCTGCCTGGAGATCCGGGGCCACGCCGAGGCCCTGGTGGGCGTCGACTTCCCGGAGCGGCACCTCCCCCATCTCCCGGAAGGCCACTTCGACGACGCGATGATCCGGATCCGCCCGGAGCGCATCTTCGCCTTCGGCGTGGAGGACTGGGACAAGGAGCCCTACGAGATCGTGATGAACATCCGCAACGTCTGACCCGGCCTGGCTCACCCCCGGCGGCCGCCCCAGGCGGTGTAGGCCACCGCGCCCGTCACCGCCAGGACCACCGCGGTCCAGGTGGCGGCCGCCGTTCCCGGCGGCTGCAGCAGCCACGCCGCGACGCGGCTCGACGTCGACGTGTCGTTCGGGACGAACGGGCTGATCGCGCACCAGGCCAGCGGGAGCGTCCAGCCGAAGTGCCCGCCGGCGGCCGTGACGGCGAGCCCCGCCAGGCCCGCCAGGCCGGCGGCGTCGCGCACCACGACCGCCAGGGCGACCTGCGACGGGCCCAGCTCCTGCACACCCAGCACCAGCGCGCCGGCCACGACGCCGAGCAGCGCCAGGTGCGCGAACCGCCGGACCGGCCACGGCAGCGCGGCCGCCCGGTCGAGGTCGGCGTCCTGGCCGCTGAGCCCGGTCGCCGTCACCGCGACGCCGGCGGTCAGGGCCAAGGAGGCCAGGACCGCGTTCCAGGCGTCCCGCCCCGGGAACCACACTGTGGCCGTCACGACCAGCAGGGCGGCGAAGGCGGCCGGCACCTGTCGCGAGCGGGCGTACAGCGTCACCCACCTCATCGGAGGGCTCCGGGCACGAGCGTGTCGAGCGGATCGCCGTGGCAGGTCAGCAGGACCTGCCGCAGCGCGACGATCCGCGCGAACCGGACGTCCGCGGGCAGGGCGCGGAACTGCGCCCAGGCTCGGTCGATCGGGCCGGACTGGGTCTGGAACCAGTGGCGGCCGTACTCGGGCAGCGGTTTCAGCTCCCCGGTGAAGTACGCGGCCGCGATCATCCGGCCGCCCAGATCGGACAGGTCGGCGGAGCTCGGCCGCACGCACGACGGCACCCCGGCGCCGGCGAGCACCGCGGCACGCAGATCGGCGGCGTCCGCCGTGCGCAGCCCGTCGTTGCGCTGGAAGTCGAGGTAGACGACGTCCGGGTCGCGCGGGGCGGGCTCGCTGACCGAGTCGGGTGCGACCTGCTCCTCGACCCGCGTCGGCGCCCCGGGCAGCTTCGCGAGCATGGCGAGCGCTTCGCGGGCCGGTCCGGCGACGGCGGCCAGCCGGTCGTGGTGGAGTTCCGCCAGGCAGACGGGCCCGTCGCAGACCTTCCGGGCGGCGTGGCTGTCGGTGGTGAAAGCGGCTTCGGGAACGGCGGGGAACAGCGGCAGGGCGACGGCAGCCCCGGCGACGAGCGGCAGCAGGCCCAGCAGCCGTGCCCGGGTGGAACCGGCCGACAGCAGCAGGAACGCGGTGACGGCGAGGCCGCCGAACCACACGGCCTGCCCGGCGTCGAGCGACGCGGTCGTGGTCACCACGGACCCCCGCGGCTCGGCGAGCGCGGGCGCGAGCGGACCGAGCCGGCGCGGCAGGACGGCGTCCAGGTCGGGTTCGAGCGACATCCAGCAGAGGGTGGTCCCGACGAGGGCCAGCACGGCGAGCCCGGGCGCGGTCAGCGGGTGTGGGACCAGCCGTCCGACGGCCAGCCCGGCCCAGCCCCCGGCGACGACGCCGAGCACGCCGACGAGCAGCACGGGCACGAACGCGAAGGAGAAGAACCCGCCGTGGGCGAAGACTTCGACGACGCCGGCCCCGAAGACGAGCAGGTAGGCCAGCCCGGTGAGCGTGCCGAGGGCGGCGGCGAGCCGGATCGCGCGGTGCCACGGCGGCCGCGGCGTGGTGGCGAGCAGCTCGGTCATGCCGGAGCGGCTGTCGCGCATGCCCTGGATCGCCCCGGCCCCGACCACGACGGGCCAGAGGAACTGCAGGAGGAACCGCACCCAGAGCGCGGTCGTGGTGGTGTGCGCGGTCCACGGCGCCGGCACCTTCCACCAGGGCCCGGAGAGGAGGAAGAGGAAGCCGAGCGCGAAGAGGAACAGGGCGAGCCCGGCCCAGGGCGCGATGGAGCGCCGGAGTTCGATGCGGAAGATCACCACGCCCCCCGGCCCGGCTCGTGGTTCAGCAGGGCCGAGTAGCCCCGCTCGATCGGGCTGTCGCCCACGTCTTCGGTGGTGCCCGCCTCGGCCAGCTCGGCCGGGGTGCCCTTGAAGACCAGCTTGCCCTCGGCGAACAGCACCACGTCCGTGCACGCCGTGGCCACGTCTTCGACCAGGTGCGTCGAGATCAGCACGCACGAGTCGCGGCCCAGTTGCTGGACCAGCTCGCGGAACCGGACCCGCTGGGCCGGGTCGAGGCCCGCCGTCGGCTCGTCGAGCAGGAGGATGTCCGGGTCGTTCACGATCGCCTGGGCGATGCCCACCCGGCGGATCATCCCGCCGGACAGCGTCTTCAGGCGGTCGTCCGCGCGGTCGGCCAGGCCCACCCGCTCCACCGCCCGCTGGACCGCCCCCGGGATGTCCTCTTTGGACATCTCCTTCAGCCACGCCAGGTATTCGACGAACTCGCGGACCGTGAACCTCTTGTAGTACCCGAAGTTCTGCGGCAGGTAGCCGATCCGGCGGCGCAGCTCACGGCGGCCGGCCTGACCGCCGGCCGGGGCGCCGAGCAGCGTCAGGCGCCCCGAAGCGGGCCGGAGCACCGTCGCCAGCGCCCGGATCAGCGTCGTCTTGCCCGCGCCGTTCGGGCCCAGCAGCCCGTGCACCCCCTTGCCGAGGGACAGGTCCAGCCCGTCCACGGCCATCTTCCGCCGCCCCACCCGCACCTTCAGCCCCTCCGCCTGGATTTCCCAGGCGTAGGCCGCCGGTGCGACCTCGGCCGCTCCCACTGCCCGCATGCTTTCCTCCCTCACGAACTCAGTTGTTCGCGCCGAGCCGGGTGAACGCCGGCCCGCGCAGGACGACGACCGCCGTGGTCGCCGCGAAGATCCCCGCCCACACCGGCAGTGCGCCGGTGCCGAGCGCGACCGCCTGCCCCAGGTGGGCGAACGACGGCAGCACGATGACCGCCAGCCACACCGCGATCAGCGCGTACGCCGCCCGGGTCACCCCGGTCAGGCCGCCGAGCGCGAGCGTGCCGGTGGTGAAGGCCAGGCTCGGCAGCAGCCAGAGGGCCGGCGCGGTGCCGGTCAGCCACCCCGCCACCGCGAGCACCGGCAGGACGACGGCGAGCACCACCGCCGTCCGCCGGACGACCAGGTAGAGCCCGGCCCGCGGGGTCGCGGTGACGACCTCGTAGGCCGGGTCGAGCCCCCGCGCCCACGACGCCGCGACCCCCAGCACCGGCAGCACCGGGGCGAACAGCTGCACCGTCGTGACGTCGAGCGCCGCGCGCCACACCTGGTCGAGCAGCACCGCGGCTCCGGTGACCGCCACGATCATCGCCAGCCACGGCGCCATCGCCGGTGTCATCCAGGCGGCGAGCAGGTGACGCCGGCGGCGCGGCGGCGTGTGGAGCGGGGACGACGGCAGCTCGGCCGAGATCCGCGACCAGACGACGTCCACCAGCGGCTGGACGGGCGCCATCCCGGCCAGCCGCGCCCGGCACCGCGCGCACTTCTCGAGGTGGGCTTCGAGGCCCCACAGCTCGTCGCCCGGGAGGTCGTCACCCGCCACGTACGCGGCGATGAGCCGGTCCGGCGCATGGGTCATGACAGTGCCTCCCGCATCGCGATCCGCGCCCGCCGCGCGCGGGTCTTGACGGTTCCTTCCGGCAGCCCCAGCAGGACGGCGGTTTCGCGGACGGTCAGCCCGTCGAGCACCATCGCCTGCAGCACCGCCCGCAGCTCCGGGGCGAGGTCGCGCAGGGCGACCCCCACCTCGTCGCCGATCGTGGTCGCCAGCAACTCGTCTTCGGCGCCCGCCACCGGCGCGACGTCGAGCACCACCTCCGGCGGCGGCTGCGCGTGGTGCGCCCGGCGCCGGAACGCGTCGACCAGCCGGCGGGCGGCGATCGTCCACAGCCAGCCGACCGCGCTGCCGCCCGTGGCCGCACCGGCGAACGAGCCGGCGGCCCGCCAGACGGCCAGGTACGTCTCCTGCATGACTTCCGCGACGATCTGCTCGTCCGCGCACCGGCGGCGCAGGCGCACGGCGAGCCAGGGCGACGTGCGGCGGTAGAGCTCTTCGAACGCCGCGCGGTCGCCCCGGGCCGTGCGCCGGACGAGGTGCTCCTCGTCGGCGTCCTCCGGGGGTGGCTGTCTCACACCGGGCAAGACGCCGGATGCCGGGGAACGGTTCTCACCCGGTGGTGAGCTGCGTCACATCGGACGCGTCGGCCAGAACTTCCGCCAGCCGTCGGCCTCCAGGGTCGTCGGCTCGAGCCCGGCGTCGCGGGCGGCCTGTTCGGCGGCCCGGATGTCCTTCGCGAACTGCTTCGCCAGCGCCCGCAGCTCGACCTCGGGGTCGGCACCCGCGCGGCGCGCCGTGGCCGCGATGCGGAACAGCTGCGCGGCGGCCGCGGTCCCTTCGGGGAAGAGGTCGAGCGGGATGCCCGCGCGCCCGGAGCGCTGCCCCAGCTTGCCCGCCAGCGCGACGGCGGGCTGGCCGAGCGCCACGCCGTCCACAATGGACCGGCGTTGCTTCTCGTGCTGCTTCAGCTCTTCCCACTTGACGTTCTGGTGCTCGACCGTGTGCACCTGGCCGTCGCCGGCGAAGACGTTCGGGTGCCGGCCGACCAGCTTCGCGACCAGCGCCGCGGCGACGTCGTCGATGCCGAACGGGTCGGTGGGGTCCTCGGCCGCGACGCGCGCGTGGAAGAGCACCTGCAGCAGGACGTCGCCGAGCTCTTCGCGCAGCGCCTCGCGGTCGCCTTCCTCGATGGCGTCGAGCAGCTCGTAGGTCTCCTCGACCAGGTACTGCCGCAGCGAATCGTGCGTCTGCACGGCGTCCCACGGGCAGCCGCCCGGCGAGCGGAGCCGGTCCATCACGTCGGCGGCCTCGACCAGGGGCGGCACCGGCGTCTCGATGACTTCGGCGCCGGTCGCGATCAGCAGCGCGGCCGCGGGCTCGTCCCGGGACCCGGCGAGCAGCACGACGTCGACCAGGGACGGCGCCTCAGTGACCGCCGGGACGCCGAACGCGGCCGGATCGACGTCCGTGGCCGCGTAGACGGCGCGGGAATCACGCAGGATCTTGAGCGCCGCACCCGGCAGCGTCGTCCCGCGGACGACCACGACGACACCCGTGCTCACTGCTGGGTACGACCGGAACCACCCGGGGACAGCACGATGCCCTGCGCGGCGTCCTCGTTCGGCACGACGGTCATGGCCACGACGTCCCACACGCCGTACCGCTTGTTGACGCGCACGCCGAGTTCGTCGAACAGCGGCTGCGCCTGCCGCATGCCGGCCGCGGTCTTCGTGGTGGCGTCGAGGTCCGGCGCCTGCTCGGTGGCGACGGGCTTGTCCGTGCGCTGCCGGATCACGCCGACGAACCAGGCGCCCTGGTTGCCGGGGAACGGGAAGACCACGGCCGAGCCGACGGGCGATCCGAAGAGCGGCCCGGCGGCCAGCGCACCGGCCTGGGCCGCCGGCAGCGCCTCGCCGACCCCGGCGAACGGCGGAACCGATTCGGGGCTCTCGCCCGTCTGGGTCGCCCGCTGCCGCAACGCGGCGAGGTACTGGACGTCGGCGCCGATCCGCTTGCCCGAGGCCGCCGGGTCGGCGGCGAACTGCCGGGCGAGGTCGAAGGCGGCCTTCTTCGCGTCGGCGCCCTGCGTTGCGGCGCCGGTGGCGGCGTCCGGGACGAGGCCGACGGAGGTGTAGTCGAAGGTGACCGACGCGTTCGGCACGGTCTTGTCGGCCAGCGCCTGGGCGAGGAAGGTGTCGGTCAGTTCCTCGCGGTGGTCGCGCGTGCGGGCGACGACCTGGCTGACCGCCTGGGTCTCGTTGCTCGCGTCGGCGGGAACCGGCCCGTTCAGGGGATCCTTCGCCAGCTGGGCGTCGATCTGGGCGTAGTTGGGCGTGATGCCCTGCTTTTCGGCGGCCTTGGTGACGAGCTCGTGCAGCACCAGCTGGCTCACGACGGCCCGCCCGACCAGGTCGAGCTTGTGCTCGTTGGCGAGCTTCTGCGCGTACGGCTGTTCGCGGACGGCCTTGTTGATCAGTTCCTGCACCCGGTCGATGGAGATCGAGTGGTCACCGATGACGGCGGCGGCACCGACCTGGCTGGGCCCCGAGCCGCACCCGGCGAGGAGAAGAGCACCGGCAACGACCCCGACCAGCGCGCGAGGGCGCCCGATGATCCGCATCACAGCGCATACCCTCTCACACCATCGCCCCCGAAACGCAACACCCATGAGGTCGCGACGGCGGTAATGTCGACTTATGGACCATTGGCTGACCATCGAGGTGTTTGACGGGGAGCATTCGGCTTCGCAGTGGCGCCTGGCTCAAGGGGACGCCCTCACCGAAGCGGCGCTGACGAACGGCGCCGAGCAGTGGGTTTGGCACGAGCACCGCTGGGGCGTGGTGCTGGAGATCGAGTTCGCGACCGAGGAGCGCCGAGACGCGTTTCGCGCGTTGCCGGTGGTGACGGCAGCGCTCGACGCGGTCCCGGACCCGGCGCGCGGGTTGCTGGTGTACCCGGGAAGGGGCGGGGGCTCGGGGTCGCGGATGCCCCGGAAGCCCCGGCCGCTGCCGATGGCGGGGGCAGGGGCGGTTCCGGTGCCCGTCGAGTCGGTGCGGATGGGGTTGGCGGAGGCCATGCCGCCGATGTTCAGCGAGGTTTGCTGAGCTCGCGCCACTCCGGGGTGGCGGCGGTGAGGATGCCGCCTTGACGGTTCTTGGTGTCCCGGATCAGGACTCCGCAACCGGAAACCACGGCGCCACAACGGAAAATCCCCCGATGTGGCGCCGGGCGTCCACCCGCCTTACACCGCCGCCGGCTTCTTCGTCAGCTGCGTGAGCAGCTTTGTGCACCAGTTCAGGAGCTCTTCGTCCCGCAGCGTCGGCGCGCCGATCCGGCCGCCCGCCGGGCCCTCCGTCGGCTTCGGGACCGAAACCGTGTTCGTCACCGCCTTATACATCGCCGTCGGGTACAGCCGCTTCAGCCGCACCATCTGCGAGTCCAGCAACGGCAGCGGCGCGAACCGGATCGTGTTGCCCTGGACCGCCACCTCCGTCACGCCCGCCTCGCGGCACGTGTGCCGGAACTTCGCCACCGCCAGCAGCCTGTTCACCGGTGCCGGCGGCTGGCCGTACCGGTCGATCAGCTCTTCGCGGACCGCGTCCAGGCCCTCGGTGTCCGGTGCCGCCGCGATCTTGCGGTACGCCTCCAGGCGCAGCCGCTCGCCCGGCACGTAGTCGTGCGGGATGTGGGCGTCGATCGGGAGGTCGACGCGGACTTCCGCGAGCTCCTCGTCCTCCGTCGGCTCCGCGCCCGCGTGCCGCCGGAACGCGTCGACCGCTTCGCCGACCAACCGCACGTACAGGTCGAAGCCGACGCCCGCGATGTGGCCCGACTGCTCCGCGCCCAGGATGTTGCCCGCGCCGCGGATCTCCAGGTCCTTCATCGCGACCGCCATGCCCGCGCCGAGCTCGGTGTTCTGGGCGATCGTCGCCAGGCGGTCGTGCGCGGTCTCCGTCAGCGGGGCCTCCGGCGGGTACAGGAAGTACGCGTACCCGCGGTCGCGGCCTCGCCCGACGCGTCCGCGCAGCTGGTGCAGCTGGGCCAGCCCCAGCAGGTCACCGCGCTCGACCAGCAGGGTGTTGGCGTTGGAGATATCGAGCCCGGTCTCGACGATCGTGGTGCAGACCAGGACGTCGTACTCGTTCTCCCAGAAGCCCTGGATGATCTTTTCGAGCTTGTCCTCGTTCATCTGGCCGTGCGCGGTGACGACCCGCGCCTCCGGGACCAGTTCCCGGATGTGCCGCGCCGCCTTCTCGATCGAGGAGACGCGGTTGTGGACGTAGAAGACCTGGCCGTCGCGCAGCAGTTCACGCCGGATGGCCGCGCCGACCTGCTTGTCGTCGTACGCGCCGACGTAGGTCAGGATCGGGTGCCGGTCCTCGGGCGGGGTGAGGATCGTGGACATCTCGCGGATGCCGGCCAGCGACATCTCCAGGGTGCGCGGGATCGGCGTCGCCGACATGGTGAGCACGTCGACGTGCGTGCGCAGCGCCTTGATGTGCTCCTTGTGCTCGACGCCGAAGCGCTGCTCCTCGTCGACGATCACGAGGCCGAGGTCCTTGTAGCGGATGCCCGTCTGCAGCAGCCGGTGCGTGCCGATGACGATGTCGACCTCGCCGCTCGCGAGCTGTTCCAGGATGATGTCCGACTCGGTCTTGTTCGTGAACCGGGACAGGCCCTTGATCGTCACCGGGAACGAGCGCATGCGCTCGTGGAAGGTGTTCAGGTGCTGCTGGGCGAGCAGCGTCGTCGGCACCAGCACCGCGACCTGCTTGCCGTCCTGCACCGCCTTGAACGCGGCGCGGACGGCGATCTCCGTCTTGCCGTAGCCGACGTCACCGCAGATGACGCGGTCCATCGGGACGCCGCGTTCCATGTCGGCCTTGACCTCGTCGATCGCCGCGAGCTGATCGTTGGTCTCGGTGAACGGGAAGGCGTCCTCCAGCTCGCCCTGCCACGGCGTGTCCGGGCCGAACGCGTGCCCGGGCGCGGCTTGGCGCGCGGCGTAGAGCTGCACCAGCTCGGCGGCGATCTCCTTGACCGCCTTCTTGGCCCTGGCCTTGGTGTTCTTCCAGTCGGATCCGCCGAGCTTGTTCAGCGTCGGCAGCTCGCCGCCGACGTACTTGGACACCTCGTCGAGCTGGTCGGTCGGCACGAACAGCCGGTCGCCGGGGTGCCCGCGCTTGGACGAGCCGTACTCCAGCAGCAGGTACTCGCGGGTGGCGCCGGCGACCGTCCGCTGGACCATCTCGACGAACCGGCCGATGCCGTGCTGCTCGTGCACGACGTAGTCGCCGGCCTTGAGCGCCAGCGGGTCGACCGCGTTGCGCCGCCGGGACGGCATCTTGGTGGTGAGGTCCTTTGTGGACGTTCCGGCGCCCGAGCCGCGGCCGGTCAGGTCCGCCTCGGTGAGCACGACCAGCGCGCGCTCCGGCGAGATGAAGCCGTCGGTCAGGCCGCCGCAGGTGACCGTGACGACGCCCGGCGCCGGCGCGCCCTTCAGGCCGTCGCCCGCCAAGGAGGCCGGGACGTCGGCGGCCGAGAACTGCTCGACCGCGCGAGCCGCGGTGCCGTGCCCGGCGACGACGAGCACCGCCGTGCCGCCCGACGCGATGTGCGCGCGCAGGTCTGCCGTCGCGCGCTCGAGCTCGCCGCGGTAGGCGGGCGCGGCCTCGACCGAGACGCGGTAGACGTCGGGGTCTTCGCTGGTCAGCTGGGTGAGCGTCCACCAGGCGCGCTTGGTGTCCTGCGCGTGCGACGCGATCTCGTCGAGCCCGCGGTAGGCCGACGCGCCGAGGTCGATCGGGGCCTGGCCGCCCGCTGCGGCCGTCGTCCAGGACGCTTCGAGGAACTCCTGGCCGGTGCGGACGAGGTCGGCGGCGCGGGCGCGGATCTTCTCCGGGTCGGTGAGCAGCACGTGGGTGCCCACCGGCATCGCGTCGGTGAGCAGCTCCAGCTCGCCTTCGCAGAGCACCGGGATGAGCGCCTCCATGCCCTCGACCGGGATGCCGTCGGCGAGCTTGGTGAGCATCTCGGCCAGGTGCGCGTCGGCTTCGTACGTCTTCGCCAGCTCCGCGGCCTTCTCCTTGACCGGCTGGGTGAGCAGCAGCTCACGGCACGGCGGCGCGGTGACCCGCGGGATCTCCCCGGGCAGCGACCGCTGGTCGGAGACGGCGAACGCGCGGATCTCGCTGACCTCGTCGCCCCAGAACTCCACCCGGACGGGGTGCTGCGCGGTGGGCCCGAAGAGGTCGAGGATGCCGCCGCGGACGGCGAACTCCCCGCGCTTCTCGACCATGTCGACGCGGGTGTAGGCCAGCTCGACGAGCCGTTCGAGGAGGCCTTCGAAGCTCTGTTCCTCGCCGACGACGAGGTCGACCGGGGCCAGGGACCCCAGGCCGGGCGCCATGGGCTGGATCAGGCTGCGGACGGTGGCGACGACCACGCGCAGGCCGTCGTCACCGGTCTTCAGCCGGTGCAGCACCTCGAGCCGGCGCCCGACGGTGTCCGCACGCGGGGACAGGCGTTCGTGCGGCAGGGTTTCCCAGCTCGGGAAGTCGGCGACGGCACCGCGGCCGAGCAGCGCGCCGAGCGACGCGGTCAGCTCGTCGGCCTCACGGCCGGTGGCGGTGACGGCGAGCACGGGCTTGCCGGCACCGTCATCGGCCGCCAGGGCCGCGGCGACGAGCTGCCGCGCGGCGATCGGGCCCTGCAGCTCGAGCAACGGCGCGCCGGCCCGCTCGACCACGCCGCGCAGGGCCGGGTCGGGAAGGATGGCGGTGAGGAGTCCGGACAGTGGAGCGTCGGTCACGGCCCCCAGCCTACGTGCCACCCCCGACAAGTTTCCGGTCACGGCTGGTCGCGGGACAGGGTCACGGCTCGGCCGTGCGCAGGCCGGGACGGATGGTCATGGCGTATCGACGCCGGAGTTCCGCTGGTGGAGGCCGACCGGCCGGGTGAACATTTCTTCGGCCCGACCGCCGGGCCGGTGCCCCGCCGGACGAGCTCTGCCCGGCCCGGTCACGGCTGGTGGCGCAGCAGGTTCACCACCTCCGCCACCCGCGGCAGCTGCTCGTCGAACACCTTCGGGTCGGTGCTCGCGATGCGCAGCAGGAAGTGCTCCACCCCTTCGTACTCGCGCAGCTGCGCCGCCACCTCCGCGGCGCTCCCGGTCACCTGCATCTGGATCCCCTGGATCAACGCCGCCGGGCGGCCGTAGTTGCGCCGGCAGTACTCCTCCAGCAGTTCCCGTCCGCGGTCGGCGTCGTCCTCCACCAGGACCGTCGCGAACAGCGCCGGGGTCACCGGGCGGACCGCCGTCGACCGGATCCGGGCGAGGCCCTTGCCGTAGTCCGCCGGGGCCGGTGGGTAGGGCAGCCAGCCGTCGTACAGCCGGCCGGCTCGTTCCAGCGCGCCCGGTGTGTACGCCGCCAGCCACACCGGTGGGCCGCCCGGGCGGGCCGGTGCGGGGAACACCGGCAGCGAGTCGTAGTGCAGCAGAGCGCCGTGGAAGGAGGACGCGCCGCTCCAGATCGCGCGCCACAGGGCCACGATGTCGTCCAGGCGGGCTCGGCGGCGCTCCCACGGGACGTCCGCGAACGCGAACTCCGGCTCGCTGCGGCCGGCGAACCCGGCGCCGACCGCCACCGTGAGGCGGCCGGAACTGAGCAGGTCCAGGGAAAGCAGCTGGTTGGCCGTCAGGATGGGGTTCCGCAGGGCGGGGAGCAGCGCCGCCGTCCCCAGCGTCACCCGGGAGGTCCGGGCGGCGAAGGCGGCCAGGACCGTGAGCGCGTCCAGCGGCGCCCGCGCGAGGGTGTCGCCGACCCAGACCGAATCGAGGCCGAGCTCCTCGGCGGAGACGGCGGTGCCGACCAGCTCGGGCGCGGTCCGCCCGGCGTCGAGGATGGGCTGGTAGGTCGGGACGACCAGGCCGTAGTTCGTCATGGCCGCAGCGTCGCCGAACCCGGGTATGCGCTCAATTCCCCGCGGGGAATGGACCGGCCGAGCAGGATGGACCCGTGGACTTCGGAACGGCGCTCAAGGACTGGCGCACCCGCCGGCGGCTCAGCCAGCTCGACCTGGCGTTGCGCGCCGGTACGACGCAGCGGCACGTGAGCTTCATGGAGAGCGGGCGTTCGGTGCCCGGGCGCGGCATGGTCCTGCGCGTCGCCGAGTCGCTGGAGCTGCCCCTGCGCGAGCGCAACGGCCTGCTGCACGCCGCCGGCTACGCGCCGACGTACCCCGAAACGCGACTCGGCGACCCGGCGATCCGGCCGGTCCTCGACGGCCTGCGGCGGCTGCTCGACGGCCACCGCCCGTACCCGGCGATCGTCGTCGACCGGTACGGCGTGCTGGTCGCCGCGAACGACGGGTTCAAGCTGCTCACCGAAGGTGTCGCACCCGAACTGCTGCGCGAACCGGTCGACACGCTGCGCCTCGCGCTGCACCCGCGCGGGATGGCGCCGCGGGTGCACAACCTCGACGACTGGGCGCGGCACATCCTCGAACGCCTCCGCAACGACCTCGCCCGCACCCCGGACGAGCGGCTCGCGGCGCAGCTCGCCGAGCTGGAGGGGTACCTGCCACCGCCGTCGCCGCCGGGCCCGGAGCACCTGGGGTTCGCGGTGCCGGTCCGGCTGTCGACGTCCGTCGGAGAGCTGCGCCTGATCACCGCGATCACGACCTTCGCGACCGCGGCGGACGTGACGGTGTCGGAACTCAAGCTGGAGACGTTCCTGCCCGCGGACGCCGAGACCGCGGAACGGCTCGTGAGTGGTAAGGCGCGTTAGAACGCGCTTTACCACTCACGACGAGGTGACCAGCGCTGTTGTGTGCCCCACCAGCAGTTCCGCGCTCGCCCACAGCGTCGCCGCGGCCAGGCTGCCCGCCGCGAACCGGCGGTACGGCATCGCCGCCGAGCCCGCGACGCGCGGCACCAGCGTCCGGACGCCCGCCAGGCACCTGCCCGCGATCACCGCCGGGACGCCGTGGCGCGCGACCGCCGCTTCCGCGCGGTCCCAGCGGTCCTCGCCGATGCGGCGCGCCAGCCGGGAACTCCGCAGCCGGGGCCCCCAGTGGCGTCCCTCGAAGTACGCGAGCTGGTCGCCGAGGACGGCCGCGGCGACGGCCACCGCCCAAGCGAGCCCGAGGTGGAGCGTCCCCCGCTCGGCGAGGAACCCCATCAGCAGCAGGGTCGACAACGTCGGCAGCACGATTCCCGGCAGCAGCGCGGTTTCCGCCGTGATCACCAGGGCGCAGACCAGGTAGACGACCGCCGGGGGCGCGTCAAGCAGAGGCCGCAGCAGGCTGTCCACGCCGCGCCCTTCCCACCGCGACCGGCAGCGCCGCGCGGTAGACGAACGCGGGCGGCAGGTTGCCCCAGACCACCGAAGTGCGCTCCACGACCGCGAACCGGCTTCGCAGCGACGCGGCGAAGCGGCGTGCGGGCGGGGTCCAAGCCGCGTGGGCGTACGCGAACGTCGTGAACCGGCCGTTCGGGGCCAGCGCCGCGGTGACCGCGTCGAGGATGCGCCGCTGCCGGGCCGCCGTCATGGCCGTCCACGGCAGACCGGAGACGACGACGTCGACGTCGTCGAGGGCCAGGTGTTCCGCCGAGCCCGTGACGACGTCGACCTGCGGGAAGCGCTCGCTCAAGGACGCCGCGAATCGCGGGTTGATCTCTATGGCGGTCAGACGCGCTTCGGGGCGAAGGAGTGTAAGGACCGCTTCGGTGAACACGCCGGTGCCCGGCCCGAGCTCGGCGACGCGCGCCGCGCGTTCCAGGCCGAGGCCCGCCGTCATCTCTTCGGCCAGCCGCGGTGAGCTCGGCGCGATCGCGCCCGTCAGGACCGGGTGGCGAAGGAATTCCCTGGTGATCGACATGGTCCCGACGCTAAGAACGGCCGGGGTGGCCGCGAATCCGCCGGCCCGACCGGCCGTGTCCTCCCGAAGGAGGACGAGACCGGTCCGAAGGAAGGACGCCCCGGCCGGGGTCCCGGCAGTACGTTCGGATCCGTGGAACGACTCGTGAGGTGGGTGCGCCGGCACGGCTGGACAGTGGACTTGCCGCTGTACGGCGTGTTCGTCTTCCTCGCGCCCGGCTGGTCCGGCGAAGAGCCGTGGACGACCCGGGCGTTCCCGATGCTGTTCCTGCTCCCGCTGCTGGTGCGGCGCCGGTTCCCGCGCACGGTCGCGGTGCTGACCATCGCCGGGGCGGCGGCGGTGTACTTCAACGACGTCTGGGCCTACGACCGCGGCCGCACCGAACTGGCGATGGCGGTCGTGCTGTTCAACCTCGTCAAGCGGCGGGACCGGCGGTTCGCCGCGGTGATCGCCGTGGCGATCGTCGTGCTCGGCGTCCAGTGGGTCGCCCTCTACGTCCCGGATTCGATCAACCCGACCTTCACCGTGCTCGGCATCCTGCCGCTGCACATCGCGGCCTGGGCGCTCGGGGAGTTCTTCCGCAAGCAGGAGGAGCTCACCGCCGAGGAGGAGAGACGCGACGCCGCCCAGGGCCGGGCGGCGGTCGCCGAAGAACGCGCCCGGATCGCGCGCGAGCTGCACGACGTCCTGGCGCACAGCATGAGCGTGATCGTGCTGAACGCCGAGGGCGCGAAGCTCGCTCAGCACCGCGATCCCGGTGCGGTCGACCGCACGCTCGACACGATCGTCCACACCGGCCGGGACGCGCTGGCCGAGCTGCGGCGGCTCCTCGAAGTCCTGCACGCCGGCCAGGCGGCCCGCAGTCCCCAGCCGACGCTCGCCGAACTGCGCGAGCTCGTCGACCAGTCCGGGCGCGACGTCGCGCTCGACGTGACCGGCGATCCGGGCGCCCTGCCGGCCAGTGCCGCGCTGCAGGCGTACCGGATCGTCCAGGAGGCACTGACCAACATGATCAAGCACGCTCCCGCCGACGCGACCGGCCGCGTCGGCGTCGCCTTCGCACCGCCGGAGGTCCGGATCGAGGTGACGAACACGGGCGGCCACGCCCCGCCGGCTCCGGCCCTGCCCTCGTCCGGCCGCGGACTGGCGGGGATGCGCCAGCGCGTCGACATGTACCACGGCGAGCTGACGACCGGCCCGCTTCCGGACGGCGGGTACCGCGTGTGCGCGACCCTGGTGGTGGGGCCGTGACCACCCGGATCCTGCTCTGCGACGACCAGCAGCTGGTCCGCGTCGGCCTGCGGATGATCGTCGAAAGCCAGGACGACCTCGTCGTCGCGGGCGAAGCGGCCAACGGCGCGGAGGCCATCGCACTGGCCCGCGAACTGCGGCCCGACCTGGTGCTGATGGACGTCCGGATGCCGGTGCTCGACGGCGTCACCGCCACGGCGCGGATCTGCGCCGAGCTGCCGGACGTGCGCGTCCTCATCATCACGACCTTCGACCTCGACGAGTACGCCTACGCCGCCTTGCGGGGCGGGGCCAGCGGGTTCCTGGTGAAGGACGCGCCGTCGGAAGAGATGCTCGTCGCGATCCGGGGCGTGCTGCGGGGCGACTCCATGGTCTCGCCGTCGGTCACCCGGCGGCTGCTCGACCGGTACCTCGCCGACGACCGCGACCCCGTGGACGTCGCGAAGCTCGGGGCACTGACCGAACGCGAGAAAGACGTCCTCGGCCTGCTCGCGCGCGGGCTGTCCAACAGCGAGATCGCGGCGAAGCTGTACATCGGCGAGACCACGGTGAAGACGCACGTGGGGCGGATCCTCGGCAAGCTGCGGCTGCGCGACCGGGTGCACGCGGTGGTCTTCGCCTACGAGTCCGGGCTGGTGCGACCTGGTTCCTGAGCTTTCACCGGCGCGGCGTCGAACGGCGATTTCACCGGTTGCTGGCAGGATGGGCCGTATGCGGCGTGCGCTGGGTCTCATGGGTGTGGTGTCCCTGCTGGTCCTGGGCTGCTCGGGGGCGGCGAGCGAGCCCGTGCAGAGCGTCCCGCCCGCGGCCACCCCGGCCGCGGCGAGCGGGAAGTTCAAGGTCGAGACGGTGACCGCCGGGCTGGAGCACGGCTGGGACGTCGGCTTCCTGCCGGACGGCGGCATCCTCGTGCCGCAGCGGCCCGGCAAGCTCGCCCTGGTCCGCGGCGCCAAGGCCACCGAGGTGCGCGCCGACTTCTCCGACGTCCTCGTGCAGGGCGAAGGCGGCCTGCTCGGCATGGTCATCAGCCCCGACTTCAGCACCAGCCGCGAGTTCATCACCTGCCAGGACCACCAGGAAGGCGGCAAGGCCGTCGACATCCGGCTGGTCACCTGGCGGCTCGCCGACGACGGGACGAGCGCGACCAAGGTCAAGGACCTGCTGACCGGGCTGCCGGTGAACCCCAGCGGCCGCCACTCCGGCTGCCGCCCGACGTTCGCCCCGGACGGTGCGCTGCTGGTCGGCACCGGCGACACGGCGAAGTCGACGGTCTCGCAGGACCGCCACTCCCTCGGCGGCAAGGTGCTGCGGCTGGACGCGAAGACCGGGAAGCCGTTGCCGGACAACCCGTTCATCACCTCATCGGATCCACACGAACGGCTGATCTACACCTACGGCCACCGCAACGTCCAGGGGGTGGCGATCCGGCCGGGCAGCGGCCAGGTGATCACCGCCGAGCACGGGCCGACGTTCGACGACGAGGTCAACCTGCTGAAGCCGGGCGCCAACTACGGCTGGGACCCGTCGAAGGGCGGCACCGACTCCAGTTACGACGAGAGCGTGCCGATGACCGACCTCAAGCGGTTCCCGGACGCGGTGAGTCCACTGTGGACGTCCGGGAAGATCACCGAGGCGATCAGCGGCGACGCGTTCCTGACCGGCGCACAGTGGGGCAAGAACGACGGCGCGCTCGTCGTGGTGGCGCTCAAGGGGCAGAAACTGCTGCTGTACCACCTGGACCCGGCGGGCAAGGTCCTCGACGTCACGCTGCCGCCGGAGTTCGACGACAAGTTCGGCCGCCTGCGCGCGGTCCGCAGCGGCCCGGACGGCGCGCTGTACGTGACCACGTCGGACGGGACGGACGACAAGCTGCTGAAGGTCACGCCCGCCTGACCATGAGAAAAGCACGGCCGCGGAGGTGCCGTGGACACTTCCGCGCGGGTGGCGGATCGCGGAACATGGTGTGAACCAGGAGTTTTTCGCCCGCCCCCGACGCGTGTTGGACGCGGTCCGAAGAAAGCGTTCCCGCGGCAGCACCGCGCCGGTCTCCGGGCGCCATCGCCGACCTGGCGCCCGGAGACCGGCATCCAGCGTGTACCCGGAGGGTGCTATTTGCCCAGGTGAGCCCCGCCGTTGACGTGCACCACCTGCCCGGTGACGTGCCCGGCGGCGGGGCTCGCCAAGAACGTCACCACGGCGACGACGTCTTCCGGCGTGCCGGGCCGCTTGTTCATCGTGTTGCCGATCAGCCACTCGCGACGGCGGTCGCTCAGCTGCCCGTGGAAGAATTCGGTGTCCCCGATCAGCCCCGGCGCGACGACGTTCGCGGTGATCCCGCGCGGCCCGAACTCCCTGGCCACACTGACGTTCCACGCTTCGACGGCGGCCTTCGCGGCACCGTAGGACCCGGCGCCGGTGTGCGCCGCGATCGAGCCGATGGTGATGATCCGCGCCCCGTCGGCGAACCGGTCGCGCAGCGCGTGCGTCACCAGCGCGGCACTGACCACATTGGACCGGAGGTTCCGCTCGAACGCGGCCGCGAAGCCGGCCAGCCCCTCCTCGGCGCCGCCGTCGAGGAAGTCCGTGTTGCCACCGGCGTTGTTGACGAGCACGTCGATGCGGTCCGGCAACTCCGCCAGTGCGGCCTCGACGGCCACCGGGTCGGCGGCGTCGAACACGACGGGCCGCGCGCCCGTCAGCGTCGCAGCTTCGGTCAGCACTTGCTCACGGCGCCCGGTGATCGTGACGCGCTCGCCCGCTTCGGCGAACGCCGCCGCCACGGCGTAGCCGATGCCGGTGCCGCCGCCCGTCACCAGGATTTCCCTGTTGTTCCCCATGCTCCCCGAGCCTAGTGCCTAGGATCGGGGGATGAGCAAGATCGACCCGGCCACCTCCGCGCTCGTGCTGATCGACCTGCAGGCGCGGATCGTGGCGTTGCCGACCACGCCGTACACCGGCGAAGAAGTCGTCGCGAACGCCCTGCGCCTGCGGGCGGCGTTCCACGCTGCCGGCGCACCGGTGGTGGTCGTGCGGGTCTCGCGGCCGGACAACCCGCCGGGCAACGAGGTGGTCTTCGAGACCGGCGACGACAAGGTCGTCACGAAGTACACGATCGGCGGATTCGCCGGCACGGACCTCGACGAGTACCTGCGCGGAGCGGGGGTCCGCACGGTGGTGTTCGGCGGCATCGCGACGGAGTTCGGCGTCGAGTCGACCCTGCGCGCGGCTTCGGACCACGGCTACGACACGGTCGCGGTGTCCGACGCGATGACCGCACTGGCCGAAATCTCGCACGAGAACGCGATCACGAAGATCTTCCCGCGGCTGGGCACGGTCGTGACGACGGACGAGGCCGTGGCGGCGCTGGCGTGATCGACAAGATCGCCTGGCTCCACGTCGTGGACGGCCGCGTCCTGGCCGCGCGCTCACGCGGCAAGGACCGGTTCTACCTGCCCGGCGGCAAGCGCGAGCCGGGCGAAACCGACGCTGAAACACTGGTCCGCGAGATCCGCGAGGAACTGGGCGTCGAGATCGTCCCGGGGTCCATCACGCCGGCGGGGACGTTCGAGGGCCAGGCGCACGGCCACGCGGCGGGGACGGTCGTGCGCACGACGGCCTACTCGGCGCAGTTCCGCGGAGAGCCGCGGGCCTGCGCGGAGATCGAGGAGATCGCCTGGCTCGGCTACGCGGACCGGGACCGGGTTTCTCTGGTGGCGCAGCTGGTTTTCAACCACCTGCACGACGCGGGACGGCTGCGGTGATCGACAAGATCGCCTGGATCCACGTCGTGGACGGCCGGATCCTCAGCACGCGGCAAGGACGTCTACTACCTGCCCGGCGGCAAGCGCGAGCCGGGCGAAACCGACACCGAAACGCTGGTCCGCGAGATCCGCGAAGAGCTCGACGTCGAGATCACCGAAGACTCGATCGCCGCGGCGGGCACCTTCGAGGCGCAGGCACACGGTCACGCCGCGGGCACGCTGGTGCGGATGACCTGCTACACCGCCGGCTACCGCGGGACGCTGAAGGCGAGCAGCGAGATCGGCGAGATCGCCTGGCTCGGGTACGCCGACCGCGGCCGGGTTTCCGCGGTGGACCAGCTCATCTTCGACCACCTTCGCGACGCGGGGCAGCTGCGATGAGCGGCGCGTCCCGCGAAAACCCCACGCTGTAGTACAACTCCCGCCCCGGGCCGGCCCCCGCGTGCAGGCGACCGTCGCCCCCGGGCGTATCCCGTGCAGCAACATCGCCCGCGGCGACGGCCGCCGGCGCCGCGGCGTCAACCCAGCCGCAGCTTCGGTTTGTGCTCCAGGTGGGACAGCCCGTTCCAGGCCAGGTTGACCAGGTGCGCGGCCACCTCGTCGCGCTTCGGCTTGCGCGCGTCCAGCCACCACTGGCCGGTCAGTGCGACCATTCCCACCAGTGCCTGCGCGTACAGCGCCGCCAGCTTCTCGTCGTAGCCGCGGGCGGCGAACTGCTGGGCCAGGATGTGCTCCACCTGGCTCGCGATGTCGTTCAGCACCGTGGAAAACGTTCCCGTGGAGCTCGCCACCGGGGAGTCGCGGACCAGGATGCGGAAGCCGTCGTGGGAATCCTCGACGTAGGACAGCAGCGCCGTCGCCGCCTGCTCCAGCATCGCGCGCGGGTGGCCGCCGTGCAGAGTGGAGACCATCCGTTCGAGCAGCAGCTGCGTTTCGCGGTCGACGACCACCGCGTAGATGCCCTCTTTGCCGCCGAAGTGCTCGTACACCACGGGTTTCGACACGTTGGCGCGGTGGGCGATCTCCTCGATCGACGTCCCGTCGAAGCCCTTCTCGGCGAAGAGGGCCCGTGCGACGTTCAGCAGTTGCTGACGCCGCTCGGTGCCGGTCATCCGGACGCGGGTCACCGGGGCGGCCGGACGTGCCCCGGTGACCTGCTGCTCACGCTTCGAACGTCGTCTCCCCGCCATCGGGGCAGCCTAGTTGACTAGCCCTTTTCCGTGGCGATACGGGCCAGGCGCTGCGGCGTCGGCCAGCGCACGTCGTGCACCCAGCCGAACTTCTCGAAGATCCAGATCAGCCGCGCGGAGATGTCGATCTGGCCGCGCTTGACGCCGTGCCGCGCGGACGTCGGGTCGGCGTGGTGGAGGTTGTGCCACGACTCGCCGAACGAGAAGATCGCCAGCGGCCAGAAGTTCGCCGACTTGTCGCGGGCGGCGAACGGGCGCTCGCCGATCATGTGGCAGATCGAGTTGACCGACCAGGTCACGTGGTGCAGCACGCAGATGCGGACCAGCCCGGCCCAGAAGAACGCCGTCACCGCGCCCCACAGCGACCACGAAATCAGGCCGCCGAGCAGCGCCGGCAGCAGCAGGCTGACCAGGGCCCACAGCCAGAACAGGTCGTCGACCTTCTTGATCGCCGGGTCCTTCACCAGGTCCGGCGCGAAGCGCTCGGCGTTGGTCTGGTCGCGCTCGAACAGCCAGCCCATGTGCGCGTGCCAGAAGCCCTTGGCGATGGCCCACGGCGAGGTGCCGAACGCCCACGGCGAGTGCGGGTCGCCGTCGCGGTCGGAGAACGCGTGGTGACGGCGGTGGTCGGCGACCCAGGTGATCACCGGGCCCTGCAGGGCGATGCTGCCCGCGATGGCCATGAACACGCGCAGCCACTGCTTGGCCTTGAACGAACCGTGCGTGAAGTAGCGGTGGTACGACACCGTGATGCCGAGCCCGCTGATCGCGTAGAAGGCCACGAAGATGCCGACGTCGACCCAGCTCAGTCCCCAGCCCCAGGCGAACGGCACCGCGACCAGCAGGGCCACCAGCGGGGCGATCACGCCGAAGTAGACCGACAGCTGCACGCCCATGCCTCGCGTGCCTTCGGTGACTGGTTTGGGGCCCTTGGGGGCCGTAGGTTCTCCGGTGGGCTGAGAACGGTCGAGCGTGGCCGTCATACGCTTCACTTCTTCCTACACGGGCACGCCTTCTGCCAAGGGCGCCCTAACCTACGATGCCGTAAGTTACGGTACAGGAGGTTCGGGCGGCTGGGGAGAGCCCGAACTCACACCGGTCGTTCGGAACCGGGGTACCCGGCAGACGGGCGCGTAACGCATCCCCCGCGCGGACGACACCCGATCGTCGCTATCCTGACCAGGATCGATCCGCCGTAGTGTAATCGGCAGCACTTCAGATTTTGGTTCTGACAGTTCAGGTTCGAATCCTGGCGGCGGAGCAGCAGAAGGACCGGACACCCACGACACGGGAGGTTGGCGCTGACCGAAGAGGCGACCGACCCGGTCACGGCCAGGCGGCCCGCGCTGGCCGAGATGTCCGACGCCTGGCTCGTCGGACGCGCGCGCGAGCTGGGTGCCGCCGTCCAGCGGCACGAATACACCCAGCAGCTCGAGATCGTCGCGATGATGGACGAGCTGCTCGACGAGACCCAGCGGCGCGGCGAGCCCCTGCTCGTGGCCCAGCTGCTGCGCTCGTCCGCCCTCGCCCGCCTGGCCACCAAGGGCCTGGCCGCGGAGGCCGAGCCCCGGCTCGACGAGATGCTCGCGCACACCCGGCGCCACGGCATCGCCCTGCTGCGCGCCGACGCGCACGCGCTGCGCGGGCGCCGGCTGGTGGCCGCCGCGCAGGAGGATGCCGCGCTCACCGAGATCGCCCGGGCGCTGGCCATCCTGGACGACTCCGCCATCCCGGACCGGCAGGTCGGCCTGCGCGCCTGGAACCGGCTGCTCTCTTCGACGCTGATCGACTGCTGGCTGGTGCTCAACCAGCTCGGCGTCTACGAAGCGGCCGAGGAGGTGATCGGCCGGGCCGCGGCGGCGATCCGCGAGAGCGCGAGCCCGCACGACATCGCCCTGCAGCTGATCAACCGGATCAAGATGCTGCTGGGCTGGGGCCTGCGGCTGGAGCGCATCGACGAGTACGACGAGAGCGCCGAGAAGTTCCGCACCGCGGCGTCGATGGGGGCGGCCGCCGAAGGCCCGTTCGCCGAGTCGCTGTTCCCGCGCAAGGCGAACGTCGCGGCGATCGACCAGGTCGGCGTGCTGGCCGCGGCGCCGGCGCTGAACCAGCCGGGCGCCGAGCACATCGAGCGGCTGAAGAAGCTCTACACCGAGCGCGCGTTCGGGCACGACCGCGAGATCGTCGCGATCGCGCTGGCCCGCTGCCTGGACAAGGAGGGCCGCCGCGAGGAGGCCCTGTCGGTGCTGCGGGAGACCCGCCAGTCCATCTCGGACGACACCTCCCAGCCGTCGATGCGGCTGAACATCGCCCGCGAGCTGGCTCGGCTCGACACGAGCCCGGACTACGCGTCCGGCGCGAGCGAGTCGCTGATCGACTACGCGCGGCGCCTCGAATCGGAGATGTGGAGCCTGCGCGAGTCGCAGATCGCCACCCTGAACGCCCGCCGCGAGCACGAACGGCTGTCGGCCGAGCACGGCGCAATCACCCAGCAGGCACTGCAGGACCCGCTCACCGGCCTGCCGAACCGGCGCGCGCTGGACGAGAAGCTGCGTCAGCTCGCTTCCTCGGCCGACGCGCAGCCGCTGGCGGTCGCGCTGGTCGACCTGGACGGCTTCAAGGGCGTCAACGACAAGCAGTCGCACGCCGAAGGCGACAACGTGCTGCGTGTCGTCGCGAGCACCCTTCGTGACGCACTGCGCGGCGACGACCTCGTGGCGCGCTACGGCGGCGACGAGTTCATCGTCCTGCTCCCGGGCACGCCGGCGTCCGCGGCGAAGATGGCGCTCGGGCGCGCGGTGAAGTCCGTCGCGAACCTGCCGCACCACCTCTCGCACGGCGTCACGCTGTCGATCGGGCTCGTCTCGTTGCGGCCGCAGGAGCGCGGCGAACAGGTCCTCGCCCGCGCGGACGCGGCCATGTACCAGGCGAAACGCGGCGGCGGCAACCAGGTGGCGTCGGCGAACTCGATGGCCGCCGACCCGGCAGCCGCATGGGCGAGCGAGGCGCCTCCCACCGACCCCGCGTGGGACGCCGAAGAGCACGGTTAGGATCGGTGCCCGACAGAAGCCATCTTTTGGTAACCGTTGGGAGCGCCGTTGACCGGCCCGCTGAGCACGTTGATCCTGGCCGCGGGTGAAGGCACCCGCATGCGTTCCGCGACGCCCAAGGTGCTGCACCCGATCGCCGGGCGGCCCCTGGTCGAGCACGCCGTCCGGGCCGCCGCCGGGCTGAACCCCGAGCACCTCGTCGTGGTCGTCGGGCATGGCCGCGAGCAGGTCGGCGGACACCTGAGCGCGGTCGCGACCGCCCTCGGCCGCAGCGTCGGCACCGCGGTGCAGGACCAGCAGAAGGGCACCGGCCACGCCGTGTCCTGCGCGCTCGCGACCCTGCCCGCCGACCTCACCGGCACCGTGCTCGTCAGCTACGGCGACGTCCCGCTGCTCGACACCGCCACCCTCGGCGCGCTGCTCGACGAGCACACCGAGGCGAAGAACGCCGTCACCGTGCTCACCTCGGTGGTCGCCGACCCGAGCGGCTACGGCCGGATCGTGCGCGACGCGGCGGGCAAGGTCACCGGCATCGTCGAGCACAAGGACGCCACCCCGGAGCAGGCGGAGATCACCGAGATCAACTCGGGCGTCTACGCCTTCGACGCCGCCGTGCTGCGCGACGGGCTTTCGCGCCTCTCGACCGACAACGCGCAGGGCGAGCTCTACCTCACCGACGTGCTGGGCATCGCGAACGGCGACGGGCTGCACGTCGGCGCGCTGGTCGTCGACGACCCGTGGCTGACCGAGGGCGTCAACGACCGGGTGCAGCTCTCGGCGCTGGGCGCCGAGCTCAACCGCCGGATCGTGCAGCGCTGGCAGCGCGAGGGCGTCACCGTCGTCGACCCGGCCACGACCTGGATCGACGCCGGCGTGACGCTCTCCCGCGACGTCGTCATCCAGCCCGGCGTGCAGCTCAAGGGCTCGACGTCGGTCGGCGAGGGCAGCACGGTCGGGCCGGACAGCACGCTCACGGACGTCACGATCGGCGCGGGCGCGTCGGTGGTCCGGGTGCACGGCTCGGACTCGGAGCTCGGCGACGGCGTCAACGTCGGTCCGTTCACCTACCTGCGGCCGGGCACGAAGCTGGGCGTCAAGGCGAAGCTGGGCGCGTTCGTCGAGACGAAGGCGGCGGAGATCGGCGCGGGCACGAAGGTGCCCCACCTGACCTACGTGGGTGACGCCACGATCGGTGAGCACAGCAACATCGGCTGTTCCAGCGTCTTCGTGAACTACGACGGCGTGAACAAGCACCGGACCGTTATCGGGTCGTATGTCCGGTTGGGCGCGGACAACACCTTCGTCGCCCCGGTGCACATCGGTGACGGCGCTTACAGTGGGGCAGGTGCCGTGATCCGCGAAGACGTCCCGCCGGGCACACTCGCGGTGTCGGCGCCGCCGCAGCGCAACATCGAAGGCTGGGCGATCCGGCGCAGGCCGGGTACGCCCGCGGCGGAGGCGGCCCAGGCCGCCCTCGACGCCGATTCAGCAGCAGGAACCGACGGGGAGTCGCCAGCATGAGTCCGAAGCAAGGCACGCCGAAGAAGAACCTGATGCTCTTCTCCGGACGCGCGCACAAGGAGCTCGCCGAAGAGGTGGCCCAGCACCTCAACGTGACGATCACCCCGCAGACGGCGCACACGTTCGCCAACGGCGAGCTGTTCGTCCGGTTCGAAGAGTCCGTCCGCGGCACCGACGCCTTCGTCATCCAGGCGCACACCACGCCCATCAACGAGTACGTGATGGAGCAGCTGATCATGGTGGACGCGCTCAAGCGGGCGAGCGCGAAGCGGATCACCGTGGTGATGCCGTTCTACCCGTACGCGCGCCAGGACAAGAAGCACAAGGGCCGCGAGCCGATCTCGGCGCGGCTGATCGCGGACCTGTTCAAGACCGCGGGCGCCGACCGGATCATGACCGTCGACCTGCACACCGCGCAGATCCAGGGCTTCTTCGACGGCCCGGTCGACCACCTGATGGCGCAGACCGTGCTGGCCGAGCACATCAAGAAGACCTACGGCGACGCCGACATCACGGTCGTCTCGCCGGACTCGGGCCGCGTGCGGCTGGCCGAGAAGTGGGCGCAGACGCTGGGCGACCGGCCGATCGCGTTCATCCACAAGACGCGCGACCCGGACAAGCCGAACCAGGCCGTCGCCAACCGCGTGGTCGGCAAGGTCGAGGGCAAGCTCTGCGTGCTGATCGACGACATGATCGACACCGGCGGCACGATCGTGAAGGCCACCGAGGCCCTGATCGACGAGGGCGCGGCCGACGTCGTCATCGCGACCACGCACGGCATCCTGTCGGACCCGGCGACCGAGCGGCTCTCGCAGTGCAAGGCGCGCGAGATCATCGTGACGAACTCGCTGCCGATCCCGGAGGAGAAGCGGTTCGAGCGGCTGACGGTGCTGTCGATCGCCCCGATGCTGGCGGAGGCCATCCAGCAGGTCTTCGAGGACGGCTCGGTGACGTCGCTCTTCGACGGCAACGCCTGACGCTTCGAATGCCGGAGTCCGTCCGCCGGGCGCGAACTTCGCGCCCGGCGGAGGTTTCCGGCGCTAGCGTGCCGGGATGGGGAACTTCAAGTTCGGCGTCAGCCTCCGCGAAACCGGCAGCCGCGACGAGTGGATCGCGAAGTGCCGGCGCGCCGAGGAACTCGGCTACGACGTCATCACCGTGCCCGACCACCTGGGCACCGGCCGGTTCGCGCCGTTCCCGGTGCTGGCCATGGCGGCGGCCGTCACCGAGCGGGTGCGGCTGGGTCCTCTCGTCTCCAACGTGCCCTTCTACAACCTCGCGCTCTTCGCGCGCGAAGCGTCCACGACAGCCGCGCTGCTCGACGGGCGGCTGGATCTGGGCCTCGGCGCCGGGCACATGAAGGCCGAGTTCGACGCCGCCGGGCTGCCGTGGCAACCGGCGTCGGAACGGATCGGCTACCTCGAGGAAAGCCTCGGCTACCTGCGGAAACACTTCGAGGACGAGGGTCTCCCGATGCCGCGCCTGCTCATCGCGGGCAACAGCGACGGCGTGCTCGGCCTCGCCGCGGAGCACGCGGACGTCGTCGGCTTCGCGGGGCTCCGGCAGCAGCCCGGCAAGCCGCCGGGCACCTTCAAGCTCGACAACGCCGAAGCGGTGGACGAGCGCGTCGCGTACTTCCGGGCTCGCGCCGGGGCACGCGAGGTCGAGTACAACATGCTGGTCCAGCTCGTCGAAATCACCGACGACCGGGAGCAGGCCGCGGCGCACTGGCACGAGCTGACCGAACGCAGCACCGTCGCCGACGCCCGCGAGCTCCTCGACGCGCCGCAGCTGCTGCTGGGCACGGTCGAGGAGATCGCCGGGCAGCTGGTGGCCCGGCGGGAACGCTACGGCTTCTCGTACATCACCGTGTTCGAGCCCGCGCTCGAAGCGTTCGCGCCGGTCATCCGCGAACTTCAGCGCTCAACCGAGGCTCCGCCTCGGGCCGGGGGCTTCGCCACCCGGACCCCCAAAAGCCGTCAGTAAGCGACCGTGAAGCGCGCGCGGCGGTGCTTCGGCTGCTCGATCTCGTCGACGTAGGCGATCGCGAAGTCGTCGCCGCCGATGTGCGACTTGCCGTTTTCGTCGGTCACCAGGACGTCCCCGCCGAGGCGGAACTTCCCGGTGCGCTCGCCCGGCGTCCAGGCACCGAACTCGGCGGCGGGGCTGACGTAGAACCAGTCGAGGTCCTCGGGCTGCTCGCGCAGCAGGGCGAGCACCTCGGCGTGGCTGCCGGCCTCGTCCTTGTACTCGGCGGGGAACTCCGGGGTGTCGAACAGCCGCGGGCCGCCCTCGGCGACCAGCAGGCTCGCCGCGCCGCCCACGAACGACAGCCGGACGCCGTTCTCGCGCGCGATCCGGGCCAGCGACGGCACGGCGTCGATCAGCTTCTTGCCGTCGATCGCGCGCGCCGGGGTGGCGACCACGAACACGTCGGCGTCCTTCGCCAAGCCGGCCACGAACTCCTCGTCGTGCAGCGAGCCCTGCCGCTCGTCGACGCCCTCGGGCGCCGTGCCGGCGTTCCGCGCGACGCCGATCACCTCGTGCCCGCGCCGCACCGCTTCGGCGCCGATCTTGCCCCCGGCGTACCCGGTCCCCCCGAAAACCACCAGCTTGGCCATGTCGCTTCTCCGTTCGTCTCGGCTGTGCGCAGCCGATGCTAGGAACGGAAGATCACCTACTTCAACGGGAGCAACACACCTGGGGGTAGGTGTCCAGGTCAGCCGCCGAGGCCCGCGAACTCCGCGGCGACCTTCTGCTTGACGGCGTTCACGTCGAGGCCCGCGCGGACCTCCGCGGTCGCGGTCGGCTTGGACAGCACCTGGTAGCTGGCCGTGCGGTTGGGCAGCTTGAACTTCACCGAGCAGGACAGCTTGATCGTCTTGTACGGCTCCGCGTCCCCGGCCGCCGTGCAGGTCTGCGCGCCGAGCGCCTCGGCGCTGACCTCGACCGAAAGCGTGATGTGCACGACGCTCTTCTCGCCCGAGGCCGGTGAGCCGACCACGCTGTTGGAGATGTCGACCGTCGTCGTGCAGGAACCGACGAAGTCCTTGCAGTCGAGGTTGTCGTCGGTGACGACGGCGCTCGCCTGCACCAGCCCTTCGAACGGCTGGCCGAGGCCGCCGACGGTGTTGTCGAGGTCGGTGTGGAACGCCTTCAGCGCGTCCCCGGCGAGCGGAGCGACCTGGAACTCGGTGCCGTACTTCGGCCCGTTCTGCGGGTCGAGCAGCGCCGGGGCGAAGCTGACCACGCGGTTCGGCTTGGCCGTCGTGACGCGCAGGACGCTCGGCGCCGCGCCGAGCTGGTAGACCTCGGTGCCGTCCGGGAGCTTCGCCCGCACCGGCTCGCTCAGCCGGTCGAGCCCGGCCAGCGCCTTGCGCAGCCCCTCGGCGAGCGCCGGCGGGGCGAACCGGGCCGCCGGGTCGAAGGGCAGTTCGGAGCCGAGCGAACGCACCCAGCTCGTGCCGAACTGCGTGCCCTCGTCGATCGCGTGCGCCTTCCAGTAGTCGGCGTCGGCCTGCAGGTAGAACTGGCCGGCGGCGGCCGTCACCTGCACGACGCGGCCCTCCAGCGGCAGCGCGCCGACGGCGTAGCCGCCGCGGGTGATCCGGAACTGCTGGTCGGCGCCCTTGACCGTGGCCTTCAGCGCCACCGCGGGCGCCTGGCCCAGCGCGGTCAGGGCGGCGTCGACCGCGGCACGCTGGTCGGCGCGCCGGTCCGCCGTCGCCTGGTCGGCCGCGGAGACGCCGGCGGTACCGGCGACCGCCACCTGGCAGCCGGCCAGCAATCCGCCCAGCAGCAGCACCGCGGCTGCCACCTTGCTCCGTCGAGCCCGCATCAACGCCCCCTGCTTTCCCGCTACCCGAAGCACACCTCGGCCGGCGTCGTCCCGCCACCGGATTTGTGTCGTCACGTACCGGGGTCCAGGAGGGTTCTAGCCTGGGCCGGGCACCCGCCGCAACCCACCGTGATGAGGTTGGTTTACACTCTTGAGGTTGTCTCGGCGAGGCGGGGCCCTTACGCGGGGTGCCCGGCGTGATCGACGCGGCGGCTCGAGTAGCCCCCGTCGTCGTGCACGCCCGGAAACTCGCCGCCGAAACTTCCTTGAACAAAGCAAACGGCTTCCCCCGCCGCAGCATGCTGTCTTGATTTGAAGGAGTGCCACACCGTGTCCGAGGTACGTCTGTCCGTCGAGCCGCGCACCGAGTTCGGCAAGGGCGCCGCGCGCCGCACGCGTCGCGCCGGCAAGATCCCCGCCGTCCTCTACGGCCACGGGTCGGACCCGCGGCACTTCGCGCTGCCCGCGATCGAGTTCGCCCGCGTCGTGCGCGAGAACGGCTCGAACGCCGTCATCACGCTGGACCTGGAGGGCTCGGTCGAGCTGGCCCTGACCAAGACCATCGTGGTCCACCCGCTGAAGAACTACATCGAGCACGTCGACCTGCTGGTCGTGAAGCGCGGCGAGAAGATCGTCGTCGACGTCCCCGTCGTCGTGACCGGCAACCCCGGCCCGGGCGGCCTGGTCAACCAGGACGTCGACACCCTGCAGGTCGAGGTCGAGGCGCTGCACATCCCGGAGCAGTTCGAGGTCTCGATCGAGGGCCTCGAGATCGGTTCCCAGGTGCTGGCCGGCCAGGTCGAGCTGCCCCAGGGCGCCACGCTGGTCACCGACCCCGAGTCGCTCGTCGTGGCCGTCAACGAGCCGCAGCGTGAAGAGAGCGACGACGAGGCCGAAGCTGGCGAAGAGTCGGCCGAAGCCGCCGAATAACATCACCGCATGACCGAAGATGTGCCCGGGGCCGGCGAGCTGGTACTGCTCGCCGGCCTCGGCAATCCCGGACCCCAGTACGCCGGGAACCGGCACAATGTCGGGTTCATGGTGCTGGACGAGCTCGCCGCCCGGGTCGGCGGCAAGTTCAAGTCGCACAAGACCGGCGGCGAGGTCCTCGAGGGCCGGCTGGGCGGCCGCCGCGTGGTGCTGGTGAAGCCGCGCTCGTACATGAACCTCTCCGGCGGGCCGGTGGCCGGCGCGGCGAAGTTCTACAAGGTCGAGCCGTCCGCCGTCGTGGTGGTGCACGACGAGCTCGACGTCGATTTCGGCGCGCTGAAGCTGAAGTTCGGCGGCGGCGACAACGGCCACAACGGCCTCCGCTCGATCACGAAGTCGCTGGGCACCCGCGACTACTACCGGGTGCGGTTCGGCATCGGCCGCCCGCCCGGCCGGCAGGACCCGGCGGACTTCGTGCTGAAGGACTTTTCGACGGTCGAGCGCAAGGAACTCCCGTTCGAGGTGGACCGCTGCGCGGACGCGACCGAGGCGCTGGTGAGCACCGGCCTCGCGGCCGCGCAGAACGCCTTCCACGCGGGCTGACATGGGTGGAGGTGAAGCCATGACCCCCGAGGAAGTCCGGGCGATCGCCTTCGGCAAGCCCCGGTTCGGCCGTCGCGGCTACAACGAGGACGAGGTGGACGCGTTCCTCGACCTCATCGCGGAGGCGCTGGCCGGGCGGAACATCCTCACCCCCGACGACATCCACTACGTCGAGTTCACGATCATGCCGGTCGGCATGCGCAGCTACGACCAGGCCCAGGTCGACCTGTTCCTCGACGAGGCCGAGGCGGCGCTCGTGGCGCTGCGGAACCCGCCGCCGGCGGTGCCGGCCCAGGAGGAGCGCCCCCAGGGGCCGCGGAAGTGGTTCGGGCGCGGCTGACGCGCTCTTTTGCGAGGTTCCAGATTCGGACGTCACGGTGTGAACCCGGACACACCCCGCACGGTAGCGCTGCTTCACCCGAAGGCGGGCGCGTGCCGCCCTTCGGGGTGAGCTTGCGGGTCTCCCCTTCCGGGGGAACCTGTTCAGGGGTTAGGACGGTGTACGGGAGTTCGCACCCGCCCTACCCCGGAATCGGAGAGTTCCATGTCGTTCACCGCCGAAGACCTCGCCGAGGTCACCTTCGGTAACGCCCCGATCGGCCGTCGCGGTTACGCGAAGCACGAGGTCGACGAGTTCGTCCGGCGGATCGCCAAGACGCTCGCCGAGGAGGACGACCTGACCGCCGCCGAAGTGCACCACGTCATGTTCTCGAAGCCGCTGATCGGCAAGCGCGGCTACGACGAGCGCGAAGTCGACGAGTTCCTCGACGCGGTGGAGGACCAGCTCGCCGCCCGCACCGGCCAGGCCCCCGACCTCCCGGGCGCCCGCACGGCCCCCGAAGCCACCGCCGAGCGCGCCGACCCGCCCACGCTCCGCGCAGTCCGCGTCCAGCAACGCTAGCCGGGCACTTTCACGTGAAAGTGCCCGGTCCAGGTGGGCGCTTTCACGTGAAAGTGCCCCGGGTCAGGTGGGCGCTTTCACGTGAAAGTGCCCCGGGTCAGGCGTCGGCGTTCTTCTTGATCCGGTCCGCGAACTGCTGCGCCGTCGCCGCGCGCTTGACCTTGCCCGACGGTGTCTTCGGGAGGCTGCCCGCCGGGAGCACCACCACCGCGTACGGCCGCATGTCCACCGCGTCGCGGACCCGGGCCGACACCTGCTTGATCAGGTTCTTCTCCGCCTCGGCGTCACCCGCCAGCTTCGATTCGACGACCACCGCGAACCGCTCGCGGCGGCTGCCCGCGTCCAGCCGGACCGCCACCGCGTTGCCCGCGCGGACGCCTTCGACCGACATCGCCGCACGCTCGATGTCGGTCGGGTACAGGTTGCGGCCGCCCATGATGATGACGTCCTTGCGGCGGCCGCAGATGACGAGCTGGCCGTCGACCAGGTAGCCGAGGTCGCCGGTGTTCAGCCACCCGGCCTCGTCCTGCGTGGCGACCGGGCCGTCCATGGTCAGGTAGCCGGGCGTCACGGCCTCGCCGCGCAGCCGGATCTCGCCGACCTGGCGCTCGCCGAGCCGCGCACCCGTCTCGTCGACGATCTCCGCCTCCAGCCCGTCCAGCGGCCGGCCGAGCAGCGCGAACGACCGGACGCCGTCGGTGCCGCGCCGCGGGTCGCCCTCGGGCACCGGCACCGCGCGGTTTTCCGCCTCCAGCGCGTCGGCTTCGACGACGTCGAGGGTGAGGCCGGTGAACAGCGGCGCGAACGACACCGCGAGCGTCGCCTCGGCCATGCCGTAGGCCGGGAAGACGCACTCCGCGGGCATCTTGAACCGCGCGCCGGCGTCCACAAAGGTCTGGACGGCGGTCTCGTCGATGGGCTCGGCGCCGTTCAGCGCGATGCGCAGCTTCGAGAGGTCGTAGGCGTCGTCCTCGTCGACGCGGGCCATCCGCCGCCCGACGATGGCGTAGGCGAAGTTCGGCGCCGCCGTCGTGGTGCCGTGGTACTTCGTGATGAGCTCCGGCCAGATCAACGGCCCGGAGAGGAACTCGACCGGCGTGATCTTGACCAGCTCGACGCCGAAGGTCATCGGCACGGTCAGGAAGCCGACCATGCCCATGTCGTGGAACGTCGGCAGCCACGACACCATCACGTCGGTGTCGAAGTCGAACTCGGCGCGCTCGACCATGGCCTTGACGTTGGAGTACAGGTTCCCGTAGGTGATCCGCACGGCCTTCGGGTCGGCGGTCGACCCGCTGGTGAGCTGCAGCAGCGCGGTGTCGCCCTCGTCGGTGACGACGACGTCGGCGAGCGGCTCGGCCGCGGCCAGCTCGGTGATGAGCTTGAACCCGATGCCCTTCTGCTCCAGGACGGGCGCCAGCTGGTCGAAGGGTTCGCCCAGCAGCACGAGGTCGGAGCCGATCATCCCGAGCACCCGCACAGTGTCTTCGGCCCATTCGGCGAGATCGGTGCGCGGGGTCGGCTGGTGCAGCATGGTGACGCTGCCACCGGCCAGCCAGACGGCCTGCACGGTGGGCGCGATCAGCACCGGCGCGGCGGCCAGCACGGCCACGGCACCCCCGCGTTCGAACCCGCCGGCCACCAGGCCACCGGCGATCCGCCGGGCTTCGGTGTGCACCTCGGCCCAGGTCCGCCGCATCGGCTCCTTCGGCTCCCCGGTGACCATGCCGCGCTGCTGCCCCCGCTGCGTCGCGGTGGCGACGAGCGTGTCCACGAACCTGCTCATGGCGGGAACATTACTGTCTCGGTGTCAACGTCCGCCGCGCAAAAGCGGAAACCGGGTCACTCCAGCAGTTCGGAGGTCTCCAGCCAGCGGCTCTCGACGTCCTCGATCTCGCCCTGGACGCCCTTGAGCTCCGCGTTCAGCTCCATCAGCTTCGCCGGGTCCGTCGCCGCCGCCAGCAGGGCCCCGTGGAGCTTCTCCTCCTTGGCGTGCAGCTGGTCGAGCTTGCGCTCCAGGCGGCCGAGGTCCTTCTGGGCCGCGCGCAGGTCCGCCGCCGACTTCTTGGCTTCGGCCTTCGCCGCCGTCGGGGCCGTCGCGGCCGCGGGTTCCTTGGCCAGCGCGCGGCGGTTCAGGTACTCCTCGATGCCGCCCGGGAGGTGGGTGATCCGGCCGTCGCCGAACAGGGCGACGATCGTGTCGCACACGCGCTCCACCAGGTAGCGGTCGTGGGACACCACGACCATCGTGCCCGGCCAGCCGTCGAGGAGGTCCTCCAGCTGCTGCAGCGTGTCGATGTCCAGGTCGTTCGTCGGCTCGTCGAGCAGCAGCACGTTCGGCTCGGCCATCAGCAGCCGGCACAGCTGGAGCCGGCGCCGCTCGCCGCCGGAGAGGTCCGCGACCGGCGTCCACTGCCGGGCCTGCGGGAAGCCGAGCTTCTCGCCCAGCTGCGACGCCGTCATCTCCTGCTTGCCGAACACCACGCGCCCGGCCACCTGCTCGATCGCCTGCAGCACGCGCAGGTCGCCGGGCA
Source organism: Amycolatopsis sp. NPDC051102 (assembly GCF_040682815.1). Lineage (NCBI taxonomy): Bacteria > Bacillati > Actinomycetota > Actinomycetes > Pseudonocardiales > Pseudonocardiaceae > Amycolatopsis > Amycolatopsis sp. NPDC051102. The sequence continues at coordinate 47,886 of NZ_JBFBBT010000018.1, forward strand.
GGTCGTCGAGCTCCTGGCGCAGGTGCGCGAGCGCGACCGTCTTGCCCTCGATCCGGCGGCCGGTCGAACCCTCGACGTCGCCGCCGAGAAGCTTGAGCAGCGACGTCTTGCCCGAACCGTTCACCCCGACCAGGCCGATCCGGTCGCCCGGGCCGATCCGCCAGGTGACGTGGTCGAGCAGCGTCCGCTCGCCGACCTGGTAGGTCGTGTCTTCCAGCTCCAGCACGGTCTTGCCGAGCCGCCGCTTCGCGAACGCCTGCAGCTCGACGGAGTCACGCGGCGGCGGGACGTCGGCGATCAGCGCTTCGGCCGCCTCGATCCGGTAGCGCGGCTTCGACGAACGCGCCTGCGGGCCGCGGCGCAGCCACGCCAGCTCCTTGCGGGCCAGGTTCTGCCGCTTCTCCTCGGCCGTCGCCGCCAGGCGCGCCCGCTCGGCGCGCGCGAAGATCCAGTCGGCGTAACCACCTTCGTACTGCTCGACGCGGCCGTTCGCGACCTCCCACGTCAGGGTCGCGACGGTGTCGAGGAACCACCGGTCGTGCGTGACGACCACGACCGCGATCCGCCGGGTCAGCAGGTGGTCGGCGAGCCACTGGACACCTTCGACGTCCAAGTGGTTGGTCGGTTCGTCGAGCACGATGAGGTCGAGCTCACCGGTCAGCGCGGCCGCCAGCGAAACCCGGCGCCGCTCGCCACCGGAGAGGTTCGCGGTCGGCGTGTCGAGCCCGATCGCGGTGATGCCCAGACCGTCCACAATGGACCGTACGCGCGCGTCCGCCGCCCATTCGTGCTCGGCGCCGTAGCGTTCGAGCACGACCTCGCCGACACTGCTGCCGTCCGGCAGCTCCGTCCGCTGGGTGACGACGGCCATCCGCAGGCCGCCGACATGGCTCACCCGCCCGGAATCCGGCTCGGCGAGTCCGGAAAGGACTTCCAGCAGAGTGGTCTTGCCACCGCCGTTGAGGCCGACGACGCCGATGCGCTGCCCGGCAGCGACACCCAGCGACACGCCATCCAGGAGCGGGCGCACCCCGTAGGACTTGCTCACCGACTCGAGATTGACCAGGTTGGCCATCCGTTCAGCCGATCCTTTCCGCAATGATGAACCGCGTCGCCACGACCATGGTCGTGTCGTCCACGGTGAACTCCGGATCTTCCATGGCCGCACGCATTTCCGCGCTCTGCCAGTAGTCCGTGTGGTCGGCGCGCCATTCGGCGACGCTGGTGAATCCTTCGCCCTCGTCGAGCGCGTGCTGCAAGTCCACTTCGGACAGAGGAATCACGCGCACCTCGGTGGTCTCGAGCACCGCGACCCCCACGCCGGCCGAGTCGATCATCAGCTCGCGCTCGCCGACGACGGGCAGCTCTTCGCCGTACTTCTCGTATTCGGCGACCAGGCCGGTGGTCGACGTCTTCTCCCCGCGCAGGATCGCCGCGACCAGCTTGTCGCGCAGCGGGCCGGGGAAGGCGAACTCGGCGTGCTTCATGCGTGCACCCGCGGCGGCGTCGGCCGGTTCGCGTCGTCGCCGCCGACCACACGCGCGCCGGGGACCGGGCCGTGGGCCACGCGGACCGTCCGGCACACGCCGGCACCCGACAGCTCGGCCGCCACCTCCACCGCGGACCGCGCGTCTTCGCAGAGGAACGCGCACGTCGGGCCGGAACCGGACACCGTGCCCGCGAGGGCGCCCGCGTTCACGCCCGCCCGGAGCGTGCGGCGCAGGTCGGGCCGCAGCGAGACCGCCGCCGCCTGCAGGTCGTTGCCCAGCAGCAGGGCCAGCTGGCGCGGATCGCCGGAGGCCAGCGCCTCGACGACCGGCGTGTGCGACCCGATCCGGGGCGGGTTGCCCGCCGCGCGCAGGCGATCCAGTTCGCCGAACACCTTCGGCGTCGACAGCCCTTCGGAGGCGAAGGCGAGCACCCAGTGGAACGTGTGCCGCGAGAGCACCGGGACCAGCTGCTCGCCGCGGCCGGTGCCCAGCGCCGTGCCGCCGTAGAGCGCGAACGGGACGTCGCTGCCCAGCCCGGCGGCGATCTCGGCCAGCTCGTCGCGGGTGACGTCGAGGTTCCACAGGCTCGCCAGCCCGACGAGCGTCGCCGCCGCGTCGGCGCTGCCGCCCGCCATGCCGCCGGCGACCGGGATGCCCTTGCGCAGCACCACCCGGACCTTCGGGTCGCCGGTGCGGCCGACGTGCGCGGCCAGCGCTTCGACGGCCCGCCAGGCCAGGTTCTCGGGGCCGGTCGGGACCGAACCCTCCCCCTCGCCGTAGACCTCGATGCCGGGCTCTTCGGTGACCGCGACGGTCACCTCGTCGGTCAGCGACAGCGCCTGGAACACGGTGACCAGCTCGTGGTAACCGTCTTCGCGCAGGTCGTCGACCGAAAGGTGCAGGTTGACCTTGGCCGGGACCCGGACGGTGACTGGGGGCGGAACTACGGCGAGCACCCGACCAGCCTACGTGCCCGCGGAAACGCCCCGATGCGACGTGCGCATCGGGGCGTTGCAGTGCCCGGGGTCAGGCGGCCGCGACACCCTGCGGACCGCGCGCGGTGTGCGTCACGTGGCCGCCGCGCTCGGCGACCCACGCCAGCGCCGCGTCGGCCCGCTCGCCGCGGACACCGAGGCGGAACCGGCCGACCGGCGTGTCGCCGATGCGGGTCAGGCCGCCGCCGATGGTGGCGAACTCGACGTCGAACCGGCCCGCGGCCTCGGGCAGCAGCGCGCCGACCGAGGCGAAGCCGACCAGCACGACGTCGGCCGAGCGGTCGTAGCGCGCCGACTGCGAGCGGGTCGTCTCGATGGCCGGCAGCAGCGCCTGCGCGGTGCGGCTGGTGGGGTCGGAGATCAGGTCGAGCACCGAGCCGCGCTCGATGACCGTGCCGTCCTCCAGCACCGCGACGTCGTCGCAGACCCGGCGGACCACACCCGCGTCCGGCGTCGTGACGACGACCGTGACACCCAGTTCGGACCGGGCCCGGTCGAGGACCGTGAGCACAGCCCCCGCCTCTTCCGGGTCGACGCCCGCGGTCGGGTCGTCGGCGAGCAGCACGGCGGGGGCCGCCGCGAGGGCCTTCGCGACCGCGACGCGGCGAAGCTGACCGGCGGACAGCTCGCCGGGGCGCTGTGCCGCGCGCGGGGTCAGGCCGACGAGGTCGAGCAGCGAGCCGACCCGGCTGCGGCGCTGCGGGCCGTCGACGCCGAGCTGCTCGAGCGGGGACGCGATGTTGCCGGCGATGGTGCGCTCGGCGATCAGCTCCGGCTTCGTCGAGACGATCCCGAGCTGACGGCGGATTTCGCGGAGCCGGCGGCCGTCGAGGGTGCCGGTGTTGAGGCCGTCGAGGCGCACGACCCCGCGGTCCGGCCGCTCCTGCAGCGCGATGCACCGGGCGAGGACGGACTTGCCGGACCCGGCGGGACCGACCACGCCGAACAGCGAGCCGGCCTGGACGTCGACGCTCACGTCCCGCAGGGCGACGACCGAGTTTCCGTTGGTGGCAAAGGATTTGGACAGATTTTCGACGGTGATCACGAAGGCTCCAGAAAACGGGGCACACCCGCGCGGGTGCGCCCGGCCGCAAGCGAAGTCCGTCCTGTTCGGACGGTGCGTGAAGAGGTGGACCGGTGGTGACTAGCTCAGCGGGAGCGTCGACATGCGGTCACGGAGCGGCGGCCTTCGTCGACTACGCGACGCCTGGTCAGGAGCAGGGGGCGAGCTACCCTCTTCATCGAAAACGGCCTCCATCGGTCCTGGCGGTAGCACCTGCCCTGTGGAGGGTGGTTGCTGCGACTTCGGCGAGCCAGGTCTCTCAGTCGCTCGGGATGGACGTACTGAGTAAAACCGATCCCGAGGAGCGAACGCAAGCCTGTTGGCCCAGATCACACGAGTGGCGGTGTCCGAATGACGGGATCACGGGCGGCGCGGGCGTATTTTCACGCTTCCACTGTGGATTGCTAACGCGCGGCGGCGATCCGGGCGAAGTCGTGCACGTCGAGCTGTTCACCACGGGTCTTCGGGTCGATCCCGGCGGCCGTGAGCAGCTCGCCGGCCCGCTCGGCCGAGCCCGCCCAGCCCGCGAGCGCGGCGCGGAGGGTCTTCCTGCGTTGTGAGAAGGCGGCGTCCACCAGGCCGAAGAGCCGGTCCCGGTCCGCGGACGCCGTCGTGTCGCCGCGTTCGAACGCGACGAGCGCGGAATCGACGTTGGGCACGGGCCAGAACACCGAGCGTGGCACGGCGGCGACCTTGCGCGCGGAGCCGTACCAGGCGAGCTTGACGCTCGGCACGCCGTAGATCCGGCTGCCGGGGCCGGCGGCCATCCGGTCGGCGACCTCGGTCTGCACCATGACGAGCCCGCTCTTCAGCGACGGGACTTCGGCGAGCAGGTGCAGTACGACCGGCACGGCGACGTTGTAGGGCAGGTTGGCGACGAGCGCGGTCGGCTCGCCCAGCTCTTCCCGGGTGACGCGCATGGCGTCGGCCCCGACGACGGTGAGGTTTCCGGCGGCCTCGGGCCCGCGTTCGGCGACGGTCTTCGGCAGCCGTTCGGCGAGCTTGGGATCGATCTCGACCGCGACGACGCGGGCGCCGGTGGCGAGCAGCCCGAGCGTCAGCGACCCGAGCCCGGGCCCGACCTCGAGCACGACGTCGTCCGCCGTGACACCGGCGAGCTCGACGATCCGGCGGACGGTGTTGGGATCGTGCACGAAGTTCTGCCCGAGCTTCTTCGTCGGCCGCACGTCGAGTTCGGCCGCCAGCCCGCGGATCTCGGCAGGTCCCAGCAGTTCAACCACCGGAGAAGCCTACCCATCGTGCTCAGCCCCGGTCCGCTCGGTGCAAGGAGTCGTGGGTTGTTAAGCGCGGGATAAAACGCCAAAAAAAACAAAAAAGCCGCGCGAGAACAACCATCCACGAACGGCCCCCCCCCCCCCGGGTGGCGGG
>NZ_JBFBBT010000018.1:52832-61901 GCF_040682815.1 Amycolatopsis sp. NPDC051102
TATTTAAACCCCCCGTACACCCAACACCCGGTCCCCCCCCCGCGCCCGCGGGGTTCCTTGGTGTTGTGTGTTTAAGGGTTGGAACCAACCCGCCTTACCACTCACGACCGCTGCGGCAGACCTGCAAACGCGAAGCGGCCCCCGTCCGGGTGGGACGGGGGCCGTTCGGGAAGCGGGGTCAGGCCTTCTTGCCGCAGACCGGCCAGGCGCCGTAGCCGCCGCGGGCGTCGCGGACCTTCTCCGCGACCGCGATCTGCTGCTCACGGCTGGCCTGGCTCGGCAGCGGGGCGTACTGGGAGCCGCCGTAGGCGTTCCACGTCTGCTTGTCGAACTGGAGGCCGCCGTAGTAGCCGTTGCCGGTGTTGATGGCCCAGTTGCCGCCCGACTCGCACTGCGCGATGCGGTCCCACGCCGAGCCGTCGCCGATGTCCGGGGTCGGGGCCTTCTTCGTCCCGACGTGGATGATCTTCGGCTTCGGCTGGGTGATGACCTGCTCGGAGACGGTCTCCCGCCCGACCTCTTTGCCGTTCTTCTGCGTGACCTTGTAGGTCACCATCTTTTCGCCGGGCGTGCCCGGGTCCTCGACGCTGGTCTTGCCCTTTTCCAGGTCCGGGTCGTCGACGCGCTGCTCGGGCGGGTCGATGCTCTCCTTCTGGGTGACCGTCGAGACGCCGGTGCGGCTGATGTGCACCTCGGCGCCGTCGGTCAGCTTGACGTCCAGACCACCTTCGGCCTGGTCCTCCGGGCCCAGGGTGAGCTTGTACTCGCCCAGGAATTCCTTCGTCGTCACCGCAGTGGTCTTGACCTGCTTCGGCGCGTTGGCGCCGTCGTACAGGGTGATGTTCTTGAGGGTCTTGATCTCGACGGTCGCGCCCTGGAGCGGCAGCTCGCCGTCCTTCGGCATCGACATCCACGTGCCGGCCTTCTCGGCCTCGGTCATGCCGAGCTGGCTCAGCGCGTCGCCGAGGTGGGTCGCGCGGACCCAGGAGGTGCGCTCGGCGCCGTCGACGATCATCTTCAGCTGACGGCCGCGCTCGAGCTTGATGACCCCGCCGTCGCCGACCTCGGCCTGCGGGGACGGGGACAGCGAGTCGTGCTCGCCGACGGACAGGCCCGCGTCCTCGAGCACCTCGCCGACGGTGCCGCCGAACGAGTGCACGGTCTGCTGGTGGCCGTCGACGTCGACGGTGATGCTCTTGTTCATCGCCAGCGCGGCCGCGCCGCCGCCGGCGACGCTGATCATCACGCTGAGGACGGCGCCCTTGAGGAACCGGCGCTTCCAGACCTTGGTGGTCTGGCGGAGGCCCTCGTCCAGAGCCGCGCGACGCGCTTCGGGGGAAGCGGTGCGGTCCTCGTCGAGGCCGTCCGGGATGACGATCGGCGGCAGGTACGTCGTCTCGGCGTTGATGAGCCGGATCAGCTCGTCGACGTCGACGTCGATCTCGGCCATCATCGCGTCGGCATCGGGGCCGAGCGCGGCGAGGATGTCCTGCTGCGTGATGTTCGGGTCGTCGGAGAAGTCGAGCTGGCCGTACGCAGTGTTCTCGAAATCGCGCTCGAGGACGGCCGCGGAGCGCGCTCCAGCCTGTCTGCTACCTGTCACCGGGTCGTTCCCTTTCCCAAGACATCGTTCGGGGCGACGTCTTTACGTCTGGGCCCGCAGCCGGCGCCATCGTCACGGTTCCGGGCCGTACCGCTCCCGGTTCCGCTTCCCCGACGTGCACTGACGTGACTGTGGGCGTAACAGTCGGCAACTGCATGCGCAGTACCAACCGGCACGATCACGGGACAGTAACGGGTCGCGGCGGGTTGCGCAAACACCCCCCGGGGTGTCGTGATCTGGGTCACTACGTCAAGTGGCCGAGCCGGGAACCCTGTTGTCGCAATGCGTTCAACCCGATGTGACGCTGGGGAGTCGGTACACCCGCTCGGCGGTGGTCCGGACCGCTTCGGCGACTTCGTGGACAGCTTCGCCCCTGAGCGCCGCGAGGTGACGGACGGTGTAGGCGGCGCCGAACGGCTCGTTCGGCCGCCCACGGAACGGGTGGGGGGTCAGAAACGGCGCGTCGGTCTCGACGAGGTACTGCCCAGGGGGGCAGAGCCGGGCCGCCTCGTGGAGGCCTTTGGCGTTCTTGAACGTCACGGTGCCCGCGAAGGAAAGGACGAATCCCGCGTCGACGCACTTGCGGGCCATTTCCGCGTCCCCGGAAAAACAATGGAAGATTACGGCATTCGGCGCACCCTCTTCGGCCAGGATGCGCAGCACGTCGTCGTGGGCCTCGCGGTCGTGGATCATCAGCGGCTTGCCGACCCGCTTCGCGAGGTCGATGTGCCAGCGGAACGCCTCCTGCTGGGCGTCGTGCGGCGAGTAGTCCCAGTAGTAGTCGAGGCCGGTTTCGCCGACGGCGACCACGCGTTCGTGCGCCGCCAGCCGCTCCACCTCGGCCTTCTCGGCCTCGCCGAACTCCTTGGTCCGCGTCGGGTGGATCGCGACGGCGGCCCACACCCGGCGGTCCCAGGTGGTGGCTTCGGCGGCCCAGCGGGCCGACGCGAGGTCGTCCGCGACCGTGACGACGCGGGCGACGCCGGCGCGCTCGGCGCGGTCGACCATGGCCGTGACATCGGCCGCGGTGACCGCGCCGCACGCGTCGAGATGGGTGTGCGCGTCCACCACCGACACCGGGAGCCGGTCCGGGACCGGCGGCAGCTCGCGCTTCTGTTCACCCATGCGTACTTCTTACTCCTTGGTGATCGGCGCCCACTCCGGACCGGTCTCGCCGAGCGCCGGGTCGAGCTTGGTGAACAGCGGCGACGGCTTCTGCAGGGGCGTGCCGACCGCGATCGGCGTCGACTCCCACTTCGCCTGCTCGGCCGCGTAGTCGCCGGTGAGGATCGGGTTGACCCGGCCGTCGATGTCGAGGTCGTCGACCTCCTTGAGCTCCGGCTGGGCGGCCCAGACGCCGGTGCCGCCGAGGGCCTCGTGCACCTTCTGCGCCGAGTGCGGCAGGAACGGCGTCAGCAGCGTGTTCGCGTCCGACACCACCTGCAGCGCGGTGTGCAGCACGGTGTCGCGCCGCGCCAGGTCGTCCTTGAGCTTCCACGGCTCCTGGTCGGAGATGTACTTGTTCGCCGCGGTGACGACCTTCATCGCCTCGGCCGCCGCCAGCTTGAACCGGGACCGGGCCAGGTGCGCGCCCGCGGTGTCGAACGCCTTGCGGGACAACGCCTTCAGGTCCTCGTCGGCCGCCGTCGGGGCCTCCGGGCGCGGGATGGCGCCGACGTTCTTGTGCGCCATCGAGATGGACCGGTTGACCAGGTTGCCCCACTCGTTGGCCAGCTCGAAGTTGGTCCGGCGGACGAACTCGTCCCAGGTGAAGTCGGTGTCCTGGGTCTCCGGGCCGGCGACCGAGATGAAGTACCGCAGCGTGTCCGGGCCGAAGTCGCGCAGGAAGTCCTCGACGTAGATCACGCGCCCGCGCGAGGTCGAGAACTTCGAGCCGCTCATGGTGAGGAACTCGGACGAGACGATCTCGTCGGGCAGGTGCAGCTTCCCGTACTTGCCCGGCTCGCCACCGCGATCACCCTCGCCGTTGTGCCCGAACAGCAGGGCGGGCCAGATCTGGGCGTGGAAGGTGATGTTGTCCTTGCCCATGAAGTAGTACGACCGCGCGTCGGCGTTGTTCCACCACTCCTGCCACGCGTCCGGGTTGCCGGAGCGCCGCGCCCACTCGACGCTGGCCGAGAAGTACCCGATCACCGCGTCGAACCAGACGTAGAACCGCTTCAGCGGCTGGTCGCGCCAGCCGTCGAGCGGGATCTTGACGCCCCAGTCGAGGTCACGGGTGATCGGCCGCGGCCGCATGTCGTCGATCAGGTTCTTGGTGAAGTTGAGGACGTTCGGGCGCCAGTCGGTCTTGGTCGACAGCCAGTCGCCGAGGGTCTTGGTGAACGCCGGCAGGTCGAGGAAGTAGTGCTCGGTCTCGACGAACTTCGGCGTCTCGCCGTTGATCCGCGACTTCGGGTTGATCAGCTCCGCGGCGTCGAGCTGGTTGCCGCAGTTGTCGCACTGGTCGCCGCGCGCGCCGTCGTACCCGCAGATCGGGCAGGTGCCCTCGACGTAGCGGTCGGGCAGCGTGCGGCCGGTGGACGGGCTGATCGCGCCGCGCGTGGTCTTGGGCACGACGTAGCCGTTGCGGTGCAGCGCCAGGAAGATCTGCTGCGTCACCTCGGCGTGGTTGCCGGTGGAGGTCCGCGTGAACAGGTCGTAGGACAGGCCGAGGCCCTGCAGGTCGTTGCCGATCTGGCGGGTGTACTTGTCCGCGGTCTCCTGCGGCGTCGAGTTCTCGTTGTCCGCCTGGACGGTGATCGGGGTGCCGTGTTCGTCGGTGCCGGACACCATGAGCACCCGGTTGCCGGCCATTCGCTGGTAGCGGGAGAAGACGTCGGACGGGACGCCGAATCCGGACACGTGGCCGATGTGGCGGGGGCCGTTGGCGTAGGGCCAGGCCACCGCGGTCAACACAGGGGTGCTCATACCTTATTAGCCTACGGAGGGCGTCACGCGCGTTTTCGAGAGGGAGGCCCCGGTTGTCGGCGACACGGTTGCTCGTGCTCGGGGTGGTCCGCATGTACGGCCGCGCGCACGGCTACCAGGTGCGGCGCGAGCTGCTGACCTGGTCGGCGGACAAGTGGGCCAACGTCCAGCCCGGCTCGATCTACCACGCGCTGAAGAAGATGACCGCCGAGGACCTGCTGGAGCAGGTCGACGTCGAGCCGGGCGAAGGCGGCCCGGACCGCGTCGCGTACCGGCTCACCGGCGAGGGCGAGCAGGAGTACCAGGTCCTGCTCTCGAAGGCGTTGTCCGATCCCCAGCTCAACCACCCCGACCTGTCGGCCGCGATCTCGCTGATGACCACGCTGCCCCGGGGGCGGGTGATCAACCTGCTCCGGCACCGGCTGGTGCACCTGGAGGCCGAGCAGCGGCAGGCCGACCTGATGCTCGAAGAGCTGAAGGTCAACATGGGGCTGGGCACCCCGGAGCACGTGGGCGAGCTGTACCGGCTGTGGGGCGGGATCACGAACGCGAGCCTGACCTGGCTGCAGGGGCTGATCGAGCGGCTCGAAGCGGGCGATTACGTGATGGCCGGCGAGGCGGGCGAGCCGTTCGGCGAACCACCCGCCCGCTAATCAAGTTTGACTAGCGTTACCCCTCTCGGGCACAGTGTGCGCCTCAGCTAGTCAAGATTGACTACCCGGAGAGGGGTTTCCATGATCACGGCACGCGGTCTCGAGCGGCGGTTCCGCCGCAAGGGCCGCACCGGTGGCGAAGTCCACGCGGTGAAGGGCGTCGACCTCGACGTCGAAGCGGGCGAGCTGGTCGGCTTCCTCGGGCCCAACGGCGCCGGGAAGACGACCACCCTGCGCATGCTGACCACGCTGCTGAAGCCCACCGCGGGCACCGCGACCGTCGGCGGCCGCGACCTGCTGTCCGACCCGCTGGGCGTGCGCAAGCGGATCGGGTACGTCGCCCAGGGCGGCGGCACCGCACCCGAGAGCAAGGTCGCCGACGAGCTGGAGCTGCAGGGCAGGCTCTACCGGATGAGCAAGGCCGACGCGATCGCGCGCGGCGCCGAACTCGCCGAACAGCTCGACCTGACCGGGCTGGACCAGCGGCTGACCAAGACGCTCTCGGGCGGCCAGCGGCGGCGGCTCGACATCGCGCTCGGGCTGATCCACTCGCCCGGCCTGGTGTTCCTCGACGAGCCCTCCACCGGCCTCGACCCGCAGAGCCGCGCCAACCTGTGGGAGCACATCCGCCGGCTGCGCGCCGAGCGCGGTGTCACGGTGTTCCTCACGACCCACTACCTCGACGAAGCCGACGCGCTGGCGGACCGGCTGATCGTGATCGACGACGGCCGGATCGTCGCCGAGGGCACGCCGGACGCGCTGAAGGCGCGGGTCAACGGCGACCGCGTCGAGGTCGGCGTCGAGCCCGGGCAAGCCGGCGACGCCGCAGAGATCGCCGGGCGGCTCGCGGGTGCCCAGGAGCTGTCCCTCACCGACGGCGAAGTCCGGTTCCGCGTCCCGCGCGGCGACGTCGCGCTGCCGGAGCTGCTGCGCGCGCTGGACGCGAAGAACATCCCGATGCTGTCGGTCCAGGTGCACCGGCCGACGCTCGACGACGTTTTCCTGACCCTGACCGGCCGCTCGCTGCGGGAAGCGGAGGAGGGCACCCGTGCTGCGTGACACCTGGCTGATCTTCCGCCGCGAAATGACGGCGGCGCTGCGCAACCCGACCTGGGTGCTGATCGGGATCATGCAGCCGCTGCTGTACCTGTTCCTGTTCGGGCCACTGATGGTCCGGGCCGTGCAGGCCCAGGGGATGTCCGAAGTGGACGGCTGGATGCTGCTCACCCCGGCGCTGATCGCCCAGCTGGCGCTGTTCGGCAGCTCCTTCGTCGGCTTCGGGCTGCTGGCCGAGTACCGCGCCGGCGTCGTCGAGCGGTTCCGGGTGACGCCGGTCAGCCGGGCGGCGCTGCTGCTGGGCAAGGTGCTGGCCGGCGCGGTGCAGGCGGTGGTCCAGGCACTGCTGATCATCGCGCTGGCGTACCTGGCCTTCGACCTCGACGCGCCGGTCGGCGGGGTCCTGCTGAGCCTGGTCATCGTGTTCCTGCTGGCGGTGTCGCTGGCGTCGTGCTCGTACGCGCTGGCGTTGACCCTGAAGAGCGAGGAGACGTTCCCCGCCCTGCTCAACGCGGTGCTCATCCCGCTGCTGCTGCTCTCCGGGATCCTGCTGCCGATCACCGCCGGGCAGGCGCCGGCGTGGCTGTACCGGATCTCGCAGATCAACCCGTTCCGGCACGTGGTCGACGTCGAGCGGAGCACCTTCCGCGGCGACTTCACGATGGACGCCCTGTTCACGGGCAGTGTCGTGGTGCTGGTGATGGCTGTGGTGTCCGTGTGGTGGGGAACACGGACCTTCCAGAAGGAAAACGCCTGATCAACCAGGCGTGTGTCACTGCGGGTCCGCCTCCGGCGACGTATGGTGTGCTCTCCACCGACGCGCCGGGGGCGGACCGTGACAGAGCCGGAGAGTGAACTCGGCATTTCGCTGTCGCACCGCGAGCGCGTGACCGACTGGCAGGCCGTGCGCGCCGCGCAGACCCGGTTCGTGTCGGTGACGATCAGCGAGAACGTCAACTGGAGCAACCCCGCCGCGGAACGCAACCTGGCCGGGGCGCAGGAGGCCGGGCTGCACGCCGGCGGACGGCACTACGCGCGGCCCGGCGCGGTGCACGACCAGGCGGACTTCTTCGTGCGGACGGCCAGCAAGCTCGGCGCGTTCGCGCCCGGCTCCCTGGCGCCGGCGCTCGAGGTGGCGGCGCCGAGCGTCGACGACCGGTTCGTCAAGGCGTGGATCAAGCACGTCCGGCACGCGGCGCGCATCGAGCGCGTCCTGGTCTACGCCGACCACGACTGCTGGCAGCACCGGCTGCACCCGGACCGGTGGGCCGACAGCGAGGTCGTGCTGTGGCTGATCCGGCACAACGGCATCCCGGGGCGCGCGGGCTGGTTCCACTCGCGGCTCGGGGTGCACCAGCACGCCTACACCCCGGCCGTCCCCGGCATCGCCGGGCCGGTGGAGCAGAACGCCGTCGTGTACCCGTTCACATTGGGTGACCTGCTGCTCTGACGTGTGGTGGTATGTCGCCATGCGCGTGACGAGCAGGCCACTCCGGACGGACGTCACGCCGTCGCACGCCTTTTCGGTGCTCGCCCAGCACGCCGCCGCCCGTGGCCTGCCGCCGCCCGCCATGCTTTCGGGTGACTGGTTTTCCGCCCGGGCGGTGATCGCGCCCTCGCTCGACGTGTCCCCCGTCGCGCCGGCCTTCCCGCCGCAGGTGGCGGCCGAGCCGGGCGTGGTCGGCGGCGGCTGGTTCGGCTATCTGTCGTACGACTCGGCGGACCCGTCGGGCCGGACCGGCGCGCTGCCGGCGTCGGCGTGGGGCTGGGCGGACCACGTGCTGCGCTGGTCCGCGTCCGGCACCTGCTACCTGGAGTCACTCGACGGCGGCGGCCCCTCGGTGTCCACAATGGAATCGCTGCTGGCTTCGGCGCCGGCGCGGGCTTCCTGGCGGGCCGGCCCGCTGCGGCGGCCGCTGCCCTCGGAGCACCGGGACGCGGTGAAGGCGTGCGTGCACGCGATCGAAGCGGGCGAACTGTTCCAGGCCAACATCTGCAGCCGGTTCACCGGCCCGTTCTCCGGCTCCCCCGCGGCGCTGTTCGCGGCCGGCGTCGACCGGCTGTCCCCGCGGCGCGCAGCGTTCCTGTCCGGCTCGTGGGGATCGGTGGTGTCGTTCTCGCCGGAACTGTTCCTGGCCCGGCACGGGCGCGCGGTGCGGTCGACGCCGATCAAGGGGACGCTGCCCCGCCGCGGTCCCGCCGACGACGGCAACGCCCGCCTGCTGCGTCAGTCCGCAAAGGACGTCGCGGAGAACGTGATGATCACCGACCTGGTGCGCAACGACCTCGGCCGGGTCTGCGAGGTGGGTTCGGTGACGGTGCCGTCCCTGCTGGAGGTCCGCCCGGCGCCCGGCGTCTGGCACCTGGACTCGACGGTGACCGGGGTGCTGCGCCCGTCGGTCTCGGACGCTTCGCTGCTGGCGGCGGCGTTCCCGCCGGGTTCGGTGACGGGCGCGCCGAAGATCCGCGCCTTGGACCTGATCGCGTCCCTGGAACCGTGCGGCCGCGGGGTGTACACGGGTGCGATCGGGCTGGTGTCGCCGGTGGCGGGGCTGGAGCTGAACGTCGCGATCCGGACGTTCGAGATCGCCGGCGGCACCATCGCCCTCGGGGTGGGGGGCGGGATCACGGCGGATTCGGACCCGGAGGCGGAGTGGCAGGAATGCCTGCACAAGGCGGCCCCCCTGGAACACCTCCTCGCCACCCCGTCGTGGGGGGGGTGTGGGGGGGGTGGGCGCCCGGGCCAACACCACCGCAGCTGGGACGGGGGGGGGAGGCGCGTGGCGCGGGGCGGGAGGGGGGGCCCGGCCGCCGGGGCCCGCCCGG
>NZ_JBFBBT010000018.1:61911-188267 GCF_040682815.1 Amycolatopsis sp. NPDC051102
GCCGTGGGTTCGGGCATGGGGGGGTGGCACCCCACATAACCACTCACGACCGCTACTTGCCGGGGTCGAGCAGGAGCTTGCCGACGGTCTTGCGGGAACGCAGGGCCTCGTGCGCGCGCCGGGCGTCCGAGAGGGCGTACTCGCCGCCCGGGATCGCCTTGAGGCGGCGCGCCTGGACCAGGTCGAACAGCTCCGTCAGCGCCGTGCCGAAGACGTTGCCGGGCAGGCGGAACACGTGCGGCAGCCACATGCCGCTGATCGTCGTGCTGTGGCCGAGGATGTTGCGCAGCTCCACCGGCTTCGGGTTCTCGCGGCCCGCCATGCCGTAGAACGCCAGGCGCCCGAACGGCGCGAGCGCGGCGATGCTCCCGTCGGTCGTCGTCCCGCCGACCATGTCGAGGACGACGTCGATGCGGCGGCCGTTGTTCGCCTCGATCAGCGCGGCCGTCATGTCGTCGGCACGCGAATCGATCGCGATGTCGGCGCCGAGTTCGAGAGCGAGGGCGCGCTTCTCCTCGCTGCTCGCGGTGGCGATGACGCGGCCGGCGCCCCACGTCTTGGCCAGCTGCACGGCGACGGTCCCGACCCCGCCGGCGGCGGCGTGCACGACGACCGAATCGCCTTCGGCCAGGTGCGCGTTCTTCCGCAGGAGCACCCAGGCGGTCGTGCCCTGGACCAGCATGGACAGCGCGGTCAGGTCGTCGATGCCGTCGGGCAGCGGGAAGGTGGTGGCGGCCGGCGCGACGGCCTTCTCGGCGTACCCGCCACCGCCGTTGAGCAGCGCGACGACCCGCTTGCCGTCCTGGGTGCGCCCCACGACCTCACCGCCGGGTACGAGCGGCAACTGACTCGGCGCGAGGTAGCTGTTCTCGGCCTGGTGGGTGTCGGCGTAGTTGACGCCGACGCGGTCGACGTCGATGAGGACCTCGCCGGGCCCGGCCACCGGGTCGGGCAGCTCGACCGGCGTGAGCACCTCGGGTCCGCCGAACTCGGTCACCTGCACTGCGCGCATGTCGCGTTCCCTCTCCGTCGTGGTTGTGAGACATTCTGGCATATGTCTCAGGAGTTCGAGGTGGCCCGCGAGTGGTTCCTGTCCGGCCGCCGGCTGGACATGGGCGAGCTGGCGCAGGAGCTGTCGATCAGCCGGGCGACGCTGCACCGCCGCATCGGCAGCCGCGACCGGCTGCTGGGCGAGATCCTGTGGTCCCTGTCCTCGGCCTCGATCGCCCGGCTCTGGCCGGCCTGCGTCGGCCGCGGCGCGGCCGGGGTGGCGGACTTCGTGAGCGGGTACGTCCGCCTGGCGAACGACTCACCCCCGTTCCGCGACTTCCTGCGCCGCGAGCCGGAGCGCGCCCTGCGGCTGCTGACGACGAAGGCGAGCGTGTGCCAGCAGCGGACCACGGAGAAGCTGGTCACGCTGCTGGCCGGGGAGGTCTCGGCGGGCCGGCTGGTCCCGCCGCTGCCGGTGCCGGACCTGGCCTACCTGCTGGTCCGGATCGGCGAGTCGTTCGTCTACACGGACGTGATCACCGGCGACGCTCCGGACGCGGCGAAGGCGCATGCCGCGGTGACGGCGCTGCTCACGTAGTTCCGATCGGCGGCCAAGGCGACGCGCCGGGAGCCAGGACACGCAAGCACGTCAACGGCCGGTGGGCGGTCATGGCGAACACGACGGCCGCCGACACCGATTCGCCGAGCTCCCACAGCCAGCCGAGGCCCGTCGCCACCACCCGGCCGGAGTCCTCGACGAAGACGCTGGACGAGCTGAGCCATTCCCCGAGCGGGTACCAGTTGCCCCCGAGCTCCGAGGCGAGTTCCCGGGCGAGCTCGTGGTGGCCGGCACCGGCTGCGATCGGATCCACGGTCAACGGCTCGTCGTTGGCGAAGTTCGGTCCGGACCGGTTCAGCAGCGGCAAGGTCAGGCCGCCGAAGGAGCGCAGCGCCACCGCCGCGGCCGGGCGCAGGCGGTAGCCCTCCGCCGCCAGCTCGGCCTCCCACGCGGAGGTGTCGACGCGCCGGTCCGGGCGCCACCCGGCGCGTTGCAGCGCACGCAGGACAGGGTCGGGGAAGACGTCGATCCCGCCTTCCGGCCCGCTCACTTGACCCGCGCCGCCAGCACGGCGTCGTAAAGCTCCTTCTTGGACACCCCCGCCGCCTCGGCGACCTCCGCCGCCGCCGACTTCAGCCGCTCTCCCGACGCCACCCGGGCCGACACCTCGTCCACCAGGTCCGCCACGGACACCGCCCTCGGCTCGGCGCCCGACAGCACCACCGTGATCTCGCCGCGAACCCCGTCCGCGGCCCACTCGGCCAGTTCCGCGAGCGAACCCCGCTTCACCTGTTCGTACGTCTTCGTCAGCTCGCGGCACACCGCGGCCTGCCGCGAACCGCCCAAAACCGACGCCGCGTCCGCCAGCAGCGACCCCAACCGGTGCGGGGACTCGAAGAACACCGCCGTCCGGGGCTCGTCGCGCAACGCCCTCAGCCACTTCGTCCGCTCGCCCGGCTTGCGAGGCGCGAACCCCTCGAAACAGAACCGGTCGCACGGCAACCCGGACAACGCGAGCGCCGTCGTCACCGCCGACGGGCCCGGCAGGCACGTCACCGGGAGATCCGCGGCCACGCACGCCGCCACCAGGCGGAAGCCCGGGTCGGACACGCTCGGCATGCCGGCGTCCGTCACCAGGACCACCGTCTCGCCCGCGTGCATCGCTTCGAGCAGCTTCGGCAGGCGTGCCGTCTCGACGTCCTCGTAGAAGCTGACCACCCGGCCGCGCGGGGTCACCTCCAGCGCCGACGTCAGCGAACGCAGCCGCCGGGTGTCCTCGGCCGCGATCACGTCCGCCTCCGCCAGGGCCGTTGCCAGGCGCGGGGAAGCGTCGCGGACGTCGCCGAGCGGGGTGGCGGCGAGGATCAGGCGGCCCGAAGTCACCCCGTCAGCCTAGGCTGATCAGCGGATCCGGACGACGGACGCCCTGTCCCGCCCGTAGGATCTCCCCGTGACCGCCGTGCTGACCCGTCCCGACGACGAAAGCGTCCGGCCGGACCCGGTCGAGGCGCTCCGGCCGCCCACCGACCGCGAACTGACCCTGCTCGGCCGAGGCATGCCGGCCGACCGGCTGCGCGGCTGGGTCGTCACCCTCGTGCTGACCGTGATCGGCGGCATCGTCCGGCTGCAGAGCCTGGGCGTGCCGACCGACAAGGGCAGCCCCGTCTTCGACGAGAAGCACTACGTGCCGCAGGCCTGGCAGGTGCTGCGCAACGGCGGCTACGAGGACAACTACGGCTACGAACTGGTCGTCCACCCGCCGCTGGCGAAGCAGCTGATCGCGATCGGCGAATGGCTGTTCGGCTACAACGGCTGGGGCTGGCGGATCATGCCCGCGCTGGCCGGCACGCTGATCGTGCTGCTGACCGTCCGGATCGCCCGGCGGCTCACCCGCTCGACGCTGCTCGGCGCCATCGCCGGCATCCTGGTGATCAGCGACGGCGTGCTGCACCTGCAGTCCCGGATGGGCATGCTCGACATCTTCATCGCGCTGTTCGTGCTCGCCGCGTTCGCCTGCCTGCTCGTCGACCGCGACCAGGTGCGCGAGCGGCTCGCGACGGCGGTCCGCGAGGGCTGGGTCAACGAGTCGGTGTGGGGTCCCAAGCTCGGCTTCCGCTGGTGGCGGTTCGCGACCGGGCTGATGATCGGGCTCACCTTCGGCGTCAAGTGGTCGGCGCTGTACTACATCGTCGCGTTCGGGCTGCTCACCGTCGGTTTCGACGTCGCGGCGCGGCGCGCGGCCGGCGTCGAACGGCCCTGGCTGGGCACGATCCGCCGCGACGTGCTGCCCGCGCTGTGGGCGATCCTGCTCATCCCGTTCCTGATGTACTTCGCCGCGTACTGGGCCTGGTTCGCCAGCGAAACCGCCACCGACCGGCACTACACCGAGATCAAGGACATCGCGCCGGGCTTCTGGTCGTGGGTGCCGCCGGCGCTGCGCTCGCTCGGCGACTACACGGGCAACGTCCTGCACTTCCACGAAACGCTGGTCACGCCGAAGGACAACCCGCACCCGTGGGAGTCGAAGCCGTGGACGTGGCCGATGGGGCTGCGCCCGATGCTGTACAGCTACAACGGCGACGTCACCGGCTGCGGCGAGGCCCGCTGCATCAGCGCGACGATGCTGATCGGCACGCCGGCGATGTGGTGGCTGGCGATCCCGATGCTCGGCTGGGCGGCGTGGCGCTCGATCTTCCGCGCGGACTGGCGTTACGCGGCCGTGCTGGTCGGCTACCTCGGCGGGTACGTCTTCTGGTTCACCAACATCGACCGCCAGATGTACTTCTTCTACGCGACGCCACTGGCGGCGTTCCTGGTGCTCGGGCTGACGCTGTGCCTCGGCCAGATCCTCGGCAGCGCGCGGCGCGGGTTCGAAAGACGCGGCACCGGTCTGCTCGTCGTTTCGCTGTACGTGGGGCTGGTGGTGGCGAACTTCGCCTGGCTGTGGCCGATCCTGAACGGCATCGCGATCACGAACGGCCAGTGGGAGGCCGAGCGCTGGCTGCCGTCCTGGCGCTAGTTACCCGGCGAAGTAGGCCCCCGGCGTGACCCCGACGGCCCGCCGGAACGCGGCGACGAACGCGCTGGCCGAGCTGTACCCGACGCGGTAGGCCACCGTCTCCAGCGGCGTGCTCTCGGCCAGCAGCGGCAGCGCCGCGCGCAGCCGCACCTGCGTGCGCCACGTCCCGAACGGCATCCGGCACTCGCGGACGAAGATCCGCGCCAGCGTGCGTTCCGCGGCGCCGACGTCACGGCCGAACTCGGCGAGGGTCCGCGGGTCCGCCGGGTTCGCGAGCACGGCCGCCGCCACGTCGAGGGCGCGCGGGTCCGACGGCGACGGCACCACGATCGGCACCACGTCCAGGGGTTCGAGCAGGTCGAAGGCGACGGCTTCGGCACGCAGCCGGGCGGGCGGCGCGACGCCGTCGGCGGTCAGGTACTCCAGCAGCTCACGCAGCAGCGGCCGGACGGCGACCATCCGCGGCTCCGGCCAGGACACCGGCGACTGCGCGGGATCGGCGTAGATGCCGCGCAGCTGCGCCCGCCCGAGCGCGCCGGTGCGGTGGCGGACGCCGGCCGGCACCCAGAGCGCGCGCGTCGGCGGCAGCACCCAGCCCGCGTCCCCCGCCTTGACCGCCACGACCCCGCGGGCCGACCAGACCAGCTGGTGGGCGGGGTGTTCGTGCCACGGGAACCAGGTGCCGGCGGGCACGTCGAACGCGCCGAGCAGCATGGCCCCGGATTGACTGGTTCGCGACATCGGTTGGCAGCATATCGGCTACCGGACACGGCGACGGCTCCCTAACGTCGACGCCATGCCGATGAACCTGATCCACCGCAGGATCTGCAGCTCCGCGAAGTGGGCGGACAAGATCGAAGCACGGCTGACGCCCTGGCTGGCCCGGTTCGGCCTGGGCGACGACGTGCTCGAGATCGGGCCCGGCTTCGGCGCCACGACGAAGGTGCTGCTCGACGTGGTGCCCAGGCTGACGGTCCTGGAGATCGACCCGGCGTCGACCGAGCTGCTGCGGGCGAAGTTCGGCGACCGAGCCGACGTCGTCGAGGGCAGCGGCGCGGAGATGCCGTTCGAGGACGGCCGGTTTTCCGCCGTCACCTGTTTCACGATGCTGCACCACGTACCGACGGCCCGGCTGCAGGACGCGATCTTCGCGGAGGCCGCCCGCGTCCTGCGCCCGGGCGGCACCTACTGCGGCTTCGACGCCCAGCTCAACTTCCGCTTCCGCCTCAAGCACATCGGCGACACGATGAACGTCCTCGACGCGGCCACCCTGCCGGCCCGCCTGGAGAAGGCGGGTTTCGAGCAGGTCGACGTCCAGGTCCGGCCGAAGGAGCTGGTGACCTTCTCGGCCGTCAAGCCCGGTTAGCGGCGGGGCAGCTGGCTGCCGGGCTGGCGGGGCACCACCCTGGTCACCGGGCCGTCCGGGGACTTGCCCGCCCGCGAAAGCCAGCCCTCGACCTCGCGCCGCACCGCGTTCAGCGTCGGGCGGCGGCGCGGCTCCGGGTCCAGGGACGCCGCCAGCAGCCGTGCGTGGGCACTGCGCTGCGGCAGCCGGGACACCGGCTCCGCGCGGGCCGCCGCCATCAACGCCGCCATCGGCGTCTCGCGGGTTCCTCGCGGGGGCTGGCCCGACAGCGCGTAGCTGATCGTCGCGGCCAGCTGCCACGCGTCCGATGCCGGGGACGCCGTCGCGCCCATCGCCTGCTCCGGGGCGACGAAGTCGGGCGTGCCGATCATCATGCCGGTGGCCGTCATCTTCGAGTCGCCCTGGCTGCGGGCGATGCCGAAGTCGATCAGGTGGGCCAGGCCGCTCGGGTCGAGGACGATGTTCGACGGCTTGATGTCGCGGTGCAGGACGCCCTTCTCGTGCGCCGCCGCCAGTGCGCCCGCCATCGTCGCCCACAGGCGGCCCGCCGCGACGTCGTCGAGGGGGCCCTGGCCGTCGACCAGCTCGGCCAGCGGACGGCCTTCGAGGTACTCCATCACCAGCGCGAGGCCGTCCGGCTCCTCGGCCAGGTCGTACACCTTGACGCAGTTCGGGTGGCTGACCACGGCGAGCGCGCGGGCCTCGCGCTGCATGCGCTCGGCCGTGTCGCGGTCCGGCGCGTGCGCGATCTTCAGCGCCACCGTGCGGTTCAGCTGGGTGTCGACGGCCTGCCAGACCGTGCCGAACCCGCCCGCGCCGAGCTGCTTGACGCGGCGGTAGCGGCTGCCGCCGGCGTTGCGCGAGCCGGGCGGCGGCGGGATCGGGCCCGGTGCCGCGGCGAGCGCGCCGAGCGGCGGCGACGGCGGCTCGGGCGCGGAGGCCAGCGCCGTCTTCGGGTACGGCTTGTTGATCGGGGGCGGCGGCGGGGGCGGCGGCGTCGGGCGCGGCTGGACCTGCGACGGCGGCGGCCGGTACGGCTCGGGCTCGCGGCGCGGCGGCGCGTCCGGCCGGTTGATCACCGACCACGGCGGCGGGCCGACCATCGCGACCGGGATCAAGCCCAGCACGCTGAACGGCAGGAAACCGAGCCAGAAGTGCAGGGCGGTGTTCGCTTCCATGCCGACGCTGAACACGAGCATCGCGGCGAACGGGACCCAGAAGAACCGCGACGGCCACTTCGGGCCGCGGCGGAAGGCCGTGCGGCCCTGCAGCATCACGAACAGCAGCGAACCGGCCGGCAGGACGATGAACGCCAGCAGGTAGACGAAGAACGGCATGTCCTTGCCGCTCTGCGACACGAGGACGTCGTACACCGTCTGGCCGCCGCCGAGGTATTCCTTCTGCGTGGTGACCCAGCACGAGCCGCTGGTCAGCGTCGCCGCGGCACCCCTCGGCAGGCCCGACTTCTGATCGGCCCACTCGGCCCGGAAGACGCCCGACACCCCGATGGCCAGCAGCCACGGCATGACCAGCGTGGTGAACAGGCCGATGGCGCCGAACACCGACAACGTCGTGGCGTCGTAGCGGTTGCCGGTGCCCTTGCGGATGATCGACACCGCCAGCGCGCCGATCGGCGGGAGCAGCGCGACGAGCGCGCCGGCCGCACTCGTGGCCCAGACCCAGTCGCCGGGGCAGAAACCCGGGCCGAACAAGGAATGGGCTAGCGAGAGCAACGCGCTCGCGAGTCCGTTCACCGCCGGGCTCCCCTCACTGTCCGTGTTCACTTCGCACCGTCACGCGGTGAATTCCCGCGGTCCAGCTTAGGACGCTCCCGGCCTCCGTGAGGTTGCCGGGTCTTTCCGCCGGGGAATCCGGCGCGACCGCCGCGCCCGCGCCATGATGGGCATCGGCGGAAGGTCCGACGCGAAGGAGCGGGAATGGGCGCGTACTCGGAAGCCTACCGGCGCAGCCTGGCCGAGCCGGAAGCGTTCTGGCTGGCCGCGGCCGAGTCGATCACCTGGACGAAGGCGCCGGAACGGGCGCTGGACGACGCGAACCCGCCCTTCTACCGGTGGTTCCCGGACGCCGAGCTGAACACCTCGTACAACGCGCTCGACCGGCACGTCGAGGCCGGCCGGGGCGGCCAGGCCGCGCTGATCTGGGACTCTCCCGTGACCGGACGGCAACGCACCTACACCTACGAAGAGCTGCGGGACACCGTCGCGCGCTTCGCCGGCGCGCTGTGCTCACTGGGGGTCACGAAGGGTGACCGGGTGATCGTCTACCTGCCGATGGTGCCGGAGGCCGCGATCGCCATGCTGGCCTGCGC
This sequence comes from Amycolatopsis sp. NPDC051102, assembly GCF_040682815.1. Lineage (NCBI taxonomy): Bacteria > Bacillati > Actinomycetota > Actinomycetes > Pseudonocardiales > Pseudonocardiaceae > Amycolatopsis > Amycolatopsis sp. NPDC051102. Next base: position 70,175 of record NZ_JBFBBT010000018.1, read on the forward strand.
GCGGATCGGCGCGGTGCACTCGGTCGTCTTCGGCGGGTTCGCGCCGAAGGAGCTGGCCGCCCGGATCGAGGATGCGAAGCCGAAGGTCATCCTGGCGGCGTCCTGCGGCATCGAGCCGACGCGGGTGGTCGAGTACCAGCCGATCATCCAGGCCGCGCTCCGGATGACCGAGCACCAGCCAGAGCACGTCGTCGTGCTGCAACGCGAGCAGGCGCCGGCCGTGCTGACCGGCCGCGAGCTCGACTGGCGCGAACTGGCGGTGAACGCCGATCCGGCCGACCCGGTGCCGGTCGCGGCCACCGATCCGCTCTACATCCTCTACACGTCCGGGACGACCGGGAAGCCGAAGGGCGTCGTGCGCGACACCGGCGGCCACGCCGTCGCACTCGCCTACTCGATGGACGCGGTCTACGACGTCCACGCCGGCGACGTCTGGTGGACGGCGTCCGACGTCGGCTGGGTCGTCGGGCACTCCTACATCGTGTACGCGCCCCTGCTGGTCGGCGCCACGACGGTGATGTACGAGGGCAAGCCCGTCGGCACGCCCGACGCGGGCGCGTTCTGGCGGGTCATCGCCGAGCACGGCGTCCAGGCGCTGTTCACCGCGCCGACCGCGCTGCGGGCCGTCAAGAAGGTCGATCCGGACGCCCGCGAGCTGGCGAAGCACGACCTCGGGGCGTTCCGGACGCTGTTCATGGCGGGCGAGCGGCTCGACCCGGAGACCTACCACTGGGCGCACGAGAAGCTCGGCGTCCCGGTGGTCGACCACTGGTGGCAGACCGAAACGGGCTGGCCGATCGCCGCCAACCCGCGCGGCCTGGAACCGATGGACGTCAAGGCCGGGTCCGCGACCAAGCCGGTCCCGGGCTGGGACGTCCGGATCCTCGACCAGGCGGGCGAGGAACTGCCGGCCGGGCGCGAAGGCGCCATCACGGTCAAGCTGCCGCTGCCGCCGGGCTCCCTGCCGACGCTGTGGGGCGCCGACGAGCGGTACCGCGAGGCCTACCTCTCGCGCTACGACGGCTTCTACCTGACCGGCGACTCCGGCTACTTCGACGAGGACGGCTACCTGTTCGTCATGGGCCGGACCGACGACGTCATCAACGTCGCCGGGCACCGGCTGTCCACCGGGTCGATGGAGGCCGTGCTGGCCTCGCACCCGGCGGTCGCCGAGTGCGCCGTGATCGGCGTGGCCGACCAGCTCAAGGGCCAGCTGCCGCGCGGGTTCGTCGTCCTGAAGGCGGGCGCGGACACCCCGCCGGAGCAGCTGCGCGAGGAGCTCGTGGCGCTGGTCCGCCGGGACATCGGGCCGGTCGCAGCCTTCCGCGATGTGTCCATTGTGGACGCGCTGCCGAAGACGCGGTCCGGCAAGATCCTCCGCAAGACGATGCGCGCGATCGCCGACGGCCGCGAGGAGGCCGTGCCCTCCACGATCGAGGACCCGAGTGTGCTGGAAGCGATCCGGCAGGCCCTTCGTTAAGGACTGTTCCAAATGCTCCGGCTGGTCTGTACCTTTGGAGGGAGTCCCCGACCGGAGGTGCCCCGATGCACTTGTCCAGAGCCGTCCTCACCGCGGCTGTCGTGAGTCTCGCGGCGGTCGCCGTACCCGCCGCGGCGGTGGCGGCGCCGGCCGCCCCCGAACGGAGCGTGACCGACGTCGTCCCGGTGCCCGTCTCGGCGAAGGCGGATCCGCACGGCGGCTTCCGGCTGTCGCCGTCGACCGTGATCACTGCCGACCGCGGCGCCGGCCAGGTCGCGGACTACCTGCGCGGCCTGCTCCGCCCGGCCACCGGCTACCCGCTGCCGGTCGTGCCGCGCGCCGCCGGGCTCCCCGCGATCGCCCTGCGGCTGGGCCACGACGCGCGGATCGGCACCGAGGGTTACCAGCTGAAGGTCGCGCGCGACGGCGTCACCTTGACGGCCAACACCGCCGACGGGCTCTTCGAAGGCGTGCAGTCGCTGCGGCAGCTGCTGCCGTCGGCGATCGAGGCGAAGCGGGTGCAGCACCGGACGTGGACCGTCGCCGGCGGCACGATCCTCGACTACCCGCGCTTCGGCGAGCGCGGCGCGATGCTCGACGTCGCCCGGCACTTCTTCGGCCCTGATCAGGTCAAGCTGTACATCGACCAGATCGCCCAGTACAAGGTCAACACGCTGCACCTGCACCTGGCCGACGACCAGGGCTGGCGCATCGAGATCAAGAGCTGGCCGAAGCTGGCGATCGTCGGCGGCAGGACCGCCGTCGACGGCGACCCGGGCGGCTACTACACGCAGGCGCAGTACAAGGACATCGTCGCGTACGCGGCTTCGCGGCACATCACCGTGATCCCGGAGATCGACATGCCGGGTCACACGAACGCGGCCCAGTCGACGTACGCGGAGCTGAACTGCGACGGCAAGGCCGTGCCGGTGCGCACGGACACCGAGGTCGGCTACAGCTCGCTGTGCATCTCTTCGCCGATCACGTACAAGTTCGTCGAGGACGTCGTCCGCGAGCTGGCGGCCATCACCCCCGGCCCGTACCTGCACATCGGCGGCGACGAGGCCCACTCCACCGCGCCCGCGGACTACATCGCCTTCGAGAAGAAGGTGCAGCCGATCGTCGCGAAGTACGGCAAGAAGGTCACCGGCTGGCACGAGATCGCGAAGTCGGACCCGCCCGCGTCGGCTGTCCCGCAGTACTGGGACTTCGGCGGCGACAACCCGAGTGTCGCGGCCGCTGCGGCGCACGGCAGCAAGATCCTGATGTCACCGGCGAACTACGCGTACCTGGACATGAAGTACACCGAGTCGACGCCGCTGGGCCAGGACTGGGCCGCGCTGGTCGAGGTCCGCGACGGCTACAACTGGGATCCGGCGACGCTGGTGAACGGCGTCGGCGAGAGCCAGGTCGCAGGTGTCGAGGCCCCGCTGTGGACGGAGACGATCCGGACCAGCAACGACATCGAGTACATGGCGTTCCCGCGGCTGCCGGGCATCGCCGAGATCGGCTGGTCCCCTCGGAGCACCCACAACTGGGACGCTTACCGGCTCCGGCTGGCGAAGCAGGCGCCGCGCTGGGTGCTGCAGGGCATCGACTTCTACCGCTCCCCGCAGGTCGACTGGAAGTGAACCCGGTCGTGAGTGGTAAGGCGCGTTAGAACGCGCCTTACCACTCACGACAGTCTTGCGCCGATGGCTCGTCTGGCCAGGGCGTACGCCTGGGTTCCGCCGTTCAGCACCGCGTCGGCGTTGGCCGCGCGGCCCAGGGCGTGCAGCTCGAAGGCCAAGACTTCCGGATCCGCCTCGATGTGCCCGAGCGCCACCGCCTCGCGAGCCGACTCGCGGATGAACTCCGCGAACGAGCCGCTCGCCACCGCCACCGCGTCGTGCACGCGGCCCGGGCGCGCGTCGAACTCCGCGCCGACGTTGAAGAAGAAGCACCCGCCCGGGAAGATCCGCCGTTCCGAGTAGTCGAGCCAGTTCTCGCAGATCGCGCGCAGCCTCGGCAGGCCCGGCGCCACGTCGAGCGACGGCGTCACGACGTGCGAGCGGAAGATCTCCAGCGCGGCTTCGATCGTCGCGAGCTGCAGTTCCTCCTTCGAACCGAACAGCGCGAACACGCCGCTCTTGCTCAGCTCCAACTCGGTGGCCAGCCGGCCGAGGGACAGCCCGTCGAGGCCGTCGACCGACGCGACGTCCACCGCCCGGCGCAGCACCAGGCGGCGGGTCGCGGCACCGCGGGCGAGCCGGCCGTCAACCGGCACGCCGAGCCCGCCAGCGGTCCACAGTGGACCTCACCCCCGCGCCCCAGGACGCCGAGAGCGCCGGAGCCGAGAGGACGCGGTCGGCGAAGTCCAGCGCCGCTTCGACCTTCTTCTCCGGCAGCTGCCCGTAGTTCGCGAAGGACACGACGTACACCTCGGCGATCGTCGGCCCGTCCGCGCGCTCCACGAGCTCGACCGCCCCCGACGTCGGAACCGTGCCCGGCCGCAGCACACGCAGGTACCAGCCGCTGCGGCCGGAGCCGATCATCAGCGGGGTGACGTCCTTGCGGCCGGTCTTCATGGCCAGCTTGAAGCACGGCGACCGCGGCTGCGAGACCTGCACGAGCGCGTCGCCCCAGGCCCAGACGTCCCCGATCCGGACGTCGTCCTCGGTAACGCCGCTCAGCGAGACGTTCTCGCCGAAATCGGCCACGTCGGCCTCGAAGCCGTCCTCGCGCCAAGCCGGGTAGTGCTCGGCGGGGTAGACGTAAACCGCTTTGTCGACCCCGCCGTGCACGGTCAGGTCGGCCTGCCGGTCACCGTCGAGGTTCAGCTCGGTCAGCTTCAGCTCCGGCGCGCTGACCCGCGCCTTGGTGATGGCGCTGAGCACCGGCTGGTCCCGCCGGTGCCCCAGGACGCTCGGTTCCCCCACGTAAACGCTGTCGACGTGCATGCCTCCGAAGGTAGCACGACCGTTCGTATAGTTTCCCGGCTTCGGCTCCGGTGTCCGGTCCGGCACTTCAGTTCAGCGCCGCCGGCTCCTCGTCGGTGAGCAGCCGGGAGCGGATCAGGAAGCGCACGCCTTCCGGGGCCTCCAGCGAGAACCCGCTCCCGCGGCCGGGCACCACGTCGATCGTCAGGTGCGTGTGCTTCCAGTACTCGAACTGCGGCCTCGACATCCACACCGGCACGTCCGGCACGCCCTCGGCCGCCGTCGCAGCAGCCACCGGACTGGTGGAACATCACCGGCCCGTGGCGGGACACCAGCCGCCGCAGCAGGTCCGCGGCGGCCGGCGTCAGGTCCACGCGCTGCGTCATCAGAAGAACCCGAGCGCCTGGTCGGAGTAGGAGACGAGCAGGTTCTTCGTCTGCTGGTAGTGGTCCAGCATCATCTTGTGCGTCTCGCGGCCGATGCCGGAGGCCTTGTAGCCGCCGAAGGCCGCGTGCGCCGGGTAGGCGTGGTAGTTGTTCACCCAGACGCGGCCGGCCTGGATGTCGCGGCCGGCGCGGTAGGCGACGTTGCCGTCGCGCGACCAGACCCCCGCGCCGAGGCCGTACAGCGTGTCGTTGGCGATCTTGAGTGCGTCGGCGTAGTCGTCGAACTTCGTCACCGACACGACCGGGCCGAAGATCTCCTCCTGGAAGATCCGCATCTTGTTGTCGCCGGCGAACACCGTCGGCTCGACGTAGTAGCCGCCGGACAGCTCGCCGCCGAGGTCGCTGCGCGCGCCGCCGGTGAGGATCTCGGCGCCCTCCTGCTTGCCGATGTCGATGTAGGACAGGATCTTCTCGAGCTGGTCGTTGGACGCCTGCGCGCCGATCATCGTCTCGGTGTCGAGCGGGTGGCCCTGCTTGATCTTGCGGACGCGCTCGACGCCGTCGCCGAGGAACTTGTCGTAGATGCCCGACTGGATCAGCGCCCGCGACGGGCAAGTGCACACCTCGCCCTGGTTCAGCGCGAAGAGCGCGAAGCCCTCCTGCGCCTTGTCGTAGAAGGCGTCGTTCTGCGCGGCGACGTCGTCGAAGAAGATGTTCGGGCTCTTGCCGCCGAGCTCGACGGTGACCGGGATGATGTTTTCGCTGGCGTACTGGAGGATCAGCCGCCCGGTGGTGGTTTCGCCGGTGAACGCGATCTTGCGGACGCGGCTGCTCGAGGCCAGCGGCTTGCCGGCTTCGACACCGAAGCCGTTGACGATGTTGAGCACACCGGGCGGGAGCAGGTCGCCGATGACCGACATCAGTACGTGGATCGACGCCGGGGTCTGCTCGGCCGGTTTGAGCACCACGGCGTTGCCCGCGGCCAGCGCCGGGGCGAGCTTCCAGACCGCCATCAGGATCGGGAAGTTCCACGGGATGATCTGGCCGACCACGCCGAGCGGCTCGTGGAAGTGGTAGGCGACGGTGTGCTCGTCGATCTGCGAGATGCCGCCCTCCTGCGCGCGCAGGGCACCGGCGAAGTAGCGGAAGTGGTCGATGGCCAGCGGGATGTCCGCGGCCAGGGTCTCGCGGACCGGCTTGCCGTTCTCCCAGGACTCGGCGACCGCGATCGCCTCGAGGTTCCGCTCCATCCGGTCGGCGATCTTCAGCAGGACGTTCGCGCGTTCCTCGGTCGAGGTCCGGCCCCACGCCGGCGCGGCGCCGTGCGCGGCGTCGAGCGCCTTCTCGACGTCGTCGGCGTTGCCCCGCGCGATCTCGCAGAACACCTTCCCGGTGACGGGGGTCGGGTTCTCGAAGTACTGGCCGCTCGCGGGCGGGACGTACTCGCCGCCGATGTAGTGGTCGTACCGCGATTCGAAACTGACGACGCTGCCTTCGGTGTTCGGTGCGGCGTACTGGACCATCGCTGCCTGCCTCGTTGCTCGGAGTGATCGGGTGCGGCGAAGGTAGGTCCGGCAACGTTGCAGCGACGTTGCACCGCGGTGAGCAGGCTCTCTACGCTGGTGGACGTGGCAGAGGCGCCCGAACCGGAGCTGCTGCGCGACCCCGAGTCGTACGCGCGGCTGCTGGAGCACGTCCGTGAAGCGACGCTGGCCGGCGTGCCCGGCCCGCGTTCGCCACGCTCCGTGGTCTCCGCGTCCTGGGACCGTTCGCTCGCCGCGCACGTCGACCCGGACGAGGGTGAGGCGCCCTTCGTGTACGACGCCGACGTGCTGGCCGCGCTCCGCGAGGCCCATCCCCTGGCGCCGGTGCTGCCGGTGCTGCGGCAGATGCTGGTGAGCATCGCCGACGACGCCGAGCACGTGATGATCGTGACCGACGCCGACGGCCTGATCCTCTGGCGCGAGGGCGCGGCGGGCCAGCTGGTGCGCGGCGACCGCGTCGGCCTCACCGAAGGCACCCGCTGGAGCGAGGCGGCGATCGGCACCAACGCCATGGGCACGGCGCTGGCCACCGGCGAGCCGGTGCAGATCCACTCGGCCGAGCACCTGGTCCGGCGCTACCACACCTGGACGTGCGCGGCGGCGCCGGTGCGCGACCCCGAGACCGGCGTGCTGCTGGGGTCGATCGACGTCAGCGGCCCGCTGCGCACGGTCCACCCGGCAATGATTTCGCTGGTCACGGCGACGGCGCAGCTCGCGGAAGGGCAGCTGCGCGCCCAGCTGGCGGTCCGCGACGAACGGCTCCGCCGGGTCAACATGCCGCACCTGGAGGCGCTGCGCGGCCGCCCGGGCGCGCTGCTTTCGGCGGCCGGGCGGGTGCTCGCCGCCCAGGCGTGCACCCTGCCGTCCACAGTGGACATCCGACGCGGCGGCGGGACGGTCGCCCTGCCCGACGGCCGCCTCGCCACGGTCGAGCCGCTGGCCGAGGGCTACCTCCTGCGGCTGACGACGTCCGCGGGAGCTCACCGGCCCCGGCTGCGCCTGGAGTACCTGGCCGACGGCACGCATTCGACCACTGTGGACGGTCGCGAAGTCCCGTTGACGTTGCGGCACGCGGAGATCCTGACGCTGCTGGCCCTGCACCCGAACGGCCTCTCGGCGGAACGGCTGGCGCTGCAGCTCTACGGCGAACCGGGCAACCCGGTGACGGTCCGGGCCGAGATCCACCGGCTGCGTTCGCAGCTGGGCGCGTCGGTGGTGCAGACGCGCCCGTACCGCCTGGCCGCCGACGTCGACGCCGACTTCCTCCGCGCCCGCGCGGCGCTGCGGTCCGGCGCGCCGACCGGCGTCCTGCGTGACTTCCGCGGGCCGCTGCTGCCGGAGTCCGAAGCGCCGGCGATCCGCGAGGAGCGGGAGGCGCTGACCGCGCAGGTGCGCCAGGTGGCGCTGAACAGCGGCGACCCAGGTGTGCTGTGGTCCTTCTGGGAGACGGCCTGCGGCGTCGACGACTTCGCGGTGCTCGACGCCCTGCTGCGCACGCTCCCGCCGGCCGACCCACGGCGGGCCGCCGTGACGGCCCACCGCGCGCGGCTCGCCTGAGCCCTCAGGGCGTCAGTTCGGTCATCCCCCGGCCGGTGGCCAGGTCGAACGGCACGGACGCCTGGTCGTGGACGATCACCCAGCCGTCGCCGGTGTGCCGGAGGACGAAGGTGGCCCGGACCCACATGCCGTCGGTCCCGGTGCCGTCCTTGAGGGTGCCGCTGACCCGGCCGAAGCCGTGCCCGACGGCGAGGTTCCCGCTCACGGCGACGGTCAGGTCGCGCAACTCGTAGTCCACCTTCTCGAAGATGGTGAACACCTTCGCCCAGTTCTTCAGCTTCGCGTCGACGCCCACGTGCTGCAGCGGCGGTTCGACGTCGAAGGACACGACGTCCGGGGCGTAGCTGTGCCGCAGCGCCTCGAGGTCCTTGTTCCGGAGCCCGGCGACGATCGCGTCGAGCCGCTCCCGCACCCCGGCTTCGGCGTCCCCGCACCGCAACGCCGAGAGCGCGGTGCTCCAGGCGACGACGTGGTCGAGCACCAGATCCAGCGCGGCGAGCTGGTGCGCACCCGGCTTGAACACGGTCCGGTTCTCGAATTCGGTCGCCAGCGGCAGCGTGACCTGCGGCGCCACGTCGGCCAGCTGCAGGGCCCCGCAGACCAGCCGCAGCTGCTCGACCGAGCGGGCTCCGCCGGCACCGCCGTAGGAGACGAACCCGGCCGCCTTGCCGTTCCACTCGACGTGCACGTGGTCCATGGCGTTCTTGAGCACCCCGGGCAGGGAGTGGTGGTACTCGGGCGTGACGAACACGAACCCGTCGCACGCGGCCACGGTGGCGGCCCAGTCCCGGGTGCGCTCGTCCCGGTAGCTGCCGGAGAACCCGGGCGGCTCCTCGAGGTGCGGCAGCGGGTGGTCCCGCAGGTCGATCAGCGTGAACTCGGCGTCCATCCGGTCCACCGCCCGTTCGTGGACCCAGCGCGCCACCTGGTCGCCCACGCGGCCGGGACGGGTGCTGCCGAGCACGATTCCGATCTTCATCGTCGTTCTCCCCTGTTCGGTCGGTTCGAGGAGTACGACGAAGCAGCCCGCGGGAATGTCAGGTGGCCGAAGTAGACACCGTCTACAGAAGTTTGATAGACAGTGTCCACAAGGTGAACCACGGGTTACGGAGACCGGAATGAGCTACCACCGTTTCGTCGTCCTCGGCGACAGCTGCGCCGAGGGCCTCGACGACCCGTACCCCGGGGCAGACCAGTACCGCGGGTGGGCCGACTTCGTCGCCGCGCGGCTGGCCGAGGACGAGCCCGGCTTCCGCTACGCCAACCTCGCCGTGCGGGGACGGCGGCTCGACCAGATCGTGCCCGAGCAGGTGCCGGCCGCCGCGCGCCTGGAACCCGATCTCGTCGCCCTCTTCGGCGGCGGCAACGACGTCATGAGCCGGGGCTGGGACGCGCGCACGGTCGCCCGCCGCGTCGACGCCGCCATCCGCGCCTGCACCGAGATCTCGCCCGTCGTCGTCACCTTCACCCTCAGCGACGTCTCCCGCCGGATGCCACTGGGGAGCCGGATGCGGCCGCGGATCGTCGCGCTCAACGAAGCCATCCGCGAGGCGGCCGTCAGCTACGGGGCCCAGCTCATCGACCTGTGGCCGGACCCGGCCGTCACCGATTCGCGGTACTTCGGCACCGACCGGCTTCACCTGTCCGAGCACGGCCACCGCAGGCTCGCCGCGTACGTCCTCGCGCGGCTCGGCCTCGGCCACGACCCCGCCTGGCTCGCCCCGCTGCCCGGCGCCGCGGCCCCCGGCAGCCGGCGCGCCGACCTGCAGTGGCTGCTGCGGGAGGTGCTGCCGGTCGCCGTAACGCGCACGCGCAACCGGCTGATCGGCCGCCAGCCCGGCGACGGCTTCCTGCCGAAGCGCCCCGACCTGCTCCCGGTGACCTTGGACGAGGCGTGGGCACCCGGCAACGCCTGATCGAGACCGCGTCCGAGCTGCTCGCCGAAGACGGCGTCGGCGCGGTGACGCTGCGCGGGATCGCGAAGGCCGCCGGCGTCTCGCACGGCGCGCCCCTGCGGCACTTCTCTGGCCGCGCCGAGCTGCTGTCCGCCGTCGCGACCCGCGGGTACGCCGACCTGCTCGCCCGCCGGAAGACGCTGCCGGAAACCTCACCGCGGGAGCGGCTCACCGCGGCCTGCCACAGCTATCTCGACTTCGCGCTGGCCAACCCGGCGATGTTCGAGCTGATGTTCCGCCGCGACCTGGTCGACGCGGACGACCCGGCGCTCTCGGCGGCGGCGAGCGCGGTGTTCGACACCTTCGCCGTGCTGGTGGCGGCGGTGCCGACGCCGCTCGCGCGCTCCGGCGCCGACCTGCGGCTGGTCGCCGCGTCGCTGTGGGCCGCGCTGCACGGCCTCGCCCAGCTGTGGCTGTGGGGCGGCCTGGCGGGAGCGAGCTTCGCGCCGTCACCCGAAGCGGCGCTGGCCGTCACGCTCGACGCGTATCTGGGCTGAGGAGCGCGTCGAGGTCCTGCTGAACGGCGATCACGGCCGGCAGCGAGCTGAGGCCGAGTTCGCGGTTGACCCGGATCATGTGCGCGTTCTCCGCCCCTGTCGTGGTGCTGATCCGCCGGAGCCCGGGCCGCTCGGCGAGCAGCCACCGGATCATGTGCGCCTTGACGCAGCGCCCCAGACCGTGCCCGCGGTGCCCGGCGACCACCGCGGTGTCCCGCTGGTAGCCCCAGTCGGGCCGGCGCGGGTGCACGCACACTTCGGTGAACCCGGCCACCTCCCCGCTCTCCTCGTGCACCGCGGCGACGATCCGCTGTTCGAGGCCCTGCGACCGCGCTCCGGCTTCGGCCGCGCGCACCCGTTCCGCCGTCCACGCCGGCCACCGGTAGCCCGAGTCCCCGAGCGGAGCGTCGTGGATCGCCGCCCGTGCGCCGGCGTAGGAATCGAGCAGATCGGCCGGGGCCGCACCCGTCCACCGCACCACCCGGTAGCCCACCGGGACGGTCACCTCCCAGCGCGACCGCTCGGCTTCGGCGACGACCAGGACCTGCCGCACGATCGTCCGCACCGGCCGGAAGCCGAGCGCCTCGGCCCACCGCTCCCCGGCGGATCCCGCGACGACCTGCCACCCTTCGACGCTCCGGCGGTTCCGCGCTCGCAGTTCCGGCACCACTGCGTGCAGCAACGCGGTGCCGATCCCCGAGCGCCGCGCGGCCGGGTGCACGACGACGTCGACCAGCCCGATTCCGGCGTTTTCGGCGTCGGGGAAGTGCACCTCGGCGAACGCGGCGAGCTCGTTGCCGCGGTACGCCACCCACTGTGCTGCCTCTCCCATCCCCGGCAGCGGCCTCGTAAGCCGTCCGGCCAGCTCGCCGAGCGGCAGCACGGGTTCGCCGGGCCGGTCGGTTTCCCGGCTCGCCGCGAGCACGGCGTGGTAAGCGGCGAATCCGGCCTCGCCGGCCGACAGCGGGTCGAAGCGTTCGATCGTCACCATGCCTCCAGTGTCCGGGCCGACACGCCGACCCGGTCCGCGCGTCCGAACACGTGGTCGAATACCCTCTTCGCATGACCGAGTCAGACCCGCAGCTCGAGCGCATCCGCAAGCTGCTGGCGAAGGCCGAAGACCCGGCGGTCACCGAGGCGGAAGCCGAGGCGTACAACCAGAAGGCCGCCGAGCTCGTCGCGCGGTACGGCATCGACCAGGCGATGCTCGCCGCGTCCGGCGCGGCCGCCGACGAGATCGGCACGCTGAAGATCCCGATGAACGACCCGTACAGCCGCGACAAGGCGAGCCTGCTCACCTCGGTCGCGTACCCGCTGCGCTGCCGGACGCTGCTGCACCGCTACGGCCAGAAGGTCGACAGCGTCACGGTGTTCGGCTACCGGTCCGACCTCGGCCGGGTGGAGCTGCTGTTCACCAGCCTGCTGCTGCAGGCGAGCACGCAGCTGACGCGCGTCCGCCCGGGCGGGTTGTTCCCGGGCGAATCCCTGCCCGCGTACCGGCGCACGTGGCTGCACGGTTTCGCCCGCGCGGTCCACGAGCGGCTCACGCACGCCGAGCAGGAAGCGGTCCGCACGGCCGCACCCGGCGTGCGATCGGCGGAACTGGTGGTCCGCGACCGAGCGCAGATGGTCCAGCACGCGTTCGACTCCGAGTACGGCGATCTGCGCGCGGCCGCACCCCGCCGGCTGTCCGGCAGCGGCTACCTCGACGGCCACGACGCCGGCACCCGCGCCAACCTCGACCCGTCGGCGATCACCCGCCGCACGAAGGCGCTGCGCTGAACGTCGCCCGGATGCCGCTATCCGGCGGTTGAGCTTTTCGCTTCACTGGGCGGATGCGCGTTGTCGATCTTGTCACCCACCCCGACCTCCTCGACCCCGCGCTGAGCCTCGGCGACGTCGGCGGCCCGTTCATCTACCAGGGCGCGAGCGGCCGCATGATCACCGGCGAGCGGTTCCGGCGCCTGTGGGCCCGGTACTTCCTGATCGCCTTGGCCGACGACGGCACCCCGGTGGCCCGCGCGCTGGCGGTCCCGCTGGCGTACCCCGCACCGGACCGCACGGAGCTCCCGGACCACGGCTGGGACCAGGCGATCGAGTGGGCGGCTCACGACATCATGGACGGCCGCGCACCGAACGCGTTGTGCGCACTGGAAGTCGTGATCGCCCCGCACCTCCGAGGCACCGGACTGGCGGCGCCGATGCTGAAGGCGTTGAAGGCACGGGCGGCGGAAACGGGACTGCGCAAGCTGATCGTGTCGGTCCGCCCGATCGGCAAGGAGGCCGAGCCGAAGGTCCCGATGCCGGAGTACGCGGCCCGCCGCCGTCCCGACGGCCTGCTCGCGGACCGCTGGCTGCGCACGCACGAGCGCTTGGGCGCCCGGGTTGTGAAGGTGTGCCCGTTCGCGGTGACCCTGGCGGGTTCGCTGGCCGATTGGCACGACTGGACGGGCGTGAAGCTCCAAGACGGCGAGAACGTCGTCCCGGGCGCGATCGCACCGGTGCACGCGTCGACGGAGTACGACACGGCGACGTATGTCGAGCCGAACGTCTGGATGGAACACCCGATGTAGGACTGCTTAACGATCCGTCCAGTTATCGTCACTTGTTCTGATAGGACCGCTGCGGCACCGTGGATCCCGTGAGCGGAAACGTCGTGCGGATCGCGGTCCTGGCCCTGCTGTGGGGCTCCGGTTTTCTCTGGATCAAGCTGGCCCTGACCGGCCTGAGCCCGGTCCACCTGACGCTCATCCGCTGCGCCCTCGGCGCACTCACCTTGCTGGGACTGGCTTTCGCGGCGCGCCAACGGCTCCCGCGCGGCCGCGCCACCTGGGGCCGCCTCGTCGTCGCCGCGTTCTTCTGCAACGCTCTACCCTTCGCGCTCTTCGGCATCGGTGAGCGCACGGTCGACTCCGGTGTCGCCGGCGTCATGAACGCCACGACTCCGTTGTGGTCGCTGCTGATCGGCGTCACCCTCGGCACGGAACGACGGCTGACGCCCGTGCGGCTGCTCGGGCTCGTTCTCGGCTTCGCCGGCATCGTCGTGATCTTCGCGCCGTGGCAGCAAACCGGCCTGCTGAGCGCGGGTGCGCTGGCCCTGCTCGGCGCCGGCCTCAGCTACGCCATCGCTTTCGCTTACATGGCAAGGAAACTGCCGCCGGACGGCGCACCGCTGGCGCTCTCGGCCGCGCAGCTGATCACCGCCACCGCGTTGACCGCGCTTGCGTTGCCGGTCGCGGAAGCAGCGCCGCACCTGACGCTCACCGCCGTCGTCGCCGTGACCGTCCTCGGTGTCTTCGGGACCGGGATCACCTTCTACCTCAACTACCGGCTCATCGCGGACGAGGGCCCGACCGCCGCGGCGACCGTCGGCTATCTGCTGCCCGTGGTGTCGGTCGGGCTCGGCGCGCTCTTCCTCGGCGAGCCGCTGACCCCGCGGGTCGTCGGTGGCATGGCGGTCGTCCTCGTCGCCGTCGGGCTGACCCGGTGGCAACCTCAGGTGCCGGCGAACTGCCCGGCCAGCTCGGCCGGCGGCCTGGCGACGCCGAAGTAGTCGCCCGTCGCCAGCTCCGCGCCGGCCGTGCGCCACCAGTCCGCCTGCTCCTCGGTGTGGATCCCGTCGACCACGAGCGTCGCGCCGACCTGCCGGACCAGCGGCACCAGCGCACCGAGGAACGTCGAGTCCGACCACGCCTGCCACTCGGCGAGCCGCCGGTCGACGCGCACGATGTCCACCGGCAGGTCCTCGATCGCCCGCAGGTCGTCCGGCCCCAGCCCGAACTCGTCGAGCATGACGTGCACGCCGAGGTCGGCCAGCGCGGTGACGTTCTCGATCACCCCGGACACCGTCAGCGCGCCGACCGGGACGCCGACCATCAGCTGCTCCGGCGGCAGCCCGGTGTCGGCCAGCAGCCGCGTCACGCGCGTCCCGAGCGCGTCGTCGGACACCTGGTGCCCGGTCAGGCCGGCGACCATCGGCAGGCCGAAGCCCGCGCGCTGGCGCCACCATTGGCCCTGCCGGCCCGCCGCGCGCAGCAGCCAGTCCCCGAGCGGCAGGATCAGCCCGGTCGACTCGGCGAGCTCGACGCAGCATTCGTGCGACAGCGCCGTGTCGCCCGGCCGGTTCCAGTGCAGGCGGGCTTCGACGCCGGCGACCCCGCCGTCCGCCAGCCGCGCCACCGGCCGGTACCGCACGCCGATCTCGCCGTGTTCCCAGGCGCCGGCCATGCCGACGGCCCGCGCCTGCGTCTGCCGGTCGTGGGCGTCGGCGTCCCGGTCGAACATCTTCCACTGGCCGCGCCGCCGGGCCTTCGCGCGCCGCAGCGTCTGGTCCGCCCGGCGCAGCAGCTCGACCGGGTCGATGCCCTTCGCCGGCCGGTGCACCACGCCGGCGCTGGCCGACAGCGCCAGCCCGTGCCCGTCGACGAAGAACGGCTCGGCGAGCTCGTCGTTGATCGCGCGCACGATGGTGTCGATGTCCGGGGTCGTCTCGGTGTTCTCGACCAGGATGCCGAACTCGTCGCTGTGGAACCGCGCGATCATCGCCTTCTCGCGCGCCATCACGGCCTTCAGCCGCTGCGCGAAGTGCACCAGCAGCTGCTCGCCGACACGGCGGCCGAGGCTGTTGCAAACCATGCCGAACGCGTCGAGGTCGACGTGGAACAGCGTGACGCCGTACGCCGGGTCCGCGCGCCGCAACGCCGTCTCCAGGTGGGTGCCGAAGTACTGCCGGTTCGGCAGCCCGGTGAGGACGTCGTGCAGTGCCTGGCGGCTCAGCTCGCCCTGCAGCAGCATCAGCTCGGTGCCGTCCTCGATCACGACGACGAAGTGGGCGGGCTGGTCTTCGGCGTCGCGCAGCAGCGACGCGGTGAGCGAGATGCGCACGACGTCGCCGTCCCGGCGCAGCAGCCGCTGCGTCTGCCGGATCCGCTCCTTGCCGCCGTCCAGCAGCGCCAGCATCGCGTCGCGGAGGACGTCGACGGACTCGGGGTGGACGACGTCGTACAGCACCGAGCCGGTCAGCTCGCCGGACTGGTGCCCGAGCATCTCGGCGAGCGCCGCGTTGGCGCGTACGATCCGGCCGTTCAGCGCGACGACCGCGATGCCGCTCGCCGACGACGTCACGACCTCGTCGAAGCGCGCTTCGCTCTGCTTGAGGTTCCACTGCGCGTCCCGCACCGCTTTGAGCAGCGACAGGTGCATGATCTCCTGCTGGTCGAGGACGTTGCGCTCGTGCGCGAGCAGGAAACCGCAGGACAGCGCGCCCAGCGCCGGCACGATCCGCTCGGTGGCGCGCTCCACCGCCTGGAGTTCGGGCAGCCCGGGCAGGCCCTTGCCGAGGACGTCGAGCGTGCACCGCAGCCCCGGCTCGCCGACGTAGCCCAGCGCGACCAGCCGCGCGCCGATCCGCTCGGCCGGGACCGTGTCCGCCGAAGCGCGGCACAGCGATTCGCACAGCGTGTCGAGCAGGCCGCGCAACTCCTGGTCGAGTTCCTCCCGGCTCAGCGACACGACCGTGACGCCGCTGAGCAGGTAAGCCCATTTCCGGGCGAGCAAGGACCGCCCCCGCTCCGGATCGGGAGCGGCGGATTGCCGGGGCTGGTGGCCGGTCATCGGCATTTCGGGTGTCCGCTCAGTTCTTGCGGCCGATTCCGGCGTAAACGAGCATGTTCATGGCGGCGGCGCCGGCGATGTCCCCCGGGCCGGCCGGCCGCCATTCCCCGCAGCCCACCAAGCCGGGTTCGACAAGTTCGAAACCGGCGAAAAGCGCGGAAACCTCGGCGTGCGTGCGCAGGTTCACCTGGTCCGGGCTCCGGCTCTCTTTGATCACTTCGGTGGCTTCTTCGAGGTTTTCGCCCTGGTGGTCACCGGTGACGTGGGTGAGCGCGAGAAAACTGCCGGGTGCCAGTGCCGCCCGGTAGCGGCCGACGAGCTCGAGCGGTCCGGACTCGTCCGGGACCCAGTGCAGCATCAGCAACATCAGCAGCCCGAGCGGTTCGTCGAGGTCGATCAGCCCGCGGACCTGCGGCAAATCGAGGATCTTCTCCGGGTCCCGCATGTCGGCCTGCACGACGGCCGCGCGGTCGTTGCCCGCGAGCATCAGTTCGCTGTGCGCGACCGCCACCGGGTCGCGGTCGACGTAGACCACCCGGCACTCCGGGTCCTGCGCCTGGGCGACCTCGTGCACGTTCGCCACCGTCGGGATGCCCGAACCGATGTCGAGGAACTGCCGGATCCCGTGCGCCGTCATGTACCGCACGGCACGACCGAGGAACGCGCGGTTCACGCGCGCGGAGTCGCGCAGGCCGGGCATCACGCGTTCGATCTCATCGCCGACCGCGCGATCGACGGCGAAGTTGTGGCCGCCGCCGAGCATGAAGTCGTAAGTGCGCGCGATACTCGGCCGGGAGATATCGACGCCCGGCGGAACCCATTCCGGTGATCGTGTCACGAAGAACACCTTCTCATCTGTCGGACCGGAAAGAGCTTAGCGATTCCCCGCGGTTCCGCTACTGCGCCATCCGCGTGAGCGCACCCCACCCGATCGGGCACTGTCCCGTTCGACCGGACGCGCCTACCGTGGGCCGTCTCCTTGGGAAATCCACACAATGGCACAACGAGGAGTCCGCATGAGCGTCCCGGTCGCACCGGGCCGGTGGCCTTTTCTCGGGCACACTCCGGCACTGCTGCGGCAACGCTTCGCATTCACCGACGCATTGCACGAGCACGGCGAGATCGTCGAACTCCGGCTCGGCCCGGCGCCGGTCTACTTCGTCGCGAGCCCGCGGCTGGCCCACGAAGTGCTGGTCACGGAGGGTCCGAAGTTCCGCAAGGGCGCAATGTTCGACAAGTTCCGGCCGTTCGTCGGAAATGGCTTGGTGCTTTCGAACGGCGATTTCCACCTCCGGCAGCGGCGGCTGATGCAGCCGGCGTTCCACCGCGACCGCCTGGCCGCCTACGCGGACATCATGCGGCGCGCGGCGGCGGACCTGGCCGCCACGTGGCAAGCAGGCGAAGCGCGGGAGGTCGAGGCGGACATGCAGAGCCTGGCCGTGACGATCGTCGGCGAGGCGTTGTTTTCCACCGGGCTGGGAAAGGCGGCGATCGAAGAGGCCCGCCGGTCGATTTACGTCATCATCCAGCAGGGAATGATTCGCGCATTGTCACCGAAGTTCGTCGAAAAGCTCCCGGTGCCCGGCAACCGCCGGTTCGACGAGGCCATCGGGCGGATGCAGGAAATCGTGCTCGAGGTGATCCGCGACTGGCGGCGCGAGGGCACCGACCGCGGCGACCTGCTTTCGACGCTGCTGCTGGCCGGCATGACCGACGAGCAGGCGCGGGACGAAGTGCTGACCCTGCTCACCGCGGGCATCGAGACGACCGCGCTGGCGCTGGCCTGGACGTTCCACGAGCTCGGCCGGCACGCGGACGTCGAGGCACGGGTGCACGCCGAGGTCGACGCCGTGCTGGGCGGCCGCCCGGTCACCGTCGAGGACCTCACCCGGCTCACCTACGTCCGGCAGGTGGTCGACGAGGTGCTGCGGCTGTACCCGCTCTGGATGCTGATGCGCCGGACCCTCACCGACGTCGACCTCGGCGGCGTGCGCCTCCCCGAGGGCGCCGAGGTGATCGTCAGCCCGCACGCCCTGCACCACGACCCCGCGTCGTTCCCCGACCCCGACCGGTTCGATCCCGGCCGCTGGGCGCCGGAGCGGGCGGCCGCGGTGCCGAAGGGCGCGTTCGTCCCGTTCGGGGCGGGCACCCGGCAGTGCATCGGGAACCGCTTCGCCCAGAACGAACTCGTCATCACGGTGGCCACGGTGGCCGCGCGGTGGCGGCTGGTCCCCGTCGCGGGCCGGCCGGTGCGCGTGAAGTTCACCTCCGCCGCCTACCCCGACAGCCTGCCGATGACGGCAGTCCCCCGCTAGCTGGAGGTCCTTCTCCGTGTCCCGTCTCCGCCTTTGTGCTGCCGTTTTCCTGTTGCTGGCAGCATTCTTGACCCCTTCTACCGCCAACGCGGCCACGACGTGCGAAGACCTGTCCTTCCCGGTCACGGTGGCCCTGCTGCCGCAGACGATGCACGGCCGCCTGTGCGCTCCGCCCGGCGCGTCGACGGTGGTGGTCCTGATCCCCGGCGGCACGTACAACGCGTCCTATTGGGACATCGGCTACACGCCGGAGATCCGGTCGTTCCGCCTGGCCGCGAACTCCGCGGGTGTCGCGACGCTGGCCCTGGACCGCCTCGGCACGGGCAGCAGCTCGAAGCCGCTGAGCACGCTGCTGAGCGCGTCCGCCCAGGCGGTGGCGGCGCACCAGGTGATCCAGTCGATCCGGCCCCGCTTCGCGAAGGTGGTCGTCGGCGGCCACTCGATCGGCGCGGCGATGGCGATGATCGAGGCGGGCCGCTACCGCGACGTCGACGGCGTGCTGGTCACCGGCATGACGCACCGGATGAACCTGATCACGGTGATCCCGGTGCTGGCCAACATGGTCCCGGCCCCGGTGGACCCGGACTTGTCCGCCCGCGGCCTCGACGCGGGCTACCTGACCACCGGCCAGGGCACGCGCTACACGGCCTTCCACACCCCCGGCCCCTACGACGCGGGCGCGATCGCCTACGACGAGTCCACAAAGGACGTCTTCGCCACGACGGAAGCCGTCGACAGCCTGACCCTGACCACGGTGGTGACGCCGGCGTCCCAGCAGATCACGGTCCCGGTGCTGCTGGTGGTGGGCGACGACCCGCACTTCTGCGGAACGCTGGGCAGCGACTGCTCGTCCCCGGCGGCGCTGCGCGCGTCGGAAGCCCCGTTCTTCGGCGGCCCGCTGCAGACGTTCATCCTCCACGGCTACGGCCACGCGATCAACTACGCTCCCAACGCGCCGACGTACTTCGCGGTGGTGACCAGCTGGCTGAAGACGCTTTCCTGACGCGCTAATGGGTCTCCATGGCTGCTCCTCCCCGTCCTCTCGCCCGTCAACAGTGACAGCGGGAGGGCGGGTTCCTCCATCGCTCGCGGAGCGAGCCGGCCGGCACGGTCCGCGCGCCGGAGGATGATGAGGGGATGCCGCCAGACGAATCGGGACCGCCCGCCCGGCTCCGGGTCGACGCCGAGACGACGCAGATCCTCCGCGAGGCGTTCCACAAGATCGACACGAACTACCGCACCGACCACTACAGCCTCTTCGACTACGCCCGCGCGGTGATGAGCAAGATCGTGCCGCTGGACCACTTCTACGTCGGTTTCTTCCACGGCGCCAACCGGGTCCGCTACCCGTACGGCTACGACAGCGGCCTGTTCACCGATCCGGAGTCGCACATCTACGGGCCGCACGGGCAGGCCGCCTGGCTGCTGAAGCACCGCCAGACCTACCGGATGCAGTACGACAACGGCGCCGCCCTGCACGCCGGTGTCCCCGCCGGGGACACGAGCCGGGCGTCCGCCGACGCGGTCACCACCCCGCTGTTCCGCCGCGGCCACGACGGTGAGCCGGTCGTGTTCGGCATGATGTCGATGCAGAGCTACCGGCCGGACACCTTCGACGACAACTCCGTGCGCGCGTTCGAGTGGCTGGCCGACCTGGTCGCCCGCGTGCTGACCAAGGAGGCGGAGGACCTGGACGCGCTGCGCCGGCTGCCGGCCGGCGGCGGCGAAACCCCGCAGCTGGTGACCGCCGACCACGTCGTCGAATTCCTGTCCTCGCGCGTCGCGGCCGTGCGGCAGCGGGCGCAGGACGCGTTGCCGTCACCCGATCCGGCGGCCTGGCGGGAGGCCCTGCAGCGGATCGTGACCGCGTGTCAGCAGCTCCAGTCCGATCTCGTCGAGCTGACCCTCAACATCGACAACGGCCCGGAGGAACGCTTCCGGTCCCTCACCGCGGCCGAGCAGGGCGTCGCGGTCCTGCTCGGCAACGACCTGCCGAACGACCAGATCGCGCGCGAGCTCGGCGTCAGCCTGCACACGGTGAAGACCCACGTCCGCAACATCCTGGCCAAGTACCACATGAGCGGGCGGGCCGCGGTGGCCGAAGACGTCCGCAAGCACCTGGCGCGCTGACGCTCACGGCCGCATCCTCGGATCCTGCGACGGGTCGTCGTACATCGGCGGGCAGCCGTGCTCGGCCGCTTCGGGACGCAGTTCGTAGTGCCAGGGCTCGTTGCGGTAGATCCGGCACAGCCCGTACCCGGCGCCGTGCTCGGCAAGCCACGCCCGCGCCTCGGCGGGCCCGACGTCGACGGCTTTCCCCTGCACGTGAGCGGATCTGTCGGGCGTCGTCACCCAGCGGGCGGCCTCCTCCTCCGAGCCGTACTTCGCGACCGCCTTGCGGCGCAGGTGTTCCTGGTACGGGCGGGATCGCCAGCCACCGTTGACGACGAACCGGACGCCGTCGGCCGCGGCGTCCGTCGCGGCCCGGCGCAGGACGCCGAGCAGCGCGGGATCGAGGTTGGCCACGGCCGGGCAGTCGTCGAAGACCGATGCGCCGTCCGGGACAGCGCCGTGTTCCTGGCCCAAGACCGTCGGGAACGTGCTCATACCGGCAGTCAAGGCCGCGCGGTGTTGCCGGTTCGTACGCGCTTTCCGATATGCGGCCGATATGCGCGCGCTCGTAGCATCGGGGACGTGCGTGTGCTGATCGTCGAGGACGAGCCCTACCTGGCCGACGCCATCCGCGACGGCCTGCGGCTGGAGGCGATCGCGGCGGACATCGCCGGCGACGGCGACACCGCGCTGGAACTGCTGAGCGTCAACAGCTACGACATCGCCGTGCTCGACCGCGACATCCCCGGCCCGTCGGGTGACGAGGTGGCCGCCCGCATCGTCGCTTCCGGCAGCGGCACGCCGATCCTGATGCTCACCGCGGCCGACCGGCTCGACGACAAGGCGTCCGGGTTCGAGCTCGGCGCCGACGACTACCTCACGAAGCCGTTCGAACTCCGGGAACTCGTGCTCCGCCTGCGGGCCCTCGACCGACGGCGCGCCCACAACCGGCCGCCGGTGCGCGAGCTCGCGGGCCTGCGCCTGGACCCGTTCCGCCGCGAGGTCTACCGCGACGGCCGGTACGTGGCGCTGACCAGGAAGCAGTTCGCCGTGCTCGAGGTGCTCGTCGCGGCGGAAGGCGGCGTGATCAGCGCCGAAGAGCTGCTGGAACGGGCCTGGGACGAGAACGCGGATCCGTTCACCAACGCCGTCCGCATCACGGTCTCGGTCCTGCGCAAGCGCCTCGGCGAACCCGGGATCATCGCCACCGTGCCCGGCGTCGGCTACCGCATCGACACCGGCGGCGAACGTCGTGGATAGGGCGCCCGGGCTGAGCGTCCGGCTCAAGCTGACCCTCAGCTACGCCGGGTTCGTCATGCTCGCGGGCATCCTGCTGATGGGCGCCGTGCTGGCCTTCTACCTGTACTTCCTGCCCCAAGGCTGGATCTACACCGACGGCAACTTCTGGATCAACCGCTCGGTCCTGGTGCGCGCCTTCGTGCCGTTCATGGCCGCCGTGATCGTCTTCCTGCTGGTCTTCGGCCTGCTCGGCGGGTGGGTCCTGGCCGGCCGGATGCTCGCCCCGCTGACCCGGATCACCGACGCGACCCGCCTCGCCGCGACCGGTTCGCTCGCCCACCGCGTCCGGCTGCCGGGCCGCACGGACGAGTTCCGCGAGCTCGCCGACGCCTTCGACACGATGCTCGCCCGGCTCGAAGCGCACGTCGCCGAACAGCGGCGGTTCGCGGCCAACGCGTCCCACGAGCTGCGCACGCCACTGGCGATCACGCAGAGCCTCCTCGACGTCGCCCGCAACGACCCGAACCGCACGACGGACGAGCTCGACGAACGCCTGCAGGTCGTCAACTCCCGGGCGATCCGGCTCACCGAGGCCCTGCTGCTGCTCAGCCGGGCCGACCAGCGGTCGTTCCGCCGCGACCGCGTCGACCTGTCCCTGGTCGTGGAGGAAGCGGCCGAAACGCTGCTGCCGCTGGCGGAGAAGCACGGCGTCGCCATCGAGACGTCCGGCGAGCTCGCCCCGGCCGTCGGCTCGGACGCGCTCCTGCTGCAGCTGGCCACGAACCTGCTGCACAACGCCATCGTCCACAACCTCCCGGACGGCGGCACCGTGCAGCTCACGACCGCCGTCCGCGGCGGGTCGGTGGTGCTCACGGTGGAGAACACCGGCGAGCAGCTGCCGCCCCAGCTGGTGTCGACGCTCACCGAGCCGTTCCAGCGGGGCACCGAGCGCATCCGCGCGGACCACGCGGGGGTCGGCCTGGGCCTGGCGATCGTCCAGAGCATCACCCACGCGCACGACGGGACTCTCACTCTGACGCCCCGTCCGGCGGGCGGCCTTCGCGTGACCGTCCGGCTGCCCGCCGCCCACCGGCACGGCTACGCGACGGGGAAGTCGAAGTAGGTGTCGGGGTAGGGCTCGTCCTTGAGGCTGTAGTGCCACCATTCTCGCTCGTAGGAGTCGAACCCGCAGTCGGCCATGATGGACCGCAGGGACCGCCGGTTCTCGGCTTCGACGCCGGAGACGCCCCGGGCACCGTGGTGCGAGATGGGATCCATCAGGTCGTGGCCGCCGCCCATCGAGGCGAGTTCACCGGTGCCGAGGTGGTAGAGGGTCAGGTCGACGGTGCTGCCGCGGCTGTGCCCCGACCTGGTCGCGACATACCCCTTGGCGAACATCCCGGCGCGGTCGAGGTTCGGGTAGTGCCACAGCTTCGTCCGCCCGTCTTCGGGCTGGTCGACCCACCGCAGGAAGCACTCGACGGCGCGTTGCGGCCGGTAGCCGTCCCAAAGCAGCAGGCCGAAGCCGAGGGAAGCGGCCTTCTCCTGCGCTTCGGCGAGAGCGGCGCACAACGTGGTCGTGCCGACGATCCGGTTGACGAGGTACCCGTCGACGGGTTTCCCGGTGAAGTTGTCCCAGGTGGCGTACTTGGCGTCCCACCGGATGCCGGGAACGAGTTCGTCGACGAAGGCGAAGTCGTCGTTCATCGGCCGCTCACGGCCAGGGAAACAACCCGATCGACGACCTCCTCGAGCGACACCCCGGCGGCGGCCATCATCCGCGGGTACCGGCTGTAGGACGTCAGCCCGGGCAAGGTGTTGACCTCGTTGAGGGCGACAGTCCCGTCTTCCTTGAGGAACATGTCGACCCTCGCCAGCCCTCGGCACCCGAGAGCGCGGTAGATGGCCTTGCCGGTCTCCTGCACCCGCACGCGCGTTTCGGCCGGGATGTCGGCGGGCACGACGGGCGTCGAGTTCTCGGACCCGCTTTCGGGCGAATCTTCCTGGTGAATCCGGAAGAACCCGTGGGACAACGCGATCCGGTCCACCTCCCCGACGAACAGAGCGGACCCGTTCCCCAGAACGGCACACCCGACCTCACTCCCGACAACGGCCTCCTCGACGAGCACCTTGTCGTCGTACTGCGCGGCGACCTCCACAGCGCTCGCGAGTTCTTCCCCGGACGACACCTTGCTGACCCCGAACGACGAACCCGACCGAGCGGGCTTCACGAAGACGGGATACGTGAACCGCTCCGGATCGACGTCCTCGCCCTTGTTGAAGACCCAGAAGTTCGGCGTCGCAATCCCCGCGCTCCTGACCACGAGGTAAGCGAGGGACTTGTCCATGCACAGAGCGGAGCTCTGCACATCACAGCCGGCATAAGGAACCCCGGAAAGCTCCAGCAGCCCCTGCACGGCACCGTCTTCACCGAACTTACCGTGCAGGACAGGAAGCACGACATCCAGTTCGACGCTCTCGTACTTCCCGTCGTCCAGAACCAGCAGCCGCCGACCCGGCGCCAGAACGACCGGCCGCCCGTCTTCCCAGCCGGCTTCGGGCCCGTCACAGAGTTTCCAGGCCCCATCCTGGGTGATCCCGATCCAGACGGCTCGGTACTTCCCGGCATCAAGGTGCCGGGCAACCTCCTGCGCGGACTTCACGGAGACGGGGTGTTCCTCGGAGCGGCCCCCGAAGACGATCCCGACGTTGAGCCTACCCATGCAGCATCCCACTTTCGAATTCAAGGCAGTTGAGAATCGAGTTTTCGACGGTGTCCCGCAGAGCACGATCGGTGTAGTAAGCAACGTGCGGAGTGACAATCACATTCGGAAGCTCCAGCAACCGCAGCAACCGGCTTCCCACGGCCTTACCCCGGCAGTCGGAATAGAAGACGCCCTCCTCACCTTCGAGGACATCCAAGGCGGCCCCACCCAGCCGCCCGCTCTCCAGCGCCACAAGAAGGGCATCGGTGTCAATCAGCGAGCCCCGCCCGGTGTTGACAACAAAGGCGCCGGGCTTCATCGACCCGATACGCCGCCGATCCAGAAGGTGACGCGTCTCCTCGGTGAGCGGCGTGTGAAGCGAGACAATGTCACTGACCCGCACAAGCTCATCGAGCGAAAGATAATCAACGGAAGCACAGGGCCGGCTGTCACAGGCGACAACGCGTCCCCCGAACCCCTTCAACCGCACCACAACGGCAGACCCGATCCGCCCGGTCCCGACAACACCGACGGTCAGATCCCGCAGTTCTTTCCCCCGAACACCACCGAGCCGAAAGTCCCCGCCCTCACCCCGCCGCACAACGGACACGACATCCCGCACGGCCATCAGCATCAACATCAAGGTGTAGTCGGCAACGCTGTCGGGAGAGTAGGCAATATTCCCCACAACAATCCCGACACTCGCGGCATACGCA
Source organism: Amycolatopsis sp. NPDC051102 (assembly GCF_040682815.1). Taxonomy (NCBI): domain Bacteria; kingdom Bacillati; phylum Actinomycetota; class Actinomycetes; order Pseudonocardiales; family Pseudonocardiaceae; genus Amycolatopsis; species Amycolatopsis sp. NPDC051102. The sequence goes on from NZ_JBFBBT010000018.1 coordinate 95,212, forward strand.
ACATCAATGTGGTCGAAACCAACGCTCCGAGTGGAGAGGTAACCAACCCCAACCCCGGCAAGCCCCCGAAGAACAGAGTCGGCCACCGGAACCTTGTGACCAACGCTCACACACCGATGCCCGGCAGCAAGCCCCACAGTGCTCTCGGACAAAGCGCCCTCGACAAGGGTGACCCGAACCCCAATCCGAGCCGCCACCTCCCGAAACAGAGAGGCCTCATCGGCTCCACACCCATAGACGGCAACCCCACCCGGAGAGACCCCCCGACGGCCAAGGACTTCCACGGGTTCGCTTTGGACCATGCAGGAGATCCAAGCCGGAGCGACGTTGCAGGCCCGTATCGAATTCCCCATACACGGACAACAAGTTACCCACCAGTAACCCGCACTGCAAAAACGGCCGCCCACTCCAAAGTGGACGGCCGCCGAGCTTCCGAACCGAACGCAACCACGGCCGGGGGTCCAGGGGGCGGAGCCCCCTGGCGGGGGTTTGGGGGTCCGACCCCCAAAGAACACGCGAAACAAAAAAGGCCCGCGCCCTCCGCGGGCACAGGCCTTCGATGCTGTGGAGCTGAGGGGAATCGAACCCCTGACCTTCTCGATGCGAACGAGACGCGCTACCAACTGCGCTACAGCCCCTTGGTTGTGCTCGTAGAGCTTAGCAGTGCCCTACGAGCACCCCACAGAGGGGGGTCACTCGCCGACCGCGCGGCGGTACGGGCCGGTCCCGGGCTCGTCGAGCTCCTCGAAGGCCGGGTCCTCGTCGTCGAGGTCGACGACGACCGCGCTGCGGCGGACGCGGGACGTCGGGGACGGCCGGCGCTCGACCACCTCGCGGCGGACCGGCTCGACGACGTCGACCTCCGGCTCGCGGTCCTCCTCCGAATCCGCCACCGAAGGTGCCGGAGCGGACGAGCGCCGCGGCGACCGGGCGCTGTTGAAGCGGGCGAGCCGGCGCTGCCGGATCTCCTCTTCGATGCGCACCTGGCGGCGCAGGTAGACGAGGTAGCCGACGAGCACGACGTCGACCGCGCCGTGGCCCCACCAGGCCAGCGGGAGGACGAAGCCGGCCACGGCGCCGGTGGCCACCGCGATCACCAGCAGGATGACCACGATGCGCTGCCGGAAGCTGTACTTCGCCCGGGCCGCGATTTCGGCGGCTTCCGGGTCGAAGCCACCGCGGCCGGGGCGGTAGCCGGGCCGGTCGCGTTCGGCGGCCCGTGAGCCGCGCTTCGGTTGCGGCAGCGGCTCGGGGTCCGGTTCGGGTTCGTCGTCGTTGAGTTCGAGCTCGGCCTCCAGCTCGGCCAGGTCGTCCTCGACCGAAGGCCGGGATTTCCCGAGGTCGTCGGACATGGCGAATTCCTCCCGGTCCTCGTTGCGTCCACTGCGCACGACCCGGGCCGCGAGCGCCGAGTCGGCCGTTCTCGCGACCTGCTGCCGCCGTCGCGCGACCATGGGCACGAGTACGACGAGCCATGCCGCGGCGAGCGCGACGATGATCACGGAGCTGGGCATCTCCCGTCACCTCCCCCGATCCTTCCACCACGAATCACGTTAGTCACAGGAGTAACAGATCGGGCGCAGACTCGCCGGGTTCGATCACGGAATCGCCTCACCGGATTAGGTGGAACTCACAGCATGTGGTAACGCAGCTACTGACCCGGGTGGGTAATCACGGTCAGGCGTACTCGGCGCGGCCCGCGGCCACCAGCCGCGACACCAGCCCGGCCCCGGTTTCCTCGCGCGTGACGGCGTAGCAATAGTGGTCCCGCCACCCGCCCGCCACGTCGAGGTAGCGCTCGAACAGGCCCTCCTGCCGGTAGCCCGCCTTGGTGAGAACCCGCAGGCTAGCGGTGTTTTCCGGCCGGACAGTGGCCTCCAGCCGGTGCAGCCCGGCCAGGCCGAAGGCGTGGTCGGTGACGAGCGCGACGGCGGCCGTCGCCACCCCGCCGCGGACCACCTCGGAGGACACCCAATAGCCGATCCAGGCCGAGCGCAGCGACGCCCGGATGACATTACCCACAGTGATCTGTCCCGCGAGACGACCGTCCAGGGTGATCGTGAACGGGAGGCACTGACCACGGCGAGCGAGCGAACGCAGCGCCGCCCACTGCGACGGCCACGACCAGAAGGCGTTGCGTTCCGGCCACGGCCCGACGCCGGTCGGCTCCCACATCTCGAGGTGCGCGCGGTCCCGCAGCCGGATCCGGCTCCACTCACCGGCGTCGCGCAGCCGGACCGGCCGGATCGCCACCTCGCCCGCGGGCACCCGCAGCGGGCCGAGCCGCGCCGGCCAGCCCGGGTGCCGGCTCTCGACCGGATAGGACACGCCCGACACGGCGTTCATCAGGCCCGTTGCGCCAGGAACGTGACCTGGACCTGCTCGCCCGCTGCCACCTCGGTCAGCTCTTCCGGCACGTTGATCAGGCAGTTCGCCTCGGCCAGCGACGCGAGCAGGTGCGCCCCGGACTGGCCGAGCGGGTGGACCAGGTACTCGCCGTTCGCCTCGTCACGCAGCAGCTGGCCGCGGAGGAAGCCGCGCCGGCCCTCGGTCGAGGTGATCGGCGACAGCAGCCGTGCGCCGACGATCCGCCGGTGCGGGTTGCGAGTCCCGCGCGCCGCCCGGATCAGCGGCCGCACCAGCACCTCGAACACGACCAGCGCGCTCATCGGGTTGCCCGGGATGAGGAACGTCGGCACGGAGTCGGGGCCGAGCCTGCCGAACCCCTGGACAGAGCCGGGGTGCATCGCGACCCGCGTCATGTCGATCCGGCCGAGGTCGGACAGCGCGGCGTGGACCTCGTCGCCGGTGGCGCCACCGGCGCCGCCCGCGACCACGACGATCTCCGACATCAGCAGCCGGCCCTCGACGATCTCCCGGAGCCGCTTCGGGTCGCTCGGCACGATGCCGACCCGGCTGACTTCGGCGCCGGCGTCCCGCGCGGCCGCGGCCAGTGCGTAGGAATTGACGTCGTAGACCTGCCCGACCGACGGCGTCCGGTCGACGTCGACCAGCTCGTCGCCGACCGACACGATCGAGACGCGCGGCCGCGGGTAGACCAGCACCTTCGCCCGGCCGACCGCGGCCAGCAGGCCGACCTGCGCCGAGCCGATCGTGTCGCCGCGGCGCACCGCGACGTCCCCGATCTGGACGTCCTCGCCCGCCCGCCGCACGTACCCCGCCGAGGGCACCGACCGGTGCACGGTGACCTTGGCCTGGTGCCCGTCGGTGTAGGCGAGCGGCACGACCGCGTCGGCCAGCGTCGGCAGCGGCGCGCCGGTGTCGACCCGCACGGCCTGACCGGGCTGGAGCCGCCGCGGCTGGCGCGAGCCGGCCGCGATCTCCCCGACGACCGGCAGCTGCACCGGCTCCTGTCCGGCGGTGCGGACGTCGACGCTGCGCACCGCGTACCCGTCGATCGCGGCCTGGTCGAACCCGGGCAGCGCGTGCTCGGCGACCACCTCCTCGGCGCAGAGCAGGCCCTGGGCCTCGGAGATCGCCACCCGCACCGGCTGGGGCCGGACGGCCGCGTCCAGTGTCATCGCGATCTGCGCGTCGACCGAGCGGAACTCGGCCTCCTCCTCGGCCGCTTCGGGCCGCGCCGCGTCGAGGGATTCCGTCATGGGCGCTCGGTCCCGAGCCGTTCCGTCAGCCACGCCCGTAAAGATGGACCGTACTCGGGCGTTTCAAGCGCGAAATCGACCGCGGCGCGCAGGAAACCACCCGGATTCCCCAGGTCGTGGCGTCCGCCGCGGTGGACGACGACGTGGACCGGGTGTCCTTCGGAGATCAGCAGCGCGACCGCGTCGGTCAGCTGCAGCTCGCCGCCGCTGCCCGGGGTGATCCGCTTGAGCGCGTCGAAGATCGCCCGGTCGAGCAGGTACCGCCCGGCCGCGGCGTAGGTCGACGGCGCGTCCTCCGGCTTCGGCTTCTCGACCATCCCGTGCACGCGCTTGACGTCGTCATCGTCGGTGTCGCTGACGTCGAACACGCCGTACGGCGAGATCTCGGCCTTCGGGATGTCGAACGCGCAGAGCACGCTGCCGCCGAACTCGGCGCGGACCGCGCCCATCTTCTCGAGCACGCCGGTGGGCAGCACGAGGTCGTCCGGGAGCAGCACGGCGACGGCCTCGTCGTCCGGCCGGAGGTTCGGCTCGGCCTGCGCGACGGCGTGGCCGAGGCCGAGCGCCTGCTCCTGGATGGCGGTTTCGACGGCGAGGAGGCCGGAGCCCCGGCGGACCTTCTCGAGCAGTTCGGTCTTGCCCTTGGCCTCGAGGTTCTGCTCCAGCTCCGGCTGCTTTTCGAAGTACCGGACGACGGCGTCCTTGCCCGGCGAGGTCACGATGACCAGGCGTTCGGCGCCCGCGGCGGCGGCCTCGGCCGCGACCAGCTCGATCCCCGGCGTGTCCACCACCGGGAGGAGCTCCTTGGGCACTGCCTTCGTCGCCGGGAGGAACCGTGTCCCGAGGCCGGCGGCAGGCACGATGGCGGTTCTGAACGTCTGGGAGGTTGCGGCGCCCGTCATGGGCGCAAAGCCTAACGTGAGGTCATGCATGCGCTGGGCAATGAGCACCTGAGCAAGGCGGAGTGGCGTGACCGGCTCCTGCGCGCGCGGGCGGACCAGGCAGCCGAATCCCACGCCCGGGAGGCGTCGGCGCTGGTCGCCGCGGTGTCGAAGGTCACAGCGAAGACCGTCTGCGCCTACCTCCCGTTCGGCACGGAACCGGGCTCGACGGCGCTCGTCGACGCGCTGGTGGCCGGGGGCGCGCGCGTCCTGCTGCCGGTCATCCAGCCGACGCCGGGCCCGCTCGACTGGGCGGAGTACACGGGCGAGGCCGAGCTGGTGCCCAGCCGGTTCCGCGGCATCCGCGAGCCGGGCGGGAAACGCCTGGGTACCGACGCCGTGGGCGCGGCCGAGCTGGTGCTGGTGCCGGCCCTGGCCGTGGACCACCGGGGCGTCCGGCTCGGGCGCGGGGCGGGCCACTACGATCGCTCGCTGGTCTTCGCCGCGGCGGACGCCGCGCTGGTGGCGGTCGTCCGGGACGAGGAGCTGGTGGAGCGGCTGCCCGGGGAGGCGCACGACGTGCGCATGACCGGGGCCTTGACGCCCGGTCGAGGCGTGGTCGAGCTGCCGGTGTGAGCAACGAGGAATTGCTTTCCGGGAAGGTTTTCCCGCACAATCGAGTTGGCACTCAAGTCGGATGAGTGCCAGCAAAGGAGCCGTCAGTGCCTACGTACCAGTACGCCTGCAAAGAATGCGACCACCGGTTCGAAGCCGTGCAGTCGTTCTCGGACCCCAGCCTGACCGTCTGCCCGCAGTGCTCCGGGGCGCTGCGCAAGGTGTTCAGCTCGGTCGGCGTCGTCTTCAAGGGGAGCGGGTTCTACCGCACCGACTCGCGCGACTCGAGCAAATCGAGCACCACCGCCACGGCCCCGGCGAAGACCGAGACCAAGACGGAGTCGAAGCCGGACACGAGCTCGGCATCCTCCTCCTCGAGCACGACGAAGACGGCCGCCGCGGCGTCCTGACCCCGGAGTTGTCCACAACACCCCGGTTGTCCACAGATGCCGGACGTGGCCCTTCCGGCGGCCCGTCCGGCTTCCCTAACGTCGATCTCGTGCGGCAGAGCGCCGCACCCGATCCGACCGAGGGGGCACCGTGGACGTCCTGGCGAGGTTCCGCTTACCCGATCCCATCCGGCTGCCGAGCCGGCGGACGCGGCTGATCCGCCGCTGGCTCGCCGCCTGCCTGCTGCTGACCGGCGCGTTGCTGCTCATCCACCCCGGCTCCGCGCGAGGCGCCCCGACCGTCCTCGCGGCACGCGATCTTCCTTCCGGCGCGGCGCTGCACGCTGCCGACGTCCGGCTGGCCGACGTTCCTGATCAAGCACGTCCGACGGGCGTGTTGAGCTCCCTCGACGCCGTCGACGGGCGCCTGCTGGCGGGTGCCGTCCGGGCCGGGGAACCCCTGACCGACGTCCGGCTGGTGACCGTCCCCGCCCCGGGTGAACCCGGCACGGCGACCGTGCCGGTCCGGCTGGCCGACGCGGCCGTCGCCGAGCTGCTGGGCCCGGGCCGTCGCGTCGACGTCGTGGCCGCGCCGGAACCCGGAGCGCCGGCGTCCGTACTGGCCGGCGGAGCCACGGTGGTGACGGTCGGGCACCAGGAGCCGTCCACGGCCAAGGGAGCGCTGGTCCTGCTGCGGCTTCCGGAAGAGATCGCGACGAGGGTGGCGGCGATTTCACTGGAGCGTCCGGTAACGGTTACTCTCCGCTAGCCCGCGCCCGCCGAGACGGGCGGCGGCGTCCCCTTCCCGGTTCGTGAGGAGAGCAAGGTGCTCAAAGGTTTCAAGGACTTCCTGATGCGCGGCAACGTCGTGGACCTCGCCGTGGCGGTGGTCATCGGCTCGGCGTTCACGGCGATCGTCACGGCGTTCACCGGCGGCCTGATCAAGCCCCTGATCAACACGATCGGCGGCACGGACGCCGCGCAGGGCCTGGGCTTCCGGATCTTCTCCAGCAACCCGCTGACGTTCCTGGACTTCGGCGCCGTGATCAACGCGGCGATCAACTTCGTGCTGGTCGCGGCGGTGGTCTACTTCGTCATCGTGATGCCGGTGAAGAAGCTGCAGGAACGCCGCAAGCGCGGCCAGGAGCCGGGCCCGTCGGAGCCGACGGACGTGGAGCTGCTGATCGAGATCCGCGACCTGCTGCGCGCGCAGAACCGGCGCGAAGAAGACCGCGGCTGACGGCGGTCAGCGGTCGTGGTGCGGTGGCCGGTTCTCCCGGTACCAGTCGTCCGGGAGGCCGGTGCGCCGATCGGGGTCGCGTTCGTCGGAGGTCGTCTCGGGCAGGACGTCCCCGAAGATCTCGTCCACCCGGCGGCGCTGCTCGCTGGTCTGGGGTTCGCGCTGTTCGCCCGGCATGACCCCAGTGTCCCACGGCGTGTTCTTTGACAACTCCAGAGTGAATCCCGCCCGCGGCGGCGGGCCGGGAGCCCGGCACCCGCGCCCCGGCGGCGGGCTCGCAACCCGTTCCGCCTTCGTCGAGTGCGAGCGCCCCTCCGGGGCGGAGAGGCGCCGCTCCGGCTCGCTGACGCCGGTCAGACCTCTTCGAGGCCGGAAAGCTCGTCGATCACGTGCGGCACGAGCGAGGTCAGCGTCGCCATCCCGTCGCGCACCGCGGAACGCGAGCCGGCGAGGTTGACCACGAGCGTGCTGCCGGACACCCCGGCCAGCCCGCGGGAGATCCCGGCGTCCACGGCCCCGGCCGCCAGCCCGGAGGCGCGGATCGCCTCGCTGATGCCCGGGATGGGGCGGTCGAGCACACCGGCGGTGGCGTCCGGGGTGCGGTCACGCGGCAGCACGCCGGTGCCGCCGACGGTGATCACCAGGTCGGCGCCGCCGATCACGGCGGTGTTGAGCGCGTTGCGGATACCCGCGGTCTCGGCCTCGACGACCACGACACCGTCGACGATGAAGCCCGCTTCTTCGAGCAGCTCCGTGACCAGCGGGCCAGTGGTGTCCTCGTGCTCGCCGTGCGCCACGCGATCGTCCACGATGACCACGAGGGCCCGGCCCAGCCGTTGTGCACTCCGTTCCATGGCGCCCACCGTAGCCGGTTTCGGTGGTCGGCCGCCGGGAGGTGCCGGGTGAGTTCTGACGATTCCGTGACGTGCGGCCGCGGCCCCCGGCGGACCCGGGCGCGCGGCCCTAGCGTGGCCGGTGTGCGCGTACTGGTCACCGGCGGAGCCGGGTTCATCGGGTCACACATCGCCGACCTCCTGGCGGACGGGGGTGACGAGGTGGTGGTGCTGGACAACCTCCTCCCGACGGCCCACGGGTCCCGCACCCCGCCGCCGTACACCGGCAGGCACCGCTTCCTGCGCGGCGACGTCACCGACGCCGAGCTGGTGGCGGAGCTGCTGGACGGCACCGACGCGGTGTGCCACCAGGCAGCGGTGGTCGGGCACGGCATCGACCCGTCGGACGCCCCGTCGTACGCCCTGCACAACGACTACGGCACGGCGGTGCTCCTGGCCGGGATGCACGCGGCCGGCGTGCGCAAGCTGGTGCTGGCGTCCTCGATGGTCGTCTACGGCGAAGGCCGGTACGCGTGCCCGGACCACGGCGTGGTGGCGCCGGCACCCCGCCGCCGGTCCGATGTGGACGCCGGCCGCTTCGAGCCGCGGTGCCCGTCCTGCGAGGCGGAGCTGAGCTGGCAGCTGGTCCCCGAAGATGCCCCGCTGAACCCCCGCAGCACGTACGCGGCGACGAAGCTGGCGCAAGAACACCTGGCGGGCGCCTGGGCGCGCCAGACGGGCGGCAGCGTGTGGGCAATGCGCTACCACAACGTCTACGGCCCGCGGATGCCCCAGAACACCCCATACGCCGGAGTGGCATCGCTCTTCCGGTCGGCACTGGCTCGAGGCGAGGCACCAAGGGTCCTGGAGGACGGCCGCCAGCAGCGCGACTTCATCCACGTCCACGACGTGGCAAGGGCCAACGTCCTGGCGCTGCGCACCGAAGGAGCGGCGGCCGACATCACCCCGCTGAACATCTGCTCGGGCACCCCGCACACGGTCGGCGACCTGGCCGAGGAGCTGGCCCGTGCCTGCAACGGCCCCGCCCCGCAGACCGTGGGCGGCGCCCGCCCGGCCGACGTCCGACACGTGGTGGCGGACCCCGCCCGCGCCCGCAACCTGCTCGGCTTCACCGCCGAAGTCGCGTTCGCGAAAGGCATCGCGGACTTCGCGACAGCGGAGCTCCGGGAGCCGGTCTCGCCCTGACCACCGAGGTATCCCGCATCAACCCCGGACCGGCGGGGTCGCCGCCAATCGCCGACGGCACCGCCTAGCCTCGACAGCCCACCTCACGCCGGCCACCGCCGCTCAACCGCAAGCCCGCGGCAGCCCAACCTGGGCAACCCGACCACCGCCGATCCACGCGACCCCGGCACACCCAACCGCACCCCGGCCCACCGGCGATCCGCGCGCAACCCCGCCGCCGCGAAACCCGGCCTCGCCCCAGCCGCCTAAGGCATCGCGAGCGGCAGGCGAACCTCGAACCGGCACCCCGGCCCGTGGTTGTGCACCCCGATCCGCCCGCGGTGCGCCTCGACCAGCCCCTTGGCGATGGCCAGCCCCAGCCCGCCACCGCTGGTTGTCCCCCCGCGCTCGGGCGTCCGCGCCTGCGTCCCCCGAAACGCGACATCGAACACCCGGGTGATCTCGTCGTCCGGGATGCCGCCGCAGGAGTCGTCGACGGCGAGCAGAGCCTCGTCGCCGTCGACGCCGATCTCCACGGCCACCGTCCCGTCCGGCGGGGTGTGCCGGATCGCGTTGGACACCAGGTTCCGCACGATGCGGGCCAGTTCCGGGTCGCTGCCGGTCACCACCGGCCAGGTCGACGCGCTGGCGAGCACGCGCACCCGCTTCCGCTGGGCGACCGGGGCCTGGGCGGCGACGGCATCGCTCACGACGTCCCGCAGCGGCACCGCGGACATGGTGAGCTCGAGGGCGCCCGCGGTGATCCGCGAGAGCTCGAACAGGTCGCCCACCATCGCGGAGAGCCGTTTGGTCTCGCCGCTGATCCGCTGGGCGTAATCGGCGACCTCGTTGCGTTCGGAGACCACGCCGTCGGCCAGCGCTTCGGCCATCGCCTGGATGCCGGCCAGGGGGCTGCGCAGGTCGTGGCTGATCCAGGCGACCAGCTCGCGCCGCGATGCCTCGGCGGCGCGTTCCCGCTCGCGCGCCTCCCGTTCCCACACGCTGCGGCGGGCGATCGCCCGGCCCAGGATGATGGCTGCGGGCACGGTGACCAGCGCGACGAGCAAGCAGACCAGCAGCATCGTGGTCAACGCCGGGGTGAACATGAACCCGCTGACGCCCAGGACGCCGATCAGCGTGGCGAGCACCGGGATCAGCACCAGCACCGTCAGCGTGGTGGCCAGCGAACCGCGGCGCAGGACGTACAGCGCCACGCCCCCCAGCGCCGCGACCGGCAGCGAAAACATCAGCGCGAACGGCAGGATGTGCCAGAGATGCGTCAGCATCTCTGCGAAGGATTCGCCAGAGCCGATCACGGCTGCCCCCGGTCGTAGCGGTAGCCGACGCCCCACACGGTCGCCACCCGGGTCGGCTTGGCCGGGTTGCGCTCGATCTTTTCGCGCAACCGTCGCACGTGGACGGTCACAGTGGACTGGTCGCCGAAGTCCCAGCTCCACACCTTCTCGAGCAGGTCCGCACGCGAGTAGGCGACGCCGGGGTGGGCGAGGAAGAACGCCAGCAGGTCGAACTCCCGCGTGGTGAGCGGCAGTTCGCGGCCGCCGAGGGTCGCGGTCCGCGCCTTCATCTGCAGGCGCAGGTCGCCGTCCACGAGTTCTGCGGCGGCCGGCTCCGGGCGCGGCATCCGGGCGCGGCGCAGCACCGAGGCCACGCGGAGGGCGAGCTCCTTGGGGCTAAACGGTTTCGTCACGTAGTCGTCGGCGCCGAGCTGGAGCCCGGCGATGCGGTTCTCCTCCTCGCCGAGGGCCGTCAGCATGACGATCGGCACCTGGCTCACCTGGCGCAGCCGCCGGCACACCTCGAGGCCGTTGATCCCCGGCATCATCACGTCGAGGACGACCAGGTCGGGCTCGTGGGCGGCGAACCTGGCCAGCCCCTCGGCGCCGTCGCCGGCCATGTCGACGGTGAACCCGGCCACCTCGAGGTAGCGGCGGACGACGTCGCGGACCGTCTCGTCGTCGTCGACCACGAGCACTCGCCCGGCCTGATCGTCCATCACGTCTCCCTCACCAGCCCGTCAGCAACAGGTGGTTGACCGCCAGGGCCGTCGCCGCCTGCGCGGCGAGCCACCACCGGCGCCCGGGTCGCGGCAGCAGCGCCGTCATCGGCAGCAACCACGCCCCGAACGGTAGCCAGATCCGTTCGGTCTCGGCCTTCGACAGGCCCGAGACGTCGGCGAAGAGAATGGCGGCCAGTGCGGCGAGGCCGAGCAGGAGCACCGGGTCGGTGAGCAGGGCCCGGCGCGGGGACCCCAGCCCCCGCCGGACGGCGGCCACCACCGCGGGGCCGAGGGCGACGGTCACCGCCGCGAGGTCGGCCCACACGAAGTACGAGTACGGCCGGACCAGCGCGACGCCCTGGTAGTAGCGCTCGACGACCAGGTGGTAGCCGTCGAGCCACCAGAAACCGGCCCAGGCGAAGGCGCCGACGACGGCCAGTGCGGCGGCGATCGCGAGTGCCGCCGCCCGCCACTGCCGGCCGAGGACGGCGACGGCCAGCGCGAGCAAGCCGAGCAGCACCAGGCCGTACGAGAGGAAGATGCCGAAGCCGAGCAGCAGGCCGGCGGCCAGCCCGGCCGGAACGGCGTACCGGCGGCCGTCGGCGAACCCCTTGGCGGACAGCGCGAGCAACGCCAGCCCGGTGGCGGTCACCCCGGCGAACAGGCCGTCCGCGGACACGCCGATCCACACCGCACCGGGGGTCAGGACGGCGAACGGCAGCACCTCGCGACCCGTCTCGGGCCGGCCGAGCAGGGCCACCGTGGCCGGCACGGCTACCGCGACCAGGCTGCCGACGAGCACGACGGCCGTAGCCGCCCACGCACCGCCGTGCAGGCCGAGCCGGTCCAGCCAGACGAACACGAGCGTCGCGCCCGGCGGGTGCCCGGAAACGTGCGTGGTCCACGAGTGCGGCTGGAAGTCGAGGATGCGGGAGGAGAACTCGCGCAGCATCCGCGGGATGTCGGTGATCCCGGGCACCTCGTGGAGGTACTCCTGCGGGATGGTGAGGTGTCCGGCGAACCCGCGGGTCCAGCCGTCGACCATGGCCAGGGAGAAGATCCAGGCGAGCGAGGCGAGGTAGCCGACGGCGAGCGCGCCGCGCCAGGGCAGGCGGGCGGCCAGCGTCGGGCCGTGGAGCACCACCGAGACCGCGACGAGCACGGCGAACACCGACCCCGGGCCGACGTGCGGCAGCCAGTCGGCGAACAACGGCGGCGCGGAGACGAAGATGATCACGCCGGAGTGCGGCCGGTTGTAGTACAGGCCGACGGCGGTGGCCGCGGCGACGAGCACCGCGGCGGCCGCCACGGCGAGGAGGTCGGCGCGACGGCCGGAGACCGGGGCTTCGGGTTCGCGGGCAGGCGGCTCGGCGAGCCGGGCTGCCGAGTTCGGCTCGCTCATCGCTGCCCACCCTAGGGCTGCGAAGAGCGCTCCGCGCACCCGGAACGGGAGCCGTAACGACGCGGTAAGAACTCGCCGGATGTCATGATTCGGTAAGCCCCGCAACGGTTCTACGGCGTTCGGCGCGGCCTTACGGTCAGCGCCGTGACTGACTCAGAAGTGGACGTCGTCCTCCCCTGTCTCGACGAAGCGGGGGCCCTGCCCGGCGTGCTGGCCGCGCTGCCGCCGGGCTACCGCGCGATCGTGGTCGACAACGGCTCGACCGACGGCTCACCAGAAGTGGCGGCCGCGCTCGGCGCGAAGGTCGTCCACGAACCGCGGCGCGGCTACGGCGCGGCCGTGCACACGGGGCTGGAAGCCGCCACCACGGACATCGTGTGCTTCGCCGACGCCGACGGGTCCCTGGACCTCGCCGACCTGCCGCAGCTGGTGAGCGCGGTCGAGCACTGCGCGGACCTGGCTGTCGGACGCCGGGTGCCGACCGGGCCCGGGGTGTGGCCGTGGCACGCGCGAGCGGGCAACGTCGTACTGTCGTCGCTGTTGCGCAGCCGCGGGCTGCCGGTCCGCGACATCGCGCCCCTGCGCGCGGCGGACCGGCTGGCGCTGCTCCGCCTGGGTGTCACCGACCGGGCGTTCGGCTATCCCCTGGAACTGCTGATCAAGGCCCAGCGCGCCGGGTGGGAGGTCCGCGAGTTCGACGTCCGCTACGGCGAGCGCGCCAAGGGGACGAAGTCGAAGGTGTCCGGTTCGGCGCGGGGCACCCTGCGCGCGGTCCGCGACTTCGGGCGGGTGCTGGCCCGATGACGCGTTCGTTCGTCCTGCTGGTCGTGGCCAAGGCGCCGGTTCCGGGGCTGGCCAAGACCCGGCTCTGCCCGCCCGCGACGCCGGCCGAAGCGGCGGAGATCGCCGCGGCCGCCCTGCTCGACACGCTCGACGCCGTCGGCTCGGTCCCCGGTGCCGTGCCCGTCGTCGCGATGACCGGCGACCTCGGCGCGGCCGCCCGGGCCGCCGAACTCGGGACGGCGCTGCGGCGCGTCACCGTCATCCCGCAGCGCGGCCCGGACTTCGGCGCCCGGCTGGCGAACGCCCACGCGGACGCCGCCGCGCTGCACGCCGGCCTGCCGATCCTCCAGATCGGCATGGACACCCCGCAGGTCACGCCGATGTCCCTCGCCGCGGCAGCCGCACCGATCCTCGGCGGCCACGATTCGGTGCTGGGCCCGGCCGTGGACGGCGGCTGGTGGGTGCTGGGCCTCACCGAGCCGCGGCACGCGCAGGTCCTCGCGGACGTCCCGATGTCCCGCGACGACACCGGCGAACGCACCCTGCGCGCCCTCACCGCGTCCGGGTTGCGGCCACGACAGGCGGCCTGTCTGTCCGATGTGGACACCATGGCCGAGGCCCGCTCGGTGGCGGCGGCGTGCCCGGACGGCCGGTTCGCGCGCGCCGTCGCGGCGGTCGGCGGACGGGCGGTCGCGTGATGACGGCCCCCGTGACCACCGGCCACGAGTTCGACCGCGGCCTGCTGGGCCAGCACTGCTGGCTCGAGCTGGCGAGCGGTGAGCGGATCGAGCTGCCGGTCGAACGCTGGACCGCGCCGTCCGAAGGCGACGACGTCCTGCTCGACGCCTGCTCCGGCCCGACCGTCGACCTCGGATGCGGTCCCGGCCGCCTCACCGCGGCGCTGGCTGGGCGCGGGGTCGTGGCGCTGGGCGTGGACAGCTCACGCACGGCCGTCGCGCTGACCCGGCGGCGCGGCGGGAGTGCGTTGCAGCGCGACATCTTCGACCGCCTGCCCGGCGAAGGCCGGTGGCGGCACGCCCTGCTCGCAGACGGCAACATCGGCATCGGCGGCGACCCGGCCGCGCTGCTGCGGCGCACGGCGCGGCTGATCGCCGCCGACGGCGACGTCCTCGTCGAGCTGGATCCGCCCGGCCGCGGCCTGCGGCACGAGCGCGTCCGGCTCCGGCCCGGCCACGCCGACGTCGCCTGGTTCACCTGGGCGTGGGTCGGGGTGGACGCGATCGCGGAAGTCGCCCTGCGCGCCGGGTTGCGCGTCGACTGGACCACCCGGCACGACCACCGCTGGTTCGCACGATTGGAGCGGTCGTGAAGCTTCCGATCCCGACAGAAGAGCAGTTCCGGGCCCCGGCGCACCACGAGCGCGTGACGTCGAGGATCGGCTTGGCGCTCGCGATCACGTTCACCACGTGTTTCGTGACGGGACTGATCAGTCACCTGATCCAGCACCCGCCCGAATGGTTCTGGTGGCCCAGCCGCCCGGCCGGGCTCTACCGCGTCACCCAGGGGCTGCACGTGATCTCCGGCGTCGCGTCGATCCCGTTGCTGCTGGCGAAACTGTGGAGCGTCTACCCGAAGCTGTTCGGCCGGCCGCTCGTCCGCTCGCTGCCGCACGCCCTGGAACGGGTGTCGATCCTGGTGCTGTCCGGTGCGGCGTTCTTCGAGCTGACGACCGGTCTGCTGAACGTCGCGCAGAACTACCCGTGGGGCTTCTACTTCCCGCAGGTGCACTACGCGGTCGCGTGGCTGGCGATCGGGTCGATCCTGGTCCACGTGGCGGTGAAGCTGCCGGTGATCCGCCGCGCCCTGAGCCGGGCCACCGTCGAGGAGCCACCGGCCGCGGGGCTGTCCCGGCGGGGCTTCCTCCGCACCACCGGGCTCGCGACCGGCGTCGCGGTCGTGGCGACCGCCGGCGCGACGGTCCCGTTCCTGCGCGGCGTCTCCGGCCTCTCCTGGAAGACGGGCAAGGGCACGCAGGACCTGCCGGTGAACCGCACGGCGGCGGCCGCAGGGATCACGTGGTCTCCCGCGTGGCGTCTCTCGGTGGTGACTCCGCGCGGCACGACGAAGTTCTCGCTCGACGAGCTGCGTGCCCTGCCGCAAACGACGGCGGAGCTGCCGATCGCGTGCGTGGAGGGCTGGAGCCAGTCGGCCACCTGGCGCGGGATCTCCTTGCCCACGCTCCTGAAGGCCGTCGGCACGTCACCCGGCACCGCGGTCCGGGTGTCCTCTTCGGAGCGTGGCGGCCTCTACGGCGTCAGCGTGCTCCCCGGCGAGCACACGGCCGACGAACTGACGCTGCTGGCTCTGGAGCTGAACGGCGAGGTCCTCGCCCCCGACCACGGCTTCCCCTGCCGGATCATCGCCCCGAACCGCCCCGGCGTGCTGCAGACGAAGTGGGTCACCAAGCTGGAGGCGCTGTGAAGACCGCTCGCGTGTTCCTCGTTCTGCCGGGTCTCGCGGCGCTGGCGTGGGGTGTGGTGCTGTTCGCCGAATATGCGCTGCCGCTGCGTCCGGACGTCTTCGGCACGGTGGGCTGGATCGTCGGCGGCCCGATCCTGAACGACGCCGTCGTCGCCCCGCTGACGGCGGTCCTCGGCATCGTCCTGGCCCGCCGCCTCCCGTCCCGCTGGAAGGCCCCGGTCATCGCGGGCACGGTCACCACCGCCGTGCTGGCCATCCTGGCGTTCCCGCTGCTCTGGCGCCCGTACGGAACCCCACCGATGCCCGGCCTCCACGACGGCAACCCGGCCCTCGGCCTGACCCTCACCATCGCCGTGGTCTGGCTCCTCGTGGTCCTGACCGCCCTCCGCCCCCGCAAAGCCCCGCCAATCACACGTGATGCCCCTCCAATCACGCGAGATGCCCCTCCAATCACGCGAGATGGCCCGCCAATCACGCGAGATGCCCCTCCAGACACGCGAACCGACCTTCCGCGTACGCCGGCCGACCCTCCAGGCACGGCAGCCGACCCTCCGGGTACGCCGGCCGACCGTCCCGGTTCCTGACCCGGGCACAAATGCGGCCACGCGCGACCGGCATCGAGTGCCTGGTCGCGCGTGGCCTTGTGGGTCCGGCCCCGGAATCGGGGGTCGAGCCGAAGCTGGTCTCGGCCGCGCCAGGGCGACCGAGCGTCTGGAACCGATCAGTTGGGCTGGACGGGCTGGCCGCCGAGCGTCACCTCGACCGTGCGGCCGTCGGACAGCGTGAACGTCGCCTTCTCGTCCGGGGCCCGGGTGCGGACGGCCGCGACCAGGGTGTCGGCCGAGTCGATCGGGCGGTCGTCGATCTTGGTGACGATGTCGCCCGCCTTCAGGCCGGCCTTCTCCGCCGGGCTGCCCGCGGTGATCGCGCCGAGCTCGGCGCCGCCCTGGGGGGCGTCCTTCACCTGGGCGCCGATGTAGGTCTGCACCGCCTGGCCGGTCTTGATGATCGTGTCCGCCGTGCGGCGGGCCTGGTCGATCGGGATGGCGAAGCCGATGCCGACGTTGCCGCCTTCGGACGCGCCCTGGCCCTGGCCGCCGGACGCCGACTGCGGGCTGTATATCGCCGAGTTGATGCCGATGACCTGGCCGGACATGTTGGCCAGCGGGCCACCCGAGTTGCCCGGGTTGATCGCCGCGTCGGTCTGGACCGCGTCCATCACCGTGGTCTGGTCGCCGCTGCTGCCGCCGGCGCGCACCGGGCGGTGCAGCGAGCTGACGATGCCCGAGGTGACCGTGCCGGCCAGCTCGAACGGCGAGCCGATGGCGACCACCGACTGGCCGACCCGCAGGTCGTCGGACCGGCCGATCTCCACCGGGGTCAGGTTGCTGACGCCGCTGACCTTGACGACCGCGATGTCGGTCGTCGGGTCGCGGCCGACGACCTTGGCGGCGGCCTTCTTGCCGTCCTGGAACACCGCCTGGATCTGGCCGCCGTTCGCGGCGACCTCGACGACGTGGTTGTTGGTCAGGATGTAGCCGTCGGTGCTGATGACGAAGCCGGAGCCCTCGCCCGCCCCCTGCTGGCCGCTGACCTGCAGCTCGACCACGCTCGGCGACAGCTTCTGCGCGACGGCCTCGACCGAGCCGGCCGGCGCGTTGCCGGTCTGCTGGGCCGGCTTCGGCGCGTCGAGGGCGTTGCTGGCCGGACCCGACGTCCCGCCGGTCAGGTACCCGACCGCGCCGCCCGCGATGCCGCCGACCAGCAGCGCGACCAGCGCGACCCCGGCGAGCAGCTTCCCGCTGGACCGCTTGGGCTGCGGAGCCGCCGGCGCGTTGTAGACCGACGTGCCGGGCTGCCCGTACGGGTTCGGCGGCGGGTAGACGCTCTGCTGCTGCGTCTGGCCGGACGGCGGCTGCGCGCCCTGGGCGGACCAGGGGTTCGCGCTCTGCGCGCCGTACGACGGATCGGCCCCGGTCACCGCGTGGTAGGACGGCTCGGAGTACTGCGGTGTACCGCCGGACTCGGGCTGGGCCTGCTCACCGTACGGGCTACCCGCCCAACCGCCCTGAGCCGGCTGCCGGCCGGTCTCGGGGTGCCTCGGCGCCGCGGGGTCGTGTGCGCTGGGGTCGTTCTCGGTCATGTCCTCACCTTGCGCGATGGTCCTGAGAGCTTCCTGAGCCGAACCTGTGCATCGGAGATGAGTATGGCCGGGATCAGCCTGCCGCGCGGAGCCGTTCCGCGATCTGCTCCGGCGTCGCGTCGTTGATCCACACCGCCATGCCCGACTCGGACCCCGCCAGGTACTTCAGCTTGTCCTTCGCCCGCAGGACGGAGAACAGCTCCAGGTGCAGCCAGCCGAGCTCCCGGTCGCGGCGCACCGGCGCCTGGTGCCACGCGGCGATGTACGGCAGCGGCCGGTCGTACAGGGCGTCGCAGCGGCGCAGGACGTCGAGGTAGACCTCGGCGAAGTCGTCGCGCTCGGCGTCGGTCAGCGCGGGGATGTCCGGGACCTGCCGGTGCGGCACGATCTGGACCTGGACCGGCCAGCGTGCCGCCGGCGGCACGTACGCCGTCCAGTGCTCGCCGGACGTCACCACGCGCGCGCCGGACTTGCGCTCGGCCGCGAGCACGTCGCCGAGCACCGGGCGACCGTGTTCGGCCTGGTAGGCGCGGGTGACGTCGAGCATCCGCTCGGTCTTCGGGGTGACGAACGGGTAGCCGTAGATCTGCCCGTGCGGGTGCGACAGCGTGACGCCGATTTCCTCGCCACGGTTCTCGAACGGGAAGACCTGCTCGACGCCGGGCACCGCGGACAGGCCGGTCGTGCGGTCCGCCCACGCGTCCACCACCGCTCGCACCTGCTTCGCGCTCAGCTGGGCGAAGGAGCCGTCGTGGTCGCTGGTGAAGCAGACGACCTCGCAGCGGCCGCGGCCGGGCCGCACCGGCACCAGCCCGAAGCCGTCCACGGTGGACGGCTCGCCGATTACGTCCTCGGCGAAGGACGGGAACCGGTTCTCGAAGACGACGACGTCGTAATCGCTTTCGGGGATCTCACTCGGCTTGCCGGGCTTGCTCGGGCAGAGCGGGCACAGGTCGGCCGGCGGCTTGTAGGTCCGCGTCTGCCGGTGCGCGGCCATCGCCACCCACTCGCCGGTCAGCGGGTCCAGCCGGATCTCCGACGCGGCCGAAACCGGCGGCAGGTCGCGGGTGTCCTCGGCTACGCGGTCGGGCGCGCCGGGCTGGTCGAAGTAGATGATCTCCCGGCCGTCGGCCAGGTGTCGTACGGTGCGCTTCACGCTTCTTGGGCCTCGTCCGTCTCCGCCGTCTCGGCGATCATGAGTTCTCCCACCCGTTCGGCGAGAATTTCCTTGGCGTCGTCGGGAAGGCCGTCATCGGTGACGACGACGTCGGCCTCGTCGAGGTCGGCGATCGTGGAGATCCCGACGGTGCCCCACTTGGTGTGGTCGGCGAGCACGACCAGCTTGCGCCCGGCTTCGACCAGCGCGCGGTCGGTCTCGCTCTCGGTGAGGTTCGGCGTCGTGAAGCCCGGGCCGTCGGCCATCCCGTGCACGCCGAGGAAGACGACGTCGAGGTGCAGCGACCGCAGGCTGTGCACGGCGACCGGGCCGACCAGCGCGTCCGACGGCGTCCGCACGCCGCCGGTGAGCACGACCGTGCGATCCGGCTGCGTCGACCCGCGCAGGACGTCCGCGACCTGGATCGAGTTGGTCACGATGGTGAGGCCGGGGATGGCGTCGAGCGCCCGCGCCAGCGTCCACGTGGTGGTGCCGGCGGAGATGCCGATCGCGGTGCCGGGCCGGACGAGCGTCGCGGCGAGCTCGGCGATGGCTTCCTTCTGCGCGCGCTGGCGCACGGACTTGGCCTCGAATCCGGGTTCGTCGGTGCTCTTGCCGACGACCGAGGTGGCGCCGCCGTACACCTTCTCGACGAGCCCGCGCCCGGCGAGGACGTCGAGATCGCGGCGCACCGTCATGTCGGACACGCCCAGCCTGGTCACCAGGTCACTGACCCGGACCGCACCGGTCCGGCGTGCCTCTTCCAGGATCACCGCCTGTCGCTGACGCGCCAGCACCGTTCAACTCCGTCCCCGTCGCACCAATTACACAAAATCCTACACGATTCAACACAGGATCCGCAGCGGCGAGGAGGGTGAACTTCGAAACACCAGGTCACGGCGCAGTCGGCCGATGAGCCCCCGCGTCAGGTGAACAACACCAGCACCGGCGGTGAACGGGACCACATCGACCGTCACGATAAGCGCCACGGCGACCAGCGGCCCGGCGAAAGCGACGAGCCACACCGGCAGCCCCCACTCCGGCCCCTCGCCGCGACACTGTCCATTCCTGGCCGCGAACGGGTCAGCCGGGCGCCCCCGGCAACCGGATCGTCATCAACGCGCCGCCTTCGGGCGCCTGCGAGGCGTACACCGCCCCGCCGTGCCGCTCGGCCGCGTGCTTCACGATCGCCAGGCCGAGACCCGAGCCGGGCAGCGTCCGCGCCTCCGACGAGCGGTAGAAGCGGTCGAACACCTTGGGCAGGTCCTCGTCGGCGATGCCCGGCCCCGCGTCGGCGACCTCGACGACGGCCGTGCCGTCGCCGAGCGGGTACAGCCGCACCCAGACCGTCGCATCGGGCGGCGAGAACTTCACGGCGTTGTCGAGCAGGTTCAGCACCGCGCGTTCGAGCGCGCTGTTGTCGCCGGTGAGCACCCAGGGCTGCAGCGAGACGTCGAAGTTGATCTCGCCCGCGCGGCGCCGCGCCCGGTCGAGCGCGCGCTCGACGACGTCCAGCAGTTCGACGCGTTCGAACCGCTCCCGCGGCTCGTCCTGGCGGGCGAGCTCGACCAGGTCGCCGATGAGCTGCGTCAGCTCGTCGAGCTGGCCGCTGATGTCCGCGATGATGTCGACGCGGTCCTCGTCCGGCAGCGGCGGCGCGCCCGGCTTGCTCGCCGCGAGCAGCAGCTCGAGGTTGGTGCGCAGCGACGTCAGCGGGGTCCGCAGCTCGTGGCCGGCGTCCGCGACCAGCTGGCGCTGGCGTTCCTGCGAGTCCGCGACCGTGCCGAGCATGGTGTTGAAGGTCTGGGTGAGGCGCGCCAGCTCGTCGTCGCCGCTGACCGGGATCGGCCGCAGGTCGCCGGTCCTGGAGACGCGCTCGGCGGCCGACGTCAGCCGGTCGACCGGGCGCAGGCCGGTGCGCGCGACGGCGGTGCCCGCCGCGGCGGCGACCAGGATGCCGGCGCCGCCGATCAGGAAGAGCACCAGCGCCAGCTCGTTCAGCGTGCGTTTGGTCGGGCCCATCGACTGCGCCAGCACGATGGCCTCGCCGTGCCCGGTCGGCAGCGCGACCACGCGGCTGTCGGAGCGGAAGTCCGTCCGCAGCGACTCCGGCGAATCCCCGTTCGCGACGGCCAGCTCGTCCTGGCCGAACGGCGGCGGCGAGCTCGACAGCGGGTAGGTCATCACGGCGTGCTGGACGTCGGGCGCCGCGTTGAGCTGCCCGATCTGCAGATCGGCGCTGGCGAGGAACGCGCCGGGGACCTGCCGCAGCTCGGTCTGCACCTGCGGCGAGTCGGCCGCCGCCTGCGCGCGCGCCATCAGGCTGTCGTCGAGCTGCTGGTAGAGGTTGCTGCGCACGACCATGTACGCGCCGATCGACACCAGCGCGACGGCGCCGGCGACACAGGCGGCGGCGAGCAGCGTCACCCGGCCGCGCAGCGAGAACCGGCGGGCTCCCCAGCGCGTGCCGCGGGGATCGCTGGGTTCGGTCACGGCGGGGTTTCCCGCAGGACGTACCCCACTCCCCGCACCGTGTGGATCAGCCTCGGTTCCCCCTCGGCCTCCGTCTTGCGGCGCAAATAGCCGACGTAGACCTCCAGCGCGTTGCCCGACGTCGGGAAGTCGTATCCCCATACTTCCTCCAGGATCCGGCCCCGCGTGAGGACGTGCTTCGGGTAGGAAAGGAACAGTTCCAGCAGTGCGAACTCGGTCCGGGTCAGGCTGATTTCGCGGCCGCCGCGGCGGACCTCCCGCGTGCCGGGGTCGAGGGTCAGGTCCGCGAAGGACAGGACCTCGGACGCCTGGCCGTTCGGCCCCTCCGGGATGGCGCGGCGCAGCAGCGCCCGCAGCCGGGCGAGCAGTTCTTCGAGCGCGAAGGGCTTCGGCAGGTAGTCGTCGGCGCCGGCGTCCAGCCCGGACACCCGGTCGGAGACGGTGTCGCGGGCGGTGAGGACGAGGATCGGCAGGTCGTCACCGGTGCTGCGCAGGCGGCGGGCGACCTCCAGGCCGTCGAGCCGGGGCATCATGACGTCCAGGACCATCGCGTCCGGCCGGTCGGCGATGATCGCCTCCAGCGCCTGCGCACCGTCGCTGGCCAGCTGGACCTGGTAGCCGTTGAACTCCAGGGACCGCCGGAGCGACTCACGGACGGCGCGGTCGTCGTCCACCACAAGGATGCGCATGGCGATAGTTTTACGCAGCGTGCTGAGACCCGCCTAAGAACACACACAGAACTAACAAAGGATTTCTCACTCGGGACCGCGCGCGACCGGGGCGTTCCAGTGCCGCCAGAGCCCGATCACCCGGACGCTGACCACCGCAGCGGCCGCCACGAGCGTCACCGGCCCCTCCGGAAGTCGCGCAGCGTGACCGGCGGCGACGAGCACCGAGCCGGCCAGCGCGGCCACGGCGTAGATCTCCTTCCGCAGGACGAGCGGGATTTCCCGGAGCAGAAGATCGCGCACGGCCCCGCCACCGATGCCGGTGGTCATCCCGATCAGACACGCGGCGTAGACGGTGGTGCCGGCGTTGAGCGCGATGGTCGTCCCGGCGGTGGCGAAGACACCGAGCCCGAGCGCGTCCGCGAGCAGGACGCCCCGCCGCAGCCGCGCCACCTGCGGGTGGAAGACGAACACGACCAGGGCAGTCCCGGCGCAGACGGCGAGGGAGGGCCAGTTCCGCAGCGTCGTGGGCGGGTGGATGCCGAGCAGGACATCCCGGATGACGCCGCCGCCGAGAGCGGTGGTGAGCCCGACGACGACAACACCGAAGACATCGAGCCGCGCCCGCACGGCGGCGAGCGCCCCGGACGCGGCGAAGGCGACGAGCCCGAGGAACTCCAGCGCCGTGAGCAGCATCTACTGGTCGAGCAGCCCACCGCGGTAGGCCAGCAGCGCGGCCTGCACCCGGTTGGCGGCACCGATCTTCGAGAGCACGGCGGAGACGTAACCCTTGACGGTGGCTTCGGAGAGGTGAAGCCGCCCCCCGATCTCGGCGTTGGACAAGCCCTGGCCGATGAGCGCGACGACCTCACGTTCCCGTTCGGACAGCGAGGCGAGCAGCTTGCGGGCGGGCTGAGCAGCGCGTTGTTCGTCCCGATGCGACTGAACCATCCGCGCGGCAACGCCCGGGTCCAGCACGGCACCCCCGCGCGCGAGGTCCCGGACCGCCCTGAGCAGCGCCGCGGGGTCGATGTCCTTGAGCAGGAAGCCGTTGGCCCCGAGCCTGAGCGCCAGGCTGACGTACTCGTCGATGTCGAAGGTGGTCAGCATGGCCACGGTGGGCGGATCGGGAAGGGCGAGGATGGCCCGGAGAGCACGAATGCCGTCGTCAGGGGCGCGCATCTTGATGTCGAGCAGGGCAACATCGGGGTGGTAGCGCCGGGCAACCTCCACGGCGGATCTGCCGTCGCTCGCCTCGCCCACGATCTCGATGTCCTGGGCCCCGGACATCATCGCGCGCAGCCCCGAGCGCACCAGTTCCTCGTCGTCGGCGAACATGAGCTTGATCAACGAAGCCCTCCGCAACAGCCAGTAGGAGGCGGCTCCCCGCGTCCCGTTAACGAAGGTTACCTACTGTTGTTCAGCAGTTCGAAACCAGACACGACCAGGTGAGGCACTGGTCCGTCCAGGTCAGGTGCGGTCCTCCGTCCGGCTGGGTGTATCAGGGGGCTTGCCGGCGCTTGAGAACCACTCACCTGGGTGACGACGAGAGTCGGGCTACGCCATCCGTGCCCCTGCTGCTGCGGACCGGCCCGGCAAGCTAAGCTGACCGGGCAGTAGCACGCCCTCGTAGCTCAGGGGATAGAGCACCGCTCTCCTAAAGCGGGTGTCGCAGGTTCGAATCCTGCCGGGGGCACATCGTTCCAGCAGAGCGCGCGGCCAGCTCGAATCACGAATCCCACGGGCGTCTGTGCTCAGCCGGTGACGGCCGACGAGCGCCGGCCAAAGCGCAAACGGCAATGTCCCGAACCGGCCGGGATTCACGTACTTCACCCGCGATCGCGCAAGTCGACACGCCACAGTCGTAACCGAGTCGGCACAGCCGTCGAGTGCCAGCCACCGTTCCACCCGGTTTCACCTCACTTGAGGTCGATGCGAGAGCAACCCAAGCAACGCATGGACCCGAATGAACACCGACAAACGACTCACTCGCTCGGTTCCGACGCCGCCACGGTGGAGTTTCCTTCGACGACTACGACATCCGAGTGAACCACACGAAGATCGCTAACAAGCACCAAGGCCCGCGCGACCATAGGGCACTAAGAGCTTTGCGGGGGAAGAATGGACGACAAGGTGGCTCGGGCCATCACAGCGCTCCTTGACGACCGCGAACGAACCGGCTCCGTCTCCCTCGAAGACGTTCACCGGGTCTTCCAACGCCGCGGGCTCGACGCGCAAGGCGTAGCGGCGGGGCTGCGCGCCTTGGAGACCCACGGAATCGACCTCCTTTCCGCCGCAGGAACCGAGCAACAACCGAGCCAGTCAAAACCCGAGGTACAACCGGCCGATCACCATGACTTCGAACATGGAACTGTCGACGGGCTCGCGATTTTCCTTGGTCGCATCCGCCGACACAGCCTACTCACAGCACAAGACGAGGTGACCCTCGGTCGCCGGATGCACGCAGGCCGACAGGCCGCTGAGGCAGCTGCCGCAGATGAGCTGGACATGAAACACTCGGATTTCTTGCTCGAAGACGCTCGCATCGCCCGGCAAACGATGATCCTTGCGAACATCCGACTTGCGGTCAACGAGGCATCGAAGTCCATCTATCAAAACCGCGGACTCCCCCTGGAAGATCTGATTCAAGAAGCCATAATCGGATTGTTTCGCGCCGTCGACAAGTTTGACCACACTTTGGGTTACAAGTTTTCGACATACGCCACATGGTGGTTACGACAGTCACTTCACCGCGCCATCGGAAACCAAGGACGAATTGTACGATTACCAATCCATGTCAACGACGAGCTTTCTTCCTTGCGGAACGCGCGATCCCGAATATTCAGCCGATCCGGCAAAGAGCCTAAACTTCAAGAACTAGCAGACGAGCTCGACTGCGACCTGGCAAAGGTGGCTTTTCTACTCGACTTGTCATCTGACGCAATCAGTCTCGATGAAATCATCGGAAGCGACAAGGCAATAATTGATTTCGTGACCTCGGAAAGACTGCCAACGCCAGACGCAGCATTTACCGAGAAAGACCTGCAGAAGCAACTCGCCAAGACGTTGCATGAGGCCGACCTCACCGAAAGAGACGTTGAGATCCTATACCGACGCCATGGCCATGGGAATGCATCGCTCGACGGCTGCGACACACTTGACGTCATCGGTGCCGACCTCGGGGTGACCCGCGAGCGCGTACGGCAGCTGCAGAATAAGGCTCTCGACGCGATAAGGTCTTCCAGATCCACATCCGAACTACGCATCTACCTAGAGGACTGAGCCCCGTGCCCCAAGACTTCAAGGTTGCCGCGGCCCGATTCGTGGATTGGCTGGACCGCCAAGTCACAAAGGCCGGCCGCGGCGACGACACCAATCGCTTGGACGTCGAACCGTCAACTCGGTTCTGGCTCGGCCATCTGGCACCCGAGGCAGAAGTCGCCGACGCGCAAATGAGGTACGGAGAAAGAGGCGAGCGCCTCTCCCCTTGTGCCATCGGTATCCGATTACGGCCAGATGGCCCTGCGCCATGGTCGTTCGACGTCAGCGTCGCTTGTCGCGCGTGGAAGCAGGACCGCGACAGCAAGCCACTACCTTGGGTTCGTTCGGAAGTGTTCCGTGCGGCCCTACGGCTCGACATCTCGGATTCAGGTACCGCTTCCGTCCGACTTGATGACCTCGGCGTCCAATTAGCAAGTTGGGGCGCTGACGCGCTTTCAGCGACTCTTCGAGTCACCCGCGAGACGCGACGCGGACAGACGGAACTCTTCATTCACGTCGTGAACACCTCTCCCAAGCGTCCGAGGAGATCGAAACTCAGTCACCATCTGTATGAAGTCAAGTTGACCCTTTCCGGCTTGAATACCCACCCTTTTCTTCTCGAAGCGCTGCCCGACTCATTCCGTTACAATCGAGAAGTTTCGGCTTACGGACACAATTGTGGGGTCGAACTCGTCGACGGCGTCTTCAGTACCATGGACACAATCGTCGTCGAGCGCGGGCGACCATCGTACGACGCGATCGAGCACGGATTCAACTTGAAGTTCGCCGAGCTGGCCACCAACCCCCTACCGCAGCTGCGGAAGCTTGTCGATGACTTCCAACAATGGCTGGAGAACACTTGGAGCGCCAGTTCCCTCGACGCGGTATCTGCGAGCATGGGCTGGACCTCAGAGATGGCAGCTGCAGCCAAGAACGAAGCCGAAGCCGCGTTCGCGGAAGCCGACCGACTGCGACAGGGGACCGAACTACTGGAAACTGACGCAAATCTTCTTCGCGCATTCAAACTGATGAATGAAGCCATCGCACACAGTGCAGAACTCGCCGATGGGACTGCGAAGTACGACGGTTGGCGACCATTTCAACTTGCCTTCCTGCTCACCGTACTTCCTTCACTGACGCGAGCAGAAGGCCAGCTCGACGTGGTCGACACGGTGTGGTTCGCCACCGGAGGCGGCAAGACGGAAACATACCTCGGCCTACTCGTCACTGCGGCACTGTACGAGCGCCTCAGCGGGCGAACAACCGGAATAACTGCATGGAGCCGGTTCCCACTACGAATGCTGTCACTCCAGCAAACTCAACGATTCGCAAATGCTCTTGCCGGAGCGGAGATCGTTCGACGTCGAGAATCAATAGGCGGATACAACATATCTCTGGGGTTTTTCGTCGGGGGTTCGTCGACACCTAATAGGATTCTGCCGGAGCCGACTGACTCATACCCCTTCGACATCGAAGATGATGCCGCTCCAGCCCGCGAACAAGTGCTGTTGGAATGCCCGTTCTGCCATTACGACAGTATCGAGATGGCGTTCAACCGCGTACCTTGGCGGTTGGAGCATCGATGCTCACGCAGAGATGTCGGGTGCCCATGGCCGAACGAAGCACTACCTTTCTACATCGTCGACGACGAGATTTACCGCTATCTACCCACTGTCGTCGTCGGGACGCTCGACAAGGCAGCGCTGCTTGCATCACAGGCGTCCATGCTCGGATTCTTCGGCCCACCAAGAGGCCTTTGCTCCGTTCCTTCGCATGGCCATGTGTATGCAGCACGCTCTTCGAAACCAAGCGGGTGCCTCGTTCCAGGTTGCCGCGGAACGGCCGAGTCGCTGCCTCAGCCTGACGGCTGGTACGGGATCAGCATCAGACTCCAAGACGAACTCCACCTCCTGCGTGACTCGCTGGGCGCAGTGGATTCCCACTACGAAAGCATCATGGATGCCCTCCAACAATTTCATACTGGGCGCAAACCGAAGATAATCGCATCATCCGCGACGCTGACTGGTCATGATCGACAAGTCGAGGTCCTTTACCAGCGAGACGGTCGAGTGTTTCCTTTGCAAGGCGCCGTCGCCACGCACTCGTTTTGGACAGCTGAGCCAGATCCGACGATAGACGACCGCGGGCTGCTCCGGCGATTCGTCGCAGTCGCGCCACGGGGCGCCACGCACGAGTACGTCAACGACCGCACGACTGAAACGCTGCAGAAAGCAATCCTGCGCCTCGTCCGGCAGCCACAGGCAGTCTGCAAGGAGGCAGATATCGATGTTGCCCACGCTGAAAAGATGGCCAGCTACTACGGCGTCAGCGTCGTGTACGGCACCACACGGCGCGATGTAGAAGCCGCGCGGCGCTCGATGGAGACCGAAATCGACATCGACATGGACTTCAATCCGATCACCCTGACCGGAGAAACAAGGTTCGAGGACGTTCGCACCATACTTGACCGCCTGGAGAGCCCCGAGCCAGAGTATGAAAAGCGCATCCACGCCATAGCCGCTTCTTCGATGCTTTCCCATGGCGTGGACGTCGCTCGACTCAACGTGATGGTGATGTTGGGCTTGCCACTTACTACTGCAGAATTCATTCAAACTACCGCCCGGGTAGGACGCACGTATCCAGGACTGGTGTACGTTCTGCACCGAGTGAGCCGAGAGCGCGACGCCGCAAATTTCCGGCAGTTCGAAGCCTTCGTCCGTCAAGGCGACAGGTTCGTCGATCCGATCCCGGTGACCCGCCGCAGCAGGCGAGTGCTTGACCTGACGCTGCCCGGCTTGGCCGAAGCGCGGAGATTACAAGTACACGAACCGGCCAGCGGGGAGCCACTGACCATGATCAAGAAATATCAGGAGTTCCTGGAGAGACAGGATATCACCGCGACGTCCGAAGGAGCCGTCGCCATGAAGGCTCTCGGATTCAAACCGGATATTGACACAAAACTGTACGGCTATATCCAACAATGGATGGAACGCTGGGCAGACGGACTCAAATTCCCCGCGCCAGATGCACGCTGGCCCAATGACGCACTTCCCGACACGAAACGACCCATGCGCTCACTGCGAGATGTCGAGCCTTCGGCTCCGATCAGGGATTGAAATCGGCGGCAATAGTGAAACTCGGACATAGAAGCAAGAACCAAATTCTTTTCAACGCCCTTCCAGAGCAGACGATCGACATCGATCGCAGAATCTGGAAGGTTCAAGAATGGATCGAGGCGCAGCCGGTCGATGTCGACAGTGGGCGCCTCAGGGAGCACTTGCTCCGGGAGATCTACCCATGGTCGAGCGACTACCGCGACAACGGGTTCAAGCGTGCGCTCGAGCGCAGGGACCCGCTGCAGGTACGATCGGTCAATATCGAAAAGGGCGTACGCGTCGAACCCTTCCCAAAATGGTACGAATGCCGGGGTTGCCATGCGATCGGCTGGGATGAGGCCAGAATTTGCTCCGGATGCAACCGCAAGCGATGGGGCCAACTTCACTTCGTAGGATATCACGAATGCGGCATTCTACTACCTCCATTCGTCGCAAAGTGCCCAAAGCATGAACAACTGAAAATCATCAGAACAGCCTCAACCAAAGTGAGTCAGATCGAATGGGGCTGCCCGAAATGCAGTTGGCGAAATCCCCAGAAGGGGCTCGGCATACGAAAGTGCCCATGCGGCGGCGGTCACATAAGTTACAATGTGCATCGAGCTTCAAGCGTCTATGTCGCTCAAGTTACCACCTTGATAAACCCGCCGTCCGCCGATGACCTCGATGAAATCAGACGTCTTGGCGGTGCAACTCGCGCACTGCACTGGGCCCTCGGAGGAATGATTGGCCACACCATCAACGGTGGACCACAGACGCGGGCCGACATCGAAGCACTGCTAGCGAACCTCCCCGAGATCACGCGAATAGCGATGTTGAATGCGGTTCCGGACTCTGAAATATCCGAATTACCAGCGCTTGATGGTATTCCCGAGCGCCTTCTCCGAGCCGCAGAACAGGAGGCGATGGAACTGGCGCTTGCCGTGCGAGGTGGCCGAGAAACACGTGAAGTTCACCACGGCGGCCTGCTCGGAATTGACCTGGTCGACCAATTCCCTATTCTCCGTGCCGTTTTCGGCTACACTCGCGGAGAAACAGCAGCCAGCACTTTGCAGCACTTTCGATCCAACAATGGAATTTTGATACACGCCGACGCCGGCATGACGGAAGCACTACTGGTCAGGCTGGACCCGATCCGGGTCATAGACTGGTTGCGCGCGGACTTCCCCGACCTGCCCGAGGTGCACACCGAAAAGGATGCACGCGAACTCCTGATTCGCAAAAGCGAAATACCGGGTCGACACGAGACTGTCCAAACGCCGACAGTCGGTAGTCGCGTAGCTACTCTGATACATTCATACGCTCACCGAATAATTCGACGAATTGCTGTTTTCGCCGGAATCGACCGTGAGGCTCTTTCTGAGTTCCTTCTCCCGAGCCATTGTGCGTTCTTCGTCTACGCGCAGCCACGCGGCGAATTCGTATTGGGCGGCCTTCAAGCTTTGTTCGAAGATGAGCTGGACCGCATGCTCGCCGATTTCGTGGAAGCGGAGTACCGTTGCCCACTCGACCCCGGATGCGAACAAGGAGGTAGCGCCTGCCCCGCCTGCCTACATCTTGGTGAGCCGACATGCCGATGGTTCAATCGCCATCTTTCCCGAGCCGTGCTCTTCAGTGAGCATGGGTATCTGACTGCCTAACCTGTTCACATACGAACGCTGTCCTTGAGGTTGCCGATGCTTGAGGTTTCCCGCGCTGCGCGATATATACATGCCTGCTTCGAAACACTGCGAGACGCGGGTGAACCCATTGCCGGACGGCGGGTTCTCGATCTGGTCGAGACGATGGTCGAGCCAACCCGGTTCGAGTCCGTATGCAGCGAGAACGGATCCCCGCGGTGGCACAATCGTCTTCATTGGCACACAGGTGATGCGACGACGGTGGGTTGGATGTCGAAGCGAGATGGCCTGTGGTCGCTCACCGAGGCAGGCGAGGCCGCCTTCGAGACGTATGACGCCGCTCAACTCGCAGGCGAGTTGAACCGTCGATTCGCTGAGATCAGGCGTCAGCGCGTCAAATCCGCGAAAAAGGCCAAAGGCGTCGATCCCGAGTTCGCTATGGCGATAAGCGTCATCGAGCCGGGACTATGGACGTCATGCCAGGATGTTGCCGGGCTCTCCGACGCATCTCCGAAGGCTGTCGAACGGCTCCTGCAGACGATGAAGCCGCCAATTCATGGTGGCCACCGCGTGATCAGATCAGATGGGTCTATCCCAGACGAGGACGCATTGAATCCGCGCTATCGCGGCGGAAAGCTCCTCGGCATACTCAGCTCAGAGGGTGTTGTATTCGACCCGAGTGGCCATGCCTCTGAAGATCAGCGGATGTCGACTACGGATCTCAGTGATCGCATCAATGAGCTTGGCGAGCACATCGAGAATAACGCTCACGTTCCTCGTCGCTGCTGGTTCATCAATGGCTCTTCAGTCGAAGGTCGCGAACTCCTCCCAACTTGGCTGAAGGAGGAATGGATTTCGCTCGCGGCAGGAAGTCTTCGCCCAGTGTCCGCAAAGGCGACTCGCCAAGAACTCTGGCGAATCATCGAAGATGACTATGCACATGAACCTTACTTTGCCCGCGAGCGATACGCCTCCGAATTCACGATGTTCCTACATCGGATGCGGATCGGGGATCTATTCTTCACCGTCGACAACAGTTATGTCAATATTGGTACAATCGAGAGCGATGCTTACTTCGTCGATTCCGAAGACCATCGATCGAATCTTCGACGAGCAGTATCCTGGTCTGCGAATTCTGGCCTAGCATTGAAGATGCTACCTTCCGGGCTACGTGCCAAGCTCCAAACACAATCCGACTTGGTCGATCTGACAGAGTATCTAGCCGTTGTTGAACGGCTGTCGAGTTCAGTTGCCGCGGCGCCGGGGGAGGCTCGCCACGCGCAGGAATTCCCGCGCGTGACGGACGAGCTTGCCAAGAGTCTGCTACTGGAGGGGACCAGTTGGCTTAGCCGGCAAGTCGACCTACTGTGGGAACGCAAGCAGGTGATCTTCTACGGGCCGCCGGGTACCGGTAAGACCCACATCGCGAGAAGCATTGCCGATCACGTAGCCGATCCCAACGCGATCAAACTGGTTCAATTCCACCCATCGTACACCTATGAAGACTTCTTCGAGGGGCTTCGCCCGGAAAAGCGAGACGATGGGAAGCTCATATTCGATCTTCGTCCAGGGCCGCTGCGCCTACTGGTTGACGCAGCAAAGAAAAACCCCGAAAAGCCCTATATCCTGATAATCGACGAGATCAACCGGGCAAACCTTCCCAAGGTGTTCGGCGAGCTTTACTTCTCTCTCGAGTACCGAGACCAGCCGATCAGCCTCCTGTACTCACCAGAGTCGAACTTCACACTTCCTCAGAATTTTTACATTCTTGGGACGATGAACACTGCCGACCGATCGGTCGCACTACTAGATGCGGCCATTCGACGTCGTTTCGCTTTCGTCGAACTGCACCCGTCAAAACCGCCGGCAGATGGCATTCTCGGTGCCTGGATCGCCAACTTGGACGATGCACACAGGTTCAATCGCGATGCACCGGCGGTGCTTGATTTCTTGAACAAAAAATTGAATAACCGAGAACTTTCAATCGGCCCTTCGTACCTTATGCGCCCGGAGATATACTCTCGCGCAGACGGCTTGGATGAAGTGTGGGAGACCTCTATCCTGCCACTGCTGGCTGAGTATCATCATGGTGCAAGCCTCCGCGTCTTGAGGGGTTTCGAGCTTGCCGAACTGCGATCTGAGATGCCGAATGCAACCGGTTGACGGCGTTATCAGACTTACAGAAACGGGGCGAGGAAGCTCATGTCGCGTCGACTTGTCGGCCGACCAGGCTCGTCTACTGCATGAGTCTCGGGTTGTGGACGTGACCGGAGGACCCAAATCGTGGCTCATAAAATCACGCAGTGTCGTAGGCGTCGCCCGCGTGGGCGATCTCGAAGTGTGGATCACGCCGAAGATCAGTATTTCTCGCTTATTGTTTCTCGTCGGCTATTCATCCAATCCGGATGTATGGCGGGAGGGGGAAATCGGACTCGACGAAGCAGCCGGGCTGGTACCTACTGTTGCACAGCTATTCGCACGCCAAGTTGAAACTGCCATTGCCCCCGGGTTGCTGCGCGGTTATCGTACCGAGCATCAATCCTCGTACGTCATGCGCGGGAGATTGAACGTTGCAAGGCAGGTAACACACCACCACGGACGGGTGGTGCCATTCGAAGTGGAACACGACGATTACACGCCGAACATCGTTGAAAACCGATTTTTACTGGCCACCATAGATCGCCTTCTACGGCTTCCCGGTATAGGCGTCGCGCGGTTCGCACTGGAGGAGCAACGCTCGGCAATGGGCTCCCTGGTGGACCCATGGGCCGGATCGCTGATACCCCGATGGCAGCCGACCCGGTTGAATAACCGCTACCATTCTGCCTTGAGGCTCGCTGAAGTCATCTGGCGAGCCTCTTCTCCCGAATATGGTCCCGGATCAGTCCAGGTCAGTGGGTTTTTCTTCACAATGTGGAAAGTTTTCGAGGACTTCATAACCATTGCCCTTGGCGAAAGGCTGTTGACTGCCACGAGAATTGGGCATGTTGATTTTCAATATCACTGCAAGCTCGACGACGAAGATGAAGTCAACCTGTACCCCGATCTCGTATGGTGGTCCAACGGCAAGGTATCAGCGGTGGTTGATGCGAAGTACAAGGTAGAACATAAAAGGGATCGCAATGGTCTACTTTTTCAGATACTGTCTTACTGCGTAGCGCTGGACACCAAGGCCGGACACCTCGTGTACGCGCGAAGCGATCAACCAAGCTCACGTTTTACCGTCAAGCACGCCGGCATAGAGCTTCACCTGCATTCGGTCGATCTTGCCACAAGCTCGTTGGACGACTTGCGAAGGCAGCTCGACTTTCTGGCAGACAAAGTCTCAGGAAATCAACGATGACGATCGTGGAAGAACGAGCACGGCTGCTTTGAGCTCGGAGCATTGGGACGCCAGGCTGACCAGCCGGTCCGAGCGGCGCCGCGATTGCCGTGAATCGGCCGGTAACCCCACTGTGCGCTGTCCCGGCACCCAACCGCACATCGATCAGGTCAAAGGCGTCTGAACGCAGCGGTCATTCTTGTCGGGCGTCGCGATTCGCCGGCGCCGGATGCGCACTCACGACCGATCGTCCACCGTGTTCACCGAAAAGACTTCTCGGAGTCCATTCGCGACGAACTCGACATGCCCCGCCGTTCAACGACGGGGAGGTAGTCCTATGGACGCTTACAGCTACTCCGCCCACCGGGCCCCGTACGCCAGCCCCGGCGTGAGGTGCCGGAACTGCAGGTGCACCTCCCCCGCGGCATCCACCGCAACCGTCCGCCCCGGGTACCCCGGGTCCGCGATGTCCCTCTCGAACGCTCCGTCCAACGAGACCACCCCCGAAGGGCCCTGCCTCCCGAACCGCACCCGCAGGTCGAAAACCTCGCACCGGTCACGCGGCACGTAGACCAGGTGGGAAGCCGGGTCCGCCTTGGACACCGCCGCGAACTCCCACGACTCTCCGCGCGACAACGCCCGGGGGAGCTCCACCGCGGACCGCTCCGTCAGGGTTCCGCCGTACAGGACCATCCCGTCGGGGCCGCCCGTTGCCAGGGAGAACGAACGGAGGCCGTCCTGGTCTGCCACCACTCGGTGCTGCTCGAACACGCACGACTCCGCCACCGCCAGTGCGACGGTGAGCGCCGCCGTGTGGCCGGCGCCGGGTGAGGATGGTGCGCTGCCCAAGGCCAGCTCGGCCAGTAGCTCGATCGCCTCGTCCACCCGGCGGCGGACCGTTCGGGGGTCTCGGTCCACCTGCTTCGCCGCCCAGCGGACTCTCTCCTGGTACAGCGGCTGGCGGGCCTCCGCGGAGATCGCGAAGGCCGCCAGCACCGCCAACCGGAGGTCCTCCGGCAAGTGCGTTGACAGCTCCGACAGCCGGCCGGACACCTTCTCCCGGACCGCCACCATTCCGTCCGAGTCCGAGACCGCGCAGGCCGCCCGCAATGCCGGCCCCACGCGGTCCGGGAGCCTGCTCGCCTGCAGGCCGCGGCCCTTTCGCAGCGATTTCAGCTCCCGGACCAGCTCAGCGCGCTCCACTGTTGTCTCCCTCAGTGCGTTTCCATGGCAACCCCTTTGCGATGCCCCGTGCCGACAGGGTGCGGTCGGCCGGTGGACGGGAAGTGGACAGAACGTGCATCACCGAGGCGATCAACGCCGTTCCCATGCGGACGCCGTCGCAGCTCAAGTAACTGCGGAACGTGCCGATGCGGCCCAGCGCTTCGCGGTCCGCGTCGCCCAGGCCGAACGTCACCACCCGGGGGCAGCCGGGCCACGACGGGTCCGACAAGGCCGCGAACGCCGCCGGCCAGGTCACCGGGTCCGTCGGCTGGCCGTCGGACAGGAAGAACACCAGGGGGCGGTGGACCTGCAGGCGGTGGCGGCGCAGTGCCGAGACCTCGCGGTCGATCTCGGCACGCAGGAACGTGAACAGCGGGCCGAAGTTCGTGCCCGCGCACGGGCCCGGTTCGGGCAGCTCGGCCAGGTCGTCCATCGGGAGGAGGGACTGGACCACGTGCGGCCGCTCGCCGAAGCCGACCAGGCTGCAGAACACGCGGTCGGCCACCGATGCGTCCGCGTGGACCGCGCCGCGGAACTCGCGCAGCCCGGTGTTCAGCTCGTCGATGTGGTCGGCCATCGAAAGCGAGACATCGCAGGCCACGTAACACGGCAACACGTCGGACCCCATATCGGTTTCTCCTTCACACCCCTGGTGGACCGGCGGAGTTTGCCAACCCCGCGTGCACCGAACGTGGAAGAAATGCGGATTTCCGAAACCCGGACGGCCGATTGCGCGACATCAAAAGAGGACAGCAAGCTGACGCCGGGGAGGCCGCGTGGAGTTTCGGATGCTCGGTCCACTGGAGGCGTGGCACGACGGCGTGCCGGTGCCGCTGGGTGACCAGCAGCAGCGGTTCGTCCTCGTCGTGCTGCTCCTGCACGCCAACAAGCCCGTCACCCCCGCCCGCCTGGCCGAAATCGTCTGGGCCGACCGCGAAGCCAAGCCCACCCTCGTCCGCAGCTACATCAAGCGGCTGCGGGACGTCGTCGGGGACGCGACCATCGAGACCACCCCGACCGGCTACCTGCTGCGGGTCGGCGACGACCAGCTCGACACCGCCCGGTTCGCCCGGCTGCGCGCCGAAGCCGCGGACGTCCGCGCCGACGACCCGCGCCGGGCGATCGCGCTGCTGCGCGAGGCCGCCGGGCTGTGGCGGGGGAAGTTCCTCGAAGACATCGACATCGACCGCGTCGGCGGCCCCGAGGTGATTTCGCCCGACGAGAGCTACCCCGACGTCGTCGGGGACCTGGCCGAACTGGAGCTCGAAACCGGCGAGCACCGGCCGGCGCGCGACCGGCTGCGGCCGCTCGTCCAGGCCGATCCGGCCAGCCAGAAGCACGCCGAGCTGCTCATCCGCGCGCTGCTCGCCGGCGGCGACCGGGCCGGCGCGCTGCGCGTGTTCAACACGACCCGCGACGCCCTCGCCACCCTGCGGATGGCGCCCGGGCCGGTGCTGCGCAAGCTCGCCGCGCGGGCCGAACAGGGCGATCCGCCCAGCTCGCTGCCGTCGCGGCCCGGCGGGTTCACCGGCCGGGCCGGGGAAATCGCCGTGCTCGAGGCGGCCGCCGGGGCCGGGCGGCGCGCGGTCTGGGTCAGCGGCGCGCCCGGCGTCGGCAAGACCGGACTGGTGGTCGAGGCCGCGCACCGGCTCCGCGACCGTTTCCCCGACGGCCAGCTGCTGGCCCGGCTGAACGGGTTCACCCCCGGCGTCGACCCGGCCGACGTCGGCGACGCCCTCAGTGAGCTGCTGATCGAACTCGGCGTCCCCGCCGAGCAGATCCCGGCGACCGTCGGCCGGAAGGTCACGCTCTACCAGGCGACGCTCTGGGGCACGCGCACGCTCGTCGTGTTGGACAACGCCGCGTCGCCCGAGCAGATCCGGCCGCTGCTGCCCGAGGCCGACGGCTGCCTGGCCATCATCACCAGCCGGCGGATGGGCGACGCCGACACCGGCGAACCCCTCCGGCTCGCGCCGCTGCCGCCGGACGAGGCGGTCGAGCTGTTCCACACGCTGACCGGGCCGGCGCGGGTGCGCGGCCGGACCGCCCAGGTCGCCGCGGTGGTCCGGCGGTGCGGGTACCTGCCGATGCCGATCCGGGTGGCCGCCGCGCTGTTCCGCCGGCACGACCGGTGGCCGCTGGAGCACCTGCTCCGGCTGCTCGAGGAAAACGGCCCGTGGGGCACCGAGGACGACGGCGGCACCGCCGCGGTCCGCGCGTCCTTCCACCAGCTCGGCGAGCCGCAGCGCGCCATGTTCCGGCTGCTCGGGAGCCTGCCCGGGCCCGACGTGGACGTCACCGGCGGAGCGGCGCTGGCCGGCTGCGACGTCGCCGAGGCGCGGCTGCTGCTCGACGACCTGCACGAAGTCAGCCTCCTGGAGGAGGCCGCGCCCGAGCGGTACCAGATGCTCGACCCGCTCAAGGAGTTCGCCGCCGTCGAGCCGGCACCCCGGCACGCGCTCGTGCGGCTGCTCGACTACTACCTCGTGACGCTGGCGGGCGCGGTCCGCGCCGCGTACCCCTTCGACCGTGCTCAGCTGCCCTCGACGACGGACCGGGCCTGCGCGGTGACGCCGGGATTCGCCGACGCGGACACCGGCCTGCGGTGGATCGTCGCCGAACGCGACAACCTCGTGGCCGCCATCCGCTACGCCGCCGGGCACGGCCTGCCCGAGCACACGTGGCGGCTGGCCGTGCTGCTGTGGCGCTACTTCAACACGACGAACCAGTTCGAGGACTGGATCGGCACGCTCGAGCTCGCCTGGAAGATCGTCTCCGCCGACGCGGGCAACGACTACGGCCAGGCGCACGTCCTGCTGCGGCTGGCCACCGCGCACGACCGGCGCGGGCAGCTGGCCGAGGCGCTGGAACTCGCCGCCCAGGCGCTGCCCAAGTGGCGCCGCCTCGGCGACCCGCGCGGCGAAGCGGCGACGCTCTGCGCGCTCGCCATCCCGACCATGGAGCTGGGCCGGCACGAGCAGGCGATGGCGCACCTCGAAGCCGCGCTGGCCAAGTACGAACAGACCGAGGACCGGCGCGGCGAGGCCCACGCGCTGAGCATGCTGGGCTACCTCAACGAACAGCACGGCCACCTCGAAGTCGCGTTGCGGCAGCACGAATCCGCCGCGCGGATGCTGCGGGAGATCGGCCACGTCCAGGGCGTGGCGCACACGTTGAACAACCTCGGCTCGGTGCAGGAACGGCTCGGCCTGCTCACCGAGGCGCTGACCAGCTACACCGACGCGCACGGCAACGCCGCCCAGATCGGCGACCACTGCGTCGAGGCGTACGCGCTGAACAACATCGGCAACGTGCACCGCCAGCGCGGCCGGTACGCCGAAGCCGTGCGCTACCACGACAAGGCCCGCGAAGTGGCGGCGAACGTGCCGGACGCCGACCTGCGCACCCAGCTCTACCTCGACCGCGGCACGACGGCACTGGCCCGCGGCGCCCGGCAGGAAGCGCTCACCGCCTGCAAATCGGCCCTGGACCTGGCCGACGGCAGCGGCAACCGCGCCTACCGGGCCCGCGCCCACCACGGTGTCGCCGAGACGCTGCACGCGATGGGCGACCACGAAGGCGCGGTCACGCACTGGGCCGCGGCCGAGGCCGAGTTCGCCGCCCTCGACCTGCCGGAAGCCGGTGAAGTACGGGAAGAACGCTCGGCGCTCGGGTGTGCCTGCGGCCCGCGGTGAGCCGTGAGCGGCGGCGGGACGGCCGCCGCTCACGGCCGGCCCGTCAGCCGTGCCAGGGGTTGCCGTCAGTGGTGTCCGTCGGCGTCGGGGTGACGACGGCGGCCGCCGGCGCCCCGCCGTTGTCGGTCGCAGACGCGGTGGTGGAGCCGAGCAGCGGCAGCGCCGCGAAGGCGCAGATCGCGAGCACCGGGCCACCGATTTTGAGCAGCTTCTTGGACATGACGAATCCTCCTCGGAAACGGTGATTTCTGAGCGCTTCGGAGAATTCCTGCGCCCACCACCGAGGAT
Source organism: Amycolatopsis sp. NPDC051102 (assembly GCF_040682815.1). Lineage (NCBI taxonomy): Bacteria > Bacillati > Actinomycetota > Actinomycetes > Pseudonocardiales > Pseudonocardiaceae > Amycolatopsis > Amycolatopsis sp. NPDC051102. The sequence continues at coordinate 133,604 of NZ_JBFBBT010000018.1, forward strand.
TCGCGCCGCCGCATTGGGCAACAAGGGGTTTCCTGTTTCATAAACGAACAGGCAACAGTTTCCGCCGTCGCATCCACGCGCTGTCCACTTCCTGTCCACACGCGGCGCGGATGCTGCGGGGACACCGGAGGCCGCGTTCCCGAGGGGGGAACGCGGCCTCCGGACTCAGCGCACCGGCTGCGTCCGCGCCGCCGGGATCGCCACGACGATCAAGGACCCGGCCAGCAGCAGGGCCGCCGCCGCGACCAGCGTGATCGCCGTCGTCGTGCTGGTCAGCAGCGCACCCAGGACGGCCACGCCGAGGGCCGCGCCCGCCTGGCGGGAGGCGTTCAGCGCTCCGCCGGCGACGCCGGTCAGGTCGGACGGCACGGCGGTGACGACCGCCGTCAGCAGCGACGGGATCGCCAGCGACACCCCGAAGCCGAGCAGGGCCAGCGCGACCACCGACAGGACTGCCGAGGCCGAGCACGCCTGGACCAGGGTGCCGAGAGCCATCAGCAGAAAGCCGGACACCGCCGGAATCCGCGGCCCGATCCGGGCCACCAGGCGGCCGGTGAAAATGGGGTTGAACGCCGTCGGGATCGTCAGCGGAAGGAACGCCAATCCGGTCGCCGACGGCGGATATCCGCGGGTCTCCTGGAAATACAGCGACAGCACGAACAGCACCCCGGACAACCCGAAGTTCACGATCGCGCCCGCCGCGAGCCCCAGCGGGAACGCGCGCACCCGGAACAGGCGCGCGGGGAGCATCCGGCCGCGTCTCGCCGGGGTCGGCGGCGCCGACCGGGAGAGGGCCAGGGCGACCAGCGCCACCGGGACGTTGACCAGGAAGATCGCCCGCCAGCCGAACGCCTCGGTCAGGAGCCCGCCCAGCAGGGGCCCAGCCACCAGGCCGGTTCCGCTCACCGCGGCCCAGACGCCCATCGCCTTCGCCCGCGCGGCCGGCGCCGGGTAGGCCGTCGCGATCAGCGACAGCGACGAAGGCACCAGCAGGGCGCCGGCGACGCCGAGCAGCGCCCGGAGTCCGATCAACAGCGACGTCGAGAACGACAGCGCCGACAAACCGGACAGGGCCGCGAACGCGACCAGGCCGGTGAAGAACACGCGGCGGGCGCCGAAGCGATCCGACCACGCGCCCGCCACCAGGAGGAACACCGCGAACGTCAGCGTGTAGCCGTTGGAAATCCATTGCTGCGCCGGCAGTGAAGGCGAGAGGGCCGGCAAGGCGACCGTCACGATCGTCGTGTCCAGCATGACCAGGAAGTAGCCCAGCGAAAGGCCGGTGAGGAGTCTTGCCACACCGAGAAGCCTGGACGCTCGGTGACGTCGGCGGAAGCAGGCAGTTACGATGGCCGGTATCGGGAACGCCGATGGGGGCTGCCATGGAACTGCGCCACCTGCGCACCTTCCGCGTCGTCGCGCGGACGCTCAACTTCACCCGCGCCGCCGCCGAGCTGCACTACGCGCAGTCCAGCGTCACCGAGCAGATCCAGGCCCTGGAAGCCGAACTCGGCTCGAAGCTGTTCGAACGAGGGCGGCGGCTGCGGCTCACCGGGGCCGGCGAACGGCTCGTCGGGTACACCGGCCAGGTGCTCGAACTCGTCGAAGAGGCCCGGGCCGCCGTCGACGAGGAACGCGGCGAGCCCGAAGGCGCCCTGACCATCGGCGCCCTCGAAACGCTGTGCGCCCAACGGATCCCGGCCCTCTTCGGCGAGTACCGGACGCGGTGGCCGCGCGTGCGCGTCACGCTCCGGGAGGGCGGGCGCGGTGAGCTCTACCGGGCCGTGCGACAGTCCGAAATGGACGTCTGCTTCACCTTCGGCGACGCACCCGCCGACCCGGCTCTCGCCAGTGCGTCGCTGGGCACCGAACCGCTCGTCGTCATCGTCCCGCCGGGACATCCGCTGGCGGACAGGGACGAGATCCTGCCGGGCGACCTCGACGGCGTCGGATTCCTCGCCACGCCGGAAGGGTGCGGCTTCCGGGAGATGCTGGACCGGATCGACGGGCCCCTCGTCGAGGCCGAGGTCGGCAGCCTCGCCGCCCTCGCCCGGTGCGTCGCCGCCGGCCTGGGGTGCGGGATCGTGCCCGCCCTCGTCGAGCACCCGGGCGCGGTCGCCGTCCCCCTGGCCGGCGCGGCCACCGGCGTCACCATGACGTGGCGGCGGCGCGACGGGCACAAGCCGAGCGTCGCCGCGCTGCTCGCCACCGCCTACGCGTTGTCCAGCAAGGACAGCAGCTCGGCCGGCAGGTCCAAAGTGAACGCCGGGGCGATCGACTCGTAGTGTTCCCATGTGCGCGGCCCGATCAGCGGGATGACGCCGTGGTGCAGCAGCCACGCCAGCGCCACCTGGTTGCCCGACGCGCCCAGCGACGACGCCACCTTCGCGACCGCGGCCAGCCGGGCTTCCGAGTCCGGGCCCGCGTAGGACCGCCAGACCGGGGTGGACTCGCGGTAGCCGGCGTCGTCGTAGATCCCGCGCAGCAGCGAGGAATACGCGGCCAGCGAGACGTCCGGGTGCAGCGACAGCCAGTCCAGCAGCTCAGCGCCCGCGATCGACGGGACGTCGGCGCCGGTGGGGCGCAGGTACGAGTGCTGGACCTGGACCGCGACCGGGGACGCCCAGCCGTTGGCCAGCGCCAGCGAGCGGATGCGCTCCAGGCGCCACGTGCGGACGTTGCTCCAGCCGATGTACCGCACCTTGCCCGATCGCACCAGAGCGTCCAATGCGGACAGTGTCTCTTCGAGCGGAACGCGGCGGTCGTCGACGTGGACGTAGTAGAGGTCGATGTGGTCGGTGCCCAGGCGGCGCAGGCTCGCCTCGGCCTCGCGCTCGATCACCGCGGCCCCGGCGCCTTCGAACGTGCGCTCCACCGCGTCCCAGTCCACCGTGCCGTCCGGATGCCGGGCCGCGCGGGCCGCCGGAAGGTCCGTGATGCCCGCCGACACCTTCGTCGCCAAGAAGACGCGGTCGCGCCGGCCCCGCAGCAACCGGCCGAGCACGGACTCGCTCTCGCCGCCGGTCGCGTCCGGCGCCCACCACGTGTAGCAGTTCGCCGTGTCCAGGAAGTCGCCGCCGGCGTCGAGGTACGCGTCCAGGATGCGGGCCGACACCGGCTCGTCGGTCGACGTGCCCATCGTCATGCAGCCCAGCGACACCTGGCTCACGAGCTGACCGGTCCGGCCCAGTTCCACCTTCTTCATGCCGACCACGCTAGGCCCGGAGCGGTCCGGTACTACAGTCCGATTCCGTGGCGGGATCACAGACCGATTGGGGCGTGCTGCTGGCGCCGTCCGGCCCGGGCCGGAAGCACGAACAGCTGGCCAGAGCCCTGCGCAAGGCCATCCGGGACGGCGTCCTGACCGGCGCGGTCCCCCCGAGCCGGCGGCTCGCCGCCGACCTCGGGTGCTCGCGGTGGGTCGTCACGCAGGCGTACGCCCAGCTCGTCGCCGAGGGGTACCTGACCGGGCACACCGGGTCGGCCACCCGGGTCCGGCCGGTGGGAGACGCGGTGGCGGCGAAGGAACCGGCGCGGGCGGCGCCGCCGCGGTACGACCTCGCCCCCGGCCTGCCCGACCTGCGGAACTTCCCCCGGCGGCCGTGGGCCGAGGCCCTGCGCGAAGTCCTCGCGACCACGCCGCACACGGACTTCGGGCTGCCCGAACCGGACGGCCACCCGCGGCTGCGGCGGCTCCTGGGCGAGTACCTCCGGCGCGTCCGCGGCGCCGCGCCCGGCACCGTGCTGGTCTGCGGCGGCGTCACCGACGGCGTGACCGGCGTGTGCCACGCCCTGGCCGAGCGCGGCAGCACCCGGCTGGCCGTCGAGGACCCCGGGTGGACGCGGTTGTGGCGCGCCGCCGAAAGCGCCGGGATGACCGTCGATCCGGTGCCGGTCGACGACGAAGGCATCGACGTGGGGCGAATTCCGGCGGGCGTCCGCGCCGTGCTCGTCACGCCCGCACACCAGTTCCCCACCGGCTCGGTCCTCTCGCCGCGGCGGCGGGCCGCACTCCTCGACTGGGCGCGGGACGTCGACGGGCTGATCCTCGAAGACGACTACGACGCCGAATTCCGGTACGACCGGCGGCCCGTCGGCACCGTCCAGGGCACCGACCCGGGCCGGGTCGCGCTCTTCGGGTCGGTCAGCAAGACGCTCAGCCCCGCGCTCGGGCTCGGCTGGATCGTCCTGCCTCCACAGTGGACAGTACGGGCACACCCGCCGCCCGTGGTCGACCAGCTCGCGCTCGCCGGCTTCCTCGAAAGCGGGGGCTACGACCGGTATCTGCGGGCCGCGCGGCTGCGCTACCGGGCGCGGCGCGACAGGCTCGTCGGCGCGCTGGGGCCGGCGCGGCTGTCCGGGGTCGCCGCCGGGCTGCACCTGGTGCTCCACCTCGACCAGGACGCTGCCGCCGTCGTCCGCGCGGCGAAAGCGGCGGGTGTCAAGGTGGCCGACCTCGACGGCTACCGGGCCGCGCCCGGGGAGCCCGCCCTCGTGCTCGGCTACGGCAACCTCGCCGACACCGGTGTCGAAGCCGCCGCGCGGCTGCTGCGGCGGGCTATGACAACGGCTTGACCTGGTTGCCGCCTTCCAAACCGCCCGCCGATGTGAAAGGCTGCTGGACAGTCCGCTTTTGACAACGTTGTCAGCACTGGGAGGTGCGCCCCATGAGGTCGCAAAGCAGACGGCTGGTCGCCGCCGCGGCCGTCGGGCTCGTGGTCGCCGCGACGAGCCAGGCCACCGCACACGCCGCCACGCCGGTCGATCCGGTGAGCCTGGTCAACCCGTTCGTCGGCACGCAGAACTTCGGGAACACCTTCCCCGGCGCGAGTGCGCCGTTCGGGATGGTGCAGGTCAGCCCGGACACCGGCGGCCAAGGCGGGTACGACTACCTGCAGAACGCGATCTACGGCTTCAGCCAGACGCACCTGTCCGGCGTCGGCTGCGGCGTGATGGGCGAGCTGCCGATCATGCCCACCACCGGCGCCGTGGACAACGTTGACAAGAACGCATACCGGTCCGAGTACAGCCACGACGACGAGCACGCCGAGCCCGGCTACTACCGCGTCGGCCTGAAGAAGTACGGGATCAACGCCGAACTGACGGCGACCGCGCGCACCGGCTGGCAGCGCTACACGTTCCCGTCGACCGGCGCGGCGAACGTCCTGTTCAACACCGGCCAGGCCAACCAGTCCGTCAAGGACTCCGAGATCCACGTCGTCGGCGACCGCACGCTCGAAGGGCGCGTCAAAGCCGGCGGCTTCTGCGCCGGCCACGACGAACACACCGTCTACTTCACCGCCACCTTCGACCGGCCGTTCAGCTCGTTCGGCACCTGGCGCGATTCGACGCGCACGCCGGGCAGCCGCGACGCCGCGGGCACCGGCGGCAACGGCGCCTGGGCGAGCTTCGACGCGACCACCGACCACGACGTCGTGCTGAAAGTGGGCCTGTCCTACACCGGGCTCGACGGCGCCCGGAAGAACCTCGCGGCGGAGACGTCGGACTACGACTTCGACGCGACGCGCGCCGCACTGCACCAGCAGTGGGTCGACCGGCTCGGCGCGATCAAGATCGCCGGCGGCACGACCGAGCGGCAGACGGCGTTCTACACCGCGCTCTACCACGCGCAGCTGCACCCGAACCTGGCCGGCGACACCGACGGCGCGTACACCGGCTTCGACGGCAAGGTGCACACCGCGAGCGGCTACACGCCGTACCAGAACTTCTCGCTGTGGGACACCTACCGGCCGCAGAACCAGCTCCTGGAAATGCTGGAACCGCAGGTCGCGCGGGACGTCGCGCTGTCGGTCGTCGCCATCGGCCGGGACGGCGGGTGGCTGCCGCGCTGGGCGCTGGCCGAGAGCGAAACGAACATCATGACCGGCGACCCGGTGACGCCGTTCCTCGTCGAAGCGTGGTCGAAGGGCCTGCTCGCCGGGCACGAAGAAGAGGCGTACGCGCTGCTCAAGAAGAACGCGACGAGCACGCCGCCCGCCGATTCGCCGTACAACGGCCGCTCCGGCGTCAACTACTACAACGAGCGCGGGTACATCCCGAGCGGGCTCGAACTCGGCAAGGACTGCGCGGCCAAGGGCGGCGACAACGACTGCGAGCACCCGGCGTCGGCGACCATGGAGTACTCGGCGGCCGACGCGGCGCTCGCGCTGATGGCCCGTGGTCTGGGCCACCAGGCCGACGCGCGGATGTTCGCCGGCCGCGGCCAGTGGTACCGCAACCTGTGGGACTCCTCCATCCAGCAGTTCCGGCCGCGCACCACCGAGGGCACGTTCCTGAAGCCGTACAACCCGGTCGACGCCGACCACCAGTTCCACGAAGGCGGCGCCTACCAGTACCAGTGGCTCGTGCCGCAGGACCCGGCCGGGCTCGTCTCCCTGATGGGCGGCCGGCCCGCGACGGAGAAGCGCTTGGACTCCTTCTTCGCGTACGGCAACCTGCTTTCGGACCCGGCGGGCACGGCGCGGAAGGACTGGATCGCGAGCCCGTACGACTACTACGGCAAGGCGACGTACAACCCGAACAACGAGCCGGACCTGCTGGCGCCGTACATGTACAACTGGGTCGGCGCCCCGGCGAAGACGGCGACCGTCGTCCGCGCGGCGATGACGCTGTTCACGACCGGCCCCGACGGCATGACCGGCAACGACGACCTGGGCACGATGTCGGCCTGGTACGTCTTCTCGTCGCTGGGGCTGTACCCGACGATGAGCGGCGCGAACTTCCTGGCGGTGTCGAGCCCCCAGTTCGAGTCGGCGACCGTCCGAATCGGACAGTACGGCTCGTCGCAGGGCGGGACGCTCACGGTGTCGGCACCGGGCGCGAGCGATGCGAACCGGTACATCCAGAGCGTGTCGCTCAACGGACGCGACGTCCGGCAGACGTCACTGAACTGGTCGTCGCTGGCACACGGCGGGACGCTGTCGCACAAGCTCGGCTCCCGGCCGTCCGCGTGGGGAACGTCCCCGTCGGCGGCACCGCCTTCGGTGAACGACGCGGCGGGCGACCCGCGCCGCCACGTCGACGCCTCGTTGCGGCAGACGTCGGTGGTCATCCCGGCCGGGACGGCTCAGCAGGTGCACCTGGATCTGGACGTCCTGGCGCAGAACCCGGCGTTGCAACCGGTGACGGTTTCGGTCACGTCGCCGTGGAAGACCCGGGTCCAGCCGCTGCAGCTGATCTGGTCCGGGCGGCTGCCGGTGCAGCGGACGGTGCCGATCACGGTGAACGTGCCGGCGACTGCGGCGCTGGGGACGTATCCGGTGCAGGTCACGGTGTCCGGACTGGGCGCGAACACGGTGACGCGCACGGCAACGGTCGAGGTCCGGACGCCGTCGGCGTGCGTGTCTCCGGGCCCGCAGTGCGCGGTGGACCTGGGCCGCGACCGGAACCACGACGGCACGGCGACGGTGGCTGCTTCGTCGGAGGGCAACTTCGACGGCGGCGGCTGGAGCTACGACGCTTCGCTGCTCCCGGCGGCGGGCCCGGTGGTCTGGGACGGCGTCACGTACGCGGCGCCGGACGCTTCGGGGACTGCGGCGAACTTCGTGGAGGCCCGCGGGCAGTCGCTGCTGCTGCCGGCCGGTCAGCACACGGCGCTTCGCATCGTCGGGGCATCGCACAACGGGCCGGTGTCGACGACGGTGACCGCGCACTACACCGACGGAACGAGCGCCGACCTGGCGTTGACCTTCGGTGACTGGGCGGGGTCGGGAAGCCCGGTGGTTCTGGAGATGCCGCACCGGATCAAGGCCGGGAGCGGCGTGGACGGGCCGCCGGTGCGGTTGTTCGGGATTTCCGGTGGGTTGGACGGCGGGAAGACCGTGCAGTCGGTGAGCCTGCCGAACGACCCGCGGGTGGAGATCTACGCGCTGACGCTGGTGTGAGGAGAGCGGTTCGCCGGGGAGCCCGCTTCCCGGCGAACCGTTCCGCCAGGTCAGGGCGAGGGCCGCACCCCCGGCTGCGGCGGGCGGTCGAGCTTGCTCGGACCCGCCCTCCGTGCGGCAAGCGTCAGGCGACGATCCGGGGTTCCGACGCCAGCCGCGACAGGACGTGCGTCAGCCGCCTCGCCGCCACGTCCCACTCCTCCAGTGCGCTTCCGCGGCCCAACGCCGCCGTTCTCAGCGACCGCCGGAGCTCCGGGTCCGCGTACCAGCGGTGCAGCGCGTCCGCCAGGGCGAACGGGTCGTCCGGCTCCACGAGCAGGCCCGGCATCTCGCCGTCCGCGTCGACGCCCAGGGCGTCGTACACGCCGCCCACCTCGGTGGCCAGTACCGGGATTCCCCTGGCCAGTGCCTGGGCCACGAACATGCCCGATGTCGCCGCGCGGGCCGGGACCACCAAGAGGTCCGCCGCGTTGTAGGCCGCTCCGAGGTCCACCGCGTCGCCCGCCAGCGTGATTCTGTTGCCCAGGCCGAGGCGCTCGATCGACCAGCCGAGCTCCTCCACATACGCCGGGTCCGTCTGCAGGGAGCCCGCGAACACGCACGACAGGGCCAGGTGGTCGACCTCGCCGAGGGCCTGGACCAGCACGTCGTGGCCGTTGCGGCGGGTGACGTCGCCGACGCACAGCAGGCGGGACACGCCGTCCGCGCCCGCCGCCAGCGGGGCCGCGTCCGTTCCCGGCTTGGCGACGTAGACGCGGGACGGGTCGAGGTCGTGGCGGTCGATCAGCAGCCGGGCCAGCCAGGGGCTGGTCGCGACGACCATGCCGGCCATCCGGAGCGTCTCGCGCTCGCACGCGTCCAGCTCCGCGGCGTGCGCCGGGGCGAGGCCCGGCTCGTCGGCGAGGGCCTGGTGGACCAGCACGGCCAGGCGCAGGCGCCGCGCGTGCGGGACGACGATCTCGGGGACGCCGGACGCGATCATGCCGTCGAGCAGCACGACCGTCCGGTCCGGCAGCGCGGCCAGCGACCGCGCCAATCTGCGTCTCGACGTCGCGTCCGGCTCCGGCCAGTCGCCGGCGACCGGCAGCTCCAGCACCGGCTGGCCGACGGCGGGCAGGTTCTGGCACATCCGCTTGTCGTAGGTGTCGCTGCCCGGCGGGGCGGCCGGGAGGATGAACACCATCGGGTCGGCGGGCCTCATCGCGCGCGCCGGAGCAAGGCGGTGGGAACGGGCACAGCTACCTCCAGCGTGGGTCGACGGCGGTGACGGCTCATACGTCACACGCACCCCGGCCCGGGAAGGTTCAGCTCTGCGAGTCAATCTTCCAGACGCCGCCCTCTTGGACGAGGGTGAAGGTGTCGTTTTCGGTGTTCCCGCCGTCGTAGGAGACCGTGGCCGTGACCCGGTTGGGTCCGGCTTCGCGGGGATTGCTCACGGTCACCGACTTGTACCGGCCCCAGAAGCTCTTGTACGTCTCATACGTCTGGTGGCGCGACGCCTTGAACCGGTCCGTGAGCAGGTTCCACGCCGCCGCCGGGTTGCTCGGCAGCAACGCGTAGTAACCGGTGAGGGCGTCGAGCGGGGTCTTGGACGAGGCCACGGTCGACACCGTCGGCGAGTTCGGCGGGGCGGAGGTGGCCGAGGTCGGCGGGGAAGACGGCGCGGGCGTGGACGACGGCGCCGTCGAGGGCGTCGCGGACGCCGAGGTGGACGGGGTCTGCGACGGCGGCGGCGCGGCCGTGTCCTGCGGCGGCTTCTGCCGCACGACCAGCAGGATCGCCACGACGACCGCGACGCACAGCAGCGCCGCGCCCGCGCCGACGGCGATCAGGCCCTTGCGCGCGCCCGGCGACACCGCGGTGACGTCGCCCGCGGGCACGGTGACCGCGGCCGGCACCACCGGCGGCTCGGCCCCGGGGACCGTCTCGGCGAGCACCGACTCCCCCGGCTCCGCGTCCGGCAGCAGCGCACGCAGCTCCTGCTCGACCTCGTCCATCGACGGCCGCTCGGCCGGCTCCATGGCGAGCATCCGCAGCAGCAGCGGCGTCAGCCGGCCGGCCTTCTCCGGCGGCACGATCTCGCCGCTGGAGGCCTTGTAGAGCAAGGCGATCGGGTTGTCGGCGGTGCCGTACGGCGACTGCCCCTCGACGGCGGCGTACAGCGTGGCGCCGAGCGAGAAGACGTCGGCGGCGAAGTCCGCCTCCTCGCCGCGGGCCACCTCGGGCGCGAGGTAGGCGGGCGTGCCGGCGATCTCGCCGGTGGCCGTCAGCTTGACGTCACCGATCGCGCGGGAGATGCCGAAGTCGGTGATCTTCGCCGTGCCGTCCTCGGCGACCAGGATGTTGGCCGGCTTCACGTCGCGGTGCACCACCCCGGCGCGGTGCGCGCCGGCCAGCGCCGAGCTGATCTGGGCGCCGACGCGGATGGCGTCGTCCACCGTGGCCGGCTCCTCGCCGAGCACCAGCGCCAGGCTCTTCGACGGCAGGTACTCCATCACCAGCCACGGCCGGTCCTCCTCCTCGAGGACGGCGAACACGGTGATCGCGTGGGAATGCTGCAGCCGCGCGGCGATCCGCGCCTCGCGCATCGCGCGGTTCTTCGCTTCCTGGGTGCGTTGCTCGTCGTGGTCGTGCGGCAGCAGGAGTTCCTTGATCGCCACCGTGCGGTCGAGCTTTTCGTCCTGCGCCCGCCACACCGTGCCCATCGCGCCGCCGCCGATCGGCTCGACCAGCCGGTACCGATCGCGGATCCGGCGACTTTCCACGAGCATCCACCATTCTCCGATGTGGCCGACGAGATCCGGTCAGCATGCCAGGCCGGGCCGCCGACCGGTACCAACGTAGCCGAAAACCTAGCGCGGACAGCGCAAACCAGCGCTGTGGCGCCGCTTACGGTGTACCCCGGAATCCTAACGAACAACCCCGTACGCGCGATCAAGTGCGTCCACGATCTCCTTGCGCAGCCCGGCGCCGACGGCGATCGTCGCCTCGGAACCGACCGTGTGCTCGCTGCCGTCGCGGTCGACGACGACCCCGCCCGCCTCGCGCACGAGCAGCACGCCGGCCATGGTGTCCCACGGGTTGTTGGAGAGGATCAGTGCGGCGTCGAGCTTTCCGTCCGCCACCCAGGACAGGTCGATGGCCGCCGTGCCGAGCATCCGGATCTTCTGCGCCCGCGCGCCGAGGTCCGACAGCAGCGTCAGCCGGGCGCGGTTCTTCTCCTCGGCGAGTTCACCGATCGCGAAGTCGCCGACGGCGATCATCGCGTCGCGAAGCTCCGTCGCGGCTGACGCGCCAACGCGCTCTCCGTTCGCGAAAGCACCTTCGCCGCGCGCGGCGGTGTACGTGACGCCGAGGTACGGCAGCGCGATCGCGGCGACCGTGCTGTGTTCGCCGTCCACCAGGGCCAGGGAAATCCCGCAGAGCGGAATTCCGCGGGCGAAGTTGGCGGTCCCGTCGATCGGGTCGAGCGCCCACCAGCGGCCGCCGCGCTCCCCGCTGCGGCCGCGCTCCTCGCCGAGGATCCCGATCTCCGGCGTCTCGGCGGCGAGGAACGCCCGCAGCGCGTCCTCGACCGCCGTGTCGACGTCGGTCACCAGGTCGCGATCGCCTTTCGCGGAAACGGAAAATGTCGGACGCGACCTGACGATCTCCGTCGCCTTCGCCACGGCTTCGCGCGCGATGTCCAGTAGTGCGGCATGCTCGGTCATGCTCACCAACCTAGTGAAGGGGCGCGCCCATGACCGATCTGTTCCCGCTCGCCACCACCGCCGAGGAGCAGGCGCGGCGGGCGTCGGTCGCGGTGCTGCCGGTCGGCAGCTTCGAGCAGCACGGCGCGCACCTGCCGCTGGCGACCGACACGATCATCGCGGCGACCCTCGCGAAAGCCGTCGCCGGTGCCTACCCCGTGCTCCACCTGCCGCCGATCACGATCTCGTGCTCGCACGAGCACGCGGGCTGGGCCGGCACGGTGAGCATCTCGGCGCGCACCCTGCACGCCGTGGTCACCGACGTCGCCGCGTCGCTGAAGGCGTCCGGGGTGGAGCGGCTCGTGCTGGTCAACGGGCACGGCGGCAACTACGTACTGTCCAATGTGGTCCAGGAGGCGGCGGGCGCGCTGGCGCTGTTCCCGGGCGTCGCGGACTGGCAGGCGGCGCACACCGCGGCCGGCCTGCGGACGTCGCTGGACGACGACATGCACGCGGGCGAGCTGGAGACGTCGATCCTGCTGCACGCCCACCCGGACCTGGTCCGGCCCGGGCACGAAACGGCCGACCACGTCACCGACCGGGAACACCTGCTGACGCTGGGCCTGCGGGCCTACACGGAGTCGGGGGTGGTCGGCCGTCCTTCGCTGGCCAGCGCGGCCAAGGGGCACGTCCTGCTGGACACCCTGGTCCAGCGCTTCGCCGCGGTCCTCGACGTGCTCGTGAGTGGTAAGGCGCGTTAGAACGCGCCTTACCACTCACGAGCCGGTGAACGCCTGGCCGAGGTGCGGCAGCAGGTGGGCCATCCGCTCGGCCTTCGTGCGGAGGTACCGCAGGTTTTCCGGGTTCGGCGGAACCAGCAGCGGCACCCGCTCGCTGATGCGGATTCCGTAGCGCGTCAGCTGTTCGACCTTCTGCGGGTTGTTCGACAGCAGCCGCACCGAGCGGATGCCGAGGTCGGTCAGGATGCCCGCCGCCGCGTGGTAGTCGCGGGCGTCGACCGGCAGGCCCTGTGCCACGTTCGCGTCGACCGTGTCGAGGCCTTCGTCCTGCTGCAGCCGCATCGCCTCGAGCTTCGCGAGCAGGCCGATCCCGCGGCCCTCGTGGCCCTGGACGTAGACCAGCACGCCCGAGCCCTCCTCGACGATCCGGTCCAGCGCCACCGCCAGCTGGTCGCCGCACTCGCAGTGCGTCGAGCCGAAGACGTCGCCGGTCAGGCATTCGCTGTGCACCCGGACCAGGGCGCCGAGCGGGGCGACGTCGCCGTAGACCAGCGCGACCTGCTCGGTACCGGTGCGGTCGAGGTACCCGAACGCGCGGAAGGTCCCGTGCCGGGTCGGCAACCGGGTTTCGACCACCCGCTCGACCACAGCCCGGCGCGGCAGATCCCCGACATCCCCGATGATGTCACCAGCGGTCATGACTTCAACCCCACTTCCGATTCGATCCCGGTGTCGGCCGCGACGCGCGGAGCGGGCACGACACCGGTGTGCGGAGCGCGGGTCACGCGGAACCCGGCGACGCTCCGGACGAGCAGGACACCGGCGCCGGGCAGGCTCGCGACCAGCGTGAGCACCCCGTAGACCACGGCGACGGTGACACCTTGGGCGGCTCCCAGACCGGCCGCGCCGAAGAGCAGGGCGCAGACGCCCTCGCGCGGGCCGAAGCCGCCGACGTTGAGCGGGAGGCCCATCGCGAGCAGCGCCAGCACCATGAGCGGCACGAGCTGCCACACCGGCGCGCCGACCCCGGCGACGCGGGCGGCGACGACGAACAGGCCCAGGTGCCCGGCCAGCGTCACGACCGACAGGAAGCTCACCGCCGGCCAGGTCTCGCGGGTCAGCAGGCCGAGCCGGACGTCGGCGAGGGTGACGGCGAAGCCGCGGCGCCACTTCGACGGGCTGTGGATCCAGCGCCCGCCCAGCACGCGGCCGACGACCAGCCCGGCGACGGCGGCCAGCACGACGACCACCCCGGCCACCACCACGACCTCGCGGAACGCGCCGGGCACGACCCCCGGCGCCGCGAGCACGACGGTGACCGCGGACGCGATCAGCACGACCTGGCCCGCGGTGCGTTCCAGGACGACGGCCCGCACGCCGCGCGGCACGTCACCGCTGTCGCGGCCGTGCTGGACCGCGCGGTGGACGTCGCCGAGGACGCCGGCGGGCAGCACGCCGTTGAGGAACAGCGCGCGGTAGTAGTCGCCGACCGCGGTGCGCAGCGAAAGCCGCAGGCCGAGCCGGGTGGCGACGATCTGCCAGCGGCCGGCGCTGAACAGCGTCGTCGCGAACCCGATGGCGAGCGCGGCCAGCACGCCGGGCGCGCTGATCCGGCCGAGCCCGTCGAGGAAGGCGGCGCTGCCGAGCTGCCAGACGAGGACGCCGAGGATGGCGAACGCACCGAGGATCCGCAGCCAGGCCAGTGCGCGCTTCACGCCGCCACCTCCCGGCTCGGCGGCAGGACCAGCAGGTCACCGTGGTGGATCACGGCGTGCAGCTCGCCGGCCGCCGCCAGCTCGAGCCGTCGCTGCAGGTAGACGTCGGCGACCGGGCGCAGCTGGGGCAGCTGCTCGACGGCGGCGCCGACCCAGCCCTCGAGCCACTGCCGCTGCAGTTCGGCCTGGTCCGGGCCGAGCCGCCAGGCGCTGTCCGCGCGGACGACCGTGGCGCCGAGCCTGCCGAACGCGGCCGCGGCGACGTCCACGGCGTTCGGGCCGAGCAGCCGACGGCCGTCTTCGGTGACCCGGCGCTGGTGGGCATTGAATGCTGTGGCCATCGCGGGGTCGAGCGGGTCGGCGGGCGAGAGCTCCACCTTGCCGGTGACCGACAGCATCAGCAGCGCCGCGCAGCCCGCTTCGACGACCGCCGTGGCCAGCGCGGTGACCTCGTCCCTGGTCAGCAGGTCGAGCAGGGCGGACGCGGTGACCAGCGACGTCCCGGCGAGGTCGGCGGCCCGCAGCGCGGTGACGTCCCGCTGCTCGGCGACGACGTCGACCGGGCTGCCGTCGAGCGCGGTGCCCGGGAGGCTCGCCTGCGCGTGGGCGAGCAGGCCGGTGTCGTGGTCGTGCAGGATCCAGTGCTGGGTGCCGGGCAGCCGCGCGGCCAGCCAGCGGCCGAGCGAGCCGGTGCCGCAGCCCAGGTCCCGGACCACGAAGTCCGCGGGCAGATGGGCGCGCAGCGGGTCGAGGAGTTCGGTGGCGCGGGCCGCGGCGTCCGCGGGTTCGCGCAGGTAGAGCCAGTCCGGGGCGAACGCGGTCATGCCGCCGCCTCCTGCCGCAGGAGGATGTCGGCGATCCGGCGGGCGGTGTCGTCCCAGCCGGTCAGGGTCTCGCGGCGCAGCCTCGCCGACGCGCGCAGCCGCGTCCGCAGCGCGGGCTCGGTGAGCCAGCGGCGCAGGGCGGCGCCGAGCGCGGCGACGTCGTCGCCGGGGACGAGCATCCCGGGCACCGAGCCGTCCGGCGCGACGCCGACCGTGTCGGGCAGCGCGTCGACGTCGGTGGTCAGCACCGGCACGCCGCGGGCGAGGGCCTCGGTGACGACCATGCCGAAGGTCTCGGCGCGCGAGGGCAGCACCAGCAGGTCGGCGGTGTGGTAGGTCGCCTCGAGCGCCGCGCCGGTGCGCGGGCCGGTGAGCGTGAAGCGGGCCCCGAGCCGGTGCTCGCGCAGCCGCTCGACGTACTTGGTCTCGCGGCGGATCCCGCCGACGCATTCACACGTCCAGCGCAGGTCGGCGACGGTTTCCAGGGCCTGGGCG
Source organism: Amycolatopsis sp. NPDC051102 (assembly GCF_040682815.1). Classification (NCBI taxonomy): domain Bacteria; kingdom Bacillati; phylum Actinomycetota; class Actinomycetes; order Pseudonocardiales; family Pseudonocardiaceae; genus Amycolatopsis; species Amycolatopsis sp. NPDC051102. The sequence continues at coordinate 148,971 of NZ_JBFBBT010000018.1, forward strand.
AGCACGCCTTGGCCCTTGCGCGGGGTCACGTTGGCCACGCAGACCAGCCGGGACACGCCGTCGGTGCCGACGGCCAGCGGTGCCGGGTCGACGCCCGGCGTCACCGAGTGCACCCGGTGCGGGGCCAGGCCGTGGTGGCCGATCAGCCGGCGGGCGGCCCACTCGCTGGTCGCGACGACCGAGCTGACCGCCCGCAGCGTGTCGCGTTCCAGCGCGTCGAGCTCGGCGGCGAGCGCGGGCGGCAGGCCGGTCTCGTCGGCCAGCGGCAGGTGCACCAGCACCGAGAGCGACAGCCGCCGCGCCTGCGGGACGACGACCTCGGGCACGCCGCACGCGACCAGGCCGTCGAGCAGCACGGCCGAGCCCGTCGGCAGCGCCGAGAGGAGGTGGCCCAGGACCGCGCGGGCCTCGGTGTCCGGCCGCGGCCAGCTGCCGGCGACGGCGATCTCGTGGACGTCGAGGCCGGCCGCGGCGAGCCGGTCGCACATCCGGCGGTCGTAGGTGTTGCCGCCGCTGGGGACGGACGAGTCGTCGACGTCGCCGGGGAGGATCACGTACAGCGAGTTCACAGGGCACGCTCGTAACTCGCCCACGCGACGTGCGATTCGTGCAGGGAGACGGCGATCCCTTCGAGGCCGCGCGCGCCTTCGCCGAGGCGGCCGGCGTGGACGGCGTCGGCCAGGCGGTCGGCGATGACCTTCGCGAGGAACTCGGTCGAGGTGTTGACGCCCTTGAACTCCGGCTCGTCGTCGAGGTTGCGGTAGTTCAGGTCGCTCAGCACCGCCTTGAGCTCTTCCGTGGCCTTGCCGATGTCGACGACGATGTTGTCCTCGTCCAGCTCGGCCCGGCGGAACGTCGCATCCACCAGGAAGGTCGCGCCGTGCAGGCGTTGCGCGGGACCGAAGACTTCCCCGCGGAAGCTGTGGGCGACCATCACGTGGTCACGGACGGTGATGCTGAACACCAAGACCTCCGATGCGTTCGGGTGGACGTGGTCACTGCGGCTGATACATGACACGGAGGCACAGGGCGGAAAGTTCATTCGCGGCCAGCCGGGGTAACACGGACGGAAGATCTTTAAACGCGCACTCGCCGCTGACCAGCGCTTCGAACGCCGGATCGGCCAGCAGCTCGAGGGCGACGCCCAGCCGCTGCGCGTAGCTGCGGTCGGGGCGCGCGACCGTGCCGACCTGGCTGCTGCGGATCACCAGCCGCCGCGAATGGAAGTTCTCGCCGAGCGGGACGCTCACCCGGCGGTCGCCGTACCAGGACATCTCGACGACCTCGCCGCCCGGCGCGAGCAGGTCCAGCGCCCGGGCGAGCCCGGCCTCGCTGGCGCTCGCGTGCACGACGAGGTCGCAGTCGCCGAGCGCGTCTTCCGGCGCCGCGAACTCGACGCCGAGCGCCGCGGCGATTTCGGCGCGCGCCGGATCGACGTCGACCAGCTGCACCCGGGTCGCCGGAAAGCCGCTGAGGAGCTTCGCGACGCTCGCGCCGACCATCCCGGCGCCGATGACCGCGATCCGGTCGCCCAGCCGCGGCCGCGCGTCCCAGACGGCGTTCACCGCGGTCTCGACGGTGCCGGCGAGGATCGCGCGCCCGGGCGGGACGGCGTCCGGCACCGGCGTCACCGCGGTCGCCGGGACGACGTAGGCGGTCTGGTGCGGGTAGAGGCAGAAGACGGTCTTGCCCGCCAGGTGCGCCGGGCCCTGTTCGACGACGCCGACGTTGAGGTAGCCGTACTTGACCGGGCCGGGGAACTCGCCCTCCTGGAAGGGCGCGCGCATGACGTCGTGCTGGCTCGCCGGGACGCCGCCGCGGAAGACGAGGGTTTCGGTGCCGCGGCTGACGCCGGAGTACAGCGTGCGGACGAGCACGTCGTCCGGCCCCGGCTCGGGCAGCCGCTCCTCCCGCAGGTGTCCCGAGCCGGGACTTTGAACCCAGAAAGCCTGTTCCACGTGTTTCTCCTCAGCAGGCGACCGGAGGCTGGTGTCGCCACCCTATGAGCAATTCGCGGAGTCGACGATGATCAAACAGGACCTTCTCCTGCGCTCGGTGATCCCGGCGCCGGTGCTCGCCGCGGAGGTCGTCGCGGGCGGTCTCGGGCCGCTCGCCTGGGCGACCGGGGTGGTTTACGGCCTCGCCCTGGTGCTGCTGACCGAGTGGGGCCTGCGCCGCAGCGGGCGGCCCGCCTTCGGGCCGGCGGACTGGATCACCTTCGCCCGCGCGACGCTCGTGGGGTGCGCCGCGGCCCTGATCGCCGAAGGTAATTTTTCCCTCGGGTGGCTGGTCGGGCTGGTCGGCGTGGCGCTGCTGCTGGACGGTCTCGACGGCCAAGTGGCCCGCCGCACCGGCACGGCGTCGGAGTTCGGCGCGCGCTTCGACATGGAGGTCGACGCGTTCCTGATCCTGCTGCTGTGCATCCAGGTGTCCCGCACGCTGGGGCTGTGGGTGCTGGCGATCGGCCTGATGCGCTACGCGTTCGTCGCGGCGTCGTGGACGATGCCGTGGCTGACCGCGCCGCTGTACCCGAGCATGGCCCGCAAGACGGTGGCGGCCGTGCAGGGTGTCGTGCTGGTGGTCGCGGTCTCGGGCCTGCTGCCGTCGCCGGTGACGCTCGCCGCGGTCGCGATCGCCCTGGCCTCGCTGGCGTGGTCCTTCGGCCGGGACGTCGTCTGGCTGGCCCGGCACCGCGTCGAGCCGGCCCGGATCGTCACGCTCACCCGGGCGGCCCTGCGCCGTCCCCTCGGCTACGGCCACAACCAGGCCGCCTGAGCGTCACCCCGATTCGCGGGCTGCGCGGGCGCGGCGCTTGCCCTCGTGCATCGCGGCCACCCGGGCGATCGGGATCGTGTGCCCCTCCGCGACCAGGTCCGCCGGCAGCACGAACGGCTCCGGCATCTCTTCGGTCCACGGGTCCCCGCCGGCCAGCAGGTCGGGGACCGTGTGGACGGTGAAGCCGGCCGGCCGGACGCCGTCGAGCTCGGCCCAGCGGACCGGGAACGACACCGGCGCGCCCGGGCGGTGGCGCGGGCTGTAGACCGAGACGACGGTCGCGCCGCCGGCCCGGGTCGAATCCAGGAAGACCTTGCCCTCGCGGCGCTCGACCACGAACTCCGTCGTGCCCAGCGCGGGGTCGATGCGCTCGGCCCGGACCGCGACCGCGCGGGTCGCCGCGGCGATGTCCTCGCCGGACTGGCCGGGCGCGAGCGGCACGAAGACGTGGACGCCCTTGGAACCGCTGGTCTTGACCGCGCCGTCGAGGCCGTCGTTGCGCAACGCCTCCCGCACCAGCTTCGCGGCGCCCACGGCCAGCGAGAACGAGGCGTCCGGCGGCGGGTCGAGGTCGAGGATCAGGTGCGTCGGCCCGTTCGCGGCCTCCCGGCGGAACAGCGACGTGTGGTACTCGATCGCGCGCTGGTTGCCGAACCACAGCAGCGTGCGCAGGTCGTTGCACAGGGCGTAGGAGACGTCCCGTTTGGACGTCTCGGCCCACATCGTGGCCCGCTCGACCCAGTCCGGGGTGTACTTCGGCAGGTTCTTCTGCATGAACGGGCCCTGCCCGCGCAGCACCCGCAGCACGGTCAGCAGCCGGTCGCGCAGCTCCGGCAGCATCCGGCCGGACACCGCTTCGAGGTAGTCGAGCAGCTCGCGCTTCGTGACGCCCGCGTCGGGGAAGACCTCCTGGTCGAGACTGCTCAGCTTGACGCCGTGCCGCACCACCCGACCTTCTTCCCCACCGCCACCCTCAACGGAGGCGCTTCGCGCCGCTGGCTCTTTGCCGCTCATCGGCCCACCATTGCGTCCTCGCGTGGAGCGGTCAACTCTCAAACTGGCGGACGTCCGGTGTGCAGCCGCCACCGCAGATCCGCGAGGAAGAAGTTGAACGGGAACCGCCGCACCGGGCCCGGCAGGACGCGGACGAGCCGGCCGAGCGCGGCCAGCAGCGCGTCGAACCGGCGCTGGTCGGCGGCCGTCCAGGGCAGCCGCATTTCGTCGCGGAAGCGCTGCGGGAGGAACCCGGTCGTCACGAACCGGTGGAACCGCCGTCCGGGTGCGGCGAGGACGCGAGGCAGGAACTCGAGGTCGACGATCCGGGTCAGGTAGCGGCGGACGGTGTCGTCGATGCCGGCCGCGGCCAGCCCATCGGTCCAGTACTCCTCGAAGGCCGCCCGGTCCGCGGGCCACATCTCGGGCCGCACCTGCAGCGTCGTGCCGAGCGGCGCGGCCTCGGCGTACAACTGCGCCGGCTCGCCGCCGAGGAAAGCGAGGCAGACGTCCTCGAAGCCCTTGTACAGGCAGGCCGCGACCCACAGCTGGAGATCGGTGTCGAAGGCGTCGTAGGCGACCGGGCTCGACGCCGTCGAATGCACCTGCGCGTGGGCCCGGTTGACGCTCTGCCGGTAGGCCGCGCGTTCGGCGTCGGTGCCCATGGTCGCGACCGCCAGGTAGGTCAGCGTGGTGCGGGTGCGCTTCACCGGGTGGCGGAAGAGGTTGCCGCTGTCGACCCGGCTCTCCAGCACGCCGTACCCGACCGGCGCGCGGGAGAGCTGCATGATCACGTTCGCGCTGCCGGCCAGCAGCCCGGCGCCGACGACGGCGTCGCGAAGAGCGGTGTCCGTCACCCACCCAGGGAACGCCGTTTGTTGACGAGGTGTCAAGAGCGGTAAGCCGCCCGGGCGAACGCGATCAGCGCGCGGGCCGCCGGGCTCAGCGGCCCGTCCGTCCGCCACGCCAGCGCCAGCACCCCGCGCAGCCCCGCGCCGCCGATGCCGATGACCCGCAGCTCGGCCTGGTGGTACCGGGCCAGCGACTCCGGCACGATCGCCACGCCGAGGCCCCGGGTCGCCAGCTGCACCAGGACGTTCGGATCGGCCGCCTCGAACGCGATCCGCGGCGTCAGCCCCGCCCGCGCGAACGCCGCGTCCAACGCCGTGCGCAGGCCGGTCCCCTTGGGCAGCGCCATCAGCGGGAGGCCGTCGAGGTCGGCGATCTCGACCTCGTCCCGGCCGGCCAGCGGGCCGGACGGCGCGGTGACCGCCAGGAACGGCTCGTCGAGCAGCACCTGCGTCGCGATGCCGGCCGGCGGCGCGGTCGAGAGGCCGACGACGGCGAGGTCGAGCCGCCCGTCGCGCAGCGCCGCGAGCATGGTGTCGGAGTTGGCCTCCGACAGCGTGATCTCGACCGCCGGGTACCGCTCGTGGAAACCGGCCAGGAGATCCGGCAGCCGGACCGGGCCCGCCGACGTCACCGCGCCGATGGCGACCTGCCCGCGCACCAGCCCGGCCAGCTCCTCGACGGCTTCGCGCACGCCCTGCACCGCCGCGAGCGCGGCCCGGGCGTGCGGCAGGGCCGCGGCGCCGACGTCGGTGAGCCGGACCGTCCGGCCGGAGCGGTCCAGCAGCTCCTGCCCCAGCTCCCGCTCCAGGCGTTTGACCTGCGCACTCACCCCCGGCTGGGCGACGTGCAGCCGCTCCGCCGCGCGCGTGAAGTTGCCTTCCTCGGCCACGGCGACGAAGTAGGCGAGCTGGTGCAGTTCCATAAGCACTGATTCTAGCCAGCAGAAAAACCAGATCTTGGACTTCTGATCGAGTTCGCCCGAAGCTGGAGGCAGCGAACGAAAGGAGCCGAGATGAACATCCTCCGCCCAGGTCAGGACGGGTACGCCGAAGAGGTCGCCGGATTCCAGACGGCGGTCCCCAGCTCGCCGGCGGCGGTCGTCGCCGCCGAACGCGCCGAGGACGTCGTGGCCGCCGTGCGCTACGCCGCCGAGCACGAGCTGACCGTCGCGGTCCAGGCCACCGGGCACGGCCTGACCGCCGGCACCGACGGGGTCCTGATCAGCACCCGCCGGATGACCGGCGTCGAGATCGACCCCGTGGCCCGCACCGCCCGCGTCGAAGCGGGTGTCCGGTGGGAAGCCGTGGTCGAGGCCGCCGGACGGCACGGCCTCGCGCCGCTCAGTGGCTCGTCGCCGGACGTCGGCGTCGTCGGCTACACGCTCAGCGGCGGCTTCGGGCTGATGGCCCGCCGGTACGGCCGGGCGGCCGACCACGTCAAGGCCCTCGACGTCGTGACCGCCGACGGCGAACTCCGGCGTGCCGAACCCGGCTCGGACCTGTTCTGGGCGCTGCGCGGCGGGCGCGACGGCTTCGGCGTCGTCACGGCCGTCGAGTTCGGCCTGGTCCCGGTGGCCGAGCTCTACGGCGGCAGCCTCACCTTCGGCAGCGCGGACGTGCCGGCGGCGCTGCGCGCCTGGCGGACGTGGTCGGCGGCCGCGCCGGATGCGCTGACGACGTCGATCGCCCTGATCCGGTACCCCGACCTGCCGATGCTGCCGGAGCACCTGCGCGGCCGGCACGTCGCCCAGATCCGGATCGCCTACCTCGGCGAGGACGGCGACGACCTCGTGGCGCCGCTGCGGGCCGTCGGCCCCGCGCTGGCGGACACGCTGCGGGTGATGCCGTTCACCGAGTCCGGCTCGATCGCCGCCGAGCCGCGGCAGCCGCACGGCTACCACGGCACCAACGCGACCGTCTCCCAGCTGAACGACGCCATGCTCGACGCGGTCCTCGAACACGCCGGGCCCGGCGCGGCGGCCCCGCCCGTGCTGATCGTCGACCGGCTGGGCGGCGCGCTCGCCCGGACCCCGGAGATCCCGGGCGTCGGCTGGGACCGCTCGGCCGAGTTCGTCGTCCGGGCGCTGTCGATGGTCGGCGACGACGGGGTCGCGGCGGTCCGGCGCGCGCACGGGAAGCTGTTCGACGCGCTGGCGCCGTGGACGACCGGGCGGCTGCTGCCGTTCGTGTACGGCGAGCACGCGCCGGAGGAGGTCGCGGAGAGCGTTTACCCGGCCTCGGATCTGCGGCGCCTTCGCGAGCTCCGCCGCGGTTTCGACCCGCGGAACGTCTTCCGGGCCGGGTAAAGCGGGTGCGGCCGGGGAAATGGCCCGGAAATCGGGGCCATATACTCGGCCGGTCGATCACACCGATGGGGGACCGCCTTGCGCACGATGAGCCACGAGGACTACCTCGGCATGCGGCGGTTCCCGGGGCTCGACGGCCTGCGCGCGCTCGCCGCGACGATGGTCATCTTCTTCCACTTCGGCGGTCCGAACTGGACGTGGCTGTCGGGCTGGGTCGGCGTCTACCTGTTCTTCGTGCTGTCCGGTTTCCTGATCACGACGCTGCTGCTGCGTGAGCAGGACCGGACCGGCCGGATTTCGCTGTCGAACTTCTACCTCCGGCGCGTGTTCCGGATCCTGCCGCCGTACCTGGTGATCCTCGGCGGGATCATCGCGTTCGTCCTGCTGCGCGCGGAGTTCCTCGAACGCGGTTTCCCGCGCGCGCTGAAGTACTACCTGACGTTCATGAACGAGTTCTTCCCGTCGACGGCCGACCACGCCGCGGACAACTTCTTCAGCGGTTCGTGGACGCTCGGGATCGAGGAGAAGTTCTACCTCGTCTGGCCGTTCCTGCTGGTCGCGATCGGGATCGGCGCGGCGAAGCGCAAGTTCCTGCTGGTGGCCGCGGCGATGGCCGTGCTGCTCGCGCTGGTGCCGCTGACCAGCGGCTGGACGCTGGAGCACTCGAAGGTCGCGATCTACCACTCGACCATCCACTACTTCATCCTCGCGGGCGGCTGCCTGCTGGCGGTCACGCTGCACTACCGGCGTGGCTACGCACTGCTGAGGCCGTTGACGCACCCGCTGGCGGCGATCCCGATCGTCGCGGCGTTCCTCCTGCTGCAGGTGAACCTGGACACCGTGTGGACGGCGTCGGGCCAGAACCTGTTCTGGCTGGTGGCGTACGCGCTGCTGACGATGCTGCTGCTGATCGTGCTGGTGAGCCCGGGCCCCCTGCGCTGGCTGCTCGGCACGGCCCCGATGCGGTTCATCGGCGAGCGGTCGTACTCGCTGTACCTGCTGCAGGGACCGGTGCACTTCGTCGTGGTGCAGGCGGTGCCCGGGCTCGCCCAGAGCCGCACGGTGTCGGCGCTGGTGGTGTTCCTGGTCGGCCTGGCGATCGCCGACCTGATCCACCGCTGGGTCGAGAAGCCGCTGATCGACGTGGGCAAGCGGGTCATCGCCCGCAAGGAGGCCCGGCGCGAGCAGCGGCTGGAGGCCGCTCGGCCGGCGGCATCGCCCGCCGAGCCGGCGCCCATCGGCTCCTAGCGCTCCAAGACGACGATCGGGATGACCCGGTCGGTCTTCTTCTCGTAGTCCGCGAAGCCCTCCGCGTGCGCCACCATGCCCGCGTACAGGCGGTCGCGCTCGGCGCGGTCGGCGATCACCGTCGCCGTGGCTTCGAACTTCTCCGCGCCGACCTCGACCGTGACCTTCGGGTTGGCGACCAGGTTGTGGTACCAGGCCGGGTTCTTCGGCGCGCCGCCCATGGAAGCGGCGATGACGTAGCGGTCGCCGTCGCGGGTGTAGACGAGCGGCGACAGGCGCTCCTCGCCGCTCTTGGCGCCGATCGTGGTGAGCAGGAGCACGTTCTTGTCCGCGAACATGCCGCCGACCTTGCCCTCGTTGGCCCGGAATTCGGCGGCGACCTGCTTGTTGAACTCGGTCATGTCGGCTGGCGCGGTCATGGGATCCCCTTGTTTCTGGCCGGTAGGCTCGGGCGGGCGCGAGGTACGCTCGAGCTAAGTGTTTGCTTTGCAAACAAAGCTACCGACGGGAGGTGAGTGGTGTCAACGGAGGCCGGACCGAGTGTCGAGGACGGCGTTCGGCAGCTCCTGCTGCTCATGCCACGGCTGGTCGGCCGCGCGAAGCGCACGCCGGTGCCGGCGGAGCTCGACGGCTGCGCGCTGGCGCCGCGGCACCTCTCGCTGCTGTCGTACCTGCTCTTCGACGGCCCGATGACGGTGACCGAGCTGGCGGCCCGGCTCCAGGTGGCGCCGACCACGGCGAGCCTGATGGTCGGCGACCTCAGCCGTCAGGGCGTGCTGAACCGTGACGAGGACCCGGCCGACCGCCGCCGCACGATCGTGAGCATCACCCCGGACAAGCGCCCGGCGGTCGACGCCTGGCTGGCCCGCGGCGCGAAGGCGTGGAGCGACGCGCTGAGGCCGTTGACCCCCGCCGAGCGCCGGCTGGTGATCACGACGCTCGAAGCCTACGAACGCGGCACCTGCGAAGGGCCGGGCTGCTAGCTCCTGCTTGGCCCGGTGCGGTGGGAGGCCGGGAGCGCGAACCCGAACCGTTCACTCATCGCCTGGACATCGAGCAGATCCTTCGCCGCGGGCGGATAGGCGGTCTTGAACTGGAACATCCGTTCCGGGCTGATGCACCGCACCTGCTCCCCGCCGATCACGCCGACGCCGGAGAACGAGTCGTTCGGGTACTCGATCCCGTGGATGTGGTTGCCGTCCCCGTCGAACTCGAAGACGTGGACATCCACCGCCCCGCCACCGGACCTGGCCAGCACGAAGTTCCACTCGGTCGCACCGGCTCGGCTCTCGGCCGCGTAACCGAGCACCGCAAGGCGTTCCCGCAGCCGGCAGACCTCCTGACGGCCGACCGCGACGTCAAGATCGCCGTGCTCCCGCGTCTGCCGGCCGAGCAGCGCATCGACGCACCACCCGCCATCGATCCAGACCTCGACACCCGCAGCCCGGCACGCCCGCACGACCACGAGGACCTCCGCCGCATCCACGCCGGCAGTCTAGTCGCGAGCCGAACCAGCGGAGTCACGCAGCAAAACAACCGTCGGGCGGATTCACCGCAGTTCGAGGCTGTGCCGAGCGAGTGGCTACGCCATTGAACAGGGCCTAGTCTTCGCCGCGCTTTTCGCGGGCCAGCTTGCGCTGCGCCTCCGCGCGTTCCCGGCACCGGCGGAGGAACTCCTCGTCGTCGTCCGGGCTCGTGGCCGCGAACCGGCCCGGGCGGTCGTACTCCGGGAACGCCGGCGCTCCCCGCTCGTACCGGCCGCGCGCCCGCGCCACCTGCTGCGGACGGCCCGCCGCCAGCCAGACGATCGAGCCGACCAGGGGCACCACCAGCACCAGCAGCAGCCACAGTCCCTTCGGCAGGTTGCGGCAGGACGACTCGTCCGTGGTGATCACGTCGACCAGGCAGAAGATCCACAACCCGAACGTGACGATGCCGAGCAGACCATCGAAGTACAGCAATTCCCGACCTTCCCCCAGGAGATGAACGCGGTAAGTCTTAGCAGAACCCGCCGGCCGGTCAGCCGCGGGTCACCCGCAGCACAGCGGGCATCCGGAGATTCGGCGCCGGCACCCACGTCGTTTCCCGTTCTGTCAGGCGGAAACCGCGCAACGCCGCGAGAACGCCGGTCGCGAGGGCCACGGCGTGCCGCGACCCCGGGCAGGCGCGCGGCCCGGCGCCGAACGGCGTCCCGGCGAGCGGCACCGTGACGTCTTCGCCGCCGATCCGGCGGCGGGTGGCGAGCACCGGCTGTTCGGCGGGTTTTCCGGTCAGCGCCGCGAAAAGCCCGTTGCCGATGAGGCCGGCCGTCGCGTCGCAGGCCTGGACGAGCAGGCCGATCCGCGCCGCCGTGCGTTCGGTCGGCCCGCCACAGGCCGCGACCAGCCGGGTCAACGCCGCTTCGGCCGCCGCATCGGGCGTCACGTGCGGGTGGTACGCGGCCGCGACCGGCACCACGTCGGCCGAGACGTCCGGCAGGCCCAGCGCTTCGGCGAGCACCCCGAGCGGCACCGGACGCGCGACCTCGGCCATCACGTCGACGACTTCGACGCCGGCCATGATCCGGCGAGTGCGTTCGAAAGCTTTGTCCTGCAACGCCTCCACGTCGAGCGGCGCCAGCGCGTCCACCGCCAGCGCGCGCCGCCGGGTGTGGTCGGGACCGTTGCTGAACCGGGCGACGGTCGCGCGCAGCCAGGCGACGCTTCCCGACGGCACTTCGGCGGGCACGGGCGGAACGGGAGCGGAAAGCGCAGTCATACGGCGAAGTTAGCCGCGGGAAACGTCGGCGCCGGCCGAAGCTTTACAGCAGCGGCGACGCGGGGAACCACGTCGCTTGCGGACCGCTGCACCGCCGCACGCGCGGGACGTCGTGCTGGAACCACCACGCCTCGGTGACCCGGCCGTCCGGCAGCCGGTACGTCGGCGGGCCGGCGACGCGGGCGAGCCCGGCGGCCTGCAGCGACCGCGCGCTCGCCACGTTCCCCACCTCCGCGCCCGCCCGGACCCGCGGCAGGCCCAGGTGGTCGTGCGCCAGCGTCAGGCCGGCCGCGAAGAGCACCCGGCCGTGGCCGCGGCCGCGGTAGTCCGGGGCGAGGTAGCCGCCGGTCTCCGGGCCGCCGTCCTCGCCGGTGTGCACGCTGACCAGCCCGACGCAGCGGTTGGCTTCGACGTCGATCATCACCAGGTCGACGGACTGCGGGTCCGGCGCCGCCCAGTCCGGGCCGGTGCCGGGCACGACGCGCAGCGCGTCCGCCCGGGCCGGCTCGGCGACGATCGAGTCGCGCTGCCAGCCGAGCCAGCGCTGCGCGGCCGGGTCGCTGCCGCAGGCGACCGCGGCGGCGTACTCCCACGCGGTCGGGGTGCGGAAGAGGAAGCGCCCGGCGCGCACCACATGGCCCTGCCGGTCGCAGGCCCGCTTGGTCATCAGGCGGCCGCGGCGGGTGAGCCGGTCGAAGATCCCCTTGGTGGCTGGCAGCATCGCGGCGAAATCGTAGCGGAGCGATCCGGGCGGGAGTTGCTATCGTGGCCCGATGACGGCCGTACCCGACGCAACCGAACTGGACGGCTCCGGCCGGGCAGCCCAGCCGCGTCAGCTGATCGTGACGGTGTACGGCCTCTATTCGCGCACCGAAGGCGGCTGGCTCTCGGTCGCGTCGCTGATCGACCTGCTCGCCGCCGTCGGCGTCGACGAGCCCGCCGTGCGCTCGTCCATCTCCCGGCTGAAGCGCCGCGGGATCCTCGAAGCCGTGCGCCGCGACGCGACGGCGGGCTACGAGCTGTCCGACGAAGCCCGCGAGATCCTGCGCGAAGGCGACGAGCGGATCTTCCGCCGCGGCCGCGCCACCCCGGCCGACGGCTGGCTGCTGGCGGTGTTCTCGGTGCCCGAGACCGAGCGCCACAAGCGCCACCTGCTGCGCGCCCAGCTGGCCAGGATGGGCTTCGGCACGGCGGCCTCCGGCGTCTGGATCGCCCCGGCCCACCTCCACGGCGCAACCGAGGAGGCCCTGTCCCGGCTCGGCCTGGCGGGCTACGCCGACCTGTTCCGCGCGGACCACCTGGCGTTCGGCGACGTCGCGGCGAAGGTCCGCGAGTGGTGGGACCTGGACCGACTGGACGAGCTGTACACGACGTTCCTCGACGAGCACGGCCCGGCACTGCGCCGCTGGCAGCGCCGGACCCCGACCGCGAGCGAAGAGGCGTTCGGCGACTACGTCCGCGTACTGACCGGCTGGCGCCGGATGCCCTACCTCGACCCGGGCCTGCCGGCGGAGTTCCTGCCCCGCGACTGGTCCGGGATCCGCGCGGCGGAGCTGTTCTTCGAGCTGCACGCCAAGCTGGAGACGCCGGCGCGGACGTACGTCGCGAAGGCGATCAATCTCGGCTGACCAGCCCCGATCGGCGGTCCCCGGCCACCTCGGGATGCGGACTAGAATGGCTGCTTCCGGACTCGTGGAGCCTCGATGCCACCTATTCCCGAACAGCCGGTGCCCCAAGATCTGCAGACGGTCCGCCATATTGTCGAAAGGGTCGCAAATTTCAGCCAACCTGTGATCTTTCCCTACTCCGACGGCTCGTACTCGGTCCGGCTCATGTCAGGCCCCGAATCAATCGCCGAGGTCGCGACCGACGGCCACCGCTGGTACCACCGAGAGATCGCCGCTGACAGCTCGGGCGAGCAGCCATCCGTGCTGCGTCAAGCCGAGGCGTTCCTGCGGGCCGACCAGCGGGATTCGGCGCAGCAAGCAGCCGTGTGCGTGGTGCAGTATCTGATCGACCGGCTGTGCGCGACCGTCCGACACCCCGGGTCGCCGATCGAAAGCCGCTTCGACGCCGCCGGAAAACTGTTCTCGATCATGGGGCACCTGAAGGGCGGCTGACGTGCGTTCCCCGTCTTCCGGTCCGCAGCGAGGGCCGTCAACCTCGGCTGAGCACCGCGAAGCCCTGCACCTCGACCAGCGCTTCCTCGTCCCACAGGCGGGCCACGCCGATGCCTGCCATCGCCGGGTACTCCGTGCCCGCGAGGCGCTTCCAGACCTGGCCGATCTCGCGCGCGTGGGCGCGGTAGTCCGCCATGTCGACGATGTAGATCGTCACGCTGCAGAGGTCCGCCGGGGTGCCGCCCGCCGCGCGCAGTGAGGCCAGGAGGTTGCCGAGCGCGCGTTCGAACTGCTCGACGACGCCGTCGCCGACGATGCGGTTCGCCGCGTCCAGCGCGGTCTGCCCGGCGAGGAAGACGACCCGGCCCTCCGCCACCACCGCGTGCGAGAACCCGGACGGCTTGCCCAGCTCCGGCGGGTTGATGCGTTCCATGGGCCCACCGTACGCCATCTTTCGCGTTATTGACGGTCGTACTGGTGACGACATACCCTGGACGCGTGCGAATCGCGGTCATCGGTGGCGGCCCGGCGGGTCTGTACTTCGCCGCGCTCGCGAAGCAGCTCGGTCCCGGCCACGAAATCACCATCTGGGAGCGCAACGCGCCGGACGACACCTTCGGCTTCGGCGTGGTGTTCTCCGACGAGACCCTCGGCGGCATCGAGCACGCCGACGCGGCGGTGCACGAGGCGATGAAGGCCGAATTCGCCCGGTGGGACGACATCGACGTCCACTACCGCGGCACGGTCACCACCTCGGGCGGCCACGGCTTCGCCGCGATGAGCCGCAAGCGCCTGCTCGGCATCCTGCAGAGCCGCTGCGCCGAGCTCGGCGTCGGCCTGCACTTCCGCGAGGAGGCCCCGGCCGACCTCGACGGCTACGACCTGGTCATCGCCGCCGACGGCGTCAACTCGGCGATGCGCGCGCGGTACGCCGAGACGTTCCGGCCGAGCGTCGAGACGCGTCGGTGCCGGTACATCTGGCTGGGCACGGACCTGGTGTTCGACGCCTTCAAGTTCTACGTCCTCGAGACGCCCGCCGGGATCATGCAGATCCACGGCTACCCGTACGGCCGCGACGGCAGCACGTTCATCCTCGAAGTCCAGGAGGACGTCTGGCAGCGGACGTTCGGCCCGATCGCGGCCACGTCGCTGAAGCCCGGCGAGAGCGACGAGAAGTCGATCGCGCTGATCCGCGAACTGTGCGCCGACGTGCTCGACGGCCACCAGGTCATGGCCAACAACTCGAAGTGGGTCTCGTTCGGGACGGTCCGCTGCGAGACGTGGGTGCACGAGAACGTCGTCCTGCTCGGCGACGCCGCGCACACCGCGCACTTCTCCATCGGCTCCGGCACGAAGCTGGCGATGGAGGACGCGCTCGCGCTGGCCGCGTGCCTGCACGAGAACGACGGCGTCGCGGCCGCTCTGAAAGCCTACGAGCTGGAACGGCGGCCGGTCGTCACGTCGACGCAGCGCGCCGCGCAGGCCAGCCTGGAGTGGTTCGAGAACATCGCGCAGTACGCGCACCAGGAGCCGCCGCAGTTCGCGTTCAACATTCTGACGCGCAGCCGCCGCGTCACCTACGACAACCTCCGCCTGCGCGACCCGGAGTTCGCCGCCGAGCTCGACCACTGGTTCGCGCGGCAGCTCGGGACGACGTCGCGGCCGCCGATGTTCCAGCCGTTCTCGCTGGGCGGGCTGGAGCTGCCCAACCGGATCATCGTGTCCCCGATGGACATGTACTCGGCGGTCGACGGCGTGCCGGGCGACTTCCACCTGGTGCACCTGGGCAGCAAAGCCCTCGGCGGGGCCGGGCTGGTGATGACCGAGATGGTCTGCGTCTCGCCCGAAGGCCGGATCACGCCGGGCTGCGGCGGACTGTACACATCGGAACAGGAAGCCGCCTGGAAGCGGGTCGTCGACTTCGTGCACACGCAGACGCCCGCGCGCATCGGTGTCCAGTTGGGACACTCCGGGCGCAAGGGGTCGACGAAACTCATGTGGGACGGCATCGACGAGCCGCTCCCGTCCGGGAACTGGGAAGTCTGCGCTCCTTCGTCGCTGCCGTATTCGGACCGGAACCAGGTCCCGCGCGAGCTGTCCACATCGGAGCTTTCGGAGATTCGTGAGCAGTTCGTCGCGTGCGCCCAGGCTGCGGCCCGCGCCGGGTTCGACGTCCTCGAGCTGCACTGCGCGCACGGCTACCTGCTCTCGTCGTTCCTCTCGCCGCTGACGAACCACCGCACGGATTCCTACGGCGGCTCGCTGGAGAACCGGTTGCGGTTCCCCCTCGAAGTCTTCGACGCGGTGCGGGCGGCCTGGCCGGCCGAGCGGCCGATGACCGTCCGGATCTCGGCGACCGACTGGTGCGAGGGCGGCATCGACGCCGACGACGCCGTCGAGATCGCCCGGGCCTTCGCGTCCCACGGCGCCGCGGGCATCGACGTCTCGACCGGCCAGGTCGTCAGCGAGGAGCGGCCGCAGTACGGCCGCAGCTACCAGACGCCGTACGCCGACCGGATCCGCAACGAAATCGGCGAGGAGTACGGGATCGCGGTGATCGCGGTCGGCGCGATTTCGTCGTACGACGACGTCAATTCGCTCATCCTGGCGGGTCGTGCGGACCTGTGCGCTCTCGGCCGCACACATCTCTATGATCCACAGTGGACGTTGCACGCGGCGGCCGAACAGGGGTACCCGATGGCGTGGCCGAAGCCGTTCGCCCCGGGCAGCCGCAAGCCGCAGACGGGCCGCTCCGACGGGCCGGAGCCGCGTCTCGACCTCGTCCGGTCCGGTCCGGCGGGGACCGCCCACGCCCGCTGGCGACCGGGAGCTTCGTCATGACCTTCACCCTCGATGCCGATCAGCAGTCCTTCGCCGCCGAGGTGCGCCGGCTGGCAGCCGAGCAGCTGCTCCCCCTAGCCGAGTCCGGTGTGGAGGGTGCGGTGAACCGCCCGCTGCTCAAGGCGATGGGCGCACTCGGCTTGCTCGCGCGGCTCTTCCCCGGCGTCGCCTCGGGGAGCCCGTCGAGGCAGGCAGCCGCGACGGACCTGTGCATCCTGCGCGAGAACCTGGCCACCGTGAGCACGGAGGCCGAGACGGCGCTGGCGTTGCAGGGACTGGGAAGTTACCCGGTGCTGCAGTCCGGACAAGACGAACAGGTGGCGCGCTGGCTGCCGGCGGTGGCGGCAGGCGACGCGGTGGCGGCGTTCGCGCTGACGGAACCGGACGCGGGCTCGGACGCGGCAGCGCTGTCCCTGGCGGCGGAGCCCGACGGCGACGGCTGGCGGCTCACCGGCACGAAGATGTGGATCTCCAACGCCCCGGAAGCCGACTTCTACACGGTGTTCGCCCGCACGACGCCGGGCGCGGGCTCCCGCGGCGTGAGCGCGTTCGTCGTCCCGGGTGACCGCGCGGGCCTGTCCGGCGAGCACCTGGACCTGGTGAGCCCGCACCCGATCGGCACGGTGACGTTCGACGGCGTCGAGGTCCGGCGCGAGGAGCTGCTCGGCGAGGAGAACCGCGGTTTCGCCGTGGCGATGCGGACGCTGGACCTGTTCCGCCCGAGCGTCGGAGCGTTCGCGGTCGGCATGGCCCAGGCGGCGCTGGACGCGGCGGTGGCCCACACGAGTTCACGTGAGGCGTTCGGCGGGCCGTTGATCAAGCAGCAGGCGGTGGCGCACACGCTCGCCGAGATGGCCACCCGGACAGAAGCCGCCCGGCTGCTGGTGTACGCGGCCGCGGGCGCGTACGACGCCGGGGAACAGAACCTCGGCGGCCGCGCGGCGATGGCGAAGCTGTTCGCGACGGAGGCGGCGCAGTTCGTCGTCGACTCGGCGGTCCAGCTGCACGGCGCCCGCGCACTGCGGCGCGGGCACCTGCTGGAGCACCTGTACCGGGAGGTCCGGGCGCCGCGGATCTACGAAGGCGCGTCGGAGATCCAGCGGACGATCATCGCGCGGTGGCTGGCTTCTTCGGCTTCCGGTCGAGCCACCACTGGCTGAGCAGCAGCAACGTCAGCACGCTCATCGTGCCCGACAGCGTCGAGGCCGCTTGGATGAGCGCGCCCTTCTCCGGGTACCACGGGCCGAGGCCCAGGAACGCCAACGGGGCATACACCCGGCTCAGCAGGGTGTTCATGGTCATCGCGAAGCTCCGGACCATCCACTTCCGGTGGTCGGCGTACCGGCGCCGCCGGATCGCCCGCCAGCCCGAGATGGTGAAGCCGAGCCACAACAACGCGGCGGCGACGTTCAGCGCGCCGGCGGCGGGACCGAACGGGCTGAACAAACCGATGGTCAGCGCCATCAGTGCCGACGGAATCGCCCCGGCGAAGACGTAGACACGGCCTATCCTGCGGTGGACTATCGGATGCGTCCGGCGCAGCCAGGGCCAGATCTGCAGGATGACGCCGACGATGGCCACGCTGCCGAAGAGGATGTGCCCGACGAGGAACCAGTAGTGCGCGGGAAAACCGGCAGGCGCGGGAACGCGCGACCGCGCCGGGTCGAAAGTGAGGTAAGGCGGCACCGAATAGGCGAGGAACACGGCGACGACCAGGGCGAGCGGCACCACCCACGGCCGCCGCCACCACTTCGGTTCCGGCTGAACGGATGCGGGTCTGAGTTCCGTGCGGACGGTCATGGCTCTCCCCCGAGTCGCCGGGCAGGGACTTCTCCCGGTCGACGCTAGGGACCTCCCGAAGGGCCGGCCATGGGGTGGGCCACCACAACCCTGGTAGGGCCCACCCCACCGCCGTTCAGCTACCCCGGACCCGGCGGACCGTGTCGCGGTAGAAGTACCCGCTCTGCTTGATCGTCCGCTGCTGCGTCTCGTAGTCGACCCGGATCAGCCCGAACCGCTTCGCGTACCCGTACGCCCACTCGAAGTTGTCCAAAAGGGACCAGGCGAAGTACCCCCGCACGTCCGCACCCGCCTGGCGGGCCGCCGCCACCGCGGCGATGTGCGAGGCCAGGTAGGCCGTGCGGGCGTCGTCGCGGACGAAGCCCGATGAGTCCGGGTCGTCGTCGAACGCCGAGCCGTTCTCCGTGATGTACATCGGCAGGCCCGGGTAGTCGCGGCCCAGGCGCGTCAGCAGCTCGGTGAACTTGCCTGGGAGGATCTCCCAGCCCATCGCCGTCGTCGGCTCGCCGAACGGGACCACCCGGGACGCCGGGGCGCCGTCCGCGTCCACCGCGGACCCCGATTCGTCCACTCCGGAAAACTGCTGGCCGAAGTAGTAGTTGACGCCCAGGAAGTCCAGCGGCGTCGAGATCACGTCGAGGTCGCCGTCCTGGACCGGGAGCTTGACGCCGCGGTCGGCCAGGTCGTCCACCACGTCCGCCGGGTAGCGGCCGTGGACCAGGGGGTCCAGGTAGATGCGGACGCCGAGGCCGTCCGCCTGACGAGCCGCGCGGACGTCCTCCGGGGAGTCCGTTGCCGGGTCGGCCGTGCACATGTTGAGCGTGATGCCGAACTGCGTGTCCGCCGGGGCGGCCTCACGCATGCGCTGCACCGCCAGCCCGTGGCCCAGCAGCAGGTGGTGCACCGCGTGCAACCCCGCCGCGTAGTCGCGGCGGCCCGGGGCCATCACGCCGTGCACGTACCCGTGCATCGCCGAGCACCACGGCTCGTTCAGTGTCGTCCAGTGCCGGACCCGGTCGGAAAGCCGGTCGAACACCAGCATCGCGTAGTCCGCGAACCGGTACGCCGTGTCGCGGGCCGGCCAGCCGCCCGCGTCCTCCAGTTCCTGCGGGAGGTCCCAGTGGTACAGCGTCAGCCACGGCGTGATGCTGCGGCTCAGCGTCTCGTCGACGAGCCGGTCGTAGAAGCCGATGCCCGCCTCGTTGACGCCGCCGCGGCCCCGCGGCTGGACCCGGGGCCACGCCACGGAAAACCGGTAGGTGTCCGCTCCGAGCGAGCTCACCAGCTCGATGTCGGACGGCATCCGGTGGTAGTGGTCGCACGCCACGTCACCGTTGTCGTTGTTGTCGATCGCCCACGGCACCTGGCAGAAGGTGTCCCAAATGGACGGCGTGCGCCCGTCTTCGGCGACCGCCCCTTCGATCTGGTACGCGGCGGTGGCCACGCCCCAGCGGAAGTCCGGCGGCAGGGTGTCGATCAGCGCCTGCTGTTCGGCGGTCGCGGCGGTGGTCTCGGTCAAGGCAGCACTCCTCCAGTGGTACCGGACAGGGCGGACGGCGTTCAGGGGGCGACGGGGTGCAGCCAGCACGCCACCTCGCGCGCCGGGTCGCCGGGCGTGCCCAGCAGCGGCACGCGGTCGGGACACGGCTCGAAAGCCTTGGGACACCGCGGGTGGAACGCGCAACCGGACGGCATCCCGCGCGTGTCCGGCGGCGATCCGGGGATCCCGGCCAGCTCGCGCCGCGGCCCCCGCAGCGCGGGGAACGAGTTCAGCAGGCCGTGGCTGTACGGGTGCAGCGCGTCCCGGTAGAGGTCCGCCGCCGGCGCCTGTTCGACGATCCGGCCGCCGTACATGATCGCGATCCGGTCCGAGAACTCCACCAGCAGCGAAAGGTCGTGCGTGATGAACAGGACCGAGAAGCCCAGCCGCTCCCGCAGTTCGACGAGCTGGCCGAGGATCTGCCGCTGCATCACGACGTCCAGCGCGGTGGTCGGCTCGTCCATGATGACGATCCGCGGCTCCAGCGCGAGCGCCATCGCGATCATCACGCGCTGCCGCATGCCGCCGGAGAGCTGGTGCGGGTACGCCTCCAGCCGGTCGGCCGAGATGCCGACCAGCTTCAGCAGGTCCTTCGCGCGGGCGACCCGGCCCGTCTTCGTCGACCGCGGTTCGTGCGCCTTGATGACGTCGACGAGCTGCGTGACGACCTTGTGCACCGGGTTCAGCGAGTTCATCGCGCCCTGGAACACGATGGACGTCTCAGCCCACCGGAAGTCCCGCAGCTGCTTGTCCGTCAGCTTCAGCACGTCGTAGGGATCGCCGTCCGCGGGGTGGTAGATCACCTCGCCACCGCGGATGACGCCCGGCGGCGCGAGCAGCCGCGTCAACCCGTAGGCCAAAGTGGACTTGCCGCTGCCGCTTTCCCCGGCCAGGCCGAGGACCTCGCCGCGGTGCAGCGTCAGGTGCACGTCCCGGACCGCGCGCACGGCCTCGGCGCCGACGCCGTAGTCGACGTCCAGGCCCTTGATCTCCAGCACCGGGTCCATCATGGCTGTTCCTCCCGCCCCAGCACGGGGGTGAAGCCCACGCGCATCCGATGCGTCTTCCCGTCGGCACCCTTCACGCGGGCCTTGCCGGAGCCGCGCAGCCGCGGGCTGACGAACTCGTCGATGCCGAAGTTGAGCAGGGACAACGCCGTGCCGAGGATGGCGATCGCCAGCCCGGCCGGCACGAACCACCACCACGCGCCCTGCGCGAGGGCCTGCTGGCTCTGCGCCCAGAACAGGATCGTGCCCCAGTTCCAGTTGGACAGCCCGGAGACGCCGACGAAGGCCAGCGTGATTTCCGACATCACGGCGAAGATCACCGTGCCAACGAAGCTGGACGCGATCACCGCGGTCAGGTTCGGCAGGATCTCGAAGAAGATGATCCGCCACGTCGACTCGCCGGTGGCCCGGGCCGCTTCGACGTACTCGCGCCCCCGCAACGAAAGCGTCTGCGCTCTGAGGACTCGCGCGCCCCACGCCCACGACGTGAAGCCGATGATCACCGCCACCAGGATGTCGCCGCCGGTGGGCACCGCGCTGCCGATGATGATGATCAGCGGCAGGGCCGGGATCACCAGGAACACATTGGACAGTGCCGACAGCCCTTCGCCCGGCGTGCCGCCGAGGTACCCGGACGTCACGCCGACGATCACCGCGAGGATCGTCGCCACGATCCCGGCGGCCAGCCCGACCAGCATGACGCTGCGCGTGCCGACCACCACCTGGCTGAAGATGTCCTGGCCGAGGTGGGTGGTGCCGAACCAGTGCCGTGCCGACGGCGATTCCAGCAGGTCGCTGCTGCGCGCCGACGGGTCGTACGGCGCGATCCAGTCGCCGATGATCGCGATCACCAGGAAGAACCCGATGACGACGACACCGCTGACGGTCTTGCCGCCGGTGAGGAACCGGAAGCGGCGCCGGCGCGCGGCCACCGCTTCGAGCGGGAGGGCCTGGGCGGCCTTGACGTCCGCCGCGGGTACGGCCATGTCAGCCCTCCTTCCGGGTGCGCGGGTCGAGCGCCAGGTAGGCGACGTCGGCGAACAGGTTCGCCACCAGCACCGACAGCGTGATGATCAGGAAGATGCCCTGCATCAGCGGGTAGTCCTGCGAGCCGACGGCCTGGAACAGCTGGTAGCCGACGCCGGGGTAGGAGAAGACGATCTCCACCAGCAGCGTGCCGCCGACGATGAAGCCCAGGGCCAGCGCGAAGCCGGACACGCTGGGCAGCAGCGCGTTGCGCGCCGCGTACCCGATCATCACCCGGCGTTCCGGCAGGCCCTTGGCGTGCGCGACGGTCACGTAGTCCTCCGACGCGACGGTGACCATCATGTTCCGCATGCCCAGGATCCAGCTGCCCATCGAGCTGATCAGGATGGTCAGCGCGGGCAGCAGGCTGTGCTGGATCGCGCTGCCGATGAAGGAGCCGTCCCAGCCCGGGATGGTGCCCGGGTCGTACCCGCCGGACGACGGGAAGAAGCTGCCCGGGCCGGCCAGCAGCGTCAGCGCGATCAGGCCGAGCCAGAAGTACGGGATGGACGACAGGAACGTCGTCACCGGCAGCAGGCCGTCGACCCACGAGCCGCGCTTCCAGCCGGCGACCACGCCGAGCCCGGTGCCGATCGCGAAGCCGACGACCGTGGTGATGCCGACCAGGATGATCGTCCACGGCAGACTGTCGGTGAGCAGGTCGGACACCGGCGTCGGGAAGAACGTGAACGAGATCCCGAGGTCGCCGCGGAAGAGCTGGCCCCAGTAGTCGAAGTACTGGGAGATCAGGCTTTCGTTCTTGTCCAGTCCGAACAGGACGTACAGCGACTGGATGGCGTCCGCGCTGATCATGCCCTGGTTCTTGGCGATCAGCGACTGCACCGGGTCGCCCGGGATCAGCCGCGGGATGAAGAAGTTGATGGTGACGGCGGCCCACGCGGTGAAGACGTAGAAGGCGAACCGTTGCAGCAGGAACCTCATCGGGCGGCTCCGTCGTAGAGCCAGCACGCGGCCCAGTGACCGGGCGCG
The DNA here is from genome assembly GCF_040682815.1 of Amycolatopsis sp. NPDC051102. Lineage (NCBI taxonomy): Bacteria > Bacillati > Actinomycetota > Actinomycetes > Pseudonocardiales > Pseudonocardiaceae > Amycolatopsis > Amycolatopsis sp. NPDC051102. The sequence continues at coordinate 171,225 of NZ_JBFBBT010000018.1, forward strand.
TCGCCGACGTCGAAGCGCGGCGGCAGGTCGGTCTTGCACCGTTCCATCGCCACGGGGCAGCGCGGGTGGAACCGGCAGCCCGGCGGCGGGTCGATCAGGCTCGGCGGTTCGCCGGACCCGCGTTCGGCCGGCGTCTCGCCCGGGCCACCGCCGCCCGCGATCCGGTCCGGGTCCGGCGCGGATTCGATCAGGAGCCGGGTGTACGGGTGCGCCGGCCGCTGCGTAATGGTTTCGCTGTCGCCGCCTTCGACCATCCGGCCCGCGTACATCACCATGGTCTCGTCGGCGAAGTAGCGCGCGGACGCGATGTCGTGCGTGATGTACAGGATGGCCAGGTGCAGCCGTTCCTTGAGGTCGCGCAGCAGGTTCAGCACCCCGAGCCGGATGGAGACGTCCAACATGGACACCGGCTCGTCGGCCAGCAGGGCCTCCGGGTCGGCACCGAGGGCCCGCGCGATCGCGACGCGCTGGCGCTGTCCGCCGGACAGCTCGTGCGGGAACTTGTCGATGTACCGCTCGGGCGGGGTCATCTGGACGCGGGCGAGCAGCTCGTGCAGTGCCTTTTCGAGGTCGTCACCCGCCCGGCCGTGGATCTTCAGCGCCCGCGTGAGGTGGTAGCGCACGGTGTGCACCGGGTTCAGCGACGCGAACGGGTCCTGGAAGATCATCTGCACCCGGCGGGCGTACGCGCGGAACGCCCGGCCGTGCTTGACGTTCACCGTCTCGCCGTGCAGCCGGATGTCACCGCCGGTGCGAGGGTAGAGGCCCGCGAGCATGCGCGCGACCGTCGACTTGCCGGAGCCGGACTCGCCGACCAGTGCGGTGACGCGGCCCCGCCGGAGCGTCAGGCTCACGTCGTCGACGGCCTGGATGGCGCGGCGCGGACCGGTCAGCGCGGCCCGGCCCTTGCGGCGGACCGGGAAGTGTTTCGTCAGGCCCGCGGCTTCGAGGACCACGGGGAGGTCCCCCTCCGACCCGACGGCGACGGGGTCGGAGGGGGACTGCTCGGTCGTCACAGCTGAATCCGCCATCGTCAGGCCGCGGGCTTGAGGTGCAGGACGATGTCGAGCGCGTTGCGCAGCGTCGGCTGGGCCGGCGCGTACGGGTTGGCGTCGTCGGGCCAGCCGACCCAGTTCTTCGTGCTGTACTCGCCGCCGGAGTTGGCCGCCGACGTCGGGATCATCGGCTGCTGCTCGATCATGATCTTCTGCAGCGTCGCCATGGCCGCGGTGCGGGCGGCGTCGTCCTCGGCGTTCGCGTAGGTCTCGAGCGCCTTGGTCGCCTCGTCGTTCTTGTAGCGGCCGTAGTTGCCGTTGATGCCACCCTGGCCGGTCGGCTTGTAGCGGTTGCCGTCCATGACGTCGCGGTACATGTCGTACGGCGTCGACCCGTCGTTGGTCCAGTGCATCAGGCCCTCGAAGTCACCGGTGTCGACCGACTTCATCCACGCGTCCTGGTTCATCTTGTCGACCGTGGCGGTGATGCCGATCTGCGCCAGGTTGTCCTTGATGATCTCCAGGTCGGTGATGTAGTCCGACCAGCCCGACGGGACGGTGAGCTTGATGGTGACCGGCTTGCCACTCGGGTCGGCCAGCTTGTCGCCGTTGTACTTGTAGCCGGCGCCGGTCAGCAGCGCCTTCGCGCCCGGGACGTCGACCTTGACCGACTGGCCCTTGTACTGCGGCGCGATGAACGGGTCCCCCGCCGGCGTCGGGATGCCGGTGACCTGGTCGTTCTTCGGGTAGAAGTAGCCGGCTTCGCCCTGGTTGAAGACGTCGTCGCGGTTGATCACCTTGTTGATGGCCTGGCGCAGCTTCGGGTCGTTCCACGGCGCCTTTTCGGTGTTGAACCACAGGCCGTGCACGGCCAGCTGCGCGGGGAACCACAGCTTGTAGTGCTGCGGGTCCTTGTTGGTGTAGACGGCCTTGTAGTTCGGGATGAACACGAAGCTCCACTCGGCAGCCCCGTTGACCAGCGCGCTGACCTGCGCGTTGTTGTCGGTGTAAGAGGTGTAGCGGATCTCCTTGACCTTCGGCGCTTCCTGCCAGTAGCCGTCGCGCCGGGTGACGATCATGGTCTGCGGAGTCGCCGACTTGAGCGTGTACGGCCCGGTGCCGATCGGGTTCTTCACGAGGTCGAGCGCCGGGTCCTTGATGCCCTGCCAGACGTGCTTGGGCACGACGAGGGTCTGCAGGATCTTGACCTGGTTGACGAACTGCGAGCCGTCGAAGCCCAGGGTGACCTGGTTGCCGGCCGCGGCGATGTCCTTGTACGGCACGGCGTCGACGTTCAGCGCCTTGTTGTCGCGCAGCAGCTGGAAGGTGTAGGCGACGTCCTCGGCGGTCATCGGCTGGCCGTCGGAGAACTTGACGCCGTCACGGACGGTCAGGACCAGCTTCTTGTAGTTGTCCGACCAGTCCCACTTGGTGGCCAGCCACGGCTTGCCCGGTTCCTGCGGCTTGACGCGGTTCAGCATCACCAGGGGCTCGTAGATCATCCACCGGTAGCCCATGTTGGACAGGGCGGAGGTCTCCAGGAACGGGTTGTTGTTCTCGGCCTGCGGGCCGTCCGGCTTGCCGACGTTCAGCACGGCGTCCGGGTTGCTCTGGGCGGCGTTCGTGCTGCTGCTGCCGCCGCACGCGGTCAGGCCGCCTAGGGCCATCACGGCTGCTAGCGCTGCGACGACGGAGCGCTTGACTCGCATCGGTTCCTCCTGGTCATCGACGACTACTTGCTGTCGACTGGTAGCGAGCCCCGACCGCCGGCGACCGAACGACGCCCCGAAGTCAACCCGGGTGACTCGGGTCACGTCAATAACACGGCGGTAACTTTTTGGACCTAAGTTTAAGTGCTGAAAGAACTGGCGGTCTGGACCTGTTGATCGAACTACTCCTTGCGACGCAAGGGTTTCAGCCGACGCGGCCACCGTTCGCCAGCAGCTGGGCGATCGGCAGCGTCGCGGCACCGAGCGCGACCGCCTCGGGCCCGAGCCGCCCGAGGACCACCTCGGTGCGCTCGGCCAGGTAGCCGAGGGCGTGCCGGCCGACGGCGTCCCGGACCGCGGGGAGGATCGCCTGTCCCATGATCGCCCCCGCCGAGCCGGAAAGCACCACCCGGTCGGGGCTGAGCAGGTTGATCAGGTTGGCGATGCCGATCCCGAGGTACTCGCCGGTCTCGGCCAGCACGTCGGCGGCCGGGCCGCCACCTTGGGCTTCGGCGACGATCCGGACGAGTTCGACGTCGCTTTCGTCCCCGATGACCGGTTCCTTGCCGGCCCGGACGGCGTACTCGCGGACGACGGCCTCGGTGCCGACGTAGGCCTCCAGGCAGCCGTGGGACCCGCACCGGCAGGCCGCCCCGGCCGCCTTGACGACGGTGTGCCCCCACTCGCTGGTCGTGATGCCCGGGTGCGAGCGCCCGGCCGTCGCGACGGCGGCCCCGACCCCCACGCCGAGCAGGGCGACGATGGCGCGTTCGGCGCCACGGCCGGCACCCCGCCAGGTCTCGGCCTGGCCCAGGGTGCGGGCGCGGTTGTCCAGGTGCAGGGGCGCCCGGATGTGCGGGTGGATCAGTTCGGCGAAGTTCACGCCCTGCCAGCCGAGCGTCGGCGCGTGCACGATCCCGCCGTCGCGGACCGCGCCCGGGACGCCGATGCCGACGCCGAACACCGCGTCCGGCTCGCCGTCTTCGAGCACTTCGGCGATGCCGGTGCGCACCAGCCCGGCCACTTCGTCCGGATCGAGCCGGGTGCCGACGAGCGGGTGGCGGACCGTGCCGAGGGTACCGAGCGCGCAGTCGAAGAGACCGACCTCGACGTGCGTCTCGCTGACGTCGACGCCCACGACGTGCCCGAACTCCGGCCGCACCGCCAGCAGCGTCCGCGGCCGCCCGCCGTCCGATTCGACCGATCCGGCCTCGGCGACGACGCCGTCGGCGATGAGCTCGGAGACGACGTTGGTAACGGTGGCGGCCGACAGACCCGATTCAGCTACCAGTTCCAGTCTGCTGACGGGGCCGCGGAGGTAGAGCGAGGAGAGCAGTGCCGCGCGGTTGTGCCGTCTGAGGTCACGGGTCGTCTGGCGCACCACCTGGGTCACCGGGAGGATTCTGCCAGAAGGTGACCCCGCCACCATCGGTTCGGGACTTAGTTCACCACTTAATACATAGCCACAACTTACGGTGATCAGGCATCCTGTCAGTGAGCCGGTAAGAAGTTAGATGGGTTGCCACATGGCGAGCAAGCGCACCACCGTCCGTGACCTGCGGCGGCACAACCGATCCCTGCTGCTGTCGAAACTGTACTTCGACGGCCCGCTGTCGCGGCACGAACTGAGCCAGCTCACCGGATTGAGTGCGGCCACGGTGAGCAACGTGACCGCCGAACTGGGCGAAGAACGCCTGATCACCGAAGCCGGCCAGGTCGAATCGGACGGCGGCCGGCCACGGGTGCTGCTGCGCGTCGACCCGGCGTACGGGCACGTCGCGGGCGTCGACATCGGGGAGACGGGCGTCAAGGTCGAGCTGTTCGACCTGGCGATGAACCGCCTGGCGACGGTCGAGCACCCCCTGCCGAAGGCGCCGGACCCGGCAACGGCGGTCGAGCAGGTGACGTCGGGGCTGCGCGAGGTGTTCGCGAGCGCGGGCATCGACGAATCGGCCGTACTGGGCGTCGGCATCGGCGTGCCGGGCACGGTCGAGCAGGGCTCACGGGTGCTGGTCCACGCCCCGACGGTGGGCTGGGACGGGGTGCCGTTCGCCGCGCTGCTGCTCGAGGCCGGCGTCGGGTTGCCGCTGTTCATCGACAACGGCGCGAAGACGCAGGGCCAGGCGGAGATGTGGTTCGGCGCGGGCCGCGGGGCGCGCCACGCGGTGATAGCACTGCTCGGCTCGGGCGTCGGAGCAGCGGTGGTGACGGACGGAACGACGTACCGCGGCTCGACGAGCAGCGCGGGCGAGTGGGGCCACACGACGATCGCGTACGGCGGCCAGGAGTGCCGCTGCGGCTCCCGCGGCTGCCTCGAGGCGTACATCGGCGCGGGCGCGGTCCTGGCGCGCTACCGCCGGGCACGCGGCAAGGACATCGCGGGCGAGGACGAGCAGGCCCAGTTTTCGGCACTGCTGTCCGCGGCGGACAAGTCGAAGACGGCGGCCCGCGTGCTGGAGGAAACGGCGGGCTACCTGGGCGCGGGCATCGCCAACTTGATCAACTTGTTCAACCCGGAGCGCATCGTGATCGGCGGCTGGGCGGGCTTGGCCCTGGGCGAGCAGCTCCTCCCCCGAATCCGCGCGGCGGCGGGCGAGCACGCACTGCGCCACCCGTTCAGCCAGACATCGATCCAGCTGGGCTCCCTGGGCCTGGACGCGGTGGCAACGGGCGCGGCAACGCTACCGGTGGCGGACCTGCTGGAGCAGGGAGCAACCCCACGCATCGCCAAGCCGGCAGCACCCAACTCCGACGCGGCTTGACCCGGCTTGAACTGACCGGACCTGAACCCGACCTGACTTCAGCAGCCCGCCCTCGCCGGACGGCGGCGCAAGCCGCCCCTCCCACCCCCAACGCACGCGAGGGGTCACGAAAACCGGCACCGACGAGCACCCAGACCTCCCCCGCACCCCGATCCGAAGCCAGAACACGGCCGGCAGCACCGGGTCAAGGCACGCTTTCCCGCCTTGACGCGGTGTTGCCGGCCGTAGTCACAATGACAGCTTCGGGGTGCCGGAGGGGCACGACCGATCAGCGCGAGCCAGAGAACACAGGTGCGTCTGAAGCGGAATCGCAGCAACCGCCGTGCCCCACTGACCGGTAACCAGCGCCGCAACCGCTCACCCCCCTTCCACCAACCCTTAATTCGGGTTGAAAAAAATGACCCGCGCGAGTGTTGCCCGGCTTGTCTGGACCATGCATACTTTGTTGCCAGGCACAACAAAGGCACCCAAACCCGCCGCCGCCCACGCCCCGGGCTTCGGCGAACACACGCACGGCCACGCCTGCCGCCGCCCCGGCGTGCGCGGCCACCTCCCCTCCCCCGCGTTCCGTGCTGCGCGCGGAACGCCGGTCCCCCACGGTGAGAGAGGCGACAACGATGTCCACCTCCAAGAAGAACCGCTGGGCGGCACTCCTCGCCGCCTGCGCACTGGTCGTTCTGGGCCAGCAGGTCCTCACGGCGGCCCCAGCGGAAGCAGCGGCCACCTTCACCGACGACTTCGACGGCCCGGCGGGCGCCGCCGTCGACGGGTCGAAGTGGCAGCTCGAAACCGGCGACAACGTCAACAACCACGAACGGCAGTACTACACCTCCGGCACCAACAACGCCCAGCTCGACGGCCAGGGCCACCTCGTCATCACCGCCAAGAAGGAAAACCCCGGCAACTACAACTGCTGGTACGGCCGCTGCGAGTACACCTCGGCCCGGCTCAACACCGCCGGCAAGTTCAGCCAGGCCTACGGCCACTTCGAGACGCGCATGAAACTCCCTCGCGGGCAGGGCATGTGGCCCGCGTTCTGGATGCTCGGCGGCGGGAACTGGCCCACCGACGGCGAAATCGACATCATGGAGAACGTCGGGTTCGAGCCGAACACGGTGCACGGCACCATCCACGGCCCCGGCTACTCCGGCTCCGGCGGCATCGGCGCGGCCTACAACGGCCCGAACTTCTCCGACGACTTCCACACCTACGCCATCGACTGGGCGCCCAACCAGATCAAGTGGTACGTCGACGGCAACCTGTACCAGACGCGCACGCCGGCGGACCTCAACGGCAACCGCTGGGTGTACGACCACAACTTCTTCGTCATCATGAACCTCGCCGTCGGCGGGTACTGGCCCGGCGATCCCAACAGCAGCACGCAGTTCCCGCAGCAGCTGGTCGTCGACTACGTGCACGTCACGAACTCCTCGAGCCAGGGCGGCGGCCGGACCGGCACGATCACCGGCATCGGCGGCAAGTGCGTCGACGTCGCCGGCGCGAACAGCGCCAACGGCACGCCGATCCAGATCACCGACTGCAACGGCAACGCCGCGCAGAGCTGGACCGTCGGCACCGACGGCACGATCCGCGCCCTCGGCAAGTGCATGGACGTCTCGGGCGCCGGCACCGCGGACGGCACGGCGTTGCAGCTCTACGACTGCAACGGCACCGCCGCGCAGAAGTGGGCCATCTCCGGCGCGAAGGACATCGTGAACCCCAACGCGAACAAGTGCCTTGACGCGGCCGGCAACTCCAGCGCGAACGGCACCCGCCTGCAGATCTGGACCTGCACCGGCGGCGCCAACCAGAAGTGGACCACGCCCTGACCCACCCCCGCTCGTGAGTGGTAAGGCGAGTTAGAACTCGCCTTACCACTCACGACCCCGGTCCCCAAGGAGAAACCCAGTGCGGCGAATTCTCGTCGCGCTAATGGGGTGTGCCCTGTTAGCGCTTTCCCTGACCACCGGCTCCGCCCAGGCGGCGGTCAACGCCGGCCCGTCCGCGAGCCAGCTGCTCGCGAAAACCCAGAGCTGTCAACAGATCTCGAACGGCAAGTATTCCTTCGACGAAGGCGGCGCGGCGACCGTGCCCGTCTGCCAGGGCAACGGCGCGGTGTTCTTCACCGCCGACATGGACGTCGACTGCGACGGCGTCCGCACCACGCAGTGCAACGAGAACACCGACTGCTGCTTCTACCCCGACACCGCGTTCCACACCTCCGCCGATCAGCCGCTCAACGCGGCGCAGCTGCCCTACATCGTCCTGCCGCAGCCGACGTCCACCTGGGACTACCGCAACTACGGCATCGACGGCGGCTCGGTCGTGGCGGTGATCTACAACAACCAGGTCACCTACGCCGTGGTCGGTGACACCGGCCCGACGAGCATCATCGGCGAGGCGTCCTACGCGACCGCCGCCAGTCTCGGCATCAACCCCGACCCGAAGAACGGCGGCACCGAAGGCCCGGTGACGTACATCGTGTTCCCGAACACGCACGTCGACCCGATCGAGAACCACGCCAACGCCGTCAGCCTCGGCGAGCAGGTCGCGACGCAGTTCGCGGGCGGCACGACGACCCCGCCCGCCGGGACCGCCGGGCCGATCACCGGCATCGGCGGTAAGTGCGCCGACGTCGCCGGCGCGAACAACGCCAACGGCACCGCCGTCCAGCTCTACGACTGCAACGGCACGAACGCTCAACAGTGGACAGTGGGCAGCGACGGAACCCTGCGGGCACTCGGCAAGTGCCTCGACGTCACCAGCGCGGGCACGGCCAACGGCACGCCGACGCAGCTCTACGACTGCAACGGAAGCAACGCTCAGAAGTGGACGGCGAACGGCTCGAAGAACCTCGTGAACGCCGGTTCCGGCAAGTGCCTCGACGCCACCGGCAACTCCAGCGCCAACGGCACCCGGCTCCAGATCTGGACCTGCGGCACCGGCACGAACCAGAAGTGGACGCTCCCATGAGAAAACTCCTCACCCTGGCGGGCGTGACCGCGCTCGCCGCGGCCACCTTCGCCGCGCCCGCGCAGGCCGCGGGCGAGACGGTCAACGTCTGGCTCACCACCACCAGCGACGCCGGCGGCCGGACGGTCACCCGCGGCCTCCAGCAGCAGACGCCGGTCACGTTCGCCGCGGGCACCGGCACCGGTGGCGTGACCATCAACGTCAACGAAAACACCACCTACCAGCAGTTCGAAGGCGGCGGAGCGTCCTTCACGGACACCGCGGCCTGGCTGATGAACTCCAGCGGCGCGCTGTCGCAGTCCACTCGCGACGACACGATGCGGAAGCTGTTCGACCCGAACAACGGCATCGGGCTGAGCTTCATCCGCAACCCGCTGGGTGCGTCCGACCTGGCCCGCTACAGCTACACCTTCGACGACATGCCGGCCGGCCAGACCGACCCGAACCTGACGCACTTCTCCATCGCCCACGACCAGGCCGACGTGCTGCCGCTGACCAAGCAGGCCCGGCAGCTCAACCCGCAGGTCAAGGTGATGGCGTCGCCGTGGAGCGCGCCGCCGTGGATGAAGGACAACGACAGCTACCTGCTCGGCTGGGTCGAATCGCAGTACTACCCGGCCTACGCCCAGTACTTCGTCAAGTACCTCCAGGCCTACCGGGACGCCGGCGTGCCGATCGACTACGTCTCGATGCAGAACGAGCCGACGTGCTGCTCGAGCTACCCCTCGACCAACTGGAACGGCGCGGGCCTGGCGTACTTCGCGAAGAACAACCTGCTGCCGGCGCTGCAGAACGCCGGACTGCCCACAAAGGTGCTGGCGCTCGACTGGAACTGGGACACCTACGCGTCCTACGGTGCGCCCACGATGGACGACGCGGCGATCCGCAACCACCCCAACTTCGGTGGCGTGGCGTGGCACGGCTACGGCGGTGACATCGCGCAGCAGACGACCGTCCACAACCAGTACCCGAACGTCAACGCCTACTCGACCGAGCACTCCGGCGGCACCTGGATCTCGAACCAGCAGGCCGAAGACATGAACAACATCGTGGACTACACCCGGAACTGGTCGAAGAGCTTCGTCAAGTGGAGCCTCGGCGTCGACCAGAACATGGGCCCGCACAACGGCGGTTGCAGCACCTGCACCGGCCTGATCACCGTCCACAACGGAGACTCGCGCAGCGGGCAGGTCGACTACACCGTCGAGTACTACACGATGGGCCACCTGACGAAGTTCGTGAAGCCGGGCGCGTACCGGATCGACTCGAACGACAGCTCGGCCGTGCGCAACGTCGCCTGGAAGAACCCGGACGGCTCCAAGGCGCTGATCGCGTACAACTCCGGCACGGGCAACCAGAGCGTGCGGGTGAACTGGGGCAACTCGTCGTTCACCTACACGCTGCCCGGCCGCACGTCGGCGACCTTCACCTGGAACGGCACGCAGGGCAACGGCGGCGGCACCGGCAAGACCGGCCCGATCACCGGCCTCGGCGGCAAGTGCATCGACGTCGCCGGCGCGAGCAGCGCCAACGGCACCGCGGTCCAGCTCTACGACTGCAACGGCTCCGGCGCGCAGCAGTGGACCGTCGGCACCGACGGCACCATCCGCGCGCTCGGCAAGTGCCTCGACGTCACCGGACAGTCCACGGCGGACGGTGCGCAGCTCCAGCTCTGGGACTGCGGCGGGACGGCGAACCAGCGGTGGGCGGCCACCGCGGCCAAGGACCTCGTCGGCGCCGGTTCGAACAAGTGCGTCGACGCCACCGGCAGCTCCAGCGCGAACGGGACCCGGTTGCAGATCTGGACCTGCACCGGCGCCGCCAACCAGAAGTGGAACGTGCCCGCATGAAGGTGACAGCAACACTGGGCGCGCTCGCCGCCGCGTCGGCGATGGTGCTCGTGCCGGGCGTCGCGCAGGCGGCGACCGGGCCGATCACCGGCCTCGGCGGCAAGTGCGTCGACGTCGCCGGCGCGAGCAACGCCAACGGCACCGCCGTCCAGCTCTACGACTGCAACGGCACGAACGCTCAACAGTGGACAGTGGGCAGCGACGGTTCCCTGCAGGCGCTCGGCAAGTGCCTGGACGTCACGAGCGCCGGCACCGCGAACGGCACCACCGTCCAGCTCTGGGACTGCAACGGCTCCGGCGCCCAGAAGTGGACGGCGAACGCGGCGAAGAACCTGGTCAACACCGGGTCCGGCAAGTGCCTCGACGCCACCGGCAACTCGAGCGCCAACGGGACGCGGCTGCAGATCTGGACGTGCGCGAGCACGGCCAACCAGCAGTGGACGTTGCCGGGCGGGAACACGACGCCCACGCCGGGCGCGATGGCCGTCGCGCCGTACCTCTACAACGGCTGGGGCGACCCGCCGAACCCGGCGACGATCATGAACGCCACCGGCGTCAAGTGGTTCACGCTGGCGTTCGTCCTGTCCAACGGCTACTGCAACCCGCAGTGGGACGGCGGCCGGGCGCTCACCGGCGGCGTCGACCAGGGCACGATCACCACCGTCCGCGCGGGCGGCGGCGACGTCATCCCGTCGTTCGGCGGCTACTCCGGCAACAAGCTGGAGTCCTCCTGCGGCAGCGCGGGCGAGCTGGCGGCCGCCTACCAAAAGGTGATCAGCGCCTACGGCCTCAAGGCGATCGACATCGACATCGAGGCCGACGCCTACAGCAACCCCACGGTGCAGCAGCGCACGGTCGACGCGTTGAAGACGGTCCGGGCGAACAACCCGGGCATCAAGCTGTACGTCACCTTCGGCACCGGCCAGTCGGGCCCGGACAACAGCCTGGTCAACCGCGCGGCGCAGGCCGGGCTCACGGTCGACGGCTGGGTCATCATGCCGTTCGACTTCGGCGGGGCGGGCCAGAACATGGGCACGCTGACGCAACGGGCGGCCGAGGGCCTCAAGAACGTCGTCAAGAGCGCGTACGGCTATGACGACGACACGGCCTACCGGCACATGGGCATCTCGTCGATGAACGGCATCACCGACAACAGCGAGACGGTGACGCTCGCCGACTTCGACGCGATCCTGGGCTACGCGAACGCGCACCACCTCGCCCGGCTGACGTTCTGGTCGGCGAACCGCGACCGCCCCTGCCCGGGTGCCTACCCGAACAACGACACCTGTTCGGGCGTCTCCCAGCAGGCGTGGGACTTCACGCGGATCTTCGCCCGCTACGCCGGCTGACAGCGGCACCACGATGGCCCGGCCGGGGTTCCGGCCGGGCCATCGTGCGTTTCGGGCTGCCGGGCCGCAACGCCCTGGGGAAGCGGCGACCCGGCAGCGTCGGGTCCCGCCGGCCGCTGGGGGTCTCCGGCGACGGAACCGCCCTCCGAGGTTATCGACCGGGTGTCGCGTCCGGCTCGTGCTCGGGCCGTCCGGCCGTCAAGCCTGCCCGAACGCCCCGCCTACTCCGCCGCCGCGACGGCCGCGCGGGCCGCTTCCGCGCGATCGGCGTACGCGCCCACCAGCTGCTCCTCCGCGTCTTCGAGGTACTTCATCAGCAGCTGCTCCGCGCCCGGGCCGTCGCCGGCCTCGATGCGGTCGAGGATCTCGTGGTTGCGCGGCAGGTAGCGCTCGTGGAAGCGCCGTGGCTCGGCCATGATGTGGAACACCAGCCGCAGTTCGGCGGTCAGCCGTCCGACCAGCTCGTTCACCCGCTCGCTGCCCGACAGCGCGGCCAGCTCCTGGTGGAACCAGACGTTCGCGGTGCCGAGGTCCTTCCAGTTGCCGGTGCGGGCGGCCTCGTCGCCGATTTCGACCTTCTCCTTGATCCGCGCGAAGGACGCCGGCTTGGCCCGCACCCCGCGGACCGCCGCGCACTCGATGATCTTGCGCACCCGGTAGATGTCGACGACGTCCTCGACGCTCGGGATGCGGACGAAGACCCCGCGGTTGAGCTCGTGGGCCAGCAGCCGTTCGTGCGTGAGCAGCCGGAACGCCTCGCGCAGCGTGTTGCGCGAGACGCCGAGGGCGTTGCCGATGTCCTGCTCCGACAGGCGGCCGCCGGGCAGGAAGAAGCCCTCCGCGATGCGGTTGCGGAGCACACCGGCGACCCGTTCGGCCGTGCTCTTGCGCGTGACCAGGCCGCGGTCGGCTTCGAGGCCCGTGGCGCCGCTGTCTTCGATGACCACGATCACCAGGCTACCCGCCACCCGGGGGACGATCCAATTGGCATCTTGTGGAATTGTTCAACAATCCCTACCGTGTGAGGCACGCCACGATGAGAGACACTGGCCAGGAGGTGCCCATGACTGCCACAACCGCTACCGAGGCCCGGCCGTTCGACTGGTTCCGCACGCTCGGGAAACGCGGGCGCCGCGCGTTCGCGGGCGCGTTCGGCGGGTACGGCCTGGACTCGTTCGACTACCAGACCCTCCCGCTCGGCCTGGCCGCGATCACCGCGTACTTCGGCATTTCGAGCGGCGAAGCCGGCCTGCTCGGCACGACGACGCTGGTCGTGTCGGCCATCGGCGGGGTCGGGGCGGGCATGCTGGCCGACCGGATCGGCCGCGTCCGCACCCTGCAGATCACCATTGCGATGTACACGATCTTCACCGTGCTCTGCGGGTTCGCGCCCAACTTCGAGACGCTGCTGATCTTCCGCGCGCTGCAGGGCCTGGGCTTCGGCGGCGAGTGGGCGGCCGGCGCGGCGCTCGTCGCCGAGTACTCGCAGGCCAAGTACCGCGGCCGGACCGTGGCGTTCGTGCAGAGCGCGTGGGCGGTCGGCTGGGGCCTGTCGGTGATCGTCTACACCGTCGTGTTCAGCGTCGCGAGCGACGACCTGGCGTGGCGGATCATGTTCTGGACCGGCGTCCTCCCGGCGCTGCTGGTGCTGTGGGTGCGCAAGAGCGTCAAGGACGCGCCGCGGGCCGAGGAGCGGCTGAAGACCGAACGCCCGAAGGGCACGCTGGCGCAGATCTTCAAGGGCGACCTCCTGCGCACGACGTTCTTCGCGGCCCTGCTGTCCACCGGTGTCCAAGGCGGGTACTACGCCATCAACACCTGGCTGCCGACCTACCTGAAGAAGACGCGCGACCTGACCGTGATCGGCACCGGCGGCTACCTCGCCTTCCTCATCACCGGGGCGTTCGTCGGCTACGTCTGCGGCGGCTACCTCACCGACCTCCTCGGCCGCAAGAAGACCTTCTTGACCTTCGCGGTGCTGTCGGCCGCGCTGATCGTCGCCTACACGCAGATCCCGAAGGGCGCCAACGGGCTCGTGCTGATCCTCGGCTTCCCGCTCGGCTTCGCGATGTCCGCTATCTTCAGCGGCTTCGGCGCGTTCCTCGCCGAGCTGTACCCGACCGCGCTGCGCGGCACCGGGCAAGGCTTCACCTACAACTTCGGCCGGGCCGTCGGGGCGATCTTCCCGGCGATCGTGGGCTTCCTCGGCGCGGGCGGCGCGATCGTCATCGGCGCGGCCGGCTACGCCATCGCCGTGCTCGCCCTGCTCGGCCTCCCGGAGACCCGGGGCATCGAACTCGTCGACTGACTGCGGGGGTAACCATGACCACCTTCGACCAGCCGGCCACCTACACCCCGGCACAGGCGCGCGCGGTGTTCCGCCGCGGCGTCGCCCACCCCACGACGGGCTGGGCCAACGGCTTCACCCAGACCAACCTGATCGCCGTCCCCGAGGACTGGGCCTACGACGTGCTGCTGTTCTGCACCCGCAACCCGCAGCCGTGCCCGCTGCTCGACGTCACCGACCCCGGCGACCCGGCCACCCGGCTCGCCGAGGGCGCGGACCTGCGCACCGACCTGCCGCGCTACCGGATCTGGCAGAACGGCGTGCTGGCCGGGGAGGTGTCCGACGCGACCGGCCTGTGGCGCAGCGACATGGTCGCCTTCTCGATCGGCTGCAGCTTCACCTTCGAGACGGCGCTGGTCGCCGAGGGCGTCCCGCTGCGGCACGTCGACCAGGGACGCAACGTCGCGATGTACGTGACGGACCGGCAGTGCGAGCCCGCCGGGCGGCTGTTCGGGCCGATGGTCGTGTCGATGCGGCAGATCCCGGAGGACCGGGTCGACGACGCCATCCGGATCACCCGGTCCATGCCCGCCGTGCACGGCGCCCCGGTGCACATCGGCGACCCGCGCGCGCTGGGCATCGAGGACCTGGACCGGCCCGACTTCGGCGACCCGGTGGACGCCGAACCCGGGGACGTCCCGGTGTTCTGGGCCTGCGGGGTCACCCCGCAGGCGGCGCTGATGGCGTCGCGGCCGCCTTTTGCGATCACGCACGCGCCGGGGTACATGTTCATCACCGATCGGTACGACAGCGAATACCGGGTGGGGTGAAATGGATCTGAACAGCGACCTCGGCGAGGGCTTCGGCGCCTGGAAGATGGGCGACGACGAAGCCATGCTCGACATCGTGACCAGCGCGAACATCGCGTGCGGCTTCCACGCGGGCGACCCGTCGGTGATGCGGCGGGTGTGCGAGCTGGCCGCCGGGCGCGGAGTCGCGATCGGCGCGCACGTCGGCTACCGCGACCTGGCCGGCTTCGGCCGGCGCGCGCTCGACATCGCCCCGGACGACCTGGCGGACGAGGTGCTCTACCAGATCGGCGCGCTCGACGCGTTCGCCCGCGCGGCGGGCAGCCGCGTGACGTACGTGAAGCCGCACGGCGCGTTGTACAACACCGCGGCGGTGGACGTCGAGCAGGCGGCGGCGATCGTCGACGGCCTCCGCCGGTACGACCCCGAACTGGCCTTGCTCTGCCTGCCGGACTCGGAAATGCAGCGGGAGGCCGAGAAAGCCGGCGTCGTCGCGTACGCGGAGGCGTTCGCGGATCGCGCGTACACCGCCGAAGGCAGGCTCGTGTCGCGCAAGAAGCCGGGCGCGGTCCTGCACGGCGCCGCGGCGGTCGCCGAGCGGGCGGTGGCGATGGCGACCGGCGGCGGTGTCGTGACGGCCGACGGCGGCAAGCTCGACCTGCGCCCGGATTCCCTGTGCGTGCACGGGGACACGCCGGGTGCGGTGGAGCTGGCCCGCCGGATCCGCGACGGCCTGGCCGCCGCGGACGTCTCCCTCACCGCGTTCACCGGATGACCGTCCGGCTGCTGCCGTGCGGGCGGCGCGCGGTGCTGGTGGAGACCGCCGACGTGCTGGGCTACCAGACGGCGTTGTCCCGCCTGGCTCCCGACGGCGTCGAAGAGCTGGTCCCGGCGGCCCGGACGCTGCTGGTCCGCTTCGACCCTGCGGTGACGGACGCGCAACGGCTGGGGGCGCTGCTGCGCCAGGTGTCCCCTGTGGACGGTGCGGTGACGGACGCGGGCGAGGTGGTGATCCCGGTGGTGTACGACGGCGAAGACCTGGCCGACGTCGCCGCGGAGACGGGGCTGAGCGTCGGTTCGCTGATCGCGCGGCACACCGCGGGGAGGTATGTCTCGGCGTTCTGCGGGTTCGCGCCGGGCTTCGCGTACCTGTCGGGGTCGGACCCGGTCCTGCACGTGCCGCGCCGGTCGTCGCCGCGCACGCGGATCCCGGCGGGCTCGGTGGCGATCGCCGGCGAATACAGCGCGGTCTACCCGAGCGCGTCGCCGGGTGGCTGGCGGCTGCTGGGCCGGACCGACGCGCCGGTGTGGGACGTCGAGCGCGACCCGCCGAACCTGCTGCCGCCGGGCACGCGGGTCCGCTTCACGGCGGTGCCGTCGTGAAGCTCGAAGTCGTCCGGCCCGGGTTTTCGACGACGGTGCAGGACCTCGGCCGCCCGGGCCACGCGGCCCTCGGCGTCGGCCGCTCCGGCGCGGCCGACCGCGGGTCGTTCCGGCTGGCCAACCGGCTGGTCGGCAACCCGGAAGGGGCGGCGGCGCTGGAGGTCACGCTCGGCGGGCTGGTGCTGCGCGCGTCGGCCCTCACGACGGTGGCGGTCACCGGCGCGGCCTGCCCGCTGTCGAAGGGCGGCCCGAACGGGCCGATCACGTTGCGGCCCGGGGAGGAGCTGGCGCTGGGCACGGCCACCTCCGGGCTGCGGTGTTACGTCGCGGTGCGCGGCGGGATCGACGTACCGCCGGTGCTCGGCTCCCGCGCGACGGACACGCTCGGAAAGCTGGGCCCGCCGCCGCTGACGGCCGGAATGCTGCTGCCGGTGGGTCCGCCACCACGGGCGTTTCCGGTCGTGGACCTGGCGCCGCGGGCGGCGCTGCCGGCGGATCCGGTGCTGCGCGTGACACCGGGACCGCGTCGCGAATGGTTCACGTCCCCGGACGACCTGCTGTCCACTGTGTACACGGTCTCCCCGGACTCGGACCGCGTCGGCATCCGGTTCACCGGGCCGGCCCTTTCGCGAGCGCGTCACGACGAACTGCCGTCGGAGGCGTGCGTGCCGGGCTCGGTGCAGGTCCCGCCGTCGGGCCGGCCGATCCTGTTCCACGCCGACCACCCGACGACCGGCGGTTACCCGGTGCTCGCGGTCGTCGAGGAGGACGACCTCGACCTGGCGGCCCAGCTGCGGCCAGGCCAGGCAGTGCGCTTCCGGCCGGCGTCGTGAACTGGCGGCCCGCCCCGAGCTGCTCGGCCTCGGCCCGAAAACCGCGTGAGTTCCCCGGTACGGCTCTCTACGGTGGCGGGATGCCCGACGAGC
>NZ_JBFBBT010000019.1:0-43907 GCF_040682815.1 Amycolatopsis sp. NPDC051102
CCCTCCCCTCCTCCCTCGCCCTCATGCCAGCGCTTCCGTGACCTCGTCGACCGTCAGCCACGGCTCCGGGGCCAGGATCTTCGCCACCTGTGGGGCGAATGCCGGTGATGCGACGATCACCTCCCTCGTCGGGCCGTCCGCCACCAGCTCGCCGTCGGCCATGACCACCACGCGGGTGGCCACCGTGGCCACGAACTCGACGTCGTGGGTGGCCAGCACCACCGCGCGGCCCTGCGAGGCCAGCTCTCGCAGGATCGCGGCGAAGCGCCTTTTCGCGTGGTAGTCGAGGCCTCGGGTCGGCTCGTCGAGCAGGACCACCGGTGGGGCCGCCGCCAGCTGGACCGCCAGCACCAGCGCCAGTCGCTGCCCTTCCGAGAGATCGCCGGGGTGCGCTTCACCGGCGATTCCCGGGGCGAGCCTGTCCAGCAGGCCCCTGGCCGTTCCTGCCGGTACCTCGGACTCGGTGTCCGCCTGTGCGCACTCGGCGTCCACCGAATCGAGGTACAGCAGGTCGGCCGGGGTCTGCGGGACCAGGCCGACGCGCTGACGGGCCACTCGTGGCTTGAGCGAGGCAGGGTCCGCGCCGCCGACGTCGACCTTCCCCGCCGACCTCGGCCCGCTGCCCTGCACCGCCCAGAGAAGCGACGACTTGCCGGAGCCGTTGCGTCCCATCAGCGCGACCACCTCTCCCGGTCCGGCACGCAGGTCGACCCCACGCACCGCCAGGACATCTCCGTATCGGACCACCACCCCTCTCACGTCCAGTGCCGAACCGGTCACGGAGAGACTACGACCCACCACCGACAATTTCTGCAGCCGCGATCGCAGCGGGCCCGCGACCCGCCGTGCGTCCCGCACCGACAACGGCAGCGGTGACCAGCCCGCGAGCCGTCCGAGCTCGGCGATCGGCGGCGCGATCGACGACGTCGTCAGGATCTCGGCGGGCGTCCCCGACTGCACCGAACCGTCGCCCGGCAGGTACAGCAGGCGGTCCGCGTACTGCGCGACGCGCTCCATCCGGTGCTCCGCGACGATCACCGTCGTCCCCAGGTCGTGCACCAGCCGGGTGATCGCCGCCAGGACGTCCTCCGCCGCCGTCGGGTCCAGCGCCGACGTCGGTTCGTCGAGCACGACCACCGACGGGTGGGCCGTCAGGACCGAGCCGATCGCGACGCGCTGCTGCTGGCCGCCCGACAGCGTCCGAAGTGGACGGTTGCGCAGCTCCGCGATGCCCAGCAGGTCCAGCGTCTCCTCGACCCGCTTGCGCATGACGTCCGGCGGCACCGCCAGCTGCTCCATCGCGTACGCGAGCTCCTCCTCGACGGTGTCCGTCACGAACCCGGCCAGCGGGTCCTGCCCGACGACGCCGACCACCGACGCCAGCTCGCGTGGCGGGAACGCCGACGTGTCGCGCCCGGCCACGAGCACCCGGCCGGCCAGCCGGCCGCCGGTGAAGTGCGGGACGAGCCCGTTGAGCGCGCCGAGGAACGTCGACTTGCCGGCCCCGGTCGGCCCCGCGACCAGGCACAACTCGCCCTCTTCGACCACCAGCGACACGTCCGAAAGCACCGGACGGGCCGCGTCCGGGTAGGTCACCGTGACCCGCGAGAACTCGATCACCGGACGACCTCCGCAACCGGGGGCGCAATGACCGCGGGCAGCGCCGCGACCAGCAGGGACACCACGTGCACCCAGGAAACCTCCGGCCAGCGCAGCGGGCTCAGCGAAGGGAACAGCCGGTCCGGGTCCACCCGCGCGGTCACGAACAGCAGCACGCACGCCGCGACGCCGGCCGCGACGACCAGCGTCTCCGGCCACTGCCACGGGTCCGGCCGGTACGCCGTCCGCCGCACCCGGCGCCCGCCGACGACGAACCCCACGACGGCCACCACCAGCCCGGCCGCCAGCAACGGCACCCCGAGCCAGACCGGCGCCGTCCCGTCGAGCACGCCGTAGACGCCGACGCACACGCCGGCCAGGCCGGCCAGGACGCAGGCAGCGATCAGCGCCCGCAGCCGCAGGCTCAGGTACTCCCGGCGCCCGTAGCCCCGCGAGTCCATGGCGGCCGCCAGCCGCAGTGACCGGTCCATCGCGTCCTCCAGCACCGGCACCACGATGCCCTTGACCGCCCGCACCCCGCGAGTCCGGCCCGCCCGCAGCCGCCGGGCCCGTCGCACGCGCTGCACGCTCTCGACGAGCTGCGGGGCGACCGTCAGCGCCACCGTCACCGCCGTGCCCACCTCGTACAACGCGCCGGGGACCGCCTTGAGCAGGCGTTTCGGGTTGGCCAGGGCGTTCGCCGCGCCGACGCAGACCACCATCGCCGCCAGCCGGAGGCCGTCGTAGAAGCCGCCGAGGAGCTCCTCCGCCGACGTCGGCCCGAGCAGGGACAACCCGGCTGTGAGCGGGATCCGCGGCAGCGTGAACAGCACGTGTCCGCCGTCTTCGCCGCCGACGAGGATCCGGAACAGCACGCGCGAGGCGACGATCAACGCGCCGACGTAGACGTACAGCCGGAACGCCAGCGCCCACGGCGCGTCACTCCGCCGGTTCGCGACGACGAACCCGGCGACGGCGATGACCAGCCCGAGCAGCAGCGGGTTCGTCGTGCGGCTCGCGGCGACGGCCAGCGCGAGCGCCCAGGCCCACCAGGCACCGGGGTGCAGCGCCCTACTGCGCACGCCGGCGACGGGCGACGACGATCGCGGCGCCGCCGACCAGCAGGATCACGACGGCGCCGATCACCAGGCCCCACGGGAACGAGCTGCCCTGGTCGGCGGCGGGCGCGGGAGCCGGCGTGGCCGCCTGCCGGACCGGCGGCACGCGCGGCGGCGACGGCAGGTCGTTCGCCGACTTCGGCCGCGCGAACGCCCAGCCTTCGAACCCGCCGGGGGCCGGCTTCGCCGTCTGGGCGCCTTCCTGGCTCGACGTCCAGCTGCCCCCGGCGGAGGCGTGCCAATAGCTCCAGTACGCCGTCGCCGACGGCATCCCCGCGCAGGACTCGACGTCGGGGCCCGGCTTGCCGTTGATCCGGCAGGCCACGGCGAGGCCGTACTTCTGCGAGCCCGCCACCTCGATCCCGGCCTCCTGCAGGGCGGCGATGCCGTTCGCGGGCGTCCCGGGGGCGCAGCGGACCAGCGAAGCGGGCTCCAGGTCGCCGAAGTCGACGACCACCGTGACGCCGCCGCCCTCGGGGCACGCCCCCTCCGTGCCCGTCGCCGAAGCGGGGGCGGCGCCCACGAAGGCGGCGCCGAACAGGAGGGCGCAAACAACGGCGAAGCGGGAGGCGATCATGCAGGCACTTTAACCACGCCGGCACCCGCCGAAGGTGCGGTTCCGGCGCGACGCGGGACACACCTAGACTGCGGGCCGTGGGACAGCTCATCGCGGACGGACAGCTGCGCGTCGGCCTGGTCGGCGCCGGCCCGTGGGCGGCGACGGTGCACGCGCCCGGCCTGGCGGATCACCCCGGCACCGCGCTGACGGCGGTCTGGGCGCGGCGGGCGGAAGCGGCGCAAGCGCTTGCGGAGACGCACTGCGCGGCGGCCGCGGCCAGTCTCGAGGAGCTGTTCGCGCAGGTAGACGCGGTCGCGTTCGCCGTCCCGCCGTCGGTTCAGGCGGAGCTGGGCGTGCGCGCGGCCGAAGCCGGAAAGCACCTGATCCTGGAGAAGCCGATCGCCGCCGACCTCGCCGGCGCGCAACGGCTGGCGGACGCGGTCGCGGCGGCCGACGTCGCCGCGCTCGTCGTGCTGACCCTGCGCTACTCCGCGCAGACCCAGGAGTGGCTCGCCGGCCTCGCCCAGGCAGGTGGCTGGGCGGGCGGCGGCGCGCGCTGGCTGTCCGGCGCCCTGCTCGGCGGCCAGTACGCCGGCTCGGCGTGGCGGCAGGACGACGGCGGCGCGCTGTACGACATCGGCCCGCACGCGCTCGACATGCTGGACGCCGCACTCGGCCCGATCACCGAGGTCGTGGCGGCCCGGCAGAGCCCCGGCGACCTCTGGCACCTGATGCTCGCCCACGAGGGCGGCGTCGTCAGCACGGCCACGCTCTCGCTGCGGCTGCCCGTGCAGCCGACCGTCGTCGAGGTCGCGGTCTGGGGCCAGCACGGCTACCGGACGCTCGGGCGCAAACCAGGCTCCGCGCAGGAGTCCTACACCGCGCTGCTGGACGACTTCGCGGCGATGATCGCCAGCGGCACCACGACGCACCCGTGCGACGTCCGGCGGGGGCTGCATCTGCAGGCGCTGCTGGAGCAGGCACGCCGACTGGCCGCGAAGTAGTACACAGGCACGCTTCGCGTACTTGCCCTGCGCCGCAAGGGTTTCCTGCCGACGCCCAGAATTCATCCACAGGGTTGTCCACAGCATCCACTGTGGACGGTTTGCCGCCTCCTGACCGAACCACGAGCGGACAAACGGCGCCACCGGAAAGATCACCGGATGGTGCGGGTACGCGATATCTGATCCATGACGGCCGGAAATCCGGTTGCCGGCCGTGCGACCATGGCCGGGAAGAGCCCGTTCGACTTCAAGGAATGACTGCCTATGCCTGGCGCCGTCCCCGGCGTCGGCCCCCGCTAGGCCCGACGCCCAGCGCTCTGCCCGCACGCCGGTCACCGGCGGCGGTTCCTTGACGTGCTCTCGAAGGGCTCTCATGTCTGCCATCCAGACCTACGTCCGCAAGACGGCGCCACGCGGGCGGGTGACCGAGCGGGTCGGCCCGTTCCTCGCCACCTTCTCGCCGGACACGCCCCACCCGATGCTCAACTACGCGATCCCGGACGACGGCGCGAAGCCGGCCGTCGCCGAGATCGACGCCCTGACCGGGGCGTACCGGCGGCGGGACCTGCTCCCGCGCCTGGAGTACTTCACCGACGTCGCCCCCGACCTGGAGAAACTGCTGGTCGAGGCGGGGTACGGGCTCGAACGGCGGGTGCCGCTGATGACCTGTGCGCCGGACCAGCGCGTCGACAGGCCGGCCCCCGCGGGCATCCGCCTGCGTGCGCCGGAGACCGGCGCGGACTTCCGGCGCATGCGGTCGGCGCAGAACATCGCGTTCGGCGAACCCGCGGAACCCGGCGAAGCCGAACAGCCGAGCACCGGCGTGCGGTACCTCCTGGCGGAGGACGTCGCGACCGGCACGGTCGTCGGCGGCGGCCTGGCGCTCGAAATCGTCGACGGCACCACCGAGGTCGCCGGGATCGCCGTGCTCGAGGCGTACCGCGGCCGCGGGATCGCTGCGGCGCTCACCGCGCACCTCACCCGGTCGGTCCACGAGGCCGGTGCCCACACGGCGTTCCTCACCCCCGGTGACCTGGGGATAAGCAACGTCTACGCCCGCGTCGGCTACCGGCCGGCGGGCGAGTGCGTGCACCTGTCGTTGAGCTAGTCGTCGAAGCGGCCGGAGCGGCCACGCTTCACGTCGCTCCGGCGCTTCTTCGACGCCAGGCGACGCTCCTTCGAACCGCGAGACGGCTTCGTGGGGCGTCGCTTGGCGGGCGGCGGCGCCGACGCGTCGAGCAGGAGGTTCGCCAGCCGGCCGCGCGCGGCCTCGCGGTTCTGAAGCTGCGAGCGGTGTTCGCTCGCCGCGATCGTCAGGACGCCGTCGACCAGCCGTGATTCGAGGCCGGCCAGGACCCGGTCACGCAGGTGCTCGGGGATGGACGGCGAGGAAGCGACGTCGAAGGACAGCTCGACGCGCGAGTCCGTGGTGTTCACGCCCTGCCCGCCCGGGCCGGACGACCGCGAAAAGCGCTCGCTCAACTCGGCTCCCGGGATCACGAACCGGGAGCCGACCACCACGTCTTCGGCTGCCACGTCAACCAGTGTGACAGCCTGATCAACCGCGTTTCAGAACCGCGGGTGGTCGCCCGACAGCACCGCGCGCGGGCCGTCGACGTCGCCGGCGGGCTGGACCTCGCCCAGGATCCACGCCGGGACGTGCCGCGCGGTCAGCATGGCCAGCGCCCGGTCGACGTCCTCGGCGCCGACGATCGCGACCATGCCGACGCCCATGTTGAACGTCTTCTCGAGCTCGGCCCGCTCGACCTTGCCGCGCTGGCCGATCAGCGCGAACACCGGCGCCGGCGTCCAGGTGCCGCGTTCGAGCCGGGCGACCAAGCCGCGCGGCATGACGCGGGCGAGGTTCGCCTCCAGGCCACCGCCGGTGATGTGCGCGAACGTCCGGACCTCGGTCTCGGCGGCCAGCGCCAGGCAGTCCTTCGCGTAGATCCGCGTCGGCTCCAGCATCTCCTCGCCGAGGGTGCGGCCGAACTCCTCGACGTGCCCGTCGAGCGGCATCCGGGCGATGTCCAGCAGCACGTGCCGGGCCAGCGAGTACCCGTTCGAGTGCAGACCCGACGAGCCGAGCGCCAGCACGACGTCACCCGGGCGGACCTTCTCCGGCGAGAGCAGCTGGGACGCCTCGACCACGCCGACGCCGGTGGCCGACATGTCGTAGTCGTGCTCGCCCATCAGCCCCGGGTGCTCCGCGGTCTCGCCGCCGAGCAGCGCGCAGCCGGCCTTGACGCAGCCCTCGGCGATGCCGCCGACCAGGGCGGCGATCTTCTCCGGGTGCACCTTGCCGACGGCGATGTAGTCCTGCAGGAACAGCGGCTCGGCGCCGGTCACGACCAGGTCGTCGACCACCATGGCGACCAGGTCGATGCCGACGGTGTCGTGCTTGTCCAGCGCCTGCGCGACCGCGATCTTGGTGCCGACGCCGTCGGTCGACGACGCGAGCACCGGCTCCTTCCACTTGTCGAGCTTCAGGGAGAAGAGCCCGGCGAAGCCGCCGACGCCGCCCAGGACCTCGGGGCGCGTGGCCCGCGCGGCGTGCGGCTTGAGCAGCTCGACGGCTTGGTCACCGGCGTCGATGCTGACTCCGGCGGCGGCGTACGTGGCGCTCGTGGACTCGCTCACGGTGGAAGGACTCCCTCTGGAAGGAACTGCTAGGGACGCCGGACGGCGTCTTCGGCACCGTACCCGGCGGGACTGACCGGGGTCGCCGCGCCATTGACCGCGTCGAGGCTTTCGAGCAGGTGCTTCCCGATCAGCGCGTCCTCCGGCAGCGGGATCGGATACTCGCCGGAGAAGCACGCCGTGCACAGCCGCGACTTCGGTTGTTCCGTCGCCGCGACCAGGCCGTCCAGGGAAATGTAGCCCAGGGAGTCGGCTCCGATCGAGCGCCGGATGCCGTCGGTGTCGACGCCGTTCGCGACCAGCTCGGCCCGCGAGGCGAAGTCGATGCCGTAGAAGCACGGCCAGCGCACGGGCGGTGACGCGATCCGGACGTGCACCTCGAGCGCGCCGGCCTCCCGCAGCATCCGGACGAGCGCGCGCTGGGTGTTGCCGCGGACGATCGAGTCGTCCACCACGACGAGGCGCTTGCCGCGGATGACGTCCCGCAGCGGGTTCAGCTTGAGCCGGATGCCCAGCTGGCGGATGGTCTGCGACGGCTGGATGAACGTGCGCCCGACGTAGGCGTTCTTCACCAGGCCGGTGCCGTAGGGGATGCCTGAGCCCTGCGCGTAGCCGATCGCGGCCGGCGTCCCGGACTCCGGTACGGGCATCACCAGGTCGGCCTCGACCGGCTGCTCCTTGGCGAGCCGGCGGCCGATCTCGACGCGGGTGGCGTGCACACCGCGGCCGGCGATCGTGGTGTCCGGGCGGGCGAGGTAGACGTACTCGAAGACGCAGCCCTTGGGGTCCGGGTTCGCGAACCGCGACGAGCGCAGGCCCTCGGCGTCGATGGCGATCAGCTCGCCCGGCTCGACCTCGCGGACGAAGGACGCGCCGACGATGTCGAGGCCCGCCGTCTCGCTCGAGACGACCCAGCCGCGCTCCAGCCGGCCGAGCACCAGCGGGTGCACGCCGTGCGGGTCACGGGCCGCGTACAGCGTGTTCTCGTCGGAGAACACCAGGCAGAAGGCGCCCTTCAGGGTGGGCAGCAGCTCCATGGCCGCCGCCTCGATGCCCTTGTCAGCGGCGTTCGCGGCGAGCAGGCCGCAGATCAGGTCCGAGTCGCTCGACGAGCCGGTCAGGCCCGCGTGCGGCTTGAGCCCCGCCTCGATGGTGCGTTCGCGCAGCTCGGCGGTGTTGACGAGGTTGCCGTTGTGCGCAAAGGAGAGGCCGCTGCCGGTCTCGGTGGTGCGGAAGATCGGCTGCGCGTTCTCCCAGATGGTCGCGCCGGTGGTCGAGTACCGGCAGTGCCCGACGGCGATGTGGCCCTGCAGCGACTGCAGGATCTGCTCGTCGAAAACCTGGCTCACCAGGCCGAGGTCCTTGAAGACCACGATCTGCGAGCCGTCGGAGACGGAGATGCCGGCGGCCTCCTGGCCCCGGTGCTGCAGGGCGTACAGGCCGTAGTAGGTCAGCTTCGCAACTTCTTCCCCGGGAGCCCAGACGCCGAAGACGCCACACTCCTCACGGGGTTCCGGTTCGGGCTGGTCGGACACGAGCTGCGGGTCGGAAACCACCGAGGAGCTCCTGGGAAGACGTGGTCAGGCCGATTTCAGTGTAAACGGTCCGATCGCCGGCCCGGCCCCGCCCGACGTGGTTCTGACCACTTCGGACAGGGGCGTGAGCCTGCACGTCTAGCACGCGTCCGGCAGGGAGAGGATCTCCGTGAGCACCTTGGCGCCCTCGCCGCGGCGGCGCCACAGCCACCGCTCCGGCTCGAGGATGTTCTCCTCGGTGCCGGGCATCCTGGTCGCCACAACGTCGTCTTCGGCGTTGAGCCGGACCACGTCCACCACGTCGTCGTGCACCCGCACGCCGACGACGGCGAGGACCTCACCGCGCTCGTCGGCCGGGTGGACGAACTGGTAACCGCGAGCCACCAGCTCCTGCAGTCCGGTTTCGATGTCGAAGACGGGGGCGACGGCCTCAGCCGAGGACATCGTCGAATTCGCCGTCCTTGGCACCCGCCAGGAAGGCGGCCATTTCCGCGCGGGTGTACACGAGGGCCGGGCCGGTCGGGAAGCGCGAGTTGCGCATCGCGATCTCCCCGTTGGTCAGCGGAGCGACTTCGACGCAGTTGCCGACCGCGCCGCTGTAGCTCGCCTTGCGCCACTGGGCACCGGACAGCCGATCGGCCGGGATGCCGTTTTCGAATCGCTCAGCCATGGTTCCCACCTTTCGATGCGGAAGATCCTTTCGGGCCGATGCATCTGCATGTGCATTTGCCCGCGTGTCGGAGGCTAGCACGTTCGCATGCAGCGGTAAATGCACGTGCAGAAGTTCTTGCAAAGTTCTCTGACGGTAAAGAATCCGACGGTTCCGGTTAACCCAATAGGTGAGTGACGCCCGCACGAATGGCGCAATCGCTACCGTTAGTCACCGATCTTGCGGCCCCCGGCGCTGGTACGGCGGTTTCAGATCTCCTGACGCCGCTTCGCGAGCATCGACCGGCTTCTCTCCGGCGTCTCCGCGTCGACGGCCAGCATGTCGAGCGCGCGGCTGTACTTTTCGATCTCTTCGCGCTTCTCGATGTAGTGCGCGCCGGTGAGGTATTCGACGTACGCGATGTTCGGCAGTTCCGGCTCGCCGAACCGCAGCAGCGAAAACGCGTGCTCGGCGGACAGACCGCTGCGCGTGAACGGCAGCACCTGGACCGACACGTGCGGCAGCGCGCTCATCTCGAGCAGGAATTCGATCTGCTGCTTGAGGACTTTCATTCCCCCGATCGGGCGATAAAGCACCGACTCGTCGAGCACCATCCACACCCGCGGGGCGTCCGGCCTGCTGAACATCTTCTGCCGGCGCATGCGCAGCGCGACCAGCTGGTCGACGCGCTCGTCGGCCATCTCCGGGCGGCCGTGGCTGAAGATCGCCCGCGCGTACGGCTCGATCTGCAGCAGGCCCGAGACGTAGATCGGCTCCCAGATCTGGATTCGCGCGGCGGCTTCTTCGAGGCCGACGAGGTCGGTGAACCAGTTCGGCATGGTGTCGCCGAAGCGCCGCCACCAGCCCGGCTCGTTCGACTGCTTGACCATCTCGAGGAACGTCCGGCGCTCGGTCGGGTCGTCGACGCCGTACATCGTGAGCAGGTCGGTGACGTCGCGTTCCTTGAAGCCGACGCGGCCCAGCTCGAGCCGGCTGATCTTCGACTCGGACCCACGGATGTTGTAACCGGCCTGCTGACGGGTGATGCCGGCCTCTTCACGGAGCCGGCGGAGCTGGGAGCCCAGGATCATCCGGCGTGCCGTGGGGCCGATGTTCTGTTCACCTGCGGACGCGTTCACCGCGTTCATTCCCGGACCTTCCGCGCTCACGTCACCAGGGGGTTCTAGCCCGACTACCGAAAGTACACGTTGGGCCGTCCTGCGCAAAGAGGTGACCCGGTTTACCGCATGCGTGTGGAGTCCTACTCTACGTACAGTACGAGACTTTCGACACAGAACTTGCGAGGTTCAAGATGCCCGACGCCGCGACCCGGACCGAACGAGTTCCCGTCGGGGTCGACCCGACCCGAGCGAGCATCGCCCGGGTGTACGACGCCTTCCTGCTCGGGAAGGACAACTACGAGATCGACCGGGAGGTCCTGCACAAGGTGCAGAAGGCCGCCCCGGAAGCCCAGGACCTGGCCTTCGAGAACCGCGGCTTCCTCATCCGCGCCTGCCGCTTCCTCGCCAGCCAGACGGGCATCACCCAGTTCCTCGACCTCGGCTCCGGCCTGCCGACGGCGGAGAACACCCACTCGGTCGTCCAGCGGATCAACCCGGAGACCAAGGTCGTCTACGTCGACAACGACCCGGTGGTCCTCGCCCACGGCCGGGCGCTGCTCGAGGAGAACGAGCACACCCACTTCGTCTCCGAGGACATCTTCGAGCCGCAGCGGATCCTCGAGAACGAGGTCGTCCGCGAGCACATCGACTTCAGCCAGCCGCTCGTCCTGCTGCAGATGGGCACGCTGCACCACTACAACGGCGACCACGACCGGCCCGCCCAGATCATGCGGGAGTACGTCGACGCGCTGCCATCCGGCTCCTTCGTCGGGATCAGCCACTTCTTCGACCCCGAGAACGAGGACTCCGCGACCGCGCGCCGGATGGAGGACTTCTTCCTGCACAGCCCGATGGGCTCCGGCACCTTCCGGACGCAGAAGGAGATCGAGGCGCTGTTCCCCGGGCTCGAAATGGTCGACCCGGGCGTGACCCTGTGCGCCGACTGGTGGCCGGACGGCCCGCGGCTCAAGGACCTCAACGTCGCGCAGCGGACCATCGCCGGCGGAGTCGGCCGCAAGCCGTGACCCGCGCTCCCCTCCGTCAGAGCCGGACGAGGGGGAGCCAGTGGGACAGGTCGGCCCGGGTGCCCGACGCGGACACCCGGCCGTCCCCCACCGCCGTGGTCCAGTCCAGTCGCCCGGTCGCCAGTTCGAGCCACGTCCGCGGGTCGGTCTCGATCACGTTCGGCGGGGTGCCCCGCGTGTGGCGCGGACCCTCGACGCACTGCACCGCGGCGAAGGGCGGCACCCGCACTTCGACCGTCCGGCCCGGCGCGTCGGCCGCCAGCGCGCGCAGGGACAGCCGGACCGCCGCGGCCAGTTCCGGGCGCGCCGGATCGGGCGCATCGCCCTGCAGCCACGGGGAAATCGCCAGCACCGCCGCACGTAACTGTCCGGGGTCGACCGAACGCGAAGAGGCCATGGGCAAACAGTAGAGTGGCGCACCAAGACTTGGCAGGTACACCCGA
This sequence comes from Amycolatopsis sp. NPDC051102, assembly GCF_040682815.1. Classification (NCBI taxonomy): domain Bacteria; kingdom Bacillati; phylum Actinomycetota; class Actinomycetes; order Pseudonocardiales; family Pseudonocardiaceae; genus Amycolatopsis; species Amycolatopsis sp. NPDC051102. Next base: position 11,694 of record NZ_JBFBBT010000019.1, read on the forward strand.
GAACGTGGGGATGACGATGGCGCAGCGGGACGAGGCGGATCGGATGGTTTCGCAGCAGCCCACCGGAAGCGGAGCCGATCGCCCCGGCAGGCACGGCAAGCACAACCGCGCCGCGCGGCGCGAAGGCCAGCAGGCGCGCCGCACCGGCAAGCACGGCACGCCCGAGATCACCGCGGAGATGCGGGCGAACGCCCGCACCAACCCCAACAGCTGGCTCTACGTCATCGACGAGGCCTTCGACCCGAACGGCCCGGTGCCGTCCTGGGCGGTCGTCGGCGCCTACCCGGTGAACGGCGCCGGCGACGTCGTCGCGGACTTCCACCCCAACGACCGCTACCGCCCTTCGCCCAAGGCGCTCGGCTTCCCGGACCCGGCGAACGACCTCGAGCACCTGCTGCAGCTCGTCCGCACCGAGCACCGCCCGCCGTCGGACCTGCCGAAGGTCGTCCTCGACGCGACGCTGTTCGTCTACGCGATGTCGCCGGTGCAGCGGACCGTCATCGGCTTCCACAACACCGACGGCCGGGTCATGGTGCCCGCGTACACGCGCAAGTCGCTGGTGCCGAGCGAGTGGCCGCACGCGCGGGCCGTGCTCGGCCGCGACATCGTCGGCCTGCTCGGCGGCCACCCCGTCGCGATCAACCCGCACGACCTGATCACCGCCGTCGTGCCGGCGGAGCACCTGCTGAAGGCGCTCGCCGAGGAACGCCGCTGACCTGCGGATCCAACTCCATCGGGTGACCACCCGAGTCGCCGATCCGGCGGCTCGGGTGCATCGTGAGGCTGAAGAAGTCTCTCGAAAGCGATGGGGTGCAAGAGGGTGAAACGTCGTTCGCTGGTCCCCTTCGCCGCCGCTGTGCTGCTGCTCGCCGGGCAGTCCCCGGCGACCGCCGCGGACGGTTACGCCGGCGCCGAGGACCACTACGCGGGTTCGCAGATCGCCAAGGTCGAGGGCGTCGGCGAAGCCCCCGACGTGCTGTACGGGGGTGACGACCAGCAGCTCGGCCACGACGTCAGCGGGCACCAGGGCCCGGTCGACTGGTCCGGCGCGGCGGGGTCGGGCGCCAAGTTCGTCTACGTCAAGGCGACCGAGGGCACCGGGTTCGTCAACCCGCAGTTCGCGCAGCAGTACAACGGCTCCTACCAAGCCGGCATCATCCGCGGTGCCTACCACTTCGCGCGGCCGGACATCTCCGACGGCGCGTCGCAGGCGCGGTACTTCCTGGCCCACGGCGGCGGCTGGTCGGCCGACGGCAAGACGCTGCCGGGCGCGCTCGACGCGGAGTACAACCCCTACGGCGAAACCTGTTACGGCAAGGACGCCGCGGGCATGGTCGCGTGGATCCGCGAGTTCTCCGACACCTACTTCTCGGTGACCGGCCGGCTGCCGACGATCTACACGTCGACGAGCTGGTGGAAGCGCTGCACCGCGAACAGCGCCGGCTTCGGCGGCAATCCGCTGTGGATCGCGCGCTACAACACCTTCATCGGCGAGCTGCCGGCGAGCTGGACCATCCACACGATCTGGCAGTTCGCCGACAGCGGCCCGCTGCCCGGCGACCAGAACTGGTTCAACGGCCCGGCGGACCGGCTGCTCGCGCTCGCACTGGGCTGAACGGCCGAAAGTTGCGAATAATAGGTGTTAACCACCAACCAATTGAAGATCGACTTCCGGAGAAAATCACCCACACGTATACCCAATTTCACGGAACTGAGTGACAAACGGCACGTCGTCCCTAACAATCGTGCACGGGCGGCTACCTGCAGTAAGCCGCTCGTCGCGAGGGTATCTGTGAAGGGATCCGACATGTCCACTTCCCGAAGAAGGCGGCTGTTCGCCGCCCTGGTCGTCCCGGCCACGCTGCTCCTGCTCGGCAGCACGGCCCAGGCGACGACCTTCTCCCCCGAAGTCGACCCCGTGGCCGCGATCAACGCGGACATCGCCACGCACAACCACGAGCTGGGGTCGCAGATCCGGCGCGTCGAAGGTGACAAGTCGACGCCGGAGACGCAGCAGGCCGCGCAGCAACCGCAACCGGCGCAGGCCATCCCGAACCAGGTGCTGGCCACAGTGGCCGGTATGGACGTCGCCAGCTACCAGGGCAACGTCGACTGGGCGAGCTGGTGGAACCAGGGCAAGCGGTTCGTCTGGACCAAGGCCACGGAGAGCACCAGCTACACGAACCCGTACTTCGCGCAGCAGTACAACGGCTCCTACAACCAGGGCTTCATCCGGGGCGCGTACCACTTCGCCACGCCGAACACCTCGAGCGGCGCGGCGCAGGCGACGTACTTCGTCGCCCACGGCGGCGGCTGGTCGAAGGACGGCAAGACGCTGCCCGGGGCGCTGGACATGGAGTACAACCCGTACGGCGCGACCTGCTACGGGCTGAGCCCGGCGGCGATGACGGCGTGGATCCTCGACTTCCACGACACCTACCACGCGAAGACCGGCCGGTACCCGGTGATCTACACGTCGGCGAACTGGTGGGGCCAGTGCGTCAGCGGCGACTTCTCCAGCACAGCGCCGCTGTGGGTCGCCCGGTACTCGTCGACAGTCGGCGCCCTGCCCTACAACTGGGGCTTCTACACCGTCTGGCAGTACACCTCGAGCCCGCTCGACCAGGACACCTTCAACGGTGCCTACGACCGGCTCCAGGCACTCGCCAACGGCTGACCATCCCCACCGGCTCCCGGATCGTGCCGACCGGGCTCCGCCACCCGGAACGCGGTTTCGCGTCGCCACGACCGGGAGCCGGTTCCATGCCGTACCGTCCGAGCTTGCAGAATGCTGCAGCCACGCCCGGGGGAACCGCACGCGTCCACCGGACGTCGGAAGCGCACGAACACCCCCCAGCGCCCGGAAGGCATGGACAGATGACCTACCCGCCTCAGCCGGGCCAGCCCGGTCAGCCCGACCCCTACGGCCAGCAGCCGCAGTCCGGCGGCTACCCGCAGCAGCCGTACCCGCAGCAGGGCGGGTGGGACCCCAACCAGCCGTACCCGACGCAGCAGTACCCGCAGCAGGGGTACCCGCAGCCGTCGGGCGGCTTCCCGGCGAACCCGCAGCCGGCGTGGGGTGACCCGTACGCGCAGCAGGCTTGGGCCGACCCGAACGCGCAGCAGCAGTCGGCGTGGGCGGACCCGAACGCGCAGCAGTACGGCCAGCAGGCGTGGGACCCGAACGCGGGCGGCCAGGTGTCCGGCTGGGACCCGGCGACCGGCGGCTACTCGCAGGGCTTCGGCGGGCCGCCCGCGCCGCCGAAGAAGAGCAAGACCGGGATGTGGATCGCCATCGGCGCCGCCGTGGTCGTCGTGCTCGCCCTGGGCATCACCGGGTTCGTCGCGCCCGGGTTCTTCCTGTCGAAGGACGAGAACACGGCCGCGGCCCCGGCGTCGAGCACGTCCGCCCAGCCGACGAAGCCGACTGCCCCCCGGAAGACGGCTACCTCCGCGAAGGTGACGCCGCCCGACAGCGGTGGTAGCGGCGGCGCGGACGCCAAGGTCGTGCTGCAGGGGTTCATCGACAAGCTGAACGCGGGCGACAACGCCGGCGCCGTCGCGCTGGGCTGCGCGGACTCGAAGGAGCTGCTCGAGTCGTGGCTCTCGACGTTCCTCAAGCCGCCGCTGCAGCTGCAGCTCGGCGACGTGCCGACCGACAAGTACCTGGTCGAGGGCCAGGTGACCGGGACGGCCGCGGGCAAGCCGGTCAAGGGCACGCTGAGCGCGACGAACTTCGACAACAAGGGTTTCTGCGTCAGCACCATGCTGGTGTCCTGAGCCGGTGAAGCTGTGGCGATCGCCGCTGGCGTGGACGTTCCTCGCATCGGTGGTGCTGCTGCTCGGGGTCGGCGGCTGGCTGCTGACCGACCCCGCCACCAGCCGCAGTGACGCGCTGAAAACGGGCGGCCTGGCGGGCGGCGCGATCGTGGCGCTGTACGCGCTCTGGCTCAACGACCGGCGTCGCCGCGTCGAGGAACGACGCCAGGACATCGAGCGGCAGCGCCACGAACTCGAGTCGCAGCGGGCGGAGCAGGACCGTGCCCGGGTCGCGGACGAGCGGTTCGCGAAAGCGGTCGAGCTGCTCGGCCACGCGGCGGACCAGGTGCGGGTGGGCGCGTTGCACGCGTTGGCGGGCCTGGCGCGCAGCCGGCCGGAATACACGCAGACGGTGCTGGACGTGCTGTGTTCGTACCTGCGCCGTCCGTTCGAGCACCCGCGGTACAACAAGGAACTCGACCGCAAAGAACGCGGCGGCACCCGGGGCACGCCGGAGCAGGAGGAGGAGCTCCAGGTGCGCCTCACCGCGCAGCGCCTCATCAAGGATCTGCTCCCGCCGGCCGACGCGCCGGACGCCCCGGACTACGACCTGGACCTCACCGGGGCCGTCGTCGAGTACCTGGATTTCTCCGGCCGCCGGATCGGGGGACTGCTGCTGAGGTACGCAGCCCTGCACAGCAGCACCAACCTGAGTGGCTGCCGCTTCAAGGACAAGGTGTACTTCACGGCGGCGGGCACCGACGTCGGCCGGCTCATCGGGTACTTCCGCTGCCGGGGCGCGGTCTTCGAGAGCCACGCTTGGTTCAGCGGAACCCACTTCGCCGAGCTCACCGACTTCACGGACACGACCTTCGCCGGCCCGACCACGTTCAAGGACGCACAGTTCGCCGACGACGCGCTGTTCACCGGGGTGAAGGTGACGAGCTCCCTTGATCTCCGGCGAGCTTGCTTCCACGGGCAGACCGACCTGCGATTCGGGACGCTGCCGGAGTCGGTTTCGCTGTACAACACGCTTGTGCGGGCGGAGAAGGATGTTCGGCTGCCGGGGGTTTGGCGACTGGAGGAGCTGAGCGATGGGGAGGCTCGGATCGTGGCGAAGGTGGGTTGAGTAGCGGACCTGCGCCGCCGCGGTCCTCGGAGGCCCTCAAGCGGCCCCCGCCCTCCCTAGGGGGGCGTCCCCAAGTCCAGTCTATCGGTGGGTGCCGACGAAACCCCCGGAAATGCCCGGGCGTCCTCGACCTGTCCACAACCGCACCGGGCTGTGGACAGGTCGGCAACGTCAGTCGAACAGGGCCGGGAGCGTGCCTTCCCATGCCTCGCGCAGCTCGTCGAGCGTGAACTCCGTGATGCCCTGGAGCTCCAGCGTGCCCGACTCCGGGTCCACCACGCCCGTCTTGCGCCACGGCAGCCCGCGGGCCGTGCACATCTCCGTGAAGCGCAGCTCCTCCGTGCGCGGGACCGCCACCAGTACGCGGGCCGACGACTCCGAGAACAGCTGGACGAACGGGTCCTGGTCCGCGTCCAGGAAGACCCGGGCGCCGCACTGTCCGATGAGGACCGTCTCGACCAGGGTCTGGATCAGGCCGCCGTCGGAAAGGTCGTGGGCCGCCGAGATCATTCCGTCGCGGGAACCCGCCACCAGGATTTCGCCCAGCAGCTTCTCGCGAGCCAGGTCGACGCGAGGCGGCACGCCGCCGAGGTGGCCGTGGAGCTCGCGGGCCCAGGCCGAGCCGTCCAGTTCGTCGTGCGTTTCGCCCAGCAGCAGCAGGGTTTCGCCCGCCTCCGCGCCGATGCCCGTCGGGATGCGGCGGGTCACGTCGTCGATCACGCCGAGGACGCCGATCACCGGGGTCGGGAGGATCGCCGTCGAACCCGTCTGGTTGAAGAAGCTCACGTTGCCGCCCGTCACCGGGATGCCCAGCTCGACGCAGCCGTCCGCGATGCCGTGGACCGCCTGCTCGAACTGCCACATCACGCCCGGGTCGGTCGGGGCGCCGAAGTTCAGGCAGTCCGACACCGCCACCGGTGTCGCGCCGCCCGTCGCCACGTTGCGGTACGCCTCCGCCAGCGCCAGCTGCGCGCCGCGGTACGGGTCCAGGTACACGAACTTGCTGTTGCAGTCCGTCGACACCGAGACGCCGCGGCCGGTCGACTCGTCGATGCGGATCATGCCGGAGTCCGACGGCTGCGCCAGGACGCTGTTGCCCCGCACGTACCGGTCGTACTGGGACGTCACCCATTCCTTCGACGCCTGGTTCGGCGACGAGATCAGCTTCAGCACGTCCGCGCGCAGTTCGTCCGGAGTGGACGGACGCGGCAGCGACGCCGACGTGTCCGCAACCAATGCGTCCTGAGTGGACGGACGCTCGATCGGCCGGTCGTACACCGGGCCCTGGTGAGCGACCGTGTGCGCCGGGACGTCGACGACGACCTCGTCGTGCCAGGTGATGACCAGGTGCTCGCCGTCGGTGACTTCGCCGATGTCGGTCGCGATGACGTCCCACTTGCGGCACACCGCCATGAACGCCTCGACGTTCTCCGGCGACACGACCGCGCACATGCGCTCCTGCGACTCGCTGGAGAGCACCTCCGCGGGCGTCATTCCCGTGGCGCGCAACGGAACCCGGTCGAGATAGATGTGCATGCCGCCGTCGCCGGCCGCGGCCAGCTCCGACGTCGCGCAGGACAGGCCGGCGCCGCCGAGGTCCTGGATGCCGACGACGAGCTTCTGCGCGAACAGCTCGAGGCAGCACTCGATGAGCACCTTCTCGGTGAACGGGTCGCCCACCTGGACGCTCGGCAGCTTCTTGCGGCCCGACGCCGACTCGTCACCCGAAAAGGTGTCACTCGCCAGGACGGAAACGCCGCCGATGCCGTCGAGGCCGGTGCGGGCGCCGAACAGGATGATCTTGTTGCCGGTGCCGGACGCGAACGCCAGGTGCAGGTCCTCGACGCGCATCGCGCCGACGCACAGGGCGTTGACCAGCGGGTTTCCGGAGTAGGACGGGTCGAACACCAGCTCGCCGCCGATGTTCGGCAGGCCGAGGCAGTTGCCGTAGCCGCCGACGCCGGCGACCACGCCGGGCAGCACGCGCTTGGTGTCGGGGGCGTCGGCCGGGCCGAAGCGCAACGCGTCGGCGACCGCCAGCGGCCGCGCGCCCATCGCCATGATGTCGCGGACGATGCCGCCGACGCCGGTCGCCGCGCCCTGATAAGGCTCCACATAGGACGGGTGGTTGTGGCTCTCCACCTTGAAGGTGACCGCCCAGCCCTCGCCGATGTCGACGACGCCCGCGTTCTCGCCGATGCCGGCCAGCATCTTGGCCTTCATCTCGTCGGTGGCGGTCTCCCCGAAGTAGCGCAGGTGCTTCTTCGACGACTTGTAGGAGCAGTGCTCGCTCCACATCACCGAGTACATCGCCAGCTCCGCGTCGGTGGGCCGGCGGCCGAGGATCTCGCGGATGCGCGCGTACTCGTCGTCGGCGAGCCCGAGCTCGCGGTAGGGCTGGGTGTGGTCCGGGGTCGCCCCGGCGCGCTCGGTGGTGTCAACGGTGCTGGTCACGGTGTCCGTGTCAGGGTTCGCCACGGCCGTCAGGATACGTGCCGCCCGGTGGTGCCCCGGACGGTGGGCCGCCGAAATCGGACGGGCCGGGTGCGGTGTGAGCGAGGCGACATCGAGGAAGGTCGGGGGCGGGGCGCCTCCTGTGGACAACTCGCGTGTGGGGGCGCTGTGCGGGCCGGAATTGTCGGTGCTCGCGAGTAACGTTGAAACCGGGGGTCCCCCGGGCGGCTGGGCGGCGCCGCTGGGGACAACTCGGGCGCATTGGCGCACTCTGGGGACAACGCGCGTGCGCGGGGCCGGAATTGTCGGTGCCCGCGAGTAGCGTTGAATTCGGGGGTCCCCCAAGGCGGGCGGGGCGGTGAGGCCCGGCGGACAGCGCCGGCGGCGGGTGCACGGGGAGTCCCCGAGCGGGTGCACGTGTGGGCGCGAAAGGTCGCCCCGGTGGGCGTGGTCCCGGAAAATCGGTCGCCTTCTCCCGGGCGTCGGCTTACCGTCGGGAATCGTGCTTTCCGCCACATATCCCTTCCCGCCGCTGCGGCTGCCCGCGCGGCCGACCGCGAGCCGGTTCCTGCTCGCCGTGTTCCGGGCCCGGCTCGGCTCGGTGCTCGGTGCGGCCGCGATCGGTGTCGTCTGGGCACTTCCGGGTGCGCTCGTGCCGCTGGTGATCGGCCAGGGCATCGGTGCGGTCGGTGCGCACGACGGTGCCGCCGTCTGGCGCTGGGCGCTGGCCGCGGCCGCGCTCGGCGTTGTGCAGGCGCTGTCCGGGACCTGGCTGCACTTCCTCAACTACGGCCTGTGGCTGCACGGCGCCGGCTCGACGCAGCGGACGGTGTCGGCGCACACCACGCGCGTCGGCGCCGCGCTTCGCGAACACACCACCACCGGCAACCTCGTCGCGATCAGCACCACCGACGTCAACCACATCGGGAACACCATCGAAATGACCGGGCGGGCGTTCGGCTCGCTGCTGGCGTTCGTCGTGGTCGCGGTGTGGCTGATTTCGACGTCGCCGCTGCTCGGCGTGGTCGCGCTGATCGGCGTGCCGCTCGCGGTGCTGGGCATCGGGCCGCTGCTCGCGCCGCTGCAGAAGCGCAAGGCGAAGCAGCGCGAGAAGCGCGGAGACGTCAACGCGCTCGGCGCGGACATCGTGTCGGGACTGCGGATCCTGCGCGGCATCGGCGGTGAGCGGCGGTTCTTCGCGCGCTTTCGCGAGACGAGCCAGCGGGTGCGGCGGTCCGGCATCGAGGTCGGCCAGGCCGAGGCGTGGCTGGCCGCGGCCGAAATCGCGCTGCCCGGCCTGGTCACCGTGGTGATCACCTGGCTGGGCGCGCGGCTGGCCGTGGCGGGCGAGATCGGCGTCGGGCAGCTGGTGTCCTTCTACGGCGTTTCGGCGTTCCTGATCTGGCCGGTCACCGCGGCGACCGAGGCGGTCGGCTCGATCACGTCCGGGCTGGTCGCGTCGCGGAAGGTCGTCGCGCTGCTGGCCATCCGCCCCAAGCTGGCGGACCCAGAGACGCCGGTACCGCTGCCCGAGGGGGCGCTGGAGCTGGTGGACACCGCGTCCGGTGTCCGGGTCGCGCCGGGTCGGCTGACGGTGGTCGACTTCGGCGCCGACGGCGAAGCGGTGGCCGACCGGCTGGCCCGGTTCGCCGACCCGGCCGAGGGCGAAGAAGTGCTGGTCGGCGGGGTGCGGGCGGACCACGTCGCGCTCGCGGAGCTGCGGCGGCGGGTCGTCTACGCGCACAACCAGGACATCTGGTTCTCGGGCGTGCTGCGCGAGCAGCTGGCCCCGGCGCGCCCTGGCGACGTGAGCATCACCGAAGCGCTGTACGCGGCCGACGCCGACGACATCGTCGACGCCCTGCCCAACGGCGTCGACGAGGTGATCGGCGAACGCGGGCGCGAGGTGTCCGGCGGCCAGCGGCAACGGCTGAACCTGGCCCGCGCGCTGGCGACCGACGCCGACGTGCTGGTGCTCGACGAACCGACGTCGGCGGTCGACGCGCACACGGAGGCCCGCATCACCGAACGCGTTGCGGCGCTGCGCCGCGGCCGGACGACGGTGGTGTTCAGCCAGAGTCCCTTGTGGACACACGTGGCCGACGAAGTCTTCACGGCGAAGGTAGTGACAGTATGAAACGGCTTCCCACGGCGTCCCGGCGGGACGTCCGCCGCTGGGCGCTGAAGACGGCGGCGATCCACAAACGCGAGTTCGGCCTGCTGCTGGGCTCGCTGGCCGTGGCCACCCTGATCGGGCTGGCCGGGCCGCAGCTGCTCGGCGCGCTCGTCGACGACGTCGCGGCCGGCACCACGACCGGGGGCGTCGACGTGCTGGCGGCGGCGTTCGTCGGGATCCTCGTGCTGCAGGCGCTGGCGCGGAAGATCGCGCGGATGCGCGGTGCGGTGTTCGGCGAGCTGGTGCTGGCCGAGACGCGCGAGGAGTTCGTCGGGACGGCGCTGCAGCTGCCGCTCGGCACGGTCGAGGCGGCCGGGACGGGTGACCTGCTCAGCCGGGCGACCACCGACCTCGGCCGGATCGACCACGCGGCGCGGTTCGCGGGGCCGGAGATCCTGGTCGCGGCGGTGACCGTGGTGTTCACGGTCGTCGCGATGGTGCTGACGTCGCCGCTGCTCGCGCTGGGCCTGCTGGTGGCGCTGCCGCTGCTGGTGCCGGTCAACGTCTGGTACCAGCGGCGGATCCCGGCGGTCATGCAGTGGATGCTCGACCGCTGGGCGGACCTGACGACCAGCGTCCACGAGACGGCGGAGGGCGCGCGCACGGTCGAGGCGCTCGGGCTGGCCGAGCGGCGGATCGGCGCCGCGTACGACGCGCTGGACCAGAGCATCTTCGGGGAGCGCCGGATGCGGGTGCTGCAGCTGCGGTGGCTGCCGTCGCTGGAGATCAGCTACGTGCTGCCGCTGGCGGTCATGCTGCCGCTCGGGCTGCTCGCGTACACGCGCGGCTGGGCCGGGCTCGGCGAGATCACCACGATGCTGCTGTACGTCCAGGCGATGGCGGCGCCGCTCAACGAGGCGCTGTTCTGGCTGGAGGACCTGCAGGTCGCGGCGGCCGCGGCGCGCCGGATCCTCGGCGTCCACACGGTCACGGCCGAGGAGACGCCGAAGGTGACCGACGTGCCGCGCGGCCGCGACATCGACGTGCACGACGTCCGGTTCGCCTACACCGCGGACCGCGAGGTGCTGCACGGCATCGACCTGCGGGTGCCACGCGGCGAGCGGCTCGCGATCGTCGGGCCGTCGGGTGCCGGCAAGTCGACGCTCGGCCGGCTGCTGGCCGGCATCGCGGCGCCGTCGTCGGGCTCGGTGCGGATCGGCGGCCAGGACGTCTCGGCGCTGGCCGACGACGTGCTGCGCGGCGAGGTCCTGCTGCTGACCCAGGAGCACCACGTGTTCTCGGGGACGCTGCGGCAGAACCTGGCGCTGCCCGCCCGCCGCGAAGGCGGTGACTGGACGGACGACGAGCTGCTGGCGGCGCTGGACTCGGTGGGTGCGTCGGACTGGGTGGCGTCCCTGCCGTCCGGGCTCGACACGAAGCTGGGCTCGGGCGAGCACCCGGTGCCGGCGGCGATCGCGCAGCAGCTGGCGCTGGCCAGGGTGGTGCTGGCGGACCCGCACACCCTGGTCCTCGACGAGGCGACGTCGCTGCTGGACACGGGCTCGGCGCGGGACCTCGAGCGGTCGCTGAACAACGTGCTGTCGGGCCGGACGGTCATCGCGATCGCCCACCGCCTGCACACGGCCGCGGCGGCCGACCGGGTCGCGGTGGTCGAAGGCGGCCGCATCACGGAGCTGGGCGCGCACGACGAGCTGCTCTCCGCGGGCGGTTCGTACGCACGGCTGGTGGCGGCGGCCAGCTGAGGCCCGGGGACAGGGCCCGGGGCTGTGGACAACCCGCGTCCGCAGCCCCGGAACTGTCGGTGCCCGCCGGTAGAATGGTTACCGGGGGCCGAGGGCCGCCCTCAGGCCTTGACGAGCGCGTCCACCGCGCTGAAGAACATGCCCAGCCCGTCGTCCGACGGCCCGGTCAGCGCGTCGATCGCGTGCTCCGGGTGCGGCATCAGGCCCACGACCCGGCCGTTCTCGCTGCGGATCCCGGCGATGTCGTTGCGCGACCCGTTCGGGTTGCCGCCGACGTACCGGAACACCACGCGGCCCTCGCCCTCCAGCTCGTCCAAAGTGGACTGCTCGGCCATGTAGCAGCCGTCGATGTTCTTCATCGGGATGAGGATCTCGGCGCCGGCCTCGTACCGGGTGGTCCACGCCGTGTCGGTGTTCTCCACCCGCAGCCACTGGTCGCGGCAGATGAAGTGCAGGCCCTGGTTGCGGATCATCGCGCCCGGTAGCAGGCCGGCCTCGCACAGGATCTGGAACCCGTTGCAGATGCCGAGCACCGGCATGCCCGCGCGTGCCGCCTCGATCACCGGCGTCATGACCGGCGCGAACCGGGCGATCACGCCCGCGCGCAGGTAGTCGCCGTAGGAGAACCCGCCGGGGACGATCACGGCGTCGACCTCGTGCAGGTCTTCGTCGGCGTGCCACAGCGGCACCACCTCGCCGCCGGCGTAGCGGACCGCGCGCGCCGCGTCGCCGTCGTCCAGCGTGCCCGGGAAGGTGATGACGCCGATGCGCGCGCTCACGCGTCCACCCGCTTGATGGTCCACTGCTCGATGACCGGGTTCGCGAGGAAGCCTTCGGCGATCTTCTCCAGCGTCGCGTCGTCGACCGTGTCGTCGACCTCGATCTCGAAGTGCTTGCCCTGGCGGATCTCGGTGATCCCGGTGAACCCCAGGCGGCCGGCGGCGCCGAGCGCGGCCTGTCCCTGCGGGTCGAGGATTTCGGGCTTCGGCATGACGTCGACGACGACTCGGGCCACGGCAGGCTGCTCCTTATTCACGCAGGTCGTGGATACCCCGCGAGCATAGTTCACCCTCTCGTCCCCCTGGCGGGCCCCACCGGGAAACCTAGACTGAGGCTTATTCTGGCTAGGCCGCCGCGCCCCGCACGCGGGCCGCTGGTCACCGCAAAAGCCATGCGGCGGCCGACGGCTGAATAAGCCTCACTGGCTCCAGGCGCGGGGCTGCGCCATGATGGGTCGTTGACTTCTCGCCAACAGGAGGCACCGTGGCCGTCCAGGAGTCCTACGACTACGTCATCGTCGGCGCCGGCAGCGCGGGCTGCGTGCTGGCGAACCGGTTGACCGAAGACCCCGCGGCCCAGGTCTTGCTGCTCGAAGCGGGCGCGGAGGACACCGCGGACGAGATCCACATCCCCGCCGCGTTCGCGTCGCTGTTCAAGACCAAGTGGGACTGGAACTACGAGACCGTCGAGCAGAAGCACACGGGCAAGACGTCGTACTGGCCGCGCGGGAAGATGCTCGGCGGCTGCTCGTCGATCAACGCGATGATCTACATCCGCGGCAACCGCGCCGACTACGACGGCTGGCGCGATTCCCACGGCGCCGAAGGCTGGGGCTGGGACGACGTCCTGCCGTACTTCAAGCGCGCCGAAGGCAACCAGCGGCTCGGCGGGCCGCTGCACGGCACCGACGGCCCGCTGCACGTCGAGGACCGCCGGTTCACCCACGAGCTGTCGCACGCCTGGGTCGACTCCGCCGTCGCGTGGGGCCTCAAGCGCACCGACGACTTCAACGGCGAGAGCCAGGAAGGCGCCGGCGTCTACCAGGTGACCTGCAAGAAGGGCCGCCGGTGGTCCACGGCGGACGCCTACCTGCGGCCGGCCCTCGAGCGGCCGAACCTCACGGTCAAGACCCTCGCGCCCGCGACCCGCGTCGTCTTCGAGGGCACCCGCGCAGTCGGGGTGTCCTATTTGGACAACGGCGTGGAGCGCACGGCGCGCGCTTCGGCGGAGGTGATCCTGAGCGGCGGGGCGGTCAACTCGCCACAGCTGCTGATGGTTTCCGGCGTCGGACCGGCCGAACACCTGCGGGAGCACGGCATCGACGTCGTCGCCGCACTGCCCGGCGTCGGCGAGAACCTGCACGACCACCCGGCGTGCGGGATCATCTGGTCCACGCGGGGCACGACCGACCTGGTCGACGCGGCCACTCCGCGGGGCTTGATCCGGTACCAGCTGACGAAACGCGGCCCGTTGGCGTCGAACATCGGTGAAGCGGGCGCGTTCTACCCGACCACGGACGGCCTGCCGGCGCCGGACATGCAGATCCACGTGGCACCGACGTTGTTCTACGACAACGGGTTGCGCGAACCGACCGTCCCGGGCTTCACGTCGGCGGCGACGCTGGTGGACGTGGCGAGCCGTGGACGGCTGCGGCTGAAGTCGGCGAATCCGTTGTGGAAGCCGGAAATCGACCCGGCTTACTACTCGGAGCCCCGCGACATGGAGACGATGATCGCCGGGTTGCGGGCGTTGATCGAGATCGGGAAGTCAGGGCCGTTGCGGCGGTTCCTGGACAAGCCGTTCCTGCCTTCGCGGCACGACTTGAGTGATGCCGAGCTGGCGGAGCACATCCGGGAGAACACGCAGACGCTCTACCACCCGGTGGGGACTTGTGCGATCGGTTCGGTGGTGGATCCGGAGCTGCGGGTGCGGGGCGTGGAGGGGTTGCGGGTGGTCGATGCGTCCGTGATGCCGGTGGTGCCGCGGGGGAACACGAACGCGCCGACGATCATGGTTGCGGAGAAGGCGGCCGACTTGATCCGGGGGCGGTCGGTGTAGCGGCGCGGGCCTCGGCCCCCCGGTATCCAGTCTAGCGGCGGGGACCGACAGTTCCGGGGCTGCGGACGGGAGTTGTCCACAGCCCCGGACGGCTCAACGCTTGCCGTGGAGGATGGTCACCAGCTTGGCCACCAGGGCGTCCGTCGATTCCTTGCGGGTGAACGACGTCAACGTCAGCGGGGCCGTGAAACGCTGGCGGGCGATCGCCTTCGTGCGGGCGAACTCGCGCAGGCCCTCCGGGCCGTGGATGCGGCCGAAGCCCGAGTCGCCGACGCCGCCGAACGGCAGGGAGGCGATGCCCGCGAACGACAGCGGTGCGTTGATCGCCGTCATGCCCGTGCGCAGCTTCTCCGCCAGCTCCACGCCGCGGGACTTCGAGAACACCGTCGAGCCCAGGCCGTACTTCGTGTTGTTCGCGCGCTCGACCGCTTCGTCCATGTCGCGGACCTTGGCGATCGTCACCGTCGGGCCGAACGTCTCCTCGGTGACCGCTTCCGAGTCCTCCGGGACGTCCACCAGCACCGTCGGCTGCGCGTACCGGTCGCCGACCGCGTCCTCGCCGCCCAGGACCGCCTTGCCGCCGCGGGCCAGCGCGTCGTGGATGTGGCGCTTGATCACGCCCAGCTGGGACGGCATCGTCACCGGGCCGTACTGGGCCGCCTCGTCCGAGCCCGCGCGGACGTCCTTGGACTTCTCGACCACCTTCGCCACGAACTCGTCGTGGACCTTCTCGTGGACGTACACCCGCTCGACGCCGATGCAGGTCTGGCCCGAGTTCGAGAACGCGCCCCACACCGTCGCGTCGGCCGCCGCGTCGAGGTCGGCGTCCGCGTCGACCAGGACCGGGTCCTTGCCGCCCGCCTCGATCACCACCGGGGTCAGGGTCTCGGCCGCCGCCGCCATGATGCGCTTGCCCGTGGCCGTCGAACCGGTGAACGCGATCTTGTCCACGCCCGACGTCACCAGCGCCGCGCCCGTCTCGCCGAAGCCGGTGACCAGCTGCAGCACCGGCTGCTCCGGCACGATCTCGGCGAACGCGTCGACCAGCCACTTCCCGACGCCCGGCGTGTACTCGCTGGGCTTGAACACGACCGCGTTGCCCGCCGCGATCGCGTACGCGATCGAGCCCAGCGGGGTGAACACCGGGTAGTTCCACGGGCCGATCACGCCGACCACGCCCAGCGGCTGGTACTCCACCGTCGCCGCCTGGTTCGACATCAGCAGGCCGGCCGAGCGCTTCTGCTTGCCGAGGATCTTCTTCGCGTGCTTGCCCGCCCACGCGATGTGTTCGATGGCCAGCACGCTCTCGAGCTGCGCGTCGGCGATCGGCTTGCCGGTCTCGTCGCGGACGACCTGGCACAACTGCGGCAGCCGCCGCGTCAGCACGCCCTTCCAGCCCTTGAGCCGCTCGGCGCGTCCGGCGAACCCGAGGCCCGCCCACCACTCCGCCGCGACGCGCGCCCGTTCGACGGCCGCCTTGACGTCTTCCGCGGAGTGGATCGGGTACGTTCCGACCACCTCGTCGGTCGCCGGGCTGAGCGAGTCGAAGGTCTCGCCGACCGACGTCGGCTTCGGCTGGACGGCAGTCATCGGCGTCTCCCGTGGTTCGAGGGTCAGCCCAGGTTACGACGTTACTGACACCGTGCCAATAGCTCGTGCGGGCTTCCGCACCAGCATTGCACCGGCGATCGCCGCGGCAAAGACACCGAACAACGGAGCGAGCCACAACGGCAGCACGCCGACCGCCAGCGAGCCGAGCCCGAAGCCGGCCGCCTGCACGGTGAAGCTCAGCGAGAACCCCGCTGACCTGCGGTTCTTCGGCAGCAGACGCTGCAGGTTGACCGAGGTGGCGGCGACCAGCGGGCCGGTGCAGCCGCCGATGACCGCGACCGACGCGACCAGTCCCGGCCAGCCGAAATCCGCGGCGAGCGCGAGCCCGCCGACGACGAACCCGCCGAGGAACAGCCGGGGGTCGCCGGTCTTGCCGCGCCACGCGTAGAGCGCGCTGCCCGCGATGCTCGCTCCGCTCAGCACGGCGATCACCACCGGTGCGGCCGCCTCCGGCGCGCCGAGGCGCTGCACCAGCGGCAGCGGCGCGACCTCGATCGTCGACAGCAGCAGCCCGACGGTGAACGCGCAGCACAGCCACGGCAGGTACGTGCCGAGCCGTGCGGGCGGGACGTCGCCGGCGGAGTCCACCCGATCGTGCGCCGCCGCGCGGCGCGGGACGAGCATGGCGGCCACTACGCAAGCCGCGGCCATGGCGACCAGCGGGACGACCGTGCCGGCCAGGTCGAGCAGCGCGACCAGCGCCGGGCCGCCGATGAGCACGCCCTCGAGGAGCATCGCGTCGACGGAGATGGCGCGCGGCAGCAGGGCGTCGTCGACGGTGTCGGCCAAAAGCGTCCGGAACCCGCCGGACAACGCTCCGGCCGAGATCCCGGGCAGCAGGACGAGCGCGACGAGCACCGGGGCGGATGCGCCGGCGGCCATGGCGAGGGCGGCGAACCCGGCCGCGGTCAGCAGCAACAGCGCGGTCAGACCGCGGACCGGGCCGACGCGGTCGAGCAGCCGGCCGACCGGCACCGCGCACGCCATCTCGGCGGCGACGTAGGCCGACATCAGCACACCGCCCAGCCGGTACGACCCGGTCGTGGCCGTGGTGAGCAGGGTGAACGCGAGCGGCGCCATGGTCGCCGGGAGCCGCGCGAACTGCACCCCGGCCGACCAGCGCCAGTAGGCGCGGTGGGTGAACAACGACATGGCACCACGCTCTCCGGCCGGCGTCCTGCGGCACACTGATTCGGGTGAGAGCGAATCACCGGTGATCGAACTCGTGCTGACGGCGGCCGGGAGCCAGCGCGTCCGGTTCGCGATTTCGCCGCTGGAGGAGGTGCTGGGCGCCGTCCAGACGCTGCTGGGCGTCCGCGGGCACCCGGCGCACCTGCCGTGGGTGTCCGACGCGCCCGCGCTCGACGTCCCGGAGCTGGCCGCGGTCCTGAGCGCGCGGCACTACATCACGGAGTTCCTGAGCCCGCCGCCCGACGGCCCGGAGACGACGGCCGAAGCGCAGCTGCGAGTGGTCCGGGCGACCCCGCCGGCGCAGGTGGCGCTGGAGCTCGGCATGGTCGACGCGGATCTGTCGGCGCTCCCGGACGACCCGGCGGCCGCCCGCGACCTGCTGGCCGACCAGCTGGAGACGGTGTGGCTCGCGCTGCTCGCCCCGGAGTGGCCGCGCCTGCGCGAACTCCTGGCGGCGGACATCGCGCACCGGACGAGCCGGCTGGGTTCGGGCGGCCTCGCGTCGATGCTGGCCGGCCTGCACCCGCGGATCCGCCTCACCGGGACGTCGGTGCTGGTCGACGTCCGCGCCCGCGAGCGGCTGGAGATCGATTCACGCGGGTTGCTGCTGATCCCGGCGGTGTTCGCGTGGCCGAACGTCGGAGTCGTGACGGTGCCGCCGTGGCAGATTTCGGTCCTGTACCCGGCCCGCGGCGTGGCATCGCTGTGGACGTCGGCGACGACGCCCCCGGACCCCTTGGTGGAGGTCCTCGGCCGGACGCGGGCGCTGCTGCTGACGACGCTGGGCACCCCGTCGGCGACAACCGAGCTGGCCCGCCGGTACCGGCTGGCCCCGGCAACGGTTTCGGCGCACCTGACGGCGTTGCGCGCGGCGGGGTTGCTGACGTCGGAGCGGCGGGGGCACCGGGTGCTGTACCGGCGGACCGACCTGGGCGACGCGCTGCTCGCCGGGAGCCTGTGAACGTCGGCGGCCGCGCGTGTTGGCCAGGTGGCGGCGATCAGGACTAGGCTGAAATGGTTACCTGTGAAGGAGAGCCATCGATGCGTATCGTCCATTTCGGACACGCCTGCCTGTTGCTGGAGACCGGCTCCGAGCGGATCCTGATCGATCCCGGCGTGTTCTCCACCGGCTTCGAGGGGGAGCGGGAGCTGTCCGCCGTGCTGGTCACGCACCAGCACTTCGACCACCTCGACGTCGAGCGGCTGCCCAAGGTGCTCGAAGCCAACCCCGGGGCCAAGCTGATCGTCGATCCCGGTTCCGCGCCCGAGGTCGAGAAGCTCGGGCTCGAGTTCGACGTCGCCGACGTGGGTGCCGCCTTCACCATCGGCGAGACCTCGATCAACGCCGTCGGCGGGGAGCACGCCGTCATCCACTCCGACATCCCCGTCATCCCGAACATCGGGTACGTCTTCGACCACGGGGCCTTCTTCCACCCCGGCGACTCGTTCTTCGTGCCCGAGCAGAAGATCGACGTGCTGGGGCTGCCCACCGGGGCGCCGTGGCTGAAGGCCGGGGAAGCCGTCGACTACCTGCGGGCCGTTGCGCCGCGGGTGGCCGTGCCCATCCACGAAGCCGTGCTCGCCAACCCGGCCATGCACTACGGGCTGTTCGGGAACCTCGCGCCCGAAGGCACCGAGGTCAAGGTGCTCGACCGCGGCGAACCGGCGAAGTTCTAGGCCGCCACCGTGCGCAGCGAACCGTAGGTTGCGCCGAACGCGCGGTTCTCCAGCGCCACGTCCACCGCGTCGAGCAGGGCCTGGCGGAGACCGGGGCGGGTGAGGTCCGTGGCTTCCACCCCCAGCCGGACCAACCCGCCCCGGCGGGCCGCGCGCGCCGCCGCCAGTACCAGCGCGAAGCAGCGCACCGTCTCCGTGCGGTGCGACTGGCTCGTGAACTCTTGGACCCGCGCGCGGCGCACCTCGCCCGTGACGAGGTCGCGCACCGCGCCGAGGTCCGCGCACAGCCGGAAGCCGTGCTCGGCCAGCGCCTGCAGCGTGCCCTGGGACGCGATCCAGCGCGGCGGGGCGAAGCCGTCGACCGCCAGCCCCGCGGTGTCCAGCGACGCCTTCGCCGCGATCAGCCGCAGCCGGGCCTCGTGCGCCGGCAGCGTCGCGAACTCGGCCTTCTTGCCCAGGTACACCGTGCGGTGGGTGGGCGTCACCGTGTGGTCGTAGCCGTGCAGGAGCACGGAATCACCGCCGCGGGCGCGGGTGCGCACCCACTCCGTCACCGGGCCTTCGCCGGTGCGGGCGGCGTACAGCAGCGAGAGCGGCACCCGGCGGCGGTCGAGCTCGGCCGCGAGGTCGGCGCACCGGTGCAGCGTGCGCGGGGTGATTCCCGACAGCGAAACCAGCAAGCGAGCATCCACGACCACCATTGGGACGCACGCGGCTGACGTCGCCGTGAACTGCGCAGAACGGGCGGGCGACCGTTACCGGAAGGGTCAGACCCCTTCGCGCAGCCGCTGGACCGCCACGGCGATCCGGCCGCGCAGGTCCGGGTCGGCGACCTGGCCGTCGGCCACGTCCGCGCGCGAGATCGGGATCCGCACGCAACCCTCTTCGACGATCTTCGCGCCCGCGTACGTCAGGACCTTGCGCAGCGAGTCGTGCGCGTCCTTGCCGCCGGTCGGGGCCGCGATCGACGACGCGTTGATCCAGGCCACCGGCTTGCCGTAGATCTCGCCGCCGCCGACCGTCCAGTCCAGCAGGTTCTTGAACGAGCCGGGCAGCCCGCCCGCGTACTCCGGGGTGCAGATCAGGAGCGCGGACGCCTCCTCGATCGCCGCCCGCAGGGCCGCGACCGCCGGGTGCAGCGGGTCGCGGTCGTCATCGGGGTTGAAGTGCGGCAGCTCGCCGAGGCCGGTGTAGGTCGTGGTCGGCGTGAGCGTCGCGACGGTCCCCAGCACCGCCGCATTGACCGAGCCTGCTCGCAGGCTGCCGCAGATCAGCAGGATCACGGGGCCAGTCTGCCAGGGAAAGCCCGGTGATGCGCTGGTACGCCTCGATGTAGCGGTCACGGGTGGCCGTCACCACTTCGGGGGGCAGCGGTGGCAACGCGGACACGCAGTCCCAGCCGGACGCGGGGTCGACCAGCCAGTCGCGGACGTGCTGCTTGTCGAACGACGGCTGCGGAACGCCGGGCCGGTGGCCGTCGGCGAGCCAGTAGCGCGCCGAATCCGGCGTCAGCAGCTCGTCCGCGAGGACGAGCCCGCCGTTCGCCCCGATGCCGAACTCGAACTTCGTGTCGGCCAGCAGCAGGCCCTGGTCGGCCGCGTGCGCGGCGCCCCGGCGGTACAGCTCCAGGGACGCCTCCCGGACCTCCTCGGCGAGCGCCCGGCCCAGCACCGACACGCACGTGCCGAAGTCGATGTTCTCGTCCTTGTCCCCCGACCGTGCCTTGGTGGACGGCGTGAAGATCGGCTCGGGCAGCCGCGCCGACTCGGCGAGCCCGGGCGGCAGCGTCAGCCCGCACACCTTGCCCCACCTGCGGTAATCGGAGTACCCGCTTCCGGTGAGGTAGCCGCGGACGACCGCCTCCACCGGCAGCATGTCGAGCCGCTCGACCAGCAGCGCGCAGCCGCGGACCGGCGCGGGAACCAGCGGCCCGTCCCAGGCCACCAGGTGGTTCGGGAGGACGTCGGCGAGTTCGCGGAACCAGAACACGCTCATCGCGGTGAGCACCCGGCCCTTGTCCGGGATCTGGGTGGGAAAGACGCGTTCGAAGGCCGAAATGCGGTCGGAGGCGACGACCAGCAGGTGGTCGTCGCCCACGGCGTAGAGGTCACGAACCTTGCCGGAAGCGAGCCTCCGGGTCGTGGGGAGGGGTGTCACGCACCGAACCCTAACGGGCACCCTCTGCCACCATGGATGATGCTGGCATGGCGTACGACTGGATCTCGGTGACGACCGACTACGGCCTGCGCGACGGCTTCGTGGCGGCCTGCCACGGCGTGATCGCGCGGCTGGCACCCGCCGTGCGGGTGATCGACGTGACGCACGAGGTGCCGCCCCAGGACGTGCGGCACGGGGCGATGGCGCTGGCCCAGACGGTGCCGTTCCTGCCGGCGGCGGTCCACGTGGCCGTCGTCGACCCCGGCGTCGGCACCAGCCGGCTCGGCGTGGTCGTCGTCGCCCGGGACGGCCTGCTGGTCGGGCCGGACAACGGCCTTCTGCTGCCGGCCGCCCAGGCCCTCGGCGGGGTCCAGGCGGCCTACGAGCTGGCCGAGCCCTCGCTGCGGCTGTCGGCGACGTCGGCGACCTTCCACGGGCGGGACGTCTTCGCGCCCGCGGCCGCCCACCTCGCGCTCGGGGTCGCACCGGCCGACTTCGGCGACCCGGTGGACGACCTGGTCTCGATGCCGGAGCCGTTCGTGGCGGCGTTCCCCGGGAAGCTCGTGTCGGAGGTGCTGACGGTCGACCACTTCGGCAACGTCCAGCTCGCCGCGACCCCGGCCGACCTCGAGCTTTCGGGCCTGTCGGGTGCGGTTTCGGTGCACAGCGAGCGGGTGGCCGTGACGACGGTGATCGGGCGGACGTTCGCGGACGTGCCCCCGGGCGCGAGCGTGCTCTACACCGATTCGGCCGGACGGCTCGCCGTCGCGGTCAACGGCGGCTCCGCGTCCGCGGTGCTCGGGCTCGGGCCGGCCCAGGAGTGCACGATCACCGCGTCACCGACGGCGACCTGACCCGGCCGCAGCACCGCGGCCTGCACTCCGAAGACCACCCCGCCGTCCGGGCCGCGCCGGTAGGTCGCGAGGGTGCGGATCGGCTCGGGGCCGGCCTTGGCGCCGGTTTCCTGGTCGATCATCGGGACCGTGCAGCGGACGCACTGCTGGGCGTAGCCGAACTTCGCGGTGCCCGCGGACAGTTCGCGGGCACCGTCTTCGCGGTGCGGTTCCGCCCAGCCGGCGATGACGATGTTGGGGCGGAACCGGTCCATCGGGATGGGGTCGCCCTGCCCGGCGGCGATCCGCTCGTTCAGGGTGTCCAATGAGGACTCCGAGGTGATGAGCAGCGCGTGCCCGTCGGCGAACGCGGCCGTGCCCGGGGTGTGGCCGCCGGTGACGCGGTCGTGGCCGGGCGCGATGCGGATCAGCTCCGCGGGCCGGCCGAGCAGGTCCGAGAACCACTCGTCGGCCGCTTCGCCTTGGCGGACGCCGTCGCCCTGCCAGCCGTACGTCGACGTCGGGCGGCGCGGGCCGTCGAGCCGGATGGGGAAGACGACGTCGTCCCGGCCCGGGGCGGACAGCGCGAGCCGGTCACCGAGCACCCGCGGGCGGACCGCCGCCAGCACCGGGTGCGGCCGCTGGGTGAGCACGCCGCCTTCCGGCGTGACGAGCTGGAAGACCCGGTCGTGCGCGAGCCCGGCCGGCGTCACCTCGGCGGACGGCACGTCGGTGCCGGCGCAGCCCTTGACCGGGTAGTACGTCAGCCGCGCGATTCTCGCCATCTCCGCAGGTTACCCGGGTCGCGGCCGTCGAAGCGTCTCCGTTTCAGAGGACCTGCGAAAGGAACCGCTGCAGGCGCGGGCTCTGCGGCTCGTCGAAGATCTTGGCCGGCGGCCCCTGCTCGACGATGCGGCCCGCGTCCATGAACGCCACCTCGTCGGCGACGCTGCGGGCGAAGCCCATCTCGTGCGTCACCACGATCAGCGTCAGGCCGCGCTCGGCCAAGCCGGCCATCAGGTTCAGCACGCCCTTGACGAGCTCGGGGTCGAGCGCGCTGGTGGCCTCGTCGAACAGCATCACCTCGGGGTCCATCGCCAGCGCCCGCGCGATCGCCACGCGCTGCTGCTGGCCGCCCGACAACGCGCTCGGGCGGTACGGGGCCTTGTCCGCGAGGCCGACCTCGGCCAGGCGGGCGCGGGCGATCTCGGCCGCCTCCTCCTTGCCCAGCTTCTTCACGCTGCGCAGCGGCAGCACGATGTTGTCCAGCACGCTGCGGTGGCCGAACAGGTTGAAGTGCTGGAACACCATGCCCACGCGCTGGCGCAGCGCGTCCGGGTCCGACCGGATCACCGACTCGCCGTCGAGCAGCAGGTCGCCGGAATCCGGCTCCTGCAGGCGGTTCACACAGCGCAGCAACGTCGACTTGCCCGAGCCCGACGGCCCGATCACGCACGTCGTCCGGCCGCTTTCCACGCGCAGGTCCACCCCGCGCAGGACCTCCAGCGTGCCGAAGCTGACGTGGATGTCCCGCAGTTCCACACTGGACGAACGCACCGCCGTCGTCACGAGCTGACCTTCCCGCTGGCGACCAGGTCCAGCTCATCACCTTCGCCCGGCTCGTCCGCGCGCACCTTGCGGCCGGTCCGGAGCTTCTTGTCGATGTAGTTCACCAGGTGCGTCAGCGGCACGGTGATCACCAGGTAGACGAACCCGGCGGCGACCAGCGGCGACAGGTTGCCGGTGTTGGCCGCCAGGTCCTGGCCGATCCGGAACAGCTCGCGCTGCTCGGACAGCAGGCCGAGGAAGTACACCAGGCTGGAGTCCTTGATCAGCGAGATGAACTGGTTCACCAGCGCCGGCAGCACCCGCCGCACGCCCTGCGGGATGATCACCAGCAGCATCGCCTTGCCGTAGCTCATCCCCAGCGCGCGGCTGGCCTCCAGCTGTCCTTTGTCGACGCTCTGGATGCCGGACCGGAAGATCTCGCCGATGTAGGCGGCCGCGATCAGGCTCAGCGCCAGGATGCCCAGCGGGTACGGGTTGGTGCCGACGACGTCCCGCGCGAGCGTGCCGAGACCCTGGCCGATCACCAGGATGGTCAGGATCGCCGGCAGCCCGCGGAAGATGTCGGTGTACACCCGCGCCGGCCAGCGCAGCCAGATCTTCGTGGACAGGCCCATCACCGCCAGCACCATGCCGAGCACGGTGCCGATCAGCGCGGACGTGACCGCCAGGATCAGCGTGTTGAGCAGGCCGGTCTTCAGCAGGTCCGGGAAGACCTGCCAGATGTACTCCCAGTTCAGGAAGGTGTCGAAGAATTGCTCCATGAGGGGATTACTGCCCCGGCTTGAACTCGGCCGGCACCGGCGCGCTGGGCTCGAACTGGTCGTGCACCTTGACCCAGGTGCCGTCCGCGATGACCTTCTTCAGGCCGTCGTTGACCTTGTTGATGAGGTCCGTGTTGCCCTTCTTGAACGCGAACCCGTGCGGGATGGTCGTGGTGATCGCCTTGGTCACCTTGAGCTTCGCGTCCGGGTTGTTCTTCGCGTAGTCCTCGGCGGTGGCCTGGTCGAACACCGCGCCGTCGACGGCGCCGGTCTTCAGCGCGGCCAGGGCCGCGGCGTCGTTGGGGAACCGGACGGCCTGCGCGGCCGGGGCGTTGGTGCCCAGCCAGGTGTCCGAGACCGTGCCCTGGACGACACCGATCCGCTTGCCGGACAGGGAGTTCTCGTCCGTGATGCCGGCCGTTTCCTTCGCCTCGATGCCGAGGGCCTGGTAGTTGTACGGCGCCGAGAAGTCGACCGTCTTCTTGCGGGCGTCGGTCTGGGAGATCGCCGAGCTGCCGATGTCGAACGTGCCGTTCGCGACCTGGCCGAGCAGCGCCGAGAAGTCGGTCGCGACGAACTCCAGCTTCAGGTTCTCCTTCGCCGCGATGGCCTTCAGCAGCTCGTTGTCGAAGCCGGTGAAGGTGCCGTTCTCCTGGTAGGCGTTCGGCTTGGAGTCGCTGAGCGTGCCGACGCGCAGGGTCTTGTCACCGCCGCTGCCCGAACCCCCGCCGCACGCGGTCAGCGCCGCGAGCAGCGTCGCCGCGATCGCCGTGACCAGTGTCTTCTTCATGCTTCTCCTAACCCTGGAACCCGGCCGGCACCGGAGCGGTCGGCAGGAACTGCTGGTGCAGCTTAAGCCAGGTCCCGTCGGAGATCACCTGCTTGAGCCCGTCGTTGATCTTGCCGAGCAGCTCGCTGTTGCCCTTCTTCACGGCGAAACCGTGCGGCACGTCGGTGGTGAAGCTCTTCACGACGACCAGCTTGGCGTCCGGGTTGTCGGTGACGTTCTTCTCGGCGATGCTCTGGTCCAGGATGTACGCGTCGACCGCGCCGGTCTTGAGCGCGGTCAGCGCGGCGGCGTAGTCGGGGAACCGCACGGCCTGCGCGGTCGGGACCGTGCTGGTCAGCCAGTGGTCGCCGACGGTGGCCTGGATGACGGCGACGCGCTTGCCCGCCAGGCCCTTTTCGTCGGTCACCGGGGTGCCCTGCTTGGCCTGGATGCTCATGGTCTCGAAGTCGTAGGCCGCGGAGAAGTCGACGGTCTTCTTGCGCTCGTCGGTCTGCGCGATCGCCGAGCTGGCGATGTCGTAGCGGCCGGACGCGACCTGCCCGAGCAGCGCCGAGAAGTCGGTGGCGGCGAACTCCAGCTTCAGGTTCTGCTTGGCCGCGATGGCCTTGAGCAGCTCGTTGTCGAAGCCGGTGTAGTTGCCGTCCTTGAGGAAGATGTTCGGCGGCGCGTCGCTCAGCGTCCCGACGCGCAGGGCCGGGGAAGCGCTGTCCGAACCGCCGCACGCGGTCAGCGTGAGAGCGGCGGCCAGCACGGTGACGATCAGCTTCTTCATGTCACGCACCCAGGTTCTTCACGGGCAGGCCGGGGCCGCCCTGCTGGAGTTCCTTCGACAGCGGCGTGTTCTTGTAGAACTGCGCGTAGATGCGCGCGACCGTGCCGTCGGCGACGGCCTTCGCGAGCCCGTCGTTGAGCTTGTTCAGCAGGTCCACGTTCTTCTTCGCGACGGCGAACGCCGACGGGGTGTCCTTGTCCTCGACCGTGTACCCGAGTTCCAGCGGCACAGCCGGGTTCTGGTCCAGGTACTTCTGCCCGATGTCCTGCGGCACGACCCAGCCGTCGAGGGTGCCGTTCTTCAGCTGCGCGAAGCCCGCGTTGTAGTCGGGGAAGCGGACGACCTGGGCGCCGGCCACCTTGCCGCCGGCGAACTCGTCCTGCACCGAGCCCTGGACCACGCCGAGGCGCTTGCCGGACAGCGAAGCGACGTCCTTCAGGTTCGCGCCCTTCGCCGTGACGACCGTGGTGAAGCCGGTGTTGTAGCCGTTGGAGAAGGCCACGGTCTTCTTGCGCGCCTCGGTGCTGGAGATCGTCGAGCTGCCGATGTCGAACTTGCCGTTCGCGACGCCCGCCAGCAGCCCGGCGAACTCCGTGCCGACGAACTCGACCTCGAAGCCCTCACGCTTGGCGATGTCGCGCAGCAGCTCGTTGTCGTAGCCGGTGAAGCGGCCGTTCTCCAGGTAGATCGACGGCGGGGCGTCGCTCAGGGTGCCGACGCGCAGGGTGGTCGCTCCCGCGCTCGAACCACCGCAGGCGGCCAGTGTCATGGTCAGCGCGCCCGCGGTGAGGACGGCGGTGATCTTGGACAGCGTGGATCTCATCGCTTCTTCCATGGTGGGGACTGGCGCTTCGCAGCGCTCCGTGGTCAGCGATCGAGATTAGGGATTTCGCCCGTTCGAGTGGATTTGTTCCACTCCGTGGACGGGTGCGTCAGCTCACAGGATCGGCTGCGGCGCGTAGCCCGCGGCCTCGGGGAACCGCTCGAGCACCGCCGCGACGCGCTCGGCCACCTGCGCCACCTGCCGCCCGGCCGTCCCGGTGAACGAGATCCGGTCCGCGAAGAGTTTGTCCAGCTCACCGCGGTCGAGCGGGATGCGGTCGTCGGCGGCGAACCGGTCGAGCAGGTCGTTCTCGGCGCGGCCTTCGCGCATCTCGAGCGCGACGGCGACCGAGTGCTCCTTGATCGCTTCGTGGGCCGTCTCACGTCCGACACCCGCGCGCACCGACGCCATCAGCACCTTCGTCGTGGTGAGGAACGGCAGATAGCGATCCAGCTCACGCTCGATCACCGCCGGGAAGGCGCCGAACTCGGCGAGCACCGTGAGGAACGTCTCCAGCAGGCCGTCGAGCGCGAAGAACGCGTCCGGCAGCGCGACCCGGCGGACAACGGAATCGGAGACGTCACCCTCGTTCCACTGGTCGCCGGCCAGCTCGCCGATCATCGACAGGTAGCCGCGCAGCACGACGGCGAGGCCGTTGACGCGCTCGCAGGAACGGGTGTTCATCTTGTGCGGCATGGCGGACGAGCCGACCTGACCGGGTTTGAAGCCCTCGGTGACCAGCTCGTGGCCGGCCATCAGCCGGATCGTCTTGGCCAGGCTGGACGGCGCCGCGGCGAGCTGGACCACAGTGGACAGCACGTCGAAGTCGAGCGAGCGCGGGTACACCTGGCCGACGCTGACGAACCGGCGGTTGAAGCCGAGGTGCTGCATCACGCGGTCTTCGAGCTGGTCCAAAGTGGACTCGTCGCCGAGCAGGTCGAGCATGTCCTGTGCGGTGCCGACCGGGCCCTTGATGCCGCGCAGCGGGTACCGCTCGATGAGGTTGTCGAGCCGTTCGAAGGCGACCAGCAGTTCGTCGGCCGCCGTGGCGAACCGCTTGCCCAGGGTGGTGGCCTGCGCGGCGACGTTGTGGGAGCGGCCGGCCATGACGGTGTCGGTGTGCTCGACGGCGAGAGCGGCCAGCCGCGCCAGCACGGCGGCGACGCGGGTGCGCACGAGCTCCAGGGAGCGGAGCAGCTGCAGCTGTTCGACGTTCTCCGTGAGGTCGCGCGAGGTCATGCCCTTGTGGATGTGCTCCTGCCCGGCGAGGTCGCTGAACTCCTCGATCCGGGCTTTGACGTCGTGCCGCGTGACGCGCTCGCGGGCGGCGATCGAGTCCAGCCGCACGTCTTCCAGCACGCGCTCGTACGCCTCGGCGACGCCGTCCGGCACGTCGACGCCGAGGTCCTTCTGCGCCTTGAGGACGGCCAGCCAGAGCTGCCGCTCCAGGACGACCTTCTGCTCCGGCGACCAGAGCGAGACCAGCTCCGGCGAGGCGTAGCGGGCGGCGAGCACGTTGGGAATGCGGGGCTTGTCCGTCACGCCCTCACGATACCTGCGCAGGTCAGCGCGGCGGTGGCCCGGGGTTTCACCACTCGGCGAAGCCACCGTCGTCGTGCCGCCACACCGGCGAGCGCCAGGCGTGGCCGACCTCGTCCGCGCGGCGCACCGCCTCTTCGTCCACTTCGATACCGAGACCGGGGCCGAGCGGGCGGGCCGCGTAGCCGTCCTGGAAGGCGAAGATCGACGGATCGGCGAGGTACCGGTGTTCGCGGCCCTCGTGGTAGTGCATGCCCACACTCTGTTCCTGGATCAGGAAGTTCGGGGTCGCGAAGGCCACTTGCAGCGACGCCGCCAGGGAAATCGGCCCGAGCGGGCAGTGCGGCGCCAGCGAAGCGCCGTACATCTCGGCGAGCGCCCCGATCCGCCGCAGTTCGGAGATGCCGCCGGCGTGCGACGGGTCGGGCTGGACCACCGCGACGCCGGCGTCGAGGACCGGCTTGAACTCCCAGCGCGAGTAGAGCCGCTCGCCGACCGCGACCGGCACCGTGGACGCCTCGACGACCGACCGCAGCGCGTCGCCCTGGGTTTCCGGGAGGACCGGCTCCTCGACGAACATCGGCTGGACGTCCTCGAGCAGCTTGACCAGCCGCCGCGCCATCGCGGGCGAAACCCGGCCGTGGAAGTCGATCGCCAGGTCGCGGTGCGGGCCGAGCACCTCCCGCGCCTCCCACGCGCGGGCCACCGCGGCATCGGCCTCCGCGGGCGACGCGATCGCGGTCAGCGGGCCGGCGACGTTCATCTTCACCGCCGTGAACCCGGCCGCCACCTGCGCGGACACGGCTTCGCGGATGCCGGCGGGCCGGTCGCCGCCGACCCAGCTGTACACCCGGACGCGGTCGCGGACCGGGCCGCCGAGCAGTTCGTGCACCGGCGCGTCGCGGACCTTGCCGGCGATGTCCCACAGCGCGTGGTCGAACCCGGCCAGCGCGCTGGAGAGCACCGGGCCGCCGCGGTAGAAACCGCCGCGGCGCAACACCTGCCAGTGGTCCTCGATGCGCAGCGGGTCCTGGCCGATCAGCAGCTCGGACAGCTCGTGCACGGCCGCGCGCACGGTCCCCGCGCGGCCCTCGACCACCGGCTCGCCCCAGCCGCTGATCCCCTCGTCGGTGCTGACCTTGAGGAACAGCCAGCGCGGCGCGACCAGAAACGTCTCAACGGCGGTGATCTTCACCCGTGTCTCCCAGCTACGCGGAATCCTTGGCGGCGGACCAGCCGCCGTCGACGGTCAGTTCGGCCCCGGTGACGAACGACGCGGCGTCCGACAGCAGGAACGCGATGACGTTCGCGACCTCCTCCGGCCGGCCGAGCCGCCCCGCCGGCGTCGCCCGCGCGCTGCGTTCGCGGTCCGCCGGCGGGATGCGGTCCCACGCCGCGGTGAGCACCGGGCCCGGCAGCACGGAGTTGACCCGCACCTCGGGCCCGTATTCGACGGCGAGCTGCCGGGCCAGCGCGACGAGCGCGCCCTTGCTCGCGGCGTACGCGGGGTGGCCCGGGAGCCCGAAGTGCGCGTGCACCGACGAAACCAGCACGATCGCGCCCCGCCTTTCCCGCAACGACGGCAGGCACGCCTTCACGGCCAGGTAAGTCCCGGTCAGGTTGACGTCGAGCTGGCGCTGCCACTCGGCGCGATCGATCTCGTGCAGCGGCCCGGTACTGGGCACGTAGGCGTTGCTGACCAGGGCGTCCACCTCGCCGATCGCCGCCCAGGTCGCCTCGTCGGCCACCGAACCCCGGATCGGCGTGACGCCGCCGGGGAGTTCGGCGACATCGACGCCCAGCACGCGGTAGCCGTCGTCGAGCAGTCTCCGGGCGGTCGCCTTGCCGATCCCGGACGCCGCTCCGGTCACCACCGCTGTGGGCATCGCCGAACTCCTTCCCGCACGGGCGCTCCAGCCGGTGCGACAATAATTCCTAATATAAGATTTCACAAGGTAGGGTGCGCCCATGAGGTATCGCTGGGAGATCACCGCGGACGCACTGTGCCAGGGCGTCGTCGGCATCGTGCGCACGCGGGACGCGGAGTCCGCGGTCGAAGCGGCCCGCACGGCCCTCGAAGCCGGGCTGTGCTCGATCGAACTGCCGCTGACCAACCCCGGCGCGCTGGACGCGATCTCCGGGCTCGCCGCCGCCTACCCGGACGCGACGATCGGCGCGGGCACGGTGCTCGACGAGACGTCCGCGGTGCTGGCGATCCGCGCGGGCGCGCGGTTCCTGGTGTCGCCGTCGGTGGACACCGCAGTGATCCGGACCGCGCACCGGTACGGCGCGGCGGCCTTCCCCGGCGCCGGCTCGGTGACCGAGATCGTGCGCGCGCTGGAGGCAGGCGCCGACGCGGTGAAGGTGTTCCCGGCCTCGGCACTGGGGCCGTCGTGGGTGTCGGACGTACAGGCGGCGCTGCCGCAGGCGCCGCTGGTACCCACCGGCGGCATCGCGCCCGAGGACGTGCCAGGCTGGCTGTCCGCGGGGGCGGTGGCCTGCGGGATCGGCTCGGCGCTGACCCGCGGCACCGCGGCGGAGATCGCCGCCCGGGTCGAGACGCTGTTGAGGAGCGCGCATGGCTGAACTGGTCTTCGTCGGGTGCTACACCGGTGACGCCGGGAACGGCACGGGGATCACGACGCTCACGCGGTCGCCTTCGGGTGCGCTCGGCGAGATCGGTTCCCTGCCACTGGAATCGCCGTCGTGGCTCGTACGGCACCCGTCGTTGCCGGTGCTGTACGCGGCGAACGAAACCGAGGCGGGCGGCGTGACGGCGTTGACCTTCTCGCCGTCGGGTGAGCTGTCGGTGCTGGGCACCGCGGAGACCGGCGGCGCGCACCCGTGTCACCTGGCGGTGACGCCGGACGGCCGGTTCCTGTTGTGCGCCAACTACACCGGCGGCAGCGTGGCGGTGTTCTCGCTGTCAGCGTCCGGCGAGCTGGTGGCCCGGACGGCTTTGGTCCGGCACAGCGGCAGCGGCCCGGTGGCCGACCGCCAGGAAGCCGCGCACGTCCACATGGCGGTGCCGTCACCGGACGGTTCCGTCGTGAGCGCGGTCGACCTCGGCACCGACGAGATCCGCAGCTACACGCTGACGTCGTCGGGCGAGCTGGAACCGCTGGCGGTGTCGTCGCTGCCGCCGGGCACGGGACCGCGTCAGCTGGTGCGGCGGCCGGGCACGAACCTGGCCTACGTCGTCGGCGAGCTGGCGGGGACGCTGGTGACGGTCCGCGAGACCTCACCGGGCGCGTTCGAGGTGGTCTCGTCGACGCCTTCGACGCTGTCCCCGGTGAAACCGAACCTGGTGGCGCACCTGGAACTGGCCGACTCGCGGCTGTACGTGTCGAACCGCGGGCCGGACTGCGTGACGGAGTTCGCGCTGGACGACGCGGCCGCGGTGGCGGACCAGCCGTGCGGCGCGAACCCGCGGCACTTCGCGTTGCTGGACGGGACTTGTTACGTGGCAGCACAATCGGAGGACGCGATCACGGCGTTCACGCTGAGCGCGTCCGGCGACGCCGAACTGCGGTACTACCCGACCGGGTCGCCGACGTTCGTGCTGCCGGTGTCGCTGCCTTGACCCGGCATTCATAATGCGGACATCACCTGCCGGCTGAGAGGGTCCCTCCATTGAGCGAACACCGGCCACGCGGGTTGCACGGCCAGACCGTCGAAACCCTGGCCAGCCGGATCCTCTCCGACGAGTGGGGCGAGGGCACGGTCTTGGACCTGCCTGCCCTGCGCGAAGAGCTCGACATCAGCCTGACCGCGCTGCGGGAGGCGCTGAAGGTGCTGGCCGCCAAGGGCATGATCGACGCGCGGCAGAAGCGGGGCACCTTCGTCCAGCCGCGCGAGAAGTGGAACATGCTCGACACCGACGTCATGCGCTGGCAGACCGCGGCCGCCGACGACCCGGTCCTGCTCGACGAGCTCACCGAGGTGCGCGCGGTCGTCGAGCCCGCCGCCGCGCGGATCGCCGCCGGGCGCGCGACGGAAGAGGACGTCGAAGCGCTGCGGGAGGCGCTGGCCGACATGGCGGCCGCGGGCGACGACCCGGAGGCGAGCGTCCAGGCCGACCTCGCCTTCCACCGGCGGCTGATGGCCGCCACCCACAACAACTTCCTGATGCGGATGGAACGGGTCATCGCGATCGGGCTGGCCGAGCGCGACAAGCTCGTGCACGGCTCCGCGGTGGCGGAGGACCCGGTGCCGAACCACCGGAAGGTGTTCGACGCGATCGTCGCGGGCGACCCGGCCGCGGCCGAACAGGCGATGCTCGCCCTCGTCACGAAGGCCCGCGAGGACCTGGAGAAAGCTCAGCGCACGCGGTCGTGGGGGGGGTTTGGGGGGGGGTTCCGGCCGGACACACCCCCCCCCCCCCGCCCGGGGGGGGGCGCGCGCGGGCCCCCGCGGGCCGCAGCGGGGCCCC
>NZ_JBFBBT010000019.1:43917-62731 GCF_040682815.1 Amycolatopsis sp. NPDC051102
TACCCCCCCCGCCCCGGGTCTTTGGTTGTCTGCCGGCCTCTCCCCCCCCAAACCACCAACACCACCGCCGCGGCAGGGTGCTCAGCCGGCGAGCGCCGCCTGGAGCATCCGGGCCGCCGCCGCGCGGGGCGCCGGGTCGACCGCGATCAGGGCGTTGACGACCGCGCCGTCGACCAGGGCGACCAGGCGTTCCAGTTCGGTGGCGGCGACCGGGGTGCCCGAGCGGGCGAAGATCTCCGTCAGCAGCTCGTTGAGCTGGGCCGACAGCGTGCGCATCAGCGGCCGCAGGTACGGGCGGCGGCCGGTCGCGACCAGCCGCTCGTAGCGCAGGAGGACGGCTTCGGCGTCGGCCGCCGGGTCGCCGCTCTCCGGGCCGAGCAGCATGTCCAGCACCAGGTCGACGGTCGCCTGCACGCCGCGGTTGCGGGTCGCGAGCTCCTCCAGCCGGCGGCGGCCGGTCGCCAGCTCGGCGTTCGAGTGGTGCTCGACGGCCGCCGTGACCAGCTCTTCCAGCGAGTCGAAGTAGTACGTCGTCGACGCCAGGGGCAGGCCCGCCCGCTCGGCCACCGCCCGGTGCCGCACGGCGTCGAACCCGCCCTCGACGAGCAGCTTCGCGGCGGCCTCGACGAGCGCGGCGCGCCGTCGCTCCCCCTTGGGGGTGGTCGCAGCGGTCATGGCCGGTCATTCTGCCAACCGGGCGGACCCGGGCTCAGAAGCGGGGCGCGAGAGCGCGCGCGAACTGGTCCACCTGACTCGCGTACGGCGCCGTACCACCGGCCGAAGGCACGCTGACCAGCACCAGCACCCCGCCGGACGCGGTGCCTGCGCGGGCCGTGACCGTGCCGGCCGGCTGGGACTTGAAGACCTCCGGAATGCCCTTCGGGTACACCGCCGCGGCGACTTCGCCACCCGGGACCGGGAACCCGGCGGACCGCGCCACCGTCGAACAGGCGCCGCCCGGGACGCCCTGGGCGGTGTCGACGTGGCCGGGGAGCTCGCCAGCGAGGGCAGTGGCGAGCTCCCCGTCCACCTGTTCGCACCCGGAGGCGCCTTCGGCCAGCTGGCCGGTCTTCCCCTCCCCGGGACCCCCCTGCTGGGGTACCTGGGACGAGAAGTTCGGTGACTCCCCACCGACCTGAGGACGCATCGGGCCGTCTCCCGGTTGCACGGGCCCGGCGGCCGATCGTCCGGCGTTGTCCTTGGCGGCGGTCAGCGAACCCGGGGTACCCCCGGAGACCACGCCGTATACCCCGAACCCGGCGACGACCAGCACGACGGCGCCCAGCCCGGCGGTGATCCGGTTCCGGCGGCGCAGGGTCTGCCGGCGCGATTCGCGGACGACGTCGTCGCGGGTGAACGCCGGCGGCGGCGCGTCCGGCGGCGCGGCGGAGAACAACGAGCGCAGCTCCTGCTCATCCATTGGTCTCCACCTCCCGTTCGAGGACCTGCCTCAGGTTCGCCAGCCCGCGTGCGGTCTGGCTCTTCACATTGCCTTCGCTGCAGCCCAGCGCCTGCGCCGCGCTGGTCACGTCGAGTCCTTCGAAGAACCGCATGACCAGCACCGCCCGCTGCTTGGGCGGCACTTCCTTCAACGCCGCGAGCAGGTCTTCCCTGGTCGCGACGAGGTCGTCGAGGCCGGGCGTGTCGTCCGGCGGCTCCGGCAGCGTCTCGGTCTGCCACTCGCGCCGCCACGGACGCCGTGACTCGTCGATCGACGCCCGGACGAGCGTCTTGCGGACGTACGCGTCGGTCGCCGCGCGATCCCTGATCTTCGTCCACCTCCGGTGCAGTGCGACGAACGCCGTCTGCGCGAGGTCGTCCGCCCGGTGCCAGTCACCGCAGAGCATGTACGCGGTCCGGCGCACGGCGTCCCGCCTGGCGGCGAAGTACTCCGCGAACTCCTGCTCGTCGCGCTGGTCCACGCGCAGTCGTGCTCCGCTCTGTGGTCGTTCGCCCGGGAGGACGGAATCAGGGGCGTCCACGGTTGCACGGACCGAGTGGGTTCGACCACTCAAGGGCTCATTGATCCCCGCGACGTGGGTGTGATGTGATCGCAACGTGACCTTCTCCCCGCCCGTCCTGGACTTCCGCTCCGACACCGTCACCCGGCCGGACGAAACGATGCGGGCGGCGATGGCCTCCGCCGAGGTCGGGGACAACGTCCTCGAGCGCGATCCGACGGTCGCGGAACTGGAGGAGCGGGCCGCCCACGTCCTCGGCATGCAGGCGGCGCTCTGGGTGCCGAGCGGGACCATGGCCAACCTGATCGCGCTGAGCCTGCACCTGCAGCGCGGCGACCGGTTCCTGGCCACCCGGGGCGCGCACGTCTTGAGCAACGAGCTCGGCTCGGCGGCGTGGCTGGCCGGCGGCATGCCGGACATCCTGGAGCACGACGGCGGCCCGGGCCGCCCTTCGCCCGACGCCCTCGCGGCCGCGATCGGACAGCCCGGGCCGTACTTCACATTACGGACATCGCTGCTCTGTCTCGAGAACACCCACAACGCGGCCGGCGGCGCGGTGACCCCGCCCGACGAGCACGCCCAGCTGCTGTCCGTCGCGAAGGAAGCCGGCCTGACCGTGCACCTCGACGGCGCCCGGCTGTGGCAGGCCGCGGTGGCGCTCGAAGTGCCGCCCGCCGCGCTGACCGTCGGCGTCGACACCGTGTCGGCCTGCTTCAGCAAGGGCCTCGGCGCGCCGGTCGGCTCGGTCGTCGCCGGCAGCGCGTCGTTCGTCGAGCGGGCGCGCCGGATGCGGCAGATGCTCGGCGGCGGCGTCCGGCAGGGCGGCGTCCTGGCCGCGGCCTGCCTGATCGCGCTGGACCGCGTCCCGGAGCTGACCGAGTCGCACGAGAACGCCCGGCGGCTCGCCGAGGGCCTGCGCGAACACGGCTGGCCCACGAACGAGCCGGACACCAACATCGTGCTCGCCGAGGTGCCCGACATCCCGACCGCGCTGGCCTGGCTCGACTCGCTCGGCATCCGCGCGGTGCCGATGGCGGGCAAGGTCCGGTTCGTCACCCACCGGGACCTCGGCGCGGCCGACGTCGAAGAAGCCCTGCGCCGGCTCAAGTCCGGCGCCTGACTCCTACGGGGGACCGCGTGAACTGGATCGTGTTCGACTACGGCGACGTGCTCAGCAAGCCGAGCGCGGCGCTGCCGGACCTGGCCGCGGCGATGGGAGCGCCGTTGCCGGAGTTCCTGAAGGCGTACTGGGAGTACCGGATCCCGTACGACGCCGGCAGCACGCCGCTGGAGTACTGGCAGGCCGTCGGCGACGCGGCGGGCGTGCCGGTCGACGAGGCACTGTCGGCCGAGCTGACCCGCATCGACGTCGAGGGCTGGGGCCACCTGGAGCCGTCCTCGCTGGCGCTGCTCGAAGCGCTCGCCGAAGCCGGCGCGAACCTGGCGCTGCTGTCGAACGCGCCGGTCGCCTTCGGCGAGTGGGTCCGCGCGCAGGACTGGGCGCGACACTTCCGCGTGACGCTGTTCTCGGGCGACGTCCACTGCGTCAAGCCGGACGCGAAGATCTTCCGCCTGCTGCTCGACGAGCTCGGCGCCGAACCGGCCGACTGCCTGTTCTTCGACGACCGCGAGTCCAATGTGGAGGGTGCGCGGGCGGTCGGGCTCCGCGCCCACGTCTGGAACGGCGCCGACGCGGCCCGCGCCTGGCTGGAGTGAAAAACTCACGCGTACTACACGGCCGCCTACCCGCCGTGATCCCGATGACCTAGGCTGGGCGTCCCCGAACTTCCCCCCGGTAAAGGTGCCCATGGCGGAGAGCGAACGACCGTCGGCGCGCGTCGACTTCGAGCGGCCGAGCATCGCCCGCGTCTCCGACGCGCTGATGGGCGGGCAGGACCACTACGAGGCCGACCGCGCGGTGCTGCGGCAGCTCGTCGCCATCGCACCGGAAGCCCCGGCGATGGCGCGGGAAGTGCGGCAGTGGCGGGTGCGGGCCGTCCGCTACCTGGCCGAGCGGCTGGCCGTCGACCAGTTCCTCGACCTCGGATCCGGCTTCCCGACGGCGGAAGACACCCACCGGGTGGCGCAGAAGTACAACCCCGAAGCCCGCGTCGTCTACGTCGGCGACGACCCGGTGGTGGAGGCGCACGGCCGCGCCCTGCTCGTCGACAACGACTTCACGCACATCTGCGGCACGGACCCGCTGAACCCCGGCGAGACGCTCGCCGGGGTTGAGCGGTTCATCGACTTCGACCGGCCCGCCGGGCTCGTGCTCTGCGGGGTCGTCGAGCACATCGCCGACCTCCAGCAGGCGCAGCAGGTGGTCAAGTCCTACGTCGGCGCGCTGGCGCCGGGCTCGTACCTGCTCCTGCTGCACCAGCACGACCCGGCCGACGGCTCCGACGCGGCCGCCGTCGCGGTGTCTCTGCAGGACCGGTTCGGCCGCACCGGACTCGACACGCGCTACCGCACCCGGGCCGAGATCGCGTCGTTCTTCGACGGCCTCGACCTGCTGGAACCCGGGCTGACCGCGCCGCACCTGTGGTGGCCGGACGGGCCGCGCCTGGCGCCGCTGACGCCGGTCAACTGGACGGCGCTGGGCGGCGTGGCGCGAATCCCCTAGTAGCGGTTGATCCGGCGCGGGTCCTTCTTGCCACCGGTGATCGCCTTGTAGCCGGCCGCGCCGAGGAAGGCGATGCCGCCGATGATGGCGATCCACAGGACGGCCTTGAACACGAAGCCGATCACGGCGCCCAGCACCATGAACGCCACCCAGGCGACGATCAGGCCGCCGACGATCTTCCAGAACATGGTTCCTCCGATGTCTCCCCGTGGCCCCACCGGCCCGATGACTCCACAGTGCCACCTGGCGCGGTGAAACTCCCCTCGGAAGGCCAACGTTCGGGGTTAAATCAGGGTTCCCCCTGGCCGAGCCACGCACCGAGCCGCCGGACGCCCTCGTCGATGTCCTCGGCGCTGCCGGCGAAGGAGAACCGGACGTACTTGCCGCCGTCCACCGGGTCGAAGTCGACACCGGGAGTGATGGCGAGCCCGGTGTCGGCGAGCAGCCGCTGGCACCAGCTCAGGCTGTCGTGCGTGTACGCGCTGACGTCGGCGTAGGCGTAGAAGGCGCCGTCCGCGGGCGCGAGCTCGCCGAGGCCGATGCGCTGCAGGCCGGCGAAGAGGCGATCGCGGTTGGCGCGGTACCGCTCGACGTGCGCGTCGGCTTCCGCGTACGCCTCGGGCGTGAAGGCGGCGAGCGCCGCGTACTGCGAAACGGCGGGCGGGCAGATGGTGAAGTTGCCGGTCAGGACGTCGATCGCGCGGTGGAGGCGCTGCGGCGCGAGCATCCAGCCGAGCCGCCAGCCGGTCATCGCGAAGTACTTCGAGAAGCTGCCGAGCACGATCGGCTCCCGGCCGTACTGCCACGCGCAGTCGAGCTCGGCGCCGTAGGAGATGCCGTGGTAGATCTCGTCGCTGATCAGCTGCACACCGTGCGACGAGCACCAGCCGCTGATGGCGGCCAGTTCACCGGGCGGCAGGACGGTGCCGGTGGGGTTGCTCGGGCTGGCGACGATCAGGCCGTCGATCGGCCCGAGCTCGTCGAGCAGCGCCACGGTCGGCTGGAAGTTCGTCTCGGCGGTGGTGGCGAACTCGACGACCTCGCAGCCCAGCACGGACAGCAGGTTGCGGTAGGCGGGGTAGCCCGGCCGCGCCATGGCGACCTTGGCGCCGGGGTCGAAGGCGCTGAGGAAGGCGAGCAGGAACCCACCCGAGGAACCGGTGGTCAGGACGACGTCGTGCGCCTGGACATCGACGTCGTACCGCTGCCGGTAGTGCCCGGCGACGGCCTCGCGCAGCTCGGGGATGCCGAGCTGTTCGGTGTACCCGAGGGTGCTGTCTTGAAGGGCTTTTTGCGCGGCCTCGAGCACGGGCCGGGGCGCGGCCGCGGAGGGCTGCCCGGCAGCGAGCGACACGAGATCGCCGTGACTGCGCTGCCGGGCCCCCGCCGCGGAGAGGACATCCATGACGTGGAAGGGCGGCACACCGGCCCGCAGCGCGGGCCCGGCGAAGGCTCCGAGGTCGACCATGGGGCCAGGCTAGTAGCCGCGGTAGGCACCACCGTGGGCCATGGCCTTGATGCCGGGCACGTTGTCGAGGCCGCCGTACCGGTCGAAGGAGTACCGGACGCCGGCGATGATGTTGTCGACCGGGTTGTAGATGTTGTCGTGCCCGGGCAGCTTGTGGGCGTTGAACGTCGAGTCGATGCACTGCATGAGCCCCTTGGACGGGTGCCCCGCGGCAGCATTGGAATCCCAATTGTTTATGGCATTCGGATTTCCGCCGGATTCGTGTTGAATAATTGCCCAGATCTTCGGAATATCGGCATCCGTAACCGGAATTCCCGCGGCTTGGAGAGCCTTCATCGCCTCCTGGATCCACTGCTGGACGTTCCCCGGCGGCGGTGAGGACGGCGGGCCGCCGCTGGGTCCGAGGCCGCCACCCCCGCCTCCGCCGCCGCCACCGCCGCCGCCTCCGCCGCCGTGGTGGGAGGCGCCGTTGCTGTGGATGCCGCCCGTGCTCTGGGGGGCCGTTGCGGCGCTGCTCGGCAGGGGGACCTGGTCGTAGCCGCCCTCGATCTGCTGGGACATCAGCTTCTGCGATGCCTTGATCGCCGTGTCCGCCTGGACCTGCAGGCCCGCGACGTCGCCGTCGAAGCCGGCCGTGATGTTGTGGATGTCGGTCTTGGCGGTGGCCAGGATCTCCGCGGAACTCGGGCTCGGGCCCGGCTTGCCCTCGTCGTGGGCCGTCTTCTCCGCCGCTTTCGCGTTGTTGATCTGGGTTTCGGCCGTGGCGTTGCGCTCGTTGACCGCCTTTTCCGCGGCCAGTTGCTTGTCCTGGACCGTTTTCTTGATCTGCGCGAGACTCGACTGCAGGTCGTCGAGGTCCTTGGCGACGTCCTCGAGGTGGGTCTGCACCTTGGTGCCGGCGTCGCGGACCTGGCGGACGTACTGGAAGAACTGGTCCGCCGCCGGGCCGGCCCACACGCTGCCGTTGAGCGCGTCGGTCGAATTCTTCAGGGACGCGTTGTGGTCGCCGGCGTTCTTGCCCGCCTCGCGGAACTGCGTCGCCGCCGCCGAGATCTTTTCCAGGTCGACCTTTTCGACCTGGTCGACCTTCTTCATGAAGGCGTCCCAGTTGTCCGGCGTCCGGGCGCCGACCGGATTCAGTGCCACTCTCGTGCCCCCGCTTACTTGTCGACGTGCAGTTTGAGGTCGCTCGCCCCGACCTGGTCGGTTTCGGCGATCAGGCCGGCGGCCTTGCGCATGGCGTACCCCAGCGCCTCCATGTGCTTGCCCGCGGCGTCGAACTGGCTGTGCACGCCGTCCTTGAACTTGCCGACCGCGCCGTGCGCGTCGCCCGTTTCGTCCATCCCGCCGAAGGGGCTTTCCTTCTCGTGGTCCAGGCCGGTGACCTTCTGCTTGGACTTTTCGAACTCGTCCTTCAGCTTCTCCACCTGGCCGGCCGCGATGGCCATCGAGTCCGGGTCGTAGACAGGCACGGTTCGTCATCCCCTTCGGAAACTTGTCTCCGCCCGGTCAGACGTCGCCATGACCAGGACGGTTCCCGCGCTTACTTTATGACTTCACCCAAGGCGCGGGTACGGATCTCAGGCAACTTCCACCCCAGCGGGCATCAGACACGCTTTGTAACATGACCGGCGGGGAGGGGAGCCGATCATGAAGCCACTCAATCCGGGTGAACAGCGACATGTCGGGCGGTATCGCCTGGTCGCGGCGCTCGGTGAAGGGGGGATGGGGCGGGTGCTGCTCGGCGTGTCGCCGGACGGCCGGCTCGTGGCCGTCAAACAGGTACACCCGGGCTTTGCGCACGACGACGGATTCCGGTCGCGCTTCCGCCGGGAAGTACACACCTCCAGGCTGGTCTCCGGCGCCTACACCGCGGCCGTCATGGATGCGGATCCGGACGCACCGACACCGTGGCTGGCCTCGGTGTTCGTCGCCGGACCGTCGCTGAAGGAGGCCGTCGAAGCGGTGGGGCCCCTGCCTCCCGCATCCGTGCGGATCCTCGCGGCCGGGCTGGCGTCGGCACTCACCGACATCCACCGAGCCGGGCTGATCCACCGAGACCTGAAGCCGAGCAACGTCCTGCTCACCGACGATGGCGCCCGCGTGATCGACTTCGGTATCGCTCGGGCGGCCGAGGGCGACTCGGAACTGACGCACACCGGCTCGATCATCGGTTCGCCCGGCTTCATGTCGCCGGAGCAGGCCGACGGCCGTCCTGTCACCTCGGCGAGTGATGTTTTCTCACTGGGCGGGCTCCTGCTCATGGCCGCGACCGGCCGCGCGCCGTTCGGTGGCGGCTCGACCCCGCAGGTGCTCTACAACGTCGTCCACAGCCGTCCGGACCTCAGTTGCCTGGCACCTGCGCTCCGGCGGCTGATCGAACCGTGCCTGGCGAAGGACCCGGCTCAGCGACCGACTCCGGCGCAGATCCTGGATTTCCTGGGGCCGGTCCCGCCCGGGGTGACCCCGTGGCCGCCGGGGGTCCACGCGTTGATCGGTACCCAGAAAGCCGAGGTCAGCCAAGCCCTGGCGCTACCTCGGGACGTCCCCGCCGCACCCGCGGAACGTCGGCGGTGGGTTTCGGTCGTCTCGGCGCTGAGTGCGGTGCTCGTGATCGGAGCGGCCACCGCGGTCGCTGTGCGGGTGGCCTCGGACCAGCGCGCCGATACCGGTGTCGCACCCACGGTCAACCGGCCGCGCCCAGCCCCCTTCACCGCCGAGGACCTCCGGGAGATCGATCCCTGCAAACTGCTCGAACGCGACTCCTTGCCCGGCACCGGACCGGTGGCAGTACAGGAAGGCAAACGCATCCATTTCGAACGTTGTGACTTCGATACCGCGGGAGGCGCGGAGAAGACGGCCAGCACGACTTTGGTCGTCAACTTGTACGACAAGGTATGGCAACGCACCGATTCCCCGGTCAGCATCGGTGGTCTCAACGGATTCAAAAAGATCGACGGTATCTACTGCGTGGTGGCGATCGAGAACCCGTACAGCCAAGGTTTCGCGATGACCGCGTCGTCGGGTCGGCAAACCGGAGACCCGTGCGCCACTCCTACCGAGGCATTGGGCGTGATCATTCCCCGGATCCGGTACGGCACCGATGCGCGATACCAGCTCACCCCTGGCTCGGCACTGTCCCTCGACCTGTGCACCGTGGCGGAATCACCACCGGTTCCGCCGGGCGATCCGAACAAGTTCAGCTTCAGCCTGGAAGGCCTCCATCGGTGCATGTGGACCGGCCAGAAAGATCTCGGGCTGTACTCCGTCGATGTGCTGTCCGCACCGAGCGAACCGCGGAACAGTGAAGAACGCGACCTTGACGGGACGACCGTTTCCGAAGAGATCTTGACCAGCCAGAACTATCCTCCGTCCTGCCGGATCACCTGGACACACCGCCGGATCGACGAGAAGGACACCGAGGACGTGCAAATCACCTATGACAACTTCGACAAGAAGCTGAGCAACGAAGAACTGTGCTCGAACGCCGAGCAGTACGCACGGCGGGTACTGCCCAAGCTGCCACCTGGAAACTGACTCAGGCCTCCGCCATCAGTTCGCGGATCCGGGTGGCCAGCAGGGCGTTGTCCGCCGGGGTCACCGTGGCCCACTCGCGGGCGTCGCGGTCGCGGCCCACCTGGAACAGGTACCGGCCCGCGTCCGTGTCGAAGAACGCCACCACCCGGGGCGCCCGGTGCACCACGCCGTCGCGGGATGTCCGCTCCGCGCCGAACTGGCCGCGGGCCTCCTGGCCCAGCAGCATGCCCGACAGCTCCTGGGCCTGGAACAACGGCACGCCACGGTCTTCCAGCGCCGTCACCAGCGCCTTCGCGTCGCCTTTCGCCGCCGCGTCGGCGGACTTCACCACGTCGTACGGGAGACTGACCGTCTGGCCGATGCCCGGGCCCAGGTCGCCCGCCACCGAGACCGCCGCTTCCGCCAGGCCGTCCTCGGTGGCCGGGATCAGCCACACCTCGCCGTTGTCCACCACCGCCAGCACCGCCTGGCTGCGCAGGCTGACCGCGCGGCCGCGGATTTCGCGTTCCGCCCACACCCACACGTCGATCCCGAAGCCGGGACGCGCCAGCAGGTGCAGCATGTCGGCCAGTTCGCCGGACGGCCGCCCGTTGCGGGCCAGGCGCCGCTCGCTCAGCGACGCCCACGCCGACTCCACCAGCTCACGCCGTTCGGTGCGGGTGGTCCCGGCGCTCGGCACGTCCAGCGCCACGTGCCGCCGGGGCAGGTCGAAGGATTCCCAGAGCACGTCGAACTCCAGGGCCGACAGCACGAGCGACACGGTCAGCGCACATCCCCGCCGTGGTCACCGATCACGTCGGGCGAAACCATCCGCTGGTCGGCGAACAGGTCCTGGTCGTCGACGCCGAAGCGGCGGACGTGCTCGGCGTCGTCCTCCTGCGGAGCCGCCTCCGACAGGAACTTCGCCTCGTCGGGCTTCTGCTTCGGGCTGATCTGCTCCGACTTCCGCAGCGCGACGGCTTCCTCCTCGGGCAGCTCGCCGACCGGCAGCGGCCGCACCGGGCCCTTCGGGCCGCTCTTCTCCCGCCGCTGGCGCTCCTTGTCGCCGCTCAGCGCGCCGCCGGCCGCGCCCGCGCCGATCGCCGCCGCGCCCGCGCCCAGCTCTCCCGGCGTCGCGCCGGGCTTGGCCGTGAAGCCGCGTTCGGCCGTGTACTGGCCGGGCTGGAGCGGCGCCTGCGGCATCGCGCCGACCGTGCGGCCCTTCGCCAGCAGCCCGTCCGGGCTGCGTCCGGCCGAGCTGTCGATGCCGGTCGAGCCACCGGACGTGCCGCCGCCACCGCCGAGGGACTTGATCGGCGTCGTCGCCGGAGCCGACCCGGGCGGCAGCCCGCCGGGCGCGCCCGGCGGGATGAACGGTTCGCCCTGGCCCGCGGTCACCGGGCCCGGGTCGAAGCGGCCGGCGGGCTCGCCGGAGGGGCCGCCGGAGGGGCCGCGGCCCGGGGCGTGGACCCAACCGGGCCCGGGCGACGACGACGTCGGCGGCTTCACGCCCGCCGGCGTCGTCGACGAGCTCGATGTCGTGTGCTGGACGGGCGCGGCGCCCGCGGAGCTGGTCTGCCGCGGCTGCTGCACCGGCCGGGACGGCTGCTGCTGCGCCGCGACGCCGTAGGCCGGGGTCGGCGGGTCGGCGTGGACGGTGTGCGACACCGGCTGCACCACCGGCGGGTCGACGTGGACCGAGCGGACCTTGTCGGAAGCCGGCTTCACGCCGCCGTCCGGCGTCACCTGAACCGCGGCGCCGGCGACGTCGAGCACCCCGGGGGTGACACCGGGGACGGCCAGCTTCAGCGACTCCGGGTCGGACAGCGACTGCGTCGACAGCAGGTTCGTGCCGCTCTGCTGCGCGTATTCGTTCAGCGCCTGCTGCGCCTGGGCCTTGGCGTCGTTCGCCGCCTCGACCTGCCGGGCGTGGTCGGTTTCGAAGCCGATCAGGCTCATCAGCACGCCGTCGGTGAGGGTGAAGCCACCCGCGCCCTTCCGGACCGTCTCGGCGTCCGGCAGCTTGTACTTGGTCCGGTTGAACGCCTCGCCCTGTTCGAACACCATTTCCGCGGCGTGCGCGACCTTCGTGGTGGCGTCCTGGGAGAACCCGGCCTGCTCGGTGAGCACCTGGCTGGCCGCGCCCCCGGCCTGGCTCTGCCATTCGACGCCGAGCTTCAGCAGCTGCGCGCGCAGCGTCTGATCGGTGTGGGCGAGCGCGGTCGCGACGGCCTTCAGCGCGTCGACGGCCGTGCCGATGCTGCCGGTGCCGTCACCGTTGATCATCCGCGTGATCTGCGTGGCGATCGCGGTGTTGGTCCAGCCGTCGAACCGGTGGTTCTGGATCCCGGCCGCGAGCTCGGAGAATTCCACGCGCCCTCCCTAGTTGCGTGCTTTCAGGGTTTGCAGCGCCACGTCGGCGGCGTGCGCGGACATCTCGCACAGCTGCGGCTGGGTGAACC
Organism: Amycolatopsis sp. NPDC051102; assembly: GCF_040682815.1. Taxonomy (NCBI): domain Bacteria; kingdom Bacillati; phylum Actinomycetota; class Actinomycetes; order Pseudonocardiales; family Pseudonocardiaceae; genus Amycolatopsis; species Amycolatopsis sp. NPDC051102. The sequence goes on from NZ_JBFBBT010000019.1 coordinate 55,948, forward strand.
CGCCGCGGGTGATGGGGAACGTCCGGATGGTCAGCGTCTTGCCCTTCGCGACGCCGACGAGGGTGGTGCAGTCCGCCGGGTCGGCGGCCGCGCGGTAGCTGGTCAGCGCCGGGTAGCCGCCGATGGACTTCGGTTCCGTGGTCAGGCTGTTCTTGCGCCGGGCGCCGGTGATCCACTGGTCGAGGTCCGCGGCGACCGCGCCGGCCTCGTAGCCGTGGAACGGTTCGGCCCGGTCGGCGTCGAACACGCAGACCGGCCCGTCCGCGCCGTCGGCCGGCCGCGGCACGCTGCTGATCTTCATCGCGTCGAGCTCGACCTGCGGGAACAGCTCGCACAGGTCGACGCCCTGCATCGGCAGGTCGGCCGGGCGCTGCGGCAGCTGGGCGGCCTTCGCGCTCTGCGACGCCGCGGTGGCGGCCGTCTCGACCGGGTACGGGGTGCCGTCGGTGCCCGCCGAGCAGCCGGCGAGCGCCGCTGTCGCGAGCACGCCCCCGGTGATCCGCAGCGTGTGGTTAAGCACCGTGCCTGCCGCGGTCACCGAACACCGCCGCCTTCTCGTCTTCGCTGACCTTGTAGTCCTTCGCGGCGTCGCGCAGCTGCGAGACCAGGCGCTTGAGACCCGCGACGTACTCGCGGACCTGGCCGGCGTAGGAGCGGTCGCCGTCGGCGATGAGGGAGTTCCACGCCTCGACCGACTGAGTGCTGATCACGTCCGCCGACGGCGCGTCGATCCGCAGCTGGTCCAGCCGGGTGACCAGCTGGTCTTCGAGGGCGTTGGCCTGCTCTTCGACGATCCGGGCGACGTCGAGCAGCTTGTCCGGGTGGACCAGGACGTCCGCGGCCGCCGGTGCCACGGGGACGGCCGAGCTGAGGTCGTACGAGGGTCCTGACATGCGCTCCCCTGACGTCATACGGACAGTGACCGGCCGGTTCCCGTCGAGGCTACCAATCCGCGTGTGGCGGCAGCCTGAGTTTGGACGAAGAGCAGGCCCGGCCGGTTCCCCCGATCCGTGGAAATCAGGCGCGCTGTTTCGCCGTCGGGGCGCCGACCTCGCCGTTCGCCGCCTTCAGTGCGATGTCGGTGCGGTGGTGCGAGCCGGCCAAGTGGACCTTTTCGACGGTTTCGTACGCGTGCTTGCGCGCGGACTTCAGGGTCTTGCCGGTGCCGACCACCGAAAGCACACGGCCCCCGGAGGAGACGACGGCGCCGTCGTCACGGCGGCGCGTGCCGGCGTGCAGCACGCCTTCCAGCTCGGCCCCGGTGATGACGTCGCCGGTGCGCGGCTTGCCGGGGTAGCCGTCGGCGGCGATCACGACGGTGACCGCGGCGCCGCCGGCCCACTCCAGCGGCGGGTGCTCGGCGAGCTTGCCGGTGGCGGTGGCGTGCATGAGGCCGGCGATCGGGGTGCGCAGCAGCGCCAGCACGACCTGCGTCTCGGGGTCGCCGAAGCGGCAGTTGAACTCGATGACCTGCGGGCCGTCGGAGGTCAGCGCGAGCCCGGCGTAGAGCAGGCCGGAGAACGGCGCACCGCGGTTGACCAGCTCGTCGGCGACCGGCTGGACGACCCGCTCGACCAGCTCGTCGACCAGGTTTTCGGGCGCCCACGGCAGCGGCGCGTACGCGCCCATGCCACCGGTGTTCGGCCCCGCGTCGTCGTCGCCGACGCGCTTGAAGTCCTGCGCGGGCAGCAGCGGCACGACGGTGTTGCCGTCGACGAAGCAGAAGAGCGAAGCCTCCGGACCGTCCAAATAGGACTCGAGAAGCACGGGGTGCCCGCCGTCGAGGAGCATGATGGCGTGCTTGCGCGCGACGTCGTAGTCGGTGGTGACGACGACGCCCTTCCCGGCGGCGAGCCCGTCGTCCTTGACGACCCAGGTCGGGCCGAAGCGCGCGAGCGCGGCATCGAGCCGGGCGGGGTTGTCGACGACCTCGCTGCGCGCGGTGGGCACGTTCGCGGCGGCCATGACGTCCTTCGCGAAGGCCTTCGAGCCTTCGATCCGGGCAGCGGCGGCCGACGGGCCGAAGCAGGCGATACCGGCCTTGCGGACGGCATCGGCAACCCCGGCGACGAGCGGCACCTCGGGCCCGACGACGACGAGATCGGCCTGCCAGCTCTTGGCGAGGGCGGCAACGGCCTCGGGATCGGCGGCTTCGACACCGAGCTGCTCGGCGACGGCGGCGGTCCCGGCATTGCCGGGCGCGCAGGCCAGAGCGGTGACGGCGGGGTCGCCGGAGGCCGCGAGGACGAGGGCGTGCTCACGGGCGCCGGAGCCGATTACCAGTACGCGCACGCCGCACAGCGTATCCGGCCGGGTTCGCGGGGGACATTGCGCCGTCCTCCGGGGGTGGGGCCGGTGGGTATGGGGGGTGGGGAACGTGCGGGTGGGTTGGGCTGGGGTTGGGCGGGAGCGGGTTGGGTTGCGTGGCTGGGTTGGCCGGGTGGGATTGGCCGGGCGTGGGTCGGTCGGCCGGGGTTGGCCGGGCGTGGTCGGTCGGGCCGGGGTGGGCTGGGCGGGGTTGGCCGGCCGCGGGTTGGGTAGGCCGGGGCAGGTTGGCCAGGCCGTCCGCCGGGCTTGTCCACAGGTCTCCACTGATGTGGACAACTCGGCTTGCGGCTGGGCGATCCGAAAGGTTTTGTCGGCCCCCGCCGATACGCTGGAAGCGGGGGCAGCCCCCAGGGAGGGCGGGCCGTCGCTGGGCCCGATTCCGCCGACTGATCGCCGCTCGCCCGCCGCCGCCTTGCCCGCGGCCGCCCCTTTCACCCGCACCCAGCCCCTCACCCGCGCCCGCCCCCTCACCCGCGGCCGCCCGTTCACCCGCACCCGGCCTGGTCACCCACACCCAGCCGTGCCGTAGGCCACATCGGCGCGAGCAGGAGTCCATGTGGCGTTCACCGTCCGGTTCGCCCGGATACGCACTTCGGATGCTTGCGGCATCGAGGGTGGCGCGGGTACATCCAGGGCACACCCTGTGTGAAAAGAGGTCACCAGATGAAGCGCAAACGTGTCGGCGTACTGACACTCGCCGGATTGGCGTTGCTGAGCGTCACCGGCTTCACCGTCGGGTCGGCGTCCGCCGCCGAAAGCGGGTCCGGCGATGCGGTCGCGCACGGGCGGGGCCACGATGAGCCCGTGATCATCGGACACCGCGGCGCGCCCGGGTACCGGCCGGAGCACACCCTCGCCTCCTATGAGCTCGCCTTCCGGATGGGCGTCGACTGGGTCGATGTCGACCTCGTGCCCACCAAGGACGGGCAGCTCGTCGCCCGGCACGAACCCGAGATCGGCGGCACCACCGATGTCGCCAAGCACCCCGAGTTCGCGGACCGGAAGAAGACCGTCGTGCTCGACGGTGTCACCACCACCGGGTGGTTCACCCAGGACTTCACGCTGGCCGAGCTGAAGACGCTGCGCGCCGTCGAGCGGATTCCGCAGAACCGGCCGCACAACACGCTGTACAACGGGCGCTACCAGATCGCCTCCTACCAGGAAGTCCTCGACCTGACCAAGCGGCTCGGCCGCGAGCTGCACCGGACGCTGGGCACCTACCCCGAGGTCAAGCACTCGACGTTCTTCCAGTCCATCGGCAACCCGACCGAACCGAAGCTGGTGGCGATCCTCAAGCGCAACGGCCTCGACCGGCCGGACGCGCCCGCGATCATCCAGTCCTTCGAGGTGTCGAACCTGATCGCGCTGCACAAGCAGGTCCGGACGCCGCTGCTGCAGCTGACCTCGGCCACCGGCGCCCCGGCGGACTTCGTCGCGAAGGGCGACAAGCGGACGTACGCGGACCTCGTCACGCCGCAGGGGCTGCGCGAAGTCGCGAAGTACGCGAAGTACCTCGGGCCGGACAAGGCGCAAATCATCCCGCGGGACAAGAACGACAACCTGGGTACGCCGACCGCGCTCGTCGCCGACGCGCACAAGGCCGGCCTGAAGGTGCAGCCGTACACCTTCCGGAACGAGAACCCGTTCCTGCCCGCGAACCTGCGCTCGTCGGCCGAGCCGGACGCCTACGGTGACGTCTTCACCGAGGAGGCGGCGTTCTTCAAGGCCGGCGTCGACGGCTTCTTCGCCGACCAGCCCGACACCGCGCTGGAGTCGCTGCACGCGTTCCTCGGCCGGTAAAACGCTTTGCCGCGAAGGGCGCTTCCGTGGACGCTGGGTCCATGGGAGCGCCCTTTTCCGGTGTGGTGCTGGTCAGCCGCGGTGACGAGACGCTGCTCGCCGAAGCGTCCGGGTATGCGCACATCGCCTACGGCGTCGAGAACACGATCGACACGCGCTTCGCCATCGCCAGCGGCACCAAGGGGTTCACCGCCCTGGTCGTCGTGAGCCTCGTCGCCGAAGGACGGCTGAAGCTGACGACCACCGCCCGCGAAGTCCTCGGCGACGACCTGCCGCTGATCGACGACCGCGTCACCGTCGAGCACCTCCTGACGCACACGTCCGGCATCGGGGACTACTGCGACGACGATGACCCGCCCGAGACGCCGCCCGGGCTCGTCACGTCCGCCGATTACCTCGCCGCCCTCGACGGCTTCCCGCAGAAAACGCCACCGGGGCGGGAATTCCACTACAACAACGGCGCCTTCGTCGTTCTCGGCCTGATCGCCGAACGGATCGCCGGCATACCTTTCACCGACCTCGTCCACGACCGCGTGTGCGCGCCCGCCGGGATGACGGACACGGCGTTCCTCCGCTCCGACGCGCTGCCGGCCCGGACCGCCACCGGCTATCTGGAAGACGGCCGCACCAACGTGTTCAGCCTCCCGGTCGTCGGGCACGGCGACGGCGGGATCTACAGCTCCGCGCCGGACTTCCGGAAGTTCTGGCCCGCCTTCCTCGGCGGCCGGATCGTGCCGCGCGAGTGGGTTGCCCGGATGCTGCGCCCGCACGCCGACGGCTACGGCCTCGGCTTCTGGCTGCCCCGGCCCGGCGTCGTCCGGCTCGTGGGCGGCGACCACGGCGTCGCGTTCCGGAGCACGCACGAGCCGGCGTCCGGGCTCACCGCGACCCTGACCTCGAACGACCACCGAGGTGGCGGGCCCCTGCTGCGGCGGCTGGACGAGTTCTTGACGAAGGCTTGACACCCTCCGGGACCGGGGCTACCTTCGGCGAATTCAATGGTCTGGCCGCATACCTTTCAAGAGGTGCCCGAATGGACGTTTCCGACCAGCAGACCACCCCCGACCACGCCGACGACGACAGCGCCCGCCTGCACCAGCTGGGATACGCGCAGGAACTGAAACGGACGATGTCGGCGTTCTCCAACTTCGCCGTCTCCTTCACGATCATCTCGATCCTCTCCGGCTGCCTCACGCTCTACGGGACGGGGATGAAGACCGGTGGTCCGGCCGCGATGATCTGGGGCTGGGTGCTGGTGGGCTTCTTCGTCCTCCTGGTCGGCCTGGGGATGGCGGAGGTGTGCTCGAGCTATCCGACCGCGGGCGGCCTGTACTACTGGGCCGCCAAGCTGGCCCCTCGCAACGGCGCCGCGTGGTCCTGGTTCACCGGCTGGTTCAACCTGATCGGGCAGATCGCGGTCACCGCCGGCATCGACTTCGGCGCCGCCCTCTTCCTCAACGCGTTCCTCGATCTGCAGTGGGGTTTCGCGGCCACCCCGGGGCACACGATCATCCTGCTGGCGATCATCCTCGTCGTGCACGGGCTGCTGAACACCTTCGGTGTCCGGCTGGTCGCGATCCTGAACAACGTCAGCGTGTGGTGGCACCTCGTCGGCGTGCTGGTCATCGTGGGGGTGCTGACCTTCGTCCCGGCGAAGCACCAGGACGCCGGCTTCGTCTTCGGCGAGTTCGTCAACAAGACGGGCTGGAGTTCGCCGATCTACGTGTTCGCGCTGGGCCTCCTGCTCGCGCAGTACACGTTGACCGGGTACGACGCTTCCGCGCACATGACAGAAGAAACGAAGAGCGCGGCGAAAGCCGGCCCGCGCGGAATCGTCATGTCGATCGTCGTCTCGCTCGTGGCGGGGTGGATCCTCCTGATCGGGCTGACCTTCGCCATCCAGGACTACGACGGCGCCGTGAACTCCGGCACCGGGGTGCCGCCCGCGCAGATCTTCATCGACGCCACCGGGGTGACCACCGGCAAGTTCCTGCTGCTGATCTGCATCGGCGCGCAGCTGTTCTGCGGCATGTCGTCGGTGACCGCCAACTCGCGGATGATCTACGCTTTCGCCCGCGACGGCGCGATCCCCGGTTCGGGTTTCTGGCACCGGATCAACAAGCGCACCCAGACCCCCACGAACGCGGTCTGGCTCGCCGCCGTGGGAGCGTTGATCTTGGCCCTGCCGTACCTGTGGAGCGCGACGGCCTACTACGCGGTTACTTCGATCGCGGTCGTCGGCCTCTACGTTGCCTACGTCATCCCGGTTTTCCTGCGGGTCCGACGGGGCGACTCGTTCGAGGCCGGTCCGTGGAACCTCGGCAAGTGGGGAAGGCCCGTGGGCATCATCGCCTCGATCTGGGTCGTGTTCATCTTCGTCCTGTTCATGCTTCCGCCGGCGTCGCCGGTGACCGTTGACTCGTTCAACTACACGCCGATCGCCTTCCTCGTGGTCTTGGGCGGGGCCGGGCTGTGGTGGGTGGTTTCGGCCCGGAAGTGGTTCACGGGACCGAAGGTGCAGGGTTCCGCGGCGGAACTGGCCGCGGTGGAACAGGAACTGAAGGAACTCGGCTGAGTCGTGGGGGGGGGTGTGGGGGGGGGGGAGAGCGCCAGGCAACCAAACACCCCCCCCCCCGGGGACGCGAGGGGGGCCCAC
>NZ_JBFBBT010000019.1:62741-78752 GCF_040682815.1 Amycolatopsis sp. NPDC051102
CCCAGTGGTTCTTCCAGAACATGGGCCTGGGCGACGTCGTCGAGGTCACGAACTCGTGCAGGCTCAGGAAGTGGCCACTGGGGCGGGGTCGGGAGCCGGGGAACGGTGGCCCGGGCGGACCATCGTGACCGCCGCCGCGCCCAGGGCGCCTACGCCCGCGAAGGCGTAGAAGCCCCACGGGTACGCGATGCCCGCCGACAGGAGCGCGCCGCCCAGGACTGGGCCGGAGATTGCGCCGATGCGGCCGATTCCGGCCGACCAGCCGAGGCCCGTTGCGCGGATCGCGTCCGGGTAGAGGCGGCCGATGTACGCGTACACCAGGACCTGGGCGCTGAACACGAAACAGCCCGTCAGGAACACCGCCGCGTACAGCCCGACCGCCGGCAGCTTCACGCTCAGCAGGGCCAGGAACAGCGCGCCCGCGCAGAACCAGGCGATCGCCGACGGACGGATGCCGACGCGGTCGGCGACCCGGCCCGCCACCAGCAGGCCGGCGATGCCGCCGACGTTCAGCGTCAGCAGCAGGCTCAGCGCCGCGCCCAGCGGGTAGCCGGCTTGGCGCATGATCTCCGGCAGCCACGTGTTCAGCCCGTACACCAGCAGCAGGCCCATGAACGACGTCACCCAGAACGCGATCGTCGCGCGCAGCAGGCCACCCCGGAACAGGCCGGCGACGGCGTGCCCGGCCGACCGCTCGGTCTCGCGGACCCGCTGGAACGTCTCGGACTCCGGCAGGAACTTCAGCATCATCGGGATCAGCACGACGGCGGGCAGCGCGCCGGCGACGAACATCGCGCGCCAGCCCAGCGGCGAGATCAGCACGATGCCCAGCAACGCCGTCAGCACCGCGCCGACGTGGTAGCCCGTCATCACCGTGGTCGTCGCGCTGCCGGCCTTCCCGTGGCGCGCGTACTCCGTCACCAGGGTGATCGCCGTCGGCAGGCAGCCGCCGAGGCCCAGCCCGGCGACGAACCGCAGCAGCCCGAAGGCGAACGTCGACGGCGCGAAGGCGCACAGCAGCGTGCACAGCGAGAACAGCGCCACCGCAATGATCAGGGACTTCCGGCGGCCGATCACGTCGGTGACCGTGCCGATCGCCAGGCCGCCCAGCATCATCCCGGCGAGCCCGACGGTCGACACCACCGCCGCCGTGCCGGGGGTCAGGCCCCAGACGTGGCCGCGGAGCAGGACGGGCAGGACGGTGCCGAGCACGACCAGGTCGAACCCGTCGAGCAGAACGGCGGTCCAGGCCAGGGGCACGACCCAGGAGCGGGCGCCAGGGGACATCGGGAACCTCCGGTGGTGCGTCGGTGCACGTCTTGCGCACACATGTGCGTATTGCGCACAACTATGCCTGTGGGGTCCGACACAATCCACCGCTTTTCCGCTGAACGGAAGCCGAGCAGGGCCGCGTCACCTGCGGAAAGATCGAGTGCGTGGAAATCCTGACGCTGATGGGCGTGCTCGCGGGCTCACTCGCGCTGACCGCCCTCGCCCGGCGCTACAACCTGTCCGCGCCGCTGCTGGTGGTGCTCGTCGCGCTCGGCGTCGCGCTGATCCCCGGTGTGCCGCGACTGGAGCTGGAACCCGAGCTGGTCCTCAGCGTCGTGCTGCCGCCGCTGCTCTACTCGACGTCGCTCGAAAGCTCGGTGACGCACTTCCGGACGAACCTGCGGCCGATCATCGCGCTCGGCGTGGTGCTGGTCGGCGTGACCGCGGTGGTCGTCGCCGTCGTCGTGCACCTGCTGCTGCCGGACGTGCCGTTCGCGTCGGCGCTGGTCATCGGCGCGGTCGTGGCGCCGCCGGACGCGGTGACGGCGGTGGCGATCGGCCGCAAGCTCGGCCTGCCCCGGCGGGTGATGGCCGTGCTGACCGGGGAAAGCCTGGTCAACGACGCCGCCGCGCTGACGCTGTACAAGGTGGCGCTCGCCGCCGTCGCGGGGCTTTCGGGCTCGGCCGGGCACGGGTTCGCGGTGTTCGGGGTGGCGACCGTGCTGGGCATCGCCGTCGGCCTGGCGATCGGCGGCGTCGTCGTGCTGATCCGGCGGCTGCTCGACGACCCGCTGATGGAGTCGGCGTTCGGGATCATCGTGCCGTTCGCCGCGTACCTCACCGCCGAGCACCTGCACCCGATCAGCGACGACTTCAGCGGGTCGGGCGTGCTCGCCGTCGTGGCCGCCGGCCTCTACCTCGGCCACCGTTCCGTCTACGCGTCGCCGGCGACGCGCATGCAGGACAGATCGGTCTGGGCCTCGATCGACGTCCTGCTGGAAGCGCTCGTGTTCGCGTTGATGGGGCTGCAGCTGCCGTTCGTCCTCGATGGCGCCCAGCACGCGGCCCGCGACAACGGCACGCTCGCCCTCGTCGCGGTGGCCGTGCTGGCGGTGACGATGCTGGTGCGGATCCCGGCGGTGTTCGTCTCCGCCTACCTGCCCCAGACGGTGCGGCTCTTCGGCCGCGACCGCGAGGCGCCGTCGTGGCGGACGCTGGCGGTGGTGTCGTGGACCGGCATGCGCGGGGTCGTCACCCTGGCGGCGGCGGCCGGTGTTCCGGCGGGCACCCCGGGACGCGAGGAGATCCAGCTGTTCGCGTTCACCGTGGCCGTCGGCACGGTGCTCATCCAGGGGCTGACGTTGCCGCCGCTGATCCGGGCCCTGAAGGTGGAGGACCCCACCGAAGCGTCGCGGGACGAAGCGGAGGAGCTGGCCGCGCGCGAAGTCGCGAAGAAGGCCGCGCACGAACGGCTGCGCGAGCTCGGCCACGAGCGGCTGGCTGCGCTGGACCTGCCCCAGGAGAAGGTCGACCGGCTCAAGGAGCGGCTCCAGCGGCTGATCGACACGCGGTACCGCTTCGCCAAGGCCGCGATCACGCTGTCCGGCGAAGACCGGTCCGGCAGCCCGCAGGCCCAGTTCGCGAAGGCCCGGCGCGAGCTGCTGATCACCCAGCGCAAGGCGATGATCGAGGAGAACCGCGCCGGCCGGCTCGACGACGAAGTGCTGCAGAAGGTGCTGCGGGAGCTGGACCTGGAGGAGATGTCGGTGTCGGCGACCCTCACGAACCGGATGAGCTGACGACCTGCCAGGTCCGCAGCCGCTCTTCGGCGGAGCGGATGCCGGTCTGCGTCACGAGGACGTCGGTCGCGCCGGCGTCGTAGTAGCGCCGGAGCCCGTCGAGGACGGTCTTCTCGTCGCCGATGATCGCCAGGTCCGCCGGGTGACCGACGCCTTCGACGTCGAGGATCCGCCGGTAAGACGGGATCTGCGCGTAGAAGCCCATCTGCTCGACGGCCAGCGCGCGGACGGCGTCGGGATCGTCGGTGACGACGGCGGGCACGGCGGCGATGATCCGCTTGCCCGCGGGCAGGGCCGGGACGATCTCTTCGGAAAGCGCTCTCGGTCCGGCGAGGAAGGGCAGCGTGCCGTCGGCGAGCTCACTGGTGACGCGCAGCGCCTGCGGTCCCATCGCGGCCACGATGATCGGGACGTCCCCACCGCCGGACACTGTGGACGGTCCGGGGGCACGCGCGGTGATCGTCTCGCCCTCGAACTCGACGGCCTCCCCGGCGAAGACCCGCCGGAGCACGGTCAGATACTCGCGCAGGTGCCGGATCGGCGGCGGGTACTCGACGCCGTAGACGGGCCCGAGGAACCCCTTCGACCCGAGCCCGATGCCGAGCGTGAACCGGCCGCCGGTGGCCGCCTGCGCGGTCTGCGCCGCGCCCGCGACCAGGAACGGGTGCCGCGGGTAGGTGGGCACGACCGAGGTCCCCACCTCGATCCCCGGCACCTCCCGCCCGGCCAGCGCGGCGATCGCGATGGCGTCCTGGCTGAGCGGCAGCTGCGAAAACCAGACCGACCGCAGCCCGGCTTCGGCGGCTTGGCGCGTCTGGGTGATCAGCTCGTCGACGAGGTTGGACGCGGACCCGGCGTCTCCGGCGGGCAACGTGACTCCGATGGTCATGCTTCCACGCTAGCGAGCGGCGCCAGCGGTTTCCGGCTTCCCAGGACATGAGAACCCGAGCGCGAGCCACGGGATTCGCCCACTCTGTGCGAAATACCGATCACCGAGGAGAGCCCATGTCGCTGACCGAAGTCATCGAAGGCACCCGCAAGGCCGTCGACGCCGATCCGCACAACGCCGCCGTGTCCTTCAGCGTCGGCCACGTCCTCAAGCCCGGGACCAGGACCGAAGTCGAAGTCAACGTGCGGGACCACGCTTTCACCGTCGACGAACCGGCCGCGCTCGGCGGCACCGACCGGGCCGCCAACCCCGTCGAGTACGCGCTCGCCGCCCTCGGGTCCTGCCAGGTCATCACCTACCAGTTCTGGGCGGCGAAGCGCGGCATCCCGATCGACTCGATCAAGGTCACCGTCGACGGCGACCTCGACCTGCACGGGTTCTTCGGCTTCTCCTTCAACACCCGCCCCGGTTTCGGGGACGTGCGCGTCTCCGTCGAACTCGAGGGACCGGCGAGCCGGGAGCGCTACGAAGACCTCAAGCGCGAGGTCGACGAGCACTGCCCGGTGCTCGACTTGTTCCGCAACGAGACGCCGGTCAGCACGAAGCTGACCTAGACGAATTCGTGCCGGACGATCGTCTGGTCGCGCCCCGGGCCGACGCCGATGGCCGAAATCCGGGCGCCCGACAGCTCTTCCAGGCGCTCGACGTACGCCCGCGCGTTCGCCGGGAGCTCCTCGAACGTGCGGCAGCCCGAGATGTCCTCGAACCAGCCCGGGTGCTCTTCGTAGATCGGGATCGCGTGGTGCACGTCGGTCTGCGTCATCGGCATGTCCTGCGTGCGGAACCCGTCGACTTCGTAGCCGACGCACACCGGCACCTTCTCCAGGCCGGACAGCACGTCCAGCTTCGTGAGGAAGTAGTCGGTGATGCCGTTGACGCGCACCGCGTACCGCGCGATCACCGCGTCGAACCAGCCGGTGCGCCGCGAGCGGCCCGTCGTCACGCCGAACTCGCCACCCTGCTTGCGCAGGTACTCGCCCGACTCGTCGTGCAGCTCGGTCGGGAACGGGCCGGAGCCGACGCGGGTGGTGTACGCCTTGAGGATGCCGAGGACCGTGCCGATCCGGCCGGGGCCGATGCCCGAACCCGCGCTCGCCCCGCCGGACGTCGGGTTCGACGACGTCACGAACGGGTAGGTGCCGTGGTCGACGTCCAGCAGCGTGCCCTGCGAACCCTCCAGCAGCACGGTTTCGCCGCGCTCCAGCGCCTGGTTCAGCTGCAGCCGCGTGTCGGCGATGCGGTGCGCGAACTTCTCGCCGGCCGCCAGCACCTCGTCGGCGACCTGGTCCGCGTCCAGCGCCTTGCGGTTGTAGACCTTCACCAGCACCTGGTTCTTGAACTCCAGCGCGGCTTCGACCTTCTGGCGGAAGATCTTCTCGTCGAGCAGGTCCTGCACGCGGACGCCGACGCGGGCGATCTTGTCCTGGTAGCACGGCCCGATGCCGCGGCCGGTGGTGCCGATCTTGCGGCTGCCGAGGTACCGCTCGGTGACTTTGTCGATGGCCACGTGGTACGGCATGATCAAGTGGGCGTCGGCGGAGATCAGCAGCTTGGACGTGTCGACGTCCCGCGCTTCCAGTCCGGACAGCTCTTCCAGCAGCACACCCGGGTCCACGACCACGCCGTTGCCGATGACGTTCGTCACGCCGGGGGTGAGGATGCCGGACGGGATGAGGTGCAGGGCGAAGTTCTCGCCGTTCGGCAGGACGACCGTGTGACCGGCGTTGTTGCCACCCTGGTAGCGGACGACCCACTGGACGCGGTCACCCATCAGGTCGGTGGCCTTGCCCTTGCCTTCGTCTCCCCATTGGGCACCGATGAGCACGATGGCCGGCATGTGACACTCCAGGTGTTCGACGACTGAGGTTTAGTGTCCCGGACGGACACCGGTGGCGCTGACGAAATGCCGGTGCATGACTGTAACGGAGGACCCGCGGGTGCGCGGAATAGTGGTGGCCTGTGGCGACGAGGCGGCCGGCTTCGAGGAGGTCGACGACATCGAGTCGATCCGCGTGCCGAGCCGTCCCGGCAAGGCGGAAATCGACCCCTTGCTGGGCGAACACGATCACCTGGTCGTGTCGGGCACGGACGCGGACTTGGCCGCCGTAGTGGTGCGGCTGCTGCGCAAGGACGCCGTCTCCGGTGTGTCGGTCGGGTTCGTGCCGTCGTCGCCCGGCTCGTCCGTCGCCACGCTGTGGGGCCTGCCGAAGACGCCGTTGCAGGCGCTCGCACTGGCGTTGCGCGGCGAGGTCGACCCGGTGCCGCTGATCCGCGACGACGTCGGCGGCGTGCTCGTCGGGCGCGGGGAGCTGCGGCTGGTCCGCGGGGTGGCCTACGCCGACGAGCAGGTGGCGCTGCGCGGGCCCGCCGCGGCCATCGAGGTGACGCCGGACCCGGGCGGTCCGGGCATGGCCGTCCGGGTCGTCAAGGGGACGATCTTCAAGCGGCCGACGACGTTGTACTCGCGGGCGTTCCAGATCGGCTGCATCCCGACCCGGCCGGTGCGCGACGACGTCGTCTACGAGCGCGCGGTGAACAAGTGGACCTGGTACCGGCACACCGAAGACCTGCGGCTGGTCCGGGGAGCCCTCTGATCAACACTGTCCGGTGAACCGCGGGTAACGCACTGTTCATTGACGGGCAGCAACATGTCACCTATACGTGTTGTACCCGCCACTCCCGTGTCGCAGGGTTAGCTGTCCCCACTTACGACACGGAGGCAGCAAGATGCCAACCAGGCGTGCTGTTCGTCATTCGTTCACTGTCCTCGCCGTGACCGCGGTGCTGTCCGGCACCCTGGCCGGCGTCGCGGACGCGACCCCGCCGGGCATCCCGTCGGCAACCACCGCGCAGTCCGAGCTCGCGACCCTCACGGTCAAGGCCGACGGTTCGCAGACCGGCTACAGCCGCGACAAGTTCCCGCACTGGATCGACCAGGGCAACAGCTGCAACACCCGCGAAGTGGTGCTGAAGCGCGACGGCACGAACGTAGTGACCGACTCCAGCTGCGCCGCAACCTCCGGCAAGTGGTTCAGCCCGTACGACGGCGCAACCTGGACGGCGGCGTCCGATGTGGACATCGACCACGTCGTCCCCCTGGCCGACGCGTGGCGCACGGGCGCGTCGTCGTGGACGACCGCGCAGCGCCAGGCGTTCGCGAACGACCTCACCGACCCGCAGCTGATCGCCGTGACGGACAACGTCAACCAGGAGAAGGGCGACAAGTCGCCCGACGCGTGGAAGCCGCCGCTCGTCAGCTACTGGTGCACCTACGCGAAGATGTGGGTCGCGGTGAAGTACAAGTTCAAGCTGACGATCAACTCGGCGGAGAAGACGGCGCTGACGGACATGCTCGGCCGCTGCTGAGGTCCACGCCTGACCAGTACGCTCGGGTGGGTGCGGATCCTCCTCACGTGCCGCCCGGCGTACGGCCACCTGTACCCGCTGCTGCCGCTCGCGATCGCGGCTCGGGACGCCGGGCACGACGTCGTCTTCGGTACCGGCAGCGACTTCGTCCCCATGGTGCGTGACCTCGGGTTCGAAGCCCACCGCGCCGGCATCGGGATCGGTGAGGCCGAAGCCGAGGCCAAACAGCGGCACGGCGAGGACGCCGGCTTTCTCGATGTCGGCATCACGATGTTCGCCGAGCTGCTGCCGCGCTCGCTCCTCGACGACCTGGCGCCGTTGCTGCCGCGGCTGCGGCCCGACCTTCTCGTTTACGAGATGAGCGACGTCGGCACCGGGATTGCGGCCCGGCGTGCGGGGCTGCCCGCCGTCTCGGTGGTGATCGGGCGGTCGATGCCGCCGGAACTGCTCGCCGTCGCCACCGAACGGCTGCGGCCGCTGTGGGGTGAGCTGCCCGCCGATGCCCTGCTGGGTGACGTCTGCGTCGACGTCTGGCCCGACAGCGTCCGCGATCCGGGTACCGCCGCCGTGCCGAAGGTGTTCCGGATGCGGCCGACGCCCTACGACCCCGACGTCCCGCTGCCGCCCCTTCCGGACGACGGCTTCGCCTACCTGACGCTCGGCACCGTCGTCTACGGCGCTACGCAGGTGCTGCGCGGGGCGATCCGCGCGCTGTCGAAGCTCGACGTCGACGTGCTGGTGGCGCTCGGCCCGGGCGATCCCGCGCTGCTGGGCGAGTTGCCGGGGCGGGTCCGGGTCGCGGGGTTCGTGCCGCAGGCCGAGGTGCTGAAGCACGCCGGTCTGGTGGTGCACCACGGCGGCACCGGCACGACCCTCGCCGCGCTCGCCGCCGGGCTGCCGCAGCTGATCCTGCCGCAGGGCGCGGACCAGTTCGCCAACGCCGACACCCTGAGCGCGCTCGGCGCGGCGAAGGCGCTGGTCGGCGACGCGGTCCGGATCGACGCGATCGAGACGGCGGCCCGCGCGCTCCTGACCGATCCGCAGCCGCGGGAAATCGCCGAGGGTGTCGCGCGGGAAATCGCCGGAATGCCTTCGCCCGAACAGGTCCTGGCCGACGTCGTCAGCTGGGCGGGTTGACCAGCGCCAGGATTTCCCTTGCCACGGCGTCGTTCTGGCGGAACGACAAGGCGTTCGTCCGCGGCCGGGTGAACGCCGCCGCCGAGCGGGCGCTCGTGTGCGGGCCCACCGAGAACCGGTGCGGGTGGGCCCGGCCCGTTCCGTCGAGCAGGCGGGAGTCCGACACCCGCGTGTGGATCCGGCCCGACGGCAGCAACTCGCCCGTCACCGGATCCGCCACCGCCTCTTCGGCCAGCTCGCCCGCGTCGCGCAGCTGCCGGAGGAGGCCGTCGGCCGCGCGGGTGACGCTCGGGGCCGGCAGCCGCGCTTCGACGAGCGTGCGTGCTTCGACCGTTTCCGGGTGACTCGCTCCGGACGCCACGAAGACGCCGCGCTCGGCCGCGACCCGCATTTCCGCGCCCACGAACGAAACCAGCCCCGCCTCGTGCAGCGCCAGCAGTTCCTCCAGGCGACGCGGGGGCGGTCCGCTGGCGTAGTACGAGAAGAACCCGTGGAACCAGCCGTCCACATCGGACACTTGCGACGCGGCGGTCAGCCGTCCGTTCCGGACCAGCGTGGGCAGCTGGGCGTACACCGACAGCAGCGCCATGAAGGCACCCAGATCGGCGCTGAACTCCTGGTCCGCCCGGCGCGCCAGGTCGGCTTCGACGTACTCGCGCAGTTCCTTGCCGAACTCCTCGGCCGTGCCGGACGTGCGGCCCGCCATGGGCCGGTCCAGCCGGTCGAGGTCGAGCCGGTCGGCCTCGGCGGGCACCGCGCGCTCGACGAGGTCCCGCATGCCCGGCGAGTCCCAGGGCAGGTCGGCGAAGGCGTCGGCGAACACCGCGAAGTCCAGCCGCACCCGCTCGGGATGCCCGGTGAACAGCTCGCTGTAGTAGCCCCAGGCCAGCTCCTTCGCCATCAGCGGCCAGATGTCCCGGCGGAAGTCCAGCGCGGCGCCGGCCAGCTCGTCGATGGCGTAGGCGTCGAAGAACCTGGGCAGCCGCAACGGTTTCCCGCGCAGCCGGTAGCCGATCTTCGCGTGGTAGGGCACCCCGCGCCGGGAACCGACGTGCAGCACCGGCTCGGCGCCGCTCGGGTGGTAGCGCAGCCCGCCGCCCGGCCGCTTTTCGAACCGGCCGCCGCGGCCCTCGGTCAGCAGCAGCATCAGGTCGACGAACGCGAGCCCGAACCCCCGCACCAGCACGGGTTCGCCCGGGGCGATGGCGGAGTAGTCGACGTCGGCGGTGTAACCGGCCGGGTAGTAGGCCAGCCCGTGCCGTGCGGCGAACGACACCAGCTCGCGCTCCCGCTCGTCGGGTTCCGCGTCGAGGTGCCCGACGGTGAACACGACGGCGTCCGCGGCGATGGCCGACCCGTCGGACAGGCTGACGGTGTTCCCGGCCACCCCGGTCGCCCGGGCCGCGTGCTCGACGACGTCGACGCCGCCGGGGAGGTCCGCCACGACGTGCCGGTACACCCAGGTCAGGTAGGCGCTCAGCAGCCGCCGGGTGGGGAAGTCGAAGGGGCCGAGCGCGGCCAGCTCGGCGACGACGCCGGCAGGCACCTCGGCGTCGAGCCCGCCGTCCCGCACCTTCCGCGCCCACTCCAGCAGCGACGGACCCGGCCGCACCGGGCCCGCCATCGTCACCGAGTCGTCGGTGAACATCGTGACGTCCTCGGGCATGGAGTTCATCCGCAGCAGCGGTGACTGGTCGTACCGCCACACCCGGCCGGGCCCGGGCGGAAAGGGGTCGACCAGGTGCACCTCGAGCCGCCGGTCGCCGAGCAGTTCCCCGGCGTTCGCGCCGAGCCGTTCGAGGACGCCGACCCCGCGGGGTCCGGCGCCCACGACAACCAGGGTGAACGGCGGGAGATCGGCCACGAACCCGAAGCTACGCCGGGCTTTCGCGGCCGGAAGCCGTTCCCACAGGGCGGAACCCATCCGGCGTGCCCGCGGCTCCGAAGTCCTCGGGTACGCCGGCGAAAGGAGCGGACTTGACCTTCGTCCACCGAGGTGCCCGGACCTCAGCCGCACGCCGCCACCTGCGAATACTTGGCCGACGAGCTCGGTTCGCCGCGCCGCGTCCACACCGCGCAGGACGTGGTCGGCACCCTCCTCCGGGGGAACTGGGCGATCTTCGCCCACGAGTGGGCCGATCCGGACGGGATCGACCCGGAGCACTGGCGGGACGTCGTCGAGGCCGCCGCGGAGGCGGCCGGGGTCGACGTCGAGTTCGTCGTCATCCCGCGCCGGTCCCTGACCGTCGTCTTCAACCGGGCCGTGCCGCCCAGCTTCGAGCAGGTCCGCGCGTCGATCGAAGTGATCGAACGCGCACGCCAGGCGGGCTGAGGTGGCCGTTTCCGGCCGGTAGCCACCTCGCGAACGCGAGGTGGCTACTTTTGCCTCTGGCGACCCGACCGAGTGGTGCGGAATGATCCATCGGTGACTCCTGGGCGACCGGTCAGACACTGCGGGCTATCGTCTGACCCGTTCGGGAAAGCTCCGTGACACCTTGGATACCAGCGAAAGAACCTAGAGATTTACCAACTGTCACGGGACACTGGCTGGGGGAACTCACGTACCGTGACGGCCTGGTGACCAGCCGGTCAATCGACGACTGGTCCGAGGCGGGCACGGTCTGCACACGGAGTCGGAGAAACGCATGGCAGCACCGCCGGACCGGGTCACGTTCCGCGAGGTGTTCGGGATCGCCGAGTTCCGGGCGCTCTGGTTCGCGGAACTGTTGTCGATCGCCGGGGACCAGCTGGCGAGAGTGGCGCTTTCGATCCTGGTGTTCACCACCACCGGTTCCGCCACGCTGACCGGGCTCACCTACGCGCTGACCTTCGCCCCGTCGCTGATCGGCGGCATCTTCCTGACCGGGCTCGCCGACCGGTTCTCGCGACGCACCGTGATGGTCGCCGTCGACCTGCTCCGGGCCGGGCTGATCCTGCTCGTCGCCGTGCCCGACCTGCCGTTCTGGGTGGTCTGCGTGCTCGTCGGCGGCGTCTCGCTGCTGAACCCGCCGTTCAAGGCCGCCCAGCTCGCGCTGCTGCCGCAGGTCCTGGAGGGCGACCGGTTCGTCGTCGGCATGGGCGTGCGCACCATGACCGTCCAGTCGGCGCAGCTGCTCGGCTTCGCCGGCGGCGGCGCGCTGCTGCTGGCCCTCGACCCGCACGTCGCGCTGGTGCTCGATGCCGTCACGTTCCTGCTGTCCGCGACCTTCGTCCGGTTCGGCGTGCGCCCGCGGCCTGCTGCCGCGAACCCGGAGACGCGGAAGTCGTTCTTCGCCACGATCGGCGCCGGTGGCCGGGTGGCCTTCGCCAGCCCCGCCCTGCGGACGCTGGTGCTGTTCACCTGGCTGATGGGCCTGCTGCCGGTCTACGAGGGGATCGCCGCGCCGTACGTGGCGTCGGCGGGCGGTGGGCCCGAACTCGTCGGGCTGCTGCTCGCGGCCGACCCGGTGGGCAGCGTGATCGGCACGTTCGTCTTCACGCGGTGGGTGCCGTCCGACGCCCGGCCGAAGCTGATCGCGCCGCTGTCGGCGCTGTGCGGGGTGCCCATGCTGGTGGGCTTCGCGCAGCCCGGCCCGTGGGTGTCGATCGTCCTGTTCATCCTGTCCGGGGCCTTCGGCGCGGTGGCGCTGCTGCAGGCCACGGCGTCGCTGACGCTGGCCGTCCCGGACGAGAACCGGGCGCAGACGATGGGGCTGTCCAACACCGGGCTGACGACGATGCTCGGCGTGAGCCCGCTCATCGGCGGCGTGCTGACCGACTACTTCGGGGCGCAAACAACCGTCGGAATCTTCGGCGTTGCCGGATTGATACTTACGGTGCCGCTCGCGCTGGCGTGGCGGCGTGCGCGGAGTTCAAGGGCCGGCGAAGACGGGCATGACTTTGAAACCCAGCGCGCCGAACACGCCTGAACACGCTCGACACGCTGGTTTCGTCATCGCGACCTTGCGGCGCGGCTCCGGCTCACTGATCTCTGGAACGCATCGCTGGCCACCCTTCGATCCGGCGTCCCGGAAAATGTACACACCTAAGGCCCTTGTGGACAGACGGCAAACGGGCTGAAACTGTCCGTGAGTGGTTCATCACCACCACCGAGCGCAAGGGTTTGGGGGAAAAATGGTCACATTGGGGGAACGGTCTGGACAAGGCGTGATTTCTGGTGTTGCGGGCTGGGCGCTGTGGCGGCGGCCGCCCCGCTGGATCGCTGTCACGCTCGCGGCGATCGCAGTACTGGTGGGCTGGACGGCCGTCGCCACGGTCACCACCCCGGTCACGTTGAAGCACCTGGGCATCGTGGGGCTGCTGGGGGCTCTCGCACTGGCCCAAACCGAGGTCAGCCGCCGGATCGAGCGCCAGCGGCGCATCCTGAGCGACGGCCCGCACATGAACATGACGTCGGTGTGGCTGCTGCCCGCCGCCCTGCTGCTGCCGACGCAGCTGGTCACCTTGCTCGGGGTGACGCTGTACGTCGGCCTGGCGCTGCGCAGCTGGTCGGGCACCCGCCCGGGCCAGCCGCACCGGGTCGCCGCGAACGCCACCAGCGCGACGCTGTCGGCGTGCTCGGCCGGCCTGGTCACGCTGTACTCGCCCGAGCTCAGCGTCGTCACCGTTTCGATCGCGGTGCTGGTGTACTTCGTGGTCAACGCGGCCCTCACCGGACTCGGCCTCTACCTCGCCAACCCGGCCGAGGCGACGGTCGAGAGCTGCCTGGGCGGCATGGACGACAACCTCCTCGAGCTGTCCACGCTCTGCGTCGGCGGCCTGCTGGTGATGGTGCTCGGCCACGAGCCGCTGCTGTCGGTGCTGGTCATCCTGCCGCTGTACGTGCTGCAGCGGTCCGTGCTGGTCAAGCGGCTGGAAGAGCTGGCGACCACCGACCAGAAGACGCAGCTGCTCAACGCCACCACCTGGCAGGACGGCGCCCAGCGCGAGATCTCGCGCGCCGCGCGCGAGAACGGCAGCTTCGGCGCCATGATGATCGACCTCGACCACTTCAAGCGGATCAACGACACCTACGGGCACCTCGCGGGGGACGACGTGCTCAAGGCGGTCGCCGCCGTGGTCAAGCAGGAGACCCGGGCGCACGACCTGGTCGGCCGGTTCGGGGGCGAGGAGTTCGTCGCGCTGCTGCCGTCGACGTCCAAGGAGGACGCCATCGTCACGGCGGAGCGGATCCGGCAACGGGTCAGCGAGCTGATCATCAGCACCACGACCAACGCGGGCACCGCCGTCGACATCGAACGGCAGACGGCGTCCATCGGCGTCGCCGCCTACCCGCTGGACGGGTCGTCGATCGAGGAAGTGATGGCGTCGGCCGACGCGGCCGTGTACGCGGCCAAACACGGCGGGCGAAATAGGGTGGTGGGGTCCGCGGCGGCGGCGTTGGCCGCGGCTTAGCGCCCTACCGCAACCGCTCGATGACGTCGCTCGCCTTGGTCTGGAGGCGGGCGACGCCGCCGACGGTGAATTCGGTCAGCAGGTCGATCAAGGCGTCCTGGTCCGGCGGCTCGCCATCCCAGGTGGCCTGGACCAGTGATTCGGTCATCGCGAAGAAGAGGGTGACGAGCGCGCGGTCGGCCCGGCCGGAGTCGATGCCGTGCGCCGCCCACCGCTTGCGGCTGGCGTCGGCGTAGACGACGGCCAGCCGCTCCCTCAACCGGGTGAGAGCGGGGTCGCCGGCGCGCTCGGCCGCCCGGAGCACGCCGTAGCCCTCCGGGTGGTCGGCGACGAAGGTGACCATGTTGGCGTAGTTGGCCCGCGCCCAGGCCCGCAGGCCCGGCTGCGTGTCGGCCACCGAAGGGCCGGCGATGGCGGTGAACGCGCTTTCCTCGGTGACCGCCACGACCTCGGCGAACAGCGTCGCGCGGTCGCCGAACTGCTCGTAGACGCCCTGCCGCGAAACGCCGGCCTCGCGGGCGATCTGCTCGATCGTCGCGCCCTGCATCCCGTGCTGCGCGACGACCCGCGCGGTCGCCTCCAGCACGCGGGCGCGCTGTTCGGAGACCGGGAGCTTGCGCGGCCGCCCGCGCGGAGCCGGGCTTGACATCGTGGTCCACCTCACGTGATTCTTTTTCCGACACCTCTGTCCAAAAAGGTGTTCCCCCGCGCACCCGCCCTGCTCAACGAGGAGCAAGCATGCGTATCTTCCCCCGCCGCGCCCTCTCCGCGGTCGTCGCCACGGTTTCCGTTCTGGCCCTGGCGACGCTCGGTCCGCCCGCGGCCGCCGCCGCGTCCTTCTACGATCCCCCGTCCCCCCTGCCCGCCGGCCGCGACGGCGACGTCATCCGGCACGAGACGTCGACGTTCTACATCGACCCGATCCAGCTGATCAAGGCCGACGCAGACGTGCAGCGGATCATGTACCTCAGCCGCGACACGCACGACACGCCGATCGCCGTCACCGGCACGGTGCTGACGCCGCACGCGGCGTGGCACGGTTCCGGGCCGCGCCCGATCGTCTCCTACGCCGTCGGCACGCAGGGCGAGGGCGACGACTGCGCCCCGTCGAAAGCGCTTGCCGCGGGCTTCGAGTACGAAGGCCCGTTCATCGCCGGGCTGCTGACGCGGGGCTACGGCGTCGTCGTCACCGACTACGAAGGGCTGGGCACGCCCGGCGACCACACGTACGTCAACCGGGCTTCGCAGGGGCACGCGGTGCTCGACGCGATCCGCGCGGCGCAGCGGCTGCCGGAAGCGGGCCTGCCCGACGACGGCCCGGTCGCGATCGCGGGCTACTCCCAGGGCGGCGGCGCGTCGGCCGCGGCGGCGGAACTGCAGCCGGGCTACGCACCCGAGCTGAAGCTGAAGGGCGCGTACGCCGGGGCGGTGCCGGCGGACCTCGCCGAGGTCGCGAAGAACCTCGACGGGCACTACGCGGTCGGCTTCCTCGGCTTCGCGCTGGTCAGCTTGAACTACGCGTACCCGGAGCTGAACATCCCGGCGCTGCTCAACGCGCGCGGCAAGCAGCTGTTCGAGCAGGTCCGGACCGAGTGCACGGTGGAGGCGATCGCCGCGCACGCGTTCACGCAGTCGGCGACGCTGACCAACGACGGCCGCTCGCTGACCTCGTACCTCGGCGAAGAGCCGTACAAGTCGCGGGTGGGCCAGCAGAAGATCGGCTCGCTGAAGCCGTCGGCGCCGGTGCTGATCGTCCACAGCGCACTCGACGACATCGTGCCCTACGCGCAGGACCGCGACCTGGGCCGGACGTGGTGCGGCAAGGGCGTGAAGGTGCAGTTCAGCACGTCGCTGGTGCCGACGCACGTGCTCGGCGCGGTGCGGGCGTACCCGGAGGCGTTCGCCTGGCTCGAGGGCCGCTTCGCCGGCCTCCCGGCGCCGGTCAACTGCGGCTGGTTCTGAGGTCTGCCGCGGCCGGTCGTGAGTGGTAAGGCGAGTTAGAAAACGCCCAGACCAAAAACCAAGAGGGGGGGAGAAAGGACGCGGGCGATACGGGGCCCCGGGGGGGGGTGAGGGCGGGGGAGGGCGCGGGCG